>NZ_JAZHPG010000022.1:0-189796 GCF_036418315.1 Salarchaeum sp. III | reverse complement strand
CCTTCGCGCCCGCCACCGGCGCCAGTCCCGCGGCGCGCGCGGCGTCCTCGACGCGTCCGCCGGCGGAGTACGCGTCGAGCAGGGCCGCCGCGGTCGCCGCGTCACACGGGAGGTCGGCTGCGAACGGCACGAGGCGGTCCGTGAGCGCGCGTTCGGTCCCGTCGACGGTCGTCGGCCCGCGCTCGCGCTGGGTCGTCGTCACCTCCAGTCCCGCCGCGATGTCCGACAGCGCCATACCGTCACTCTCTATCACTTTCGTACATAATTCTTTCCCGGGAAAATACGACGACTGCGTCGCATCTCGTCCGAACGCCACGGTTACCGGGACGTTCCTCCCGCCGGTTCGGGGGCCGAACCCCTGATTCCACGCTCGTTTAAATAGTCGTGTGGGGCCAAGCGTGGAGTGATGAGTCGAAGTTGCCCCGAATGCCAGGGTTCGCTCACCACCGAACGCACCGAGACCGTCTGCACGGAGTGCGGGCTGGTCGTCGCCGACGACCCCCTCGACTGCGGGCCGGAGTGGCGGGCGTGCGACGCCGACGAACGCGAACGCACCGGCGCGCCGCTCACGCGCTCCCGGCACGACCGCGGGCTCTCCACCGAAATCGGCCACAGTACGCGGGTGAAGGGGCGAAAACGACGCCGTCTCGCGCGGATGCGCCGCCAGCACGACCGCGCCCGCATCGCCACCAAAACGGACCGAAACAAGGTGTACGCGTTCACCGAAATCCGCCGTGTCGTCGGCCAACTGTCGCTCCCGTACAGCGTGCGCGACCAGGCGTGCGCGCTGTTCTCGTCCGCGCAGGACGAATCCCTCTTGCGCGGCCGCAGCCTGGAAGGGTTCGCCGCCGCGGCGGTCTACGCCGTCTGCCGCACGAACAACGTCGCCCGCACCGTCGGCGAGGTCGTCGCGGTCGCGCGCGCCGACCGGAACGAACTCCGCGCCGCCTACGCCGCGATGAACCGCGACCTCGGCCTCCCCGTCGGCCCCATCGACCCCCGCGAGTACCTCCCGCGGTTCGCCACCGAACTCGACCTCCCGCCCGCGCTCGAGCGTCGCGCCCGCGGCCTCCTCGACGACTTCGCTGTCGGCGGGAAGAACCCGAGCGGCGTCGCGGCCGCCTGCCTCTACGCCGCCGCGCGCGACACCGAGCACGCCGTCACGCAGGCCGACGCCGCGGCGGTCGCCGACGTGACGCCGGTCACGCTCCGCAGCACCTACCGCGCACTGGACTGAACCTGCGCCGCGAGCCGTCGGAACCCCGCGCTCGCCGGCGAGTCGGGCCGCGACAGCACCACAGGAACGCCGCGCGCTCCCGCGAGCACCACCTCCTCCCGCTCCGGCACTCGCACGACCGGCCCGCCGAACGTCCGCTCGTACGACTCCCGGCCCTCTCCGCTCGCTCGGTTGAGCGCGACCACTGCGAGGCCGGCGTCCAGTTCGCGCGCGAGAGCCCTCGTCCTGAGCGCATCCGCGAGCGCCGCCGGTGCGGGCGTCGTCACGAGCACGCACGCGTCCGCGGCGGCGAGCGGCGCGCCGACCGCCGCGTTCAGCCCGGCCGGGCAGTCCACCACGACATCGCCGTACTCGTCTTCGACCGCCGCGAGCGCGGTCTCGATGCTGTCGAGGTCGCAGGCTCGCGCGCCGGTGAGTGACCGCCCGCAGGGGAGAATCCGAACGGCCCCGTCCTCGCGCACCGCCTCCACGGCGCTCGCGCGGCCTGCGAGCACGTCGTGGAAGTCGGGGCCGCGCGCGGTCGGAAGGTCCGCCATCGCCAGGTCGCCGTCGACGACCACCGCTTCGAGGAGCGCCGCGAGGTTGAACGCCGCCGTGGACTTCCCGACGCCGCCCTTCCCGCCGCAGACGGCGAGAATCACGCGTCCTCCCGGAGTCGCGCCGCTCGCTCCAGCACGTCCCGCTCCCTCTCGGTCGGCCGGCCGCGCGACTCCACGCGGTCCAGCCAGTCCGTCACCGCCGCCGGCACCGACGAACCGAGCGCGTCCCGGGGCGGCCGCGGGTCCGGGAGGTCCCGTACCGGGTCCGGATTCGGTGTCGCTGCCGGCGCTCGTTCGAGCGGGTCGACGCGGACCGGGTTCGGCGCGGGCGGCGCGGGCGTCGCGTACCCGACGCCGCGGCGTTCGCCGGGCGCGAGCACGCCCTCGTAGCCCGATTCGCTCCAGCCGTCGTCGGGGACGCCGTTCGTTCGCGGCGGCCACACCGGCCCGTCGAGCAGGTTCGTCACGCGGACGCCGCGCTCGCGGTCGGTGGTGTTCTCGACGAGCACCGCGACCAGCGTCACGTCCCCGCGTTCGACGGTTCGGGCGTCGTGATTCATGGTCCTCGTTGGCCGCGGATTCCTACTTGAAGTTAGAGGAGCACGACGGGCGCGCCGAGGCACGCCGCGGCTTGTGCGGCCCGGCGGAACGGGCCGTTCTCGACGATGACGGGTGCGCGAGTGCGGGCGGCGCGGGCGGCGGCGAGCGCGTTCGCCTTCCAGTCGGGGACCGCCGCGCGCGCCCGGTCGACGAGCGGTCGCGCGAGCGCGGCGCGTGCTGCCGCCGCGCGTTCGGGGTGGTTGTGTCGGGCGTCCGCCCGTCGCAGGCCGGACTCGCGAGCGTTACGTTCGCGCCGCAACCGGGATTCCGCGGCGTCGAGGCGCTGTTCGGCGGCGACGCGCTCCGTCTCCGCGTCGGTGAGTTCGAGCGTCGCGCGCCGCAGGTCGGCCGCGGCCTCTTCGGTGTCGGTATCGAGGTCGCGGAGGGCTTCGAGTCGGCCGCTCGCGCGCTCCACGCGCTCCCGGAGCGCCACCACGTCCGCCGTCGCCGCCGCGACCGCGCGCCGCTCGGCCGCCGAGTCCGCGGGCGGCGCGCCCGCCGCGGGTTCGAGTCCGCGGGACGCTGCGACCGCCGCGAGCACCGTCGCGTCCGGTGCGGGCGTTTTCGGGCCGAGATACCCGATGTGGGCGTGCGCGGGACCGGGACGCCGGCAGCGCACGCGGTCGTCTCGCGGGTCGCGTATCGCGGCGAGAAGAGGGTTGGGGTCGATATCGCGGCCGCGGAGGTCGACCGCCAGTCCCCGGACGCGAGCCCCCGCGATGTCGAGCCTCACAGCTCGGCGTCCCGCAACGCGTCGGTGGTCGGGTGGTCGGTTCCCGCGCGGAACTTCGCGTAGGGCGTGCTTGCGGTATCTCGGGATTCGTACGCCGACGCGGCGTCCCGGACGCGTTCGGGTGCGTCCCGGAACTCGTTCCACGGCTCGGTGCGTTCGACCTGCACGTCGCCGGCGTGTTTCGCGCGGAGGCGGAGCGCGAGTAACGCCCCGAGTTCGGTCTCCGCGAACAGCGCGGCGCGCCCGAACCGCCGCACGACCGTCTCGTCGTACGTCCCGCACATCGTCCGGAGCGTCTGCCGCGCGCCCCGGGAGTACGTCACCACGAGCAACACTAACTTCTATAGGAAACTAGAGTTAAAATAAGTTACTATCCGACGTGTTCGAGGTCGAACTCGGCGTCCTCCGCGTCGAGGAGGTCGCGGACGCGCTCGCGCGCCTCGTCCGCTGACTCGGCGACGACGACCAGGCCGTCCGCTCGCGCGTCGCCACGCGCCCGGTACGCCGCCAGCGCGGACTCCGCCTCGAACTCCGTCGCGTACGTCCGGAGCACGCCCAGCACGCGCTCCTCCATCCCCTCCAGGTCGAGGTCGCCATCCTCGTACGCTGACAGGGCGTCCTCCACGTTCCGGAGCGCGCTAATCCGGTCCATCTACGTGGTCCTGAGGTGGCCCTGGCTCGGCTGGTACACCTCGCCCTTCTGCTTGAGCTTCTCTATCTCGTGTTCAGCCTTCGACGCCTCCATCCCGACCTCCTCCGCGCGGTCGAGCACCTCCTCGATGGGCGCACCCTCCTCGAACTCCTCCTGAATCTCGCCGATGATGCTCCGGATGTTCTTCACGCGGTCGCGCTGGGTCTTCGACCGTCCCGTCTCCACAACGTCCGCGTCGAACTCGCCCGTCTCCGGGTCGACGCCGATGTCCTGCAGACAGGAGCGGACGATTTCGATGACTCGGTCCGCGTCCTCCTGCGTCACCTCGTCCGCCAGCCGGACGCGCGCAGATGCTTCCGCGAGTCGCACGAGCGCCTCCAACTGGCGAGCCGTCACGGGAACCGGCGCGTCCTCGCCCTGCCCCTCGGCGCGGAGGTCGACGTAGAAATCCTCGATGGCCTGTCGGGCCTCCTCGGTCATCGTCGGGTAGACGTTCCGCCGCGAGTACGCGATGTACTTCCGGAGGATTTCGGGGTCGACGGCGGGCGCGACCTCCTCTGTCTGCTCTTCGACCTCCGCCTCGCTGAACTCGCTCGACGACACTTTCGACCGCTGCGTGTTCAGCTCGCCCGCGTAGTTCGTCTGGAGGATGTGGCGCGCGAGCCGAGAGTCCTCCTCGGGGTCGGGCTTGTCCGTCACCGTGAAGATGAGGTCGAACCGCGACACCAGCGCGGGCTCGAGGTCAATCTGCTCCCCGATGGGCTCGTACTGGTCGAACCGCCCGTACTTCGGGTTCGCCGCCCCGAGCAGGCTACAGCGCGATTTGAGGGTGGCGTTGATACCCGCTTTCGACACCGAAATCTGCTGTTGCTCCAGGGCCTCGTGCATCGCCGAGCGGTCGTCCGGTGCCATCTTGTCCAGTTCGTCCACCGCCGCGATACCCTGGTCGGCGAGCACGAGCGCGCCCGCCTCCAGCGTCCACTGCTGGCCGTCACCGAAGTCGTCGCGGACAGCGGCCGCAGTGAGACCGGCCGAACTACTCCCCTTCCCCGACGTGTACACCGACCGCGGCGCGATGTGACGGATGTAGGAGAGCAGTTGGGAGTTGTGCGAGACGACGTTGTTCGAGAGGTACGTGTGCGTTCCCTCGACTTCGAGGTCGTACACCCATTCCTCGCTGGGTTCTACGGTCTCGATGGATTCGATGCGCTCCCACGAAACCTTCCTGGATTCGGAACTCCGTGTTTCGGCGGAGACCGTTCCGCCATCTGTGGCAGTGCGTGGTGTAACAGCTACCTCGCATCTGCAGTCAAGTCGGTCCGCTCGTTTCGCAGTCGGTTGCGTACTCTCTCGTACGAAAAGCGGATGTGACGGCGTGACTTCGAGTTCTGTTCCGCTCGCCGTTCGGATTCGATACATCCGCTCGGGGGCTTCGCGCTTCCAGACGCGGGTGGCGCGGCGCTCGGTGAGCCTGCCGTCCGCGGCCATCGACGGAAGGGGGATGTCCGCGTCGTCCCACACGCCGTCGTCCACGGGTTTCGGGTCGTCGAGGTTCTCCTCGACGAGGTCTCGAATCCGGCGCTCGGAGCCGTCACCGAGAGTTACGCGAGTGTCTCCGTCGACGCACTTCCCCGTTCCGGGGTCTCCGATGAGGAGCATGTGGAGGTCGCCGCGGATGCGGGAGCCGTCCGGGAGGTGTTTGGTGACGCCGGAGAAGAGCTGGAGGAGCATCGCGAGTTTGGCCTGTCGGTGGCCGTAGATGGAGGGCGCGATGGAGTCGACCATCGTCTCGTAAATCTCGGGGTCTTGGGAGATTTCGACGATGTCCTCCTTGTCGTCCTCGTTGATTTCCATGTCCTCGAACTCCTCGTCCTCGATTTCGATGAACGACCCCTCCATGTAGTGGTCGAAGACGGGGGAGTCGTCGTCGGTGTTCGAGTCGTCGAGGCGGAGGACGCCGGTCGCGGTGACGTGGTCGCCCGCCGTCACCCGGCCCGGGATGTCGTCCTCGATGTGGACGTCGATGGCTTGCGGCGTCTCCCCGCCGCTGAGGCCTTCGGGGCTCTCCTGGATGCGGAGCTTCTGGCTGTCCACGAACTCGGACTTCTCGGAGTCCAGCTGGAAGGGGCCCTGGCGTTCGCAGGACTCGCACTGGTAGGGTTCCTGGAAGCCGCCGTCGCCCTGCGGGACGTGCTGCTCGCTCCCGCAGCGCTGACAGACGAAGACGGCGGTCTGAATCTTCGGCTTCACGTCCGTCGCCTTCCGGACGATACCCTGCACGGCGACGAACGTGTTCATGTGTTCGGCGCGCAGGCTCCGGATTTCCGTGGTTTCGCCGAGGTTGCGCACGCGAACGTGCGCCTGGCCGAGCGACACGTCGATGGGGAGGTCGTACACGCGGAGCGCTTCCTCCGCGGCCTCCTGTAACTGGTCGGGGTGGCGGACGTAGTCCTCCGCGAAGTCCGGGTCGAACTGGTAGAGGTCGTCCCAGTCGACCACGAGTGACTTCTTGTCCCGCGGGTACTGCCGCGCGAGCGCGCCGACCTCGTCGCTGTAGTACCGGCGGAAGAACGTCTCGAAGCGCTCCGTGAGTTCCTGGTCCTGGGACTGCGCCATTCTCTCCGGGGTAGGGCGTACTCGCGTAAGAACCTTCCCAACACTCCGACTATATAGACATCATAGGTATCTTTTTCCGACCATTTCGTCAGTGGTCGATATGCGCCGTCGCGCCTTCCTCAAGACCGCTGTCGCCGGCACGGCCGCCGCCGCGACCGCCGGCCACGCCACCGCCCTCCCTCAGGAAACGATTCGGCCGCTCGTTTTCGACTCGACGAGCGCCCTCCTCGACGACTCGATGAACTCCGGACTCGCCGACGACCACGTCGCGGTCTGGGCGCACGAGAGCGCGACCGCCGTCGACGAGGACGGGAACGGCGACACCGTGCCTTACCCGAACAGTCGGCCGCCGCTCGTCGCCGTCGACGGTTCCGTGGTCGGACTGGGAGCGCCGTTCGCCACTGACGAGACGGACTTCGCGTCCGGGAACGACGAGTTCCTCCTGAACGTCTGGGACGAGCACGTCGGCGGCGGTACCGTTCTCTGGGACGAGGGCCACGGCCAGTACTACGAGCTCTCGAAGTTCTCGCGCTTCGAGTCGTACGCGGAGTCGAACGGCTACACCGTCGAGTCGCCGACCAGCCTCGCCGCCGACCTCCCGGACGCGGACGCCGTCGTCGTCACGTCCCCGGACGCTTTCTCCGACGCCGAACTCGACGCTGTCCGGTCGTTCCGCGACCGCGGCGGCGCGGTGTTCCTCCACCACCAGGCCGACTACGGCGGCTACGACCGGACGGACGAACTCAACGAAATCGCGAACGCGCTCGACCTCGCGTTCCGCTTTAACGACACCGAAATCGTCGACCCCGACCACAACGCGGGCGCGCCGTACGTCGTCCGGACCGACCAGTTCAACACCGGTCTCCCCTACTTCGCGCCCCGCGAGGGAATCAACAGCGGCCCGACGTTCGAGGTCGGGGAGCGCTACACCGCGACCGTGACGAACGTCGCCGACGGCGACACCGTGGACGTGGAACTCGACGGCGGCGCGACCGAAACCATCCGAATCCTCGGCATCGACACGCCGGAGACGGCCGCGAACGCGGACGCGGAGAACCCCTACGAGTGGGAGGGGCTCGCCGACGAACCCGACGGTCGTGACGTTGACGGTGAGTACCCCTACCTCGCCGAGTGGGGTGCGAACGCGTCCATGCTCGCGGAGGAGACGCTCGCCGACGAGACGGTCGAGTTCGCGTTCGACCCCAACGAGGGCGTTCGCGGGCCGTACGGCCGCCTCCTCGCCAGCGTTCACTACGACGCCGACGACACCGGCGAGTACGACACGAACTGGTCGGAGACTGTTGTCGAAACCGGCCACGGCCGCGTCTACGACTCCGGGTACGCCGGCCACGACGCGCTCGTCCAGGCGGAACTCGACGCGCGCGCCGATGGCACAGGCGTCTGGACGGAGAGCGACCCCGACGACAGTCCGACGCTCGCCAACGTCCCCGTGGAGTCGCTCGCGTTCCCGAACGCCGTCCCGCTCACCGCCACCGGCGGCGGGGTTCCCGCCGAGTCAGTCGTGGTCGCCGCCCACTCGTCCACCTCCCGCGCCGACGCGCCGCTCGCCGCCGCCGACCCCGCAAACCGGGTCGCGCTCGTCGCGAGCACGTTCCTCGCCGACGACTACGGCTTCCTTGACCTCGCGGACGACGCCACGTCCTACGGGAACTACGCGTTCCTCACCAACCTCGCCACCGCGCTCTCGGAGCGCGACGGCTACCTCGCCATCGACGGCGGCCACGGCCAGTTCGACGCCTCCTACGGCGTCTCCGCGGAGAGCGCGCAGACCTACCAGCGCTACCTCGAAGGCGTCGACCACGGTATCGAGGGCGTGAACGACTACACCTCCGGCGTCCTCGACGGTGCGAGCGCGCTCCTCGTCACCGCCCCCGCGGACGACCTCGTGGACGGCGAACTCGACGCCCTCCAGTCCTTCCAGGCGGACGGCGGCGCCGTCATCTTCCTCGGGAGCGCCGCCGCCCCCGGGAACGCCACCGCCCGCCAGAACTCCCTCGCGACCGCTCTCGACACCGACCTCGCGTTCACCACCGGCACAATCACCGACCCCGACCACAACGTCGACGACAACGACGCCTACCCCACCACAACGGTCTTCCCCGGCCCCGACAGCCTCTTCACCGCCTACGACGGCACCGCCACCCTCGACCAAAACCCAACCACCACCGAACCGACGACGACCACCTCCGGCTCCACACCCGGATTCGGCGCGCTCACCGCCGCCACCGGCGTCATCGGCGGCACAGCCTACGCCCTCCGCGACCGCCTCGACGCCGACTAACCCACCGGCCACCGCGCACCGAACGCGTACTCCGCGACGAGATTCGTCCCAGGATGGCGCTGTCCCGGCTCCTCGACGCGAAAACTCATACTCTTCTCGTACGCCTCCCGCTCCACGACGAGCACGTCCTCCAACGCCTCACACGCGACTATTACGAGGTCTACCTCGTCCGCCCCGGGCGCTCGCGTCCGACCCGTATCGAACCGAACACGCCCCTCCGTCACCGACCCCGGTCGAACACTCGTCCGCGCGAACCCCCCGTCCGGATACGCCAAGAGCACGTCGTACGCCTCGTCCGCACCCGCCTCGAACACACGCACCCCACGCCCCCGCAACTCCGCCACCGTCCGCTCTACTACACCACCCGTCTCCTCCCCGTTGCTCTCCGGCGGCCACCGCTCGTCGAACTCGTATGTCGACGCCCAATTTATCGAGGGTTGTGTGACCATCGGTTCCTCTACCCGGAGTGCGAGTGACGTTTCGAACTCGTTCTCACCGATCCAGTACAGCTCTTCGAGGTCGTGGCAGTAGACCGCGAAGTAGTCCACGTCACCGTCGTACTCCTTGTACGTGTTCCCTCGCGAGTTCGTGTGCTGGCTCTTCCCGTGGAACTGCACGACGCCGTCCGCGAGCCAGCCCGTTTTGATTTGCACGCGGAGAAACTCGCTTTCGGGCGTTTCAACCACCGCGTCGTACCGTTCGTTGTCCCCGAACGGTATCGAGACGGGAATTTCCCGTCGCTTCAACTCGGCGATGACGACGGCCTCCGTGAAGTCGCCTTTCTGGTGCGTCTCCATGCTCATTCTATACGACAAATACAATATAGTCTTTATTGACTATATGGCTGAGTCACATCCGGGTCCCTGTCGAAAGAAATCGTAGAGAAGTGGGACCGCCCGAATTTGAATCGGGGTTACAGCGTCCCAAACGCTGAAGGATGCCAAGCTACCCCACGGTCCCGCGTCTGTTTCTTGCCGTCGGTGGCGGTAAAGCGTTTCGTTGCGTGGCGAGTGGTTTCTTATTGGGGGTTACCGTAGCGGGGTGTATGTCTCTCTGTCCTCTAGCGTTGCCGTTCGGGTTGTCGGTGGATATGGTGGTGGTGTTTGCGGTGGTGGGGTTGGCGTTGGTGTTGTTCGCGACGGAGGCGTTGCCGGTGGATGTCACGGCGATTCTGGTGATGGTGTTGTTGATGGTGTTGGAGCCGTGGACGCGGATTTCGGCGCGGGAGGGGATTTCTGGGTTTTCGAGTCCGGCGACGATTACGGTGTTGGCGATGCTGATTTTGTCGACGGGGATTAGTCGGACGGGGGTGGTGCAGCGGGTGGGGAATCGGCTGGCTGATTTCGCGGGTGACGACCCGTTCCGGCAGTTGGCGGCGACGGTGGGGGTTGCGGGGCCGGTGTCGGGGTTTATCAATAACACGCCGGTGGTGGCGATTCTGGTGCCCGTGATTTCTGATTTGGCGCATGAGGGGAAGACGAGTCCGTCCAAGCTGTTGATTCCGTTGTCGTTCGCGTCGATGTTGGGTGGGATGTTGACGCTCATCGGGACGTCGACGAACATCTTGGCGAGCGATATCGCGGCGCGGCTGGCGGAGCAGCCGGAGTACGCGGGGTTGGGGTTGCGGGAGTTCTCGATGTTCGAGTTCACGCTGCTCGGGGCCGTGGTGCTCGTGGTCGGTGTCGTGTACTTGATGACGGTCGGGTATCGGTTGCTGCCGGAGCGCATCCTCCCGGATGAGGACTACGTGGAGGAGTACGAGTTGGAGGATTACTTGACGGAGGTCGTCGTGCGGGAGGATTCGCCGGTCGTGGGTGTGACGGTGGAGGACGTGGGTCAGCAGACGCCGCTCGATTTCGATATCCTCCAGATAGACCGTGACGGCGAGTCGTTCGTCGAGCCGCTCGATAAGAAGACGCTGCGGCAGGGAGACCTGCTGAAGGTGCGGACGGACCGCACGAGTCTGGAGCGCTTGATGGACGTGGACGGCCTGGATTTGGTGGGCGCCATCACGGGGGACGAACTGGAGCAGGAAGAAGAAGAGCAGGGCCTGGTGGAGGTCATTATTCCGGCGCGGAGCGCGCTCGTCGGGGAGACGCTGGCGAGTTCGACGTTCCGGGACCGCTACGACGTGAACGTGCTCGCGTTCCGGTCGCGGGGCGAACTCGTCCGGGAGCGCATGGACCATACGCCGCTGAAGGTCGGTGACACGCTGCTCGTGCAGGCGACGACGGGAAGCCTCGACCGCTTGAGTCAGAACCGGGACTTCATCGTCGCGCACGAACCCGAGGACCCGGACTACCGGACGGAGAAGATTCCGCACGCGGTCGCCATCATCGCGGGCGTTATCGGGTTCGCGTCGATGCCGTGGGGCGTCTTCTCGGGTGTTCCCGTCCTCGATGTTTTGTCGGGGATTCCGACGTTCGATATCGTGACCACGGCGCTCGCGGGCGTGGTGGCGATGGTATTACTGGGCGTGTTGAAGCCGCCCGAGTTGTACGACTCGGTGGACTGGAACGTCATCTTCCTGCTCGCGGGCGTCATCCCGCTCGGCATCGCCATCGAGCAGACGGGCGGTGCGGAGCTCCTTGGGAACGCCGTCGCGAGCACGGGCGAGTTCCTTCCCGTTATCGGCGTGCTCTGGGTGTTCTACGTCGCGACCGCTCTCTTGACGAACGTCATCAGTAACAACGCGTCGGTCGTGCTGATGATTCCGGTCGCCGTCGAATCCGCCCAGCAGGTCGGGTCGAACGCGTTCGCGTTCATCCTCGCCGTGATGTTCGCCGCGTCGACGGCGTTCATGACGCCCGTGGGCTACCAGACGAACCTCTTCGTCTACGGACCCGGTGGGTATCGGTTCAGTGACTTCTTCCGCGTCGGCGCGCCCCTCCAGTTCCTCCTCTCCTTCGTCACTGTCGGCGGTATCGCGGTTCTCTGGGGGGTCTAGAAATCCCGCGGGGCGCCGATGTTGTTGAGTTCGCCGCCGCACTCACTGCAGGTGCGGCCGGACGGCGCGGACACGCGAGCGCCGCACGAGAAGCACTCGAACACGCCACTCCCGCCCGCACTGTCACTCGGTCGCATGAGATAACGTTTCACATAGTGCGGTTTACGTTCGTCCCTAAAACCCCTAGAATATAGTTAGAGACGCTAGATGTCTTCGCCGTACAGTTCGAGTTCCGCGACAATCTCGAACGGCGTGCGGTCCTTCCGGATGCCGTCGAGCATCTGGAACGCCTCGTCGGGTTCGAGGAAGTGCGAGGTCACCACCTCGCCGAGCGGCGTCGGACTGAACCCGTCGATGAACTCGTACTGGAGGAGTCGACCCAACGCTTGCTTCGTCGGGATTTCGCCGATCATGCGGTCGTTCAGGCGTTTCGCGCCCTTCCCCGCGACCGTGACGTTCGCGAGCGTCTCCTCGATGGCGCTCGTCTCGTCGTACGTCGTGACGACGTCCTCCATCTCGCCCTTGAGGAGTTTGAACGCGACCTCGTCCTCCGTCATCTCCATGGAGTTGTGGTAGACGCCGTCGGGTTCGACGAGCATGTACACCTTCCCGCGGTCGTGGTAGTCCGGGCGGCCGGCGCGGCCGAGCATCTGCTCGAACTCCTGCACGCTGAGCCACTCGATTCCCATCGCGAGCGAGTCGAACACCACCTGTGAGGCGGGGAAGTCCACGCCCGCTGCGAGCGCCGCGGTCGTCACCACGGCCGCGAGGTCCTGGTCGCCGAACTCGCGCTCGACTTTCTTGCGCTTCCCGTAATCCAAGCCGGCGTGGTACGCGCCCGCGGGGTAGTCGAGCTTTCGCGCTATCTGGTGACAGCGCCGCCGACTGTTCGTGAACACGATGGTCTGCCCCCGGTAGCCCTTCGAGGACTCCTTGTCGAACTCGCGGCGCACGAGCTTGTTGATGATTCGCGGCTTCTCCTGGCCGTCCGCGAACGTCACGTGTCGCTCGATGGGGACCGGGCGCTCCTCGAACTCCACGAGATTCGCCCGTAGCCCCCGTGCGAGCGCGCCGGGGTTCCCGACCGTCGCCGAGAGGTAAATCCACTGCGCGCCCGCGTACTCGGCGCGCTCCTGCTCGCGCTGCTCGCAGTAGTGCTTCAGGCGACTGATGAGGCCGTCCAATCGGTGCCCCCTCTCCTCCTCCTGGAGCGTGTGCACCTCGTCGATGACGACGGTGCCGATGTCGCCGAGGTCGCGGCCCGTGCGGAGCGCGTGGTCGATACCCTCGTAGGTGCCGACGATGATGTCCGCGTTCGGGTCGAACGCCATGCCGTCGTCCCGAATCCGCGAGGCGCCGACGCGGATGCTGACGTTCGCGATGTCGCCGTAGTCGTCCTCGAAGTCCTCGTGCTTCTGGTTCGCGAGCGCGACCAGCGGCACGAGGAAGAGCATCTTCCCCTTCCCGGAGAGTAGCCGGTGGAGGCCCGCGATCTCCCCGATGAGCGTCTTCCCGGTCGCGGTCGCGGACACCACGAGCTGGTCGTCGCCCTCGGCCAGCCCGTTCTTCGCCGCGAGCGACTGCACCGGAAGGAGCGTGTCGAATCGGTCCTGAAGCCGCTCGCGCATCCCCGGATGGATGTCCAGGTCGCTCACTGGAACGGGGTCGATGTCGTCCGTGTTCGCGCTTATCTCGTCGAACTTCGTCAGGTCGGGGTCGAGCTGTCCCTGCAGGAGGCTCGTGATGCGGTCGAGGTCCTGCACCTCCATCAGGAGGTCTTCCAGGCGGTCCTGCGCCGCGCCCGTGAGGTCGCCGTTGAACGCCAGCTCGCGTTCGAGTTCTTGCTTCGCGCAGTCCCGACAGATGTGTTCGCCGTCCGCCTCGATGGCGGTGTCCGTCGTGATGGGCGAATACCGGCCCTGGTTCGCGCAGTACCGACACGTCCGCACCGCCTTCGCCTTCTCCTCGAGCTGGTACCCGGAGAGCATCTCCCGGAGTTCCTCGCGCTTCCCGCGCCGGGTCTGCTGACTGATGCGGATACGGGTCGCTCGCCGCGCGATTTCGACGAACTCGTCCGGCGGCCGCGGGTCCTCCGACGACCCGTCCTTCACGCGGAACTTCACCGGCCGCGGACCCGCCGCCTTCTCCGCGAGTTCGAGTTTCGCGCGGAACAGTCGCTCCCCGTCCCGCTCCGCCACCACGAGGTACTCGTCGCCGACCTCGTGGAAGAACAACGTATCCACGCCCTGAACCTGCGTCGCCACGATACCCGTCCTACTCCCGCCGGCTATTTCAGGGGTTCGCCTCCACGCCGAGGAACCCGTAGAGGAACGTCCACTGGTCGAGCTGCTCCTCCACCGCCATCGACATCGACTTCCCGGTTCCGTGCCCGGTGTCGGTTTTCGTCCGGCAGAGGAACGGCCCGCCCCGGCCCTCCGACTGGAGGCGCGCGGCCATCTTCCGCGCGTGGCTCGGATGCACTCGAGAATCTCCGACGGCCGTCGTGAACAGCGTCGGCGGATACTCCCGGGACTCGACGTTGTGGTAGGGCGAGTACTCGCGGATGTACTCGAACGCCTCTGGGTCCTCGGGGTGGCCGTACTCGACGGTCCACGACTCGCCGAGCAGGAACTCGTGGAACCGCAGCATGTCGAGCAGCGGAACGGCGGACACCACGGCTCCCCAGAGGTCGGGGCGCTGGGTGAGCACCGCGCCCGCCATCAGTCCGCCGTTGCTCCCGCCGACGACACCGAGCTTCTCCGGGGACGTGTACGATTCGTCGACGACGTGCTCCGCGGCCGCGACGACGTCGTCGAACGTGTGCTGTTTGTGCTCGCGCATCCCCGCCTCGTGCCACTCCTCGCCGAACTCCGACCCGCCGCGCGCGCACACCTGCACGAACACGCCGCCGTCCGCGAGGAACGGCAGGCGGAACCGCGAGAAGGCGGGCGTGCGGTTGATGCGGAAGCCGCCGTAGGCGGAGAGAACCGCGGGCGTCTCCGCGTCCGGCGTGGTTCCACGGGCGTGTGCGATGAACACCGGGACGCGAGCGCCGTCCGTCGATTCGACGTACTCCTGCGTCACGTCCACGTCGACTTCGGTGTCGAGGCGTGGGGCGTCGAGCGTCTCCGTTTCCCGCGCGTCGAGGTCGCAGCGCGTCACCGTCGCGGGCGTGCCGAACGACTGCACGCGGTAGTAGCACTCGGCCGCGTCGGTGTCCGCGTCGAGGCCGTCCACGCTCACGTAGTCCGGGAGCGGTACGTCGAACGCCGGCGCGCCCGCTCGGTCGTACACCGCGAGGTGGGAGTGCGCGTCCCGGTGTTCGTGCACTACGAGGTGCGAGTCGGCCACTGCGACGCTCCGCACGACGCCCTCGCCCTCCGGTACCACCGTCTCGAAGTCGGGGTTGCCCGCGAGGAAGTCGTCGGCGTCGGCGCGGAGCACGCGACCACGCGGAGCGTTCTTCTCGGTGCGGACGTAGGCGTCGTCACCCGCGAACGACACGTCCGCCGCCGCGTCTCCGCCGTCGAACACTGTCACGAACTCGCCGTCGTTCAGCACCGCGAGTTCGGTGCCGCCGCTCATCTCACTGAACGACACCACGAGACGGCCGCGGTGGGCGTCCAACCCCGGCCAGACGTGCTGGTCGTCGTGCGTCCCGACGACCGCCCGGTCGCCCGCGAGGGTCTCGTGGCGGAGTTCCTTCGCCATCTGCTCGCCCATCCCCCCGGTGGCGACGTAGTAGAAGCCGTCGTCGGACCACGCGAACATCCCCGGATTGGTTCGCCCGACCTCCGCGACTTCGTGCACGACTTCGCCCGACGGCACGTCCGCGATTCGGAGGTCGTACTGCTCGTTTCCGCCCGTCGCGACGCCGTACGCGACGTGCTCGCCGTCCGGCGACGGCGTGAACCAGTCCATCGACGCCTCGTCCGCCCACGTGTTCGGGTCCGCGAGCACCGTCCGGTCGCCGCCCGCGCGGAGCGTCAACACGGGGCGCTCCTGGTCCGCGTCGCGCACTGACTGGAACGCCCGGCCGCCACGCGCCGTCACCGACCCGAACGAGGGAACGTCCGCCAACGGCTCGAACGTCGGCTCCAGCGCCTCGCGCACGTCGTCGTCCAGCACCGAATCCACGTACTCGTTCTGCCGCTCCGTCCACGCCGCCACCTCGTCGCCGTCGCCCTCCAGCCATCGATACGGGTCCTCGACGCGCTCGCCGTGCAACTCCTCCACGACCGCGTCCCTCCGCGTCTCCGGAGAATCCATGCCACTACTCGACAACCGCCCACCAAAAAACCCGGGAAGCCGGCCAACCCGAACTCGCCTCCGCTCGGGCAGCGCGCGTCCGACCCCGTGGCCGTCCTCACTCAACGAGATTGATTTCGTCCTCCCCGTGCGGGACGACGCAGATGAACGACCCCTCGGTGTCGCCGTCGTTCTCGTACCAGTGGACGACGCCCGCGGGGATGAGGAGGCTGTCGCCCGCCGACACCACGTACTCCTCGCCCCCGATTCCCACCGTGTATTCGCCCGCGAGCACGTACTGCTCGTGTTCGACCTCGTTCGTGTGCTCGGGGACGCTCGCGCCCGCGTCGAGCACGAACCGCCGCATCGCGAAGTTCGGCGCGCCCTCGTCCTCCCCGACGAGTACGCCCTTGCGCATCCCCTCTGCGGCGTCAACGGTCTCGTACGATACGTCGTCCGCGCGTCGAACCACCGGATTCGTCATACTCGGAGGTTCGCGGTCCCGGGAGTAAAGCCTTCGCCGGCCACCGGAATTTAAACCCGCGTCGACCCACGTCATGGGTATGCGCAGTTTCAAGATCGGGAGCGCGTTCGGCATTCCCATCAAGGTCGATTTGACGTTCCTCCTCATCCTCCCACTCCTCGCGTGGGTCATCGGCACCCAGGTCGGGCAGTGGGTGAACATCCTCAACGGCGTGTTCGGCACCAGCCTCGACCAGGCCGTGCTCACGCAGGGCAACCGGGAATGGTACCTCGGCCTCGCGGCCGCCGTCGGCCTGTTCGCCGGCGTCGTCCTCCACGAACTCGGCCACTCCCTCGTCGCGATACGGTACGGTTACCCCATCGACTCCATCACGCTCTGGATACTCGGCGGCATCGCCAGCCTCAGCGAGCAACCCGAGGACTGGAAGCACGAGTTCTCCATCGCCATCGCCGGACCGCTAGTCAGCATCGTGCTCGGCGCGCTCTCCTGGGGCGTGCTCACGCTCTTCCCGCCGAGCTTGGACCTCGTTCGGTTCGTGTTCGGCTACCTCGCGCTGATGAACTTCGCGCTCGCCGCGTTCAACCTCCTCCCCGGGTTCCCAATGGACGGCGGGCGCGTCCTCCGCGCGCTCCTCGCCCGCAACCGGCCGTTCGCGCGCGCCACCCAGATGGCCGCCGAGGTCGGGAAGCTGTTCGCCATCGTTCTCGGTATCGTCGGGCTGTTCGCGAACCTCTTCCTCATCCTCATCGCCTTCTTCATCTACATCGGCGCGTCCAGCGAGAGCCAGCGAACCACGATGAACGCCGCCTTCGAGGGCGTTACCGTCGCGGACGTGATGACGTCCGAGAGCGACCTGAAAACCGTCTCGAAGGACACCACGGTCGCCGAACTCATGGAGCGGATGTTCGACGAGCGCCACACCGGCTACCCCGTCGTCGAACGCGGCGAGGTCGTCGGCATGGTCACGCTGGAGGACGCGCGCGGCGTGAAGGAAGTCGAGCGGGACGCCTACACGGTCGGCGACGTGATGACGAACGACGTGTACACGATTCCGCAGTACGACGACGCGATGACCGCGCTCGAATCGATGCAGGAACACGGCGTCGGCCGCCTCATCGTCGTGGACGTGAACGGCGACACTGTCGGACTGGTCTCCCGAACCGACTTGATGACCGCGTTCAACATCATCCAGAACACGGGCCGGAAGGCCCAGTCGCCGTCGCTGCGCGCCTAGTCGTCCAACTCCACGCCCAGTCCGTGGTTCTCCTCGATGACGTCCTCCAGGTCGACGGTCTGCTCTTCGTCATCGGGGGTCACCGGTACAGTCCGAAACTCCTACGCGACTCCCTGCCGACTCGGAAAAGCATAAGAAATTGGAACGGTCCAGGTGCGAGAATCGAACCCGCGTCTCAGCCTCCACAAGGCTGAAGGATAGTCCACTACCCCAACCCGGACACTGCACTCCCGGATAGTCGCCGTGTGCAAATATGCGTTACGAATCAGCCGGGTGTGACGGCGGTGTCGCAGACGGGGCACGCGGTGGAGTCGCCCGTTCCGTCGAGATCGGTTGCGCGCCCGGTCCACCCGCAGGTCGGACACTGCACGTACTCCGTGGTCGCCATACTTGGTACGAGTCAGTGGAGCTCCGAAAACCCTGTGCCGGGAGACAACACGCTTTTTGCTCGTTCCGCCATAGGGCGAGTGTGGCGTTCCCGGATAAGGTGTACGTGAAGAACCACCGGCAGGTGGTGTCGCAGCTGGACGCGAACTTCCCGAAAGGCGCGTTCCACGGCGCGACGCTGGACGTGTTGTTCAGCGGGAGCAACCTCGACCAGTTGAACGAGGCGACCCAGGAGCGCGTGCTCGACTTCGCGAAGGACTTCCTCGACTGCAACTGTGAGTCGAACCCGTACTGCGGGCATCCGGAGCGGAAGTTCATCCAGTACGTGCTCGAACTCCGCGCGCAGGGTCTCGACCCCGAAGCCATCGTGGACGTGATGACGGAGGACTACATGGTGTACGCGTATCCGGGCGACGTGTACTCGTTCCTCGACAACGCCGTCCGCACGCTCGAAGCGGTCGAAGAACTCGCCGCCGTGGACGGCAACCCCGAAGCTGAGCGGCGCGCGGGCGAGAAGAAACGCGAACTCTCCGGCTAACCCAGCTGGAACGGCTCGTCCTCGTCGTCGAGGTCGTCGAGGTCGTCGAGGTGGACGACGTCCTCCACATCGTCGCGGCCCTCGAGCTCCGCGCGCAGCTGGGAGATGTATTGTTTGTGCTCGTCGAGCTGGTCGCGGAGGTGTTTCGCTTCGAGTTCGAGGCGTTCGTGCTCGCGGACGAAACTCTTCGACACCTCGACTGTCGGCGGGAACTCCGACTCGACCTCCGTCGTCTCGTCCTCCGGGACGACGCGGACCTTCCCGTCGTGTGCGACGAGCTGGTCGACGTAATCGCGGAAGACGGCCGACAGGGAGAGGTCGCGTTCCTCCGCGATGTCGCGGAGGGCGTCGAACGTGTCCTCGTTCACGCGGAACGAGACGGTCTTGTTCTTGTTCCCCATCTCCCGCGTAACTGGCGCGTCCAGTTACTTAACTGATTCCCCGCGCTAGGCGGGCTGTTCGACCGATTCCTCCTCGTCGAGGCTCTCCAGGGCTTCGATAGCGCCTTCGGTGTACCGCGAGAGCGGGAGGTCGTACTCCTCCTCCGCGCGGCGGGCGTACTCGTTACCCTCGGACTCGAACGCCTCGACGCGTTCGAGGGTTCGTTCGGCCGTCTCCACCACCCAGCGGTCACGCACGTCGGAACTGACTTCGGTGATGGATTCGGGCCGCACGGAGACGTTCACGGACCCGTCATCGGTCTCGTAGGCCCGCGGCTTCCCGACGATAGCGACGTAACTCGGCGTGTCGAGGTCGCGGAGCGCGGACGCGGCTTCCGGCTGGTACTGGCCGGCGTAGACGAAGAACGTCCCGGTCGGGTCGACGACTCGGCCGCGCCAGTACTCGGAGTCCTCGCCCACGTCCTCCGTTTCGGTGAGCGTGCCGACGATGAACACGCGGTTCGCCTGCTCCCCCGTCGGGAGGAGGCTGTAGACGGGCGCGCGCTCGTCGTCGGATTCCTTGAACGTGAACGTGGCGTCGTTGAACTCGGTGGCGAAGACGCGGCGGGCGACCTCGCGCGTGGGGGCACTCTGACTCATTTACATCGACCTCGCTTTGATGAGAACCGCTTCGGCATCATCCGGCGCGGACAGTTCCTCGATGTCGTTCGCGAGCACGTACCGGCCGAGCGTCGGCCCGCTCACGCGGTAGTACCGACCGAGCACGCGGTCGCGCATCTCGTCGGCGACGACGGTCGTGTCGAGCGCGTCCTTCGCCATCTGCTTCGCCTCCTCCAGGCCGATGCCCGTGAGGGACTCGGTGGACTCGTCGTTGAAGATGACTTCGTGGACGTCCTCGCCGTCGTCCAGCACGCCCTTGATGCGGAGGTCGAACTCTCCCTCGACCTCGCTGTGCTCGCTGCACCGGCCGTTCTGGAGGACGCGCGTGCAGTCCTCCTCCGGGCAGCGCTTGATGAGGCCGCTCCCGGACTGGATGTCCACGAGCGCGCCGTCGACGGTCTCGGCGTTGTCGCCGACTTCGAGGTCCTCGTCGAGCTCCTCGATGGTGGTCGTGCGGTTGAGTTTCACCGAGAACCGGCCCTGGTACTCGTCGGTCACGACGTTCCCGAACCGGTACACGGTGTCCTCGTCGAGTTCGGAGAGGTCGGACTTCGCCCACTTCGTGAACTTGATCGTGCCCGTCGGGTCGCCGAGCAGGCCGACCTGGCCGACGGAGTCGCTTCGGGGCTCCCAGAGGTCCACGACCTTCGCCGTGATGTCCACCCACTGTTCCGCTTCGTCCACGTCCTCGACCTGCACGGTCTCGTTCCCGCCGCGGCTTCCGATGTCGTCGCGTTCGAGGCCGGCCTCGTCGAGGTAGTGGCTCTCGACGCTCCGACGCGCCTCGCTCAGGGGGACTTTGTACTCGGAGACGAGTCTGTCGAGGCGTTCCTCTATCTCGTCTTCGGTGACGTCGACGTGGTCCGAGAACTGTTCGTACAGGTCGCTCGCTGTCTGCTGTATGTCGCTCATCGTTGGTTCCTGTCTCCGCGTGTGTTTTCGATGGGAGACACCCGTGGATAGGCCGTCTTTCCCTATAAACCCTCGTCAACCAGGGTGAAAGTAGAGTTTAGGGGACGGCGCGAGAGGGCGGCGTATGGACACTGTCGCGCTCCTGCTCGCTGGCGGCACCGGCACCCGATTGTACCCCGCGAGTCGGAGCGACCGCCCGAAACAGTTCCTCGCACTCGACGGCGAGCGCTCGCTCCTCCGCCGGACGGCCGACCGCGTCGGCTTCGCGGACCACGTCTACGTCGCGACCCGCGAGGCGTACGCCGACCGCGTCCGCGACATCGTCCCCGAGGCCGGCGTGCTCGTCGAACCCGCGGCGAAGGACACCGGTCCCGCACTCGCGTACGCGACACACCGCGTCCGCGAACAGGTCGGCGCGTGCGCCGTGCTCTGCCTCCCGAGCGACCACCGGGTCGACGGCGACTTCGAACCGACCGCCCGAACCGCGCTCGACGCCGCCCGCGACGGCTATCTCGCGACCGTGGGCGTCGAACCGACGCGACCCGCGACCGGCTACGGCTACATCGAACCCGGCGCGGAGCACGACGGCTACCGCGACGTCGCCGCGTTCCACGAGAAACCGGCGGTCGAAACGGCCCGCGAGTACGTCGAGCGCGGCTGGCTCTGGAACGCCGGCATGTTCGCGTGGACGCCCGAGAACTTCCTCGCAGCCGCCCGCGACGGCCCGCTCCGCCCGCTCGTGGACGCGCTCGACACGGGCAACCCCGAGCGCGGCTTCGACGCCGTGGCGTCGGTGAGCGTCGACTACGCCGTGATGGAGCACACCGAAGACGCCGTCGTCGTGCCCGCGGGCTTCGACTGGGACGACCTCGGGTCGTGGGACGCGCTCGCCCGCGTCCTCGACACCGACAGCGACGCGAACGCCGTCCTCGGGGACGCGCTCGCAATCGACACCACGGACTCGGTGCTCGCGAGCGACGACAAACACGTCACCACCATCGGCGTCGACGGCCTCGTCGTCGCCGCCTACGACGACCGCGTGCTCGTCGTCCCGCGCGAGGAGACCCAGCGCGTCCGCGACGCCGTGCACGAACTCAGAGACAGCGGCCTGTTCTAGTCCGGCGCGACCCGCACCCGCACGTCGCCCTCGCTGGACACACCGACGAGAACCGTCGTCCGCACTTCACGCCCCACGACCGCGTCCCCCGCCGCCTCGCTCACGCGCGTCATCATATCAACGCCAGAATACGCGACCTTCACACCCGCCTCGTCGCACGCGTCGAACACCGCGTCCGGCACGTCGTAGAGGTCGGTGCCCGCCTCGACCTCCACCTGCACGGGCGCCCGAAGCGCGTCCACGAACGCCACCGTCTCCCGCGCCTTCGCGACGTTCTCCCGCGCCGCCGCCTCCACCTTCGAAATGTTCGCACGGGACGTGCCGAGCGACTCCGCGATATCCGCCTGCGCCACCCCACGCTCGCGCAACGCCAACACCTCCGCTTGCCGCCGCGTCAACACGCTCTCCGACGCGTCGAACCCCGCGCGCGCCAGGAGGTCGTCCGCGTCGCTCAACTCCCCCAGAAGTTCTCCCGACTCCCCAGCCGCGGATCATCCTCTTCCTCGCTCTCGCGGCCCTCCGTGTCCACCTCTGTCGCGTCCTCGACCTCGCCCTCCTCGTCGGGAAGCTTCTCGATGAGGTCCGCGCGAGCGTAGTTCGACTTCACGTTCGTCACCTCCGCCCGCACCCGCGCCGGCGGCAACACGCCGTCCACCATCACGATGAACCCCGTGCCCTCGTGCCGCCCCACACCAGCACCCGACTCGTGCATGTCCTCCACGTCGATGACGATCTCCTCCCCCGGAACCACCGGCGCCGTCTTGAGTTCCTCTATCGGCTGATTGTAGTTGTTACACCACTCCTTCCCGCCACGGTCCCCGTAATACTGACACCCCATCCCCTCGATCCGCTCCGAGAAGCCCGGGCACTCGTCCGCGATTGGACAGTCGGCCATACCCTATACTGGCAGCGGACGCGCTAAAAGCGTTCCTCACCCACCTTTTTCGAGACGAGGCGCTCTGCGCCTCGTCTGCAAAAACCTGGTGGGAAAAAGAACCGCCCCACGCCGCCGCCCCCACCCCGCTCCGCTTCCGCGCTCCCTCGCCCCGCCCGTGTTCGGACTGTCTCCTGACACGAGCACAAGACTCATACACGCGCCGGACAACCGAGGTGGCGTGGAGTTCGTCCCAGTCGTCGCGTGGCTGGGTGTCGTCCTCGCGCTCGCCGCCGCTGCCCTCCCGATTGCCGACCGCGTCTTCCGCGGATTCCCCGACAGCGGCGCGTCGTTCGCGCCAGCGACGGCCCTCGCCACCGTTACGGTCCTCGCGTACTGGCTCGGCCACCTCGCCTACGGCCGGTTCGTCAGCCTCGCCGCCGCCGGCGTGTTCGTCCTCGCCGGCGTCGCACTCTGGGGGTGGCGACGCCCCCGCCTCGCCCGCGTCCGCCTCCCGCTCGCCGTCTTCCTGCTCGCGTTCACCTTTCTGGTGGTCGTGCGCGCGTACGACCCCGGAATCCACCCGGCGGGCGGCGAGAAGTTCCTCGACTTCGGCCTCCTGAACGTCCTCCTGCGCGCGGACTACCTCCCGCCGGAGGACGTGTGGTTCGCGGGCGAACGCCTCCGCTACTACTACGGCGCGCAGCTCGCCACCGCCACGCTCGTCCACCTCACCGGCGTCACGCCGAGCGTCGCGTACAACCTCGCGCTCCCCACCTTCTACGCCACGCTCGTCACCGGCGCGTTCGGCCTCGCGCGCGCCGCCGCGACGCACGCCGGCCGGAACGGAACGCTCGCCGGCGGCCTCGCCGCGTTCCTCGTCGGTCTCGCCGGCACGCTCGCTACGCCAGTCCGCTTCCTGCTCGCGAATCTCGCACCCGAGTTCGCGGCCGATCACGCCGCGTTCGCCTTCACCGGCATCCGAACCACGATTCCGGAGGCCGTCGACGCGGTCGCGGCCGACTGGTCGTACTGGCTCGGCCGCTACGTCATCGAAGGCACCTTGACCGTCTCGCCGTTCTGGGCGTACCTCAACGGCGACCTGCACGCGCACATCGTGGCCGCGCCCTTCCTCGTCCTGGTCGCCGCGCTCGCCTACACCGTCTTCCGAACTCGCGGGCGCGCCCGCCTCGTCCGCCTCGCCTGCCTCGGCGTCGCCGGCGGCTTCCTCACGCTCGTCAACACGTGGGGCCTCCCCACGACTATCGGCCTCGCCGCGCTCGCGCTCGCGTTCTCCCCGCACACCCCGAGTCCACGCCGCTTCGCCTCACCGCTCGCGAACGAACTCGCGCGGTACGCAAGCGCCGTCGCCGGCGCCCTCTGCGTCGCCGGTCTCGCGGTGCTCGTCGCCGCGCCCTTCCTCCTCTTCCACACGCCGGTCAACCGCGGCGTCGGCTTCCTCCCGCCGCGCACCGCCCTCGGCCCGCTCCTCCTCGCCTACGGAGTCTTCCTCGCCGCGTTCGCGCTCGGTGTCCGCCGCTACGACCTCCCGCTCCCCAACCCCCGAATTTCGTTCGCCCTCGGCGTGCTCGCGGTCGTCCTCGCGGGTGTCCTGCTCGCGCTCGACCTCGCCGCCGTGCTCGTGGTCGGCCCGCTCCTCGCCGTCGGCTGGTACGTCCTCCGCCGCCGCACCCCCGCGTTCTGGCTGGTGCTCCTCGTCGCCGGCGCCGGACTCGTCCTCGCCGTCGAGTTCGCGTACGCCCGCGTCTATCCCTTCAGCCCCGCCGTCCCCCGCTGGAACACCGTTTACAAGGTCTCGATGCAGGTCTGGGTGCTCTGGGGAATCGGGGCCGCCGTCGCCGCCGCCGGCGTTCTCGAACGCGCCGCCACCCGCGTTCGGTCCGCCGCCCCACCGCTCCGTACCGCCCGCGCGCTCGCGCCAGCGCTCGCCCTCACCGTCCTCCTGCTCGCCGCCGCCGTCTTCCCCGCCGCGGCGCTCGTCCAGCACCACACTCTCGCCGGGGACCAACCCAGCCTCGACGGCACCCGCTACGCCGAAACTCACCACCCCCACGAAGCCGCCGCTATCGACTGGCTCAACGACAACGTCGACGGCACCCCGACGCTCCTTTCGAAACCCGGCCGCACCACCTACACGTGGGTCAACGCGCCCTCCAGCCTTACTGGCATTCCCACCGTCGCCGGCTGGACCCACGAGGAAGGCTATCGCGGCGTCGACGCCTACACCACCCGCGCCACCGACGCCGCCTACATGCTGGACGCCAACTGGCGCTCCGCCGCGTTCCTCCTCGACTACCACGACGTCCAGTACGTCTACTACGGCCCGAACGAACGCGAGGCCTACGGCCCCAGCATCTACGAGAACCGCACCGGCGTCACCGTCGCCTACCAGAACGAGCAAGTCACCATCTACGAAATCGACGCCGACCGTGCCTGCGAGGCCGTCCGCGACACCTGCCCCTAACCACTGCTCTCCAGCTCGCGGTCCTACGCGAGCGGCGTGCGCTCGACGACTTGCCCGTCGTAGGTCGGGTACTGTTCGACGATTTCGCCGTCCGCGAGGTCGCCGTCCTCGACCATTTCTTCGAGGAGCCACCACGCGACCTCGACGTGGTCGGATTTCGCGGTGTAGAACTCGTCCGGAACGCCGAGGTCCTCGAAGCGTTCGCGGTCGGTGTGCGTCTTCCCGTAGACGAGCGTGCCGTCGTCGGTCACCTCGTCGAAGTCGCGGCGGATGTTCTCGGCCATCCGCTTGAGTCGGTTCCGGTGCTGCGCGGCGTCCTTGAAGACGCTCGTACAGAAGTACACTTTCTCGTGGCTCGCCATCTCCTCCAGGATGGCGTCCTTCGAGCCCTCGACGGCACTCATGTGGCCGTCCTGGAGTTCGTAGCCGGCTTCCTGCATCCGCTCGTAGTTCCCCTGACTCATCTCGAACTCGTTGACGTTACAGAAGTCCGCCGCGCCCTCGTCGAGGAAGTCGAGGAACTCCTGTTCCGCGCGGATGCCCGGAATCTCGAACGCCGGCGTGAGGCCTTCCTCGCGGGCGACGTAGAGGATGTCCTCCCACTCGGTGCCGTGGAGGTCGCCCCACTGCTCGTACGGCGGGTGGAACCGGATTTCGTCCAGGCCGGCCTCGCTGAGGCGTCGCATGTTCTCGCGGCCGCCCGTGATGCCCGTGTAGAGGTGGGTGTGGTGGTCCTCGCCGAACTCCTCCTTGAGCAGGCGGAGGTAGCGACAGGTCTTATCCAGCGCTTCCTGCGGTTCGCCGCCCGTGATGGACGTGCCGAGCGCGTCCATCTTCTTCGCCTCCTGGATGATCTCCTCGTCGTTCTCCACGGGGCGCTCGTTCGCGTACGTCTGCGTGACGTTCTTCCGGTTCTCGCCGAGCGGGCAGTAGAAGCAGTCGCGCTGGTCGCAGTAACCGTAGACGAACAGCACCATCTTCCCTCCTTTCGCGCACTGCTCACAGCCCTTCGATATCATTCGTTACCTCCGTTTACTGCGTGAAGGGCCAAAAGCCGTGCGACTCCCGACTGACCGCGCGCCACCGCGCACCGCGCGTCTCCCGAAGGTCCTTAACCCTCTACGGTCTATCCATCGCTGATGCTGCTCGTTCTCTGCGTCGACCTCGACGACGACCTCGGCCGGAAGACCGGACTCGACACGCCGGTCGTCGGCCGGGACGCCGTGGAGGACGCCGCCGTCTCCCTCGCGACCGCGGACCCCGAAGACTCCGACGTGAACGTCCTCTTCGAGGGCGTCCACCTCCACGACCGCCTCGACGCCGACGAGCGCGTGGAGGTCGCCGCCGTCACCGGCGTCGAGTCCGGCGGCGTCGCCGCGAACCGCGAGGTCGGCCGCGAGGTCGACGAAATCCTCGCCGGCCTCCAGACGAGCGAGCCGGTCCGCGCCATCGTCGTCACGGACGGCGCACAGGACGAATCCGTGGTTCCCGTCATCCGCTCCCGCGTCACCATCGACGGTGTCCGCCGCGTCGTCGTCCGGCAGGCCCAGGACCTCGAATCCATGTACTACACCATCAAACAGGTCCTGAACGACCCCGAGACCCGCGGCACGCTCCTCGTTCCACTCGGCGTCCTCCTCCTCATCTATCCGCTCACGGTGCTCGCGAACGCGGTCGGCCTCCCCGGCACCGTGCTCGGCCTCGCCTCCGCCGTGCTCGGCCTCTACGTCCTCTTCCGCGGACTGGGACTGGAGGACGCCGTCGACTCCGCGGTCGACCGCGCGCGTAACGTCCTCTACACCGGCCGCGTCACCATCATCACGTACGTCGTCGCCGCCGCCCTCCTCGCCGTCGGCGGTATGCAGGGCGTCACCCACCTCCAGACCGTCCGGGACGCTGCCGCCGACCCGGACGCCGCGACCATCGTCGCCGCCCTTCTCTTCGGCGCCGTCCGCTGGTTCGCCGCCGCCGGTCTCACCAGCAGCCTCGGCCAGATTACGGACGAGTACCTCGCCGGTCGCTTCAAGTGGCGGTACCTCAACGCACCGTTCTACGTGCTCGCCATCACCGCCGTCCTCCACACGCTCAGCGCGTACGTCCTCGGTTACGTCACCCTCCCCCTGCTCGCGCTCGTCCTCACCGCCGGCACCATCCTCAGCGTCGTCAGCACGCTCGCGTTCGCCGTCATCGAGAGCCGCAGAAACCCCGCCTAGCGCTCGCGTTCGACGACGAACGCGGCGAGCTCTTCGAGGTACACGCGGGCGTCGCCGTCCACGAGGTCGAGGCTCTCTAGGGCGGCCCGCGCCTGCGCGCTCTCCGTCTCCGCGAGCTCGTTTACGTCCTCGACGGGACGGTCCGTCACCCGCACAACGGACGGGCGTTCCAGCATCTCGTCCTGGCCAGCGGGCTTCCCGAGCGCCGCGGTGTCGCCGGTGGCGTCCAGCACGTCGTCCCGAATCTGGAACGCCACCCCGACGTGCTCGGCGTACTCGCCCACGGTCTCGACCGCGGTCTCGTCCGCGTCCGCCGCAATCGCCCCCAACTCGGCCGCCGCGCGGAACAGCGCGCCCGTCTTCCGGCGCGCGAGCGTCATGTACTCCGCCTCGGTCTCCGGGCGGTCCACGAGCTCCATCGCCTCGCCCTCTCCGAGTTCGACCATCGCGTCCGCCACCGCGCTCATCGCCCGCGGGTCGTCGAACAGCGCGAACGCCTCCCCCAGCAGGCCGTCCGACGCGATGAGGGCGGGGCCGTACCCGGACGCCGCCCACGCCGACGGCTCGCCCCGCCGCAACTCGGAGCGGTCGATGATATCGTCTACCACGAGCGACGCGTTGTGCACGAGTTCGATGCCGACGCCGAAATCGAGCGCGTCCGCGGGATCGCCCCCCATTGCCTCACAGACGAGTAACGTCAACGTCGGGCGCACGCGCTTTCCGCCCGCGAGCACTGCGTCCGCGAGCTGGTCCGACAGCTCCACCGGGTCGACGCGCGCCACGACCTCCGCCAGGCGCTCTTCGACCCGTTCGCGACGCGCCTCGACGTACTCCATTACCACCTCGTCGGGGCTTCACGCATTTCACTCCCTCGGAACGCCCCGTCAACGTTACGTGCCCGCGGCCGTCCCACCACGTATGGCCGCGCTCGTCGACCTCGTCAGGGAGGGGGTCGTTCACCTCGAACTCGTCTGCTACACGCTCACCACCGCGTTCTCCCTGCTCGCCTACCGCGAGTACCGCGGCACTCCCTGGGGGAGCGTCATCGGCGCCGTCGCCGTCTTCGCCGGCACGCTCCTCGCGTGGGCGTTCGGCGTCCAGTTCGTCGACGACCTCCTGTTCAGCGCGCTCGCGTGGTTCGTCGCGTCGCTCGCCGTCGCGTACGCCGCCACCCAGTACTACCGCATCGGCACCGGCCGAGTGGTCGTCCGATGACCGTCCTCGACGCGCTCGCCCGCGCCCTCATCGGCGTCTCGCTCGTCGTCTTCGTCGTCGCGAGCGTCGTCGGTATCTACGTCGGCACTCGGTACCGCGACACCCTCCACTACCGGGACGGCGTCGAAGCCATCGGCTACGGCGTCCTCCTCTTCACCGCGTCCGCCGTCCTCCAGACGCTCCACTTCTGGGCGGGCGTCGGCACCGACCTCCTCGTCATCGCGTCCTACCTCGTTCACGCGCTCGCCGCGCTCGCGCTCACCGTCGGCGCCTGGTACCTCGTCCGCGACATCATCGACGACCGACACGACGCGTTCGACGCGCTCGGGGGAGACAATGAGTGAGGACGCGCCCTTCGCCGATGTCGAACCCGGCACGCAACTCCTCATCCCCCAATCCACGCAGACCGCCGACCTCGCCCCGCTCCCGTCGAACGCCGCCCACCTCCTCGTCGTCACCTACCGCGACACACCCAATCGGCTCGAACGCCGCCTCCACGACCGCGGCATCGACCCCGCAACCGTCACCGTCGTCCCCGTCGCCAGCACCGACCTCGACTACACCGGCCCGCTCACCGTCACCGACCGCGTCTCCCCCAGCGACCTCACCGGCCTCGGCATCCGCCTCACCACCGCCCTCGACACCCTCGACGCCGGCGACTGGCTGTACGTCCGCGGGCTCTCCGCCGCCCTCATGTACGTCACGCCCGAACGGCTCTACCGCTTCCTCGACTTCCTCACTCACACCGCCCGCGCCCGCGACCTCCGCGGCGCCTACGAGTTCTACCGCCCCGCCCTCAGCGACACAATCTACGCCCGCTTCCGCGGCCTCTTCGACGACGAACTACCCACCAGCACCTAACCCGCCAGAGAACTCCCGCCGCTCGCGACGCTACACGGGAACTACGACACCGCAAAAACCGGAGAGAGCGTTCGTGTCAGACGTAGGGTGCCTCGCCGCTGAACTCCTGCACCCACCTTTTTCCGCCTCGGGTTCGCAAGCGAACCACTCAGCGTAAAAACCTGAACCAAAAAACCCGCGCTCACTGTGTTCGCGCGAGGGAAGAATGGTCTACAGCCGAACCACTCCGCTCTAGACGTCGGGCGCGTCGCCGCCGAACTCCTCGATGAGGGCGGGGACGACGTCGAAGAGGTCGCCGACGACGCCGTAATCCGCGATGTCGAAGATGGGGGCGTCGGGGTCCGTGTTCACGGCGATAATGGTCTCCGCGCCCTTCATCCCGGCGACGTGCTGGACCGCGCCGGAGATACCGATGGCGAGGTAGACGTCGGGCGTGACCTGTTTACCGGACTGGCCGACCTGGCGGTTCTTCGGCAGCCAGCCGTTGTCCACGATGGGGCGACTGGACGAGAGCGTCGCGTCCGTCGCCTCGACGAGCGCCTCGATGAGCGGGAGGTTCTCCTCCTCCTCGATACCGCGGCCGATGGAGACGAGGAACTCGGCTTCGCTGATGTCCACGTCGCCGCCGCCGACTTCCTCGAACCCGGTGACCGTGGAGCGGATGGCATCCTCGTCGAAGTCCACGTCGAACGCCGAGACGTCGGCGTCACCGACGCCCTCGGCGGCCGGCCACTCGCCGCTCCGGATGGAGACGGCGTACGGGCCCTCCGCGACCTCGATGGTCGTCTCGACCTTCGACCCGTACATCTCGCGGGTCGCCGTGAGGCTGCCGTCGTACTCGACGTCGACCGCGTCGGAGACGTAGGGGAGGCCGAGCTTGTTCGCGATGGCGGGCGCGTAGTCGAGACCGTTCACGCTGTTCGGGAGCACGAGGAACTCAGGGTCGACCTCGTCGAACAGGGCGTCGGTGGCCTGCACGTACACGTCGTGGTTGAACTCCTCGCCGTAGTCGACGGTGTGGAGCTGGTCGACGCCCTCGCGGTTCAGCGCGTCCGCGAACCCGTCCGTATCGCCGCCGACGACGGCGACGTGAAGGTCGCCGCCCGTGGCGTCCGCGAGGTCGCGGCCCGCGGTGACGAGTTCGAAGGACACGTCCCGGAGTTCGCCGCGGCGATGCTCGGCGACGGCGAGAACGTCGCTCATCCCTCGACCACCCCCTTCTCGCGGAGCACGTCAGCCAACTGCGCGGCCTGCTCGCTCGCGTCGCCCTCGAGGAACTGAGCGTCGCTCTCGCTCTCTGGTTCGTACATGTCGGTGAGTTCGAGCGCGCTGTCCGCGACGCTCGCGTCCAGACCGAGGTCGTCGAAGGACTTCGGCGCGATTTCCTTCGACTGCGCCTGCCGGATGCCGCGCAGGCTCGCGTACCGCGGCTCGTTGATACCGGTCTGGATGGTGAGCACGGCGGGGAGTTCCACGTCCGTGAGCTCCTCGACGCCGCCTTCGAGCTCGCGGTGGACGGACGCGACGCCCTCGTCGAGCACGTTCTGGGTGTCGAGCGCGTTCACGACCGCCGCCCACTCGAACCCGACTTCCTCGGCGAGCGCGACGCCGGTGCCGCCGAACGCGTCGTCGGCGGCCTGCACGCCCGAGAGCACGATATCGGGGTCTTCTTCTTCGACCACGGAAGCGAGGATGTCCGCCTTCGCCTCCACGTCGAGGATGTCCGCGTCCTCGAGCGCGTCGTCCCACACTCGGACGGCGCGGTCCGCGCCTTTCGCGAGCGCCATCCGAATCGTCTCCTCGGAGCGCTCGGGGCCGATTGTGACCGCGACGACTTCGATGTCGTCGCCGGCCTCCTGGAGCTGGACGCCCTCCTCGACGGCGTAGTCGTCCCACTCGTTGAGGTCGTAGTCCAGGTAGGTCTCCTCGATTTCGCCGTTCGAAATCTCGAAGTCCTCCTCGACTTCGGCCACCTCTTTGACGGTGACAAGAACTTTCATCGTCATTTACTGCTGTCGCATCGACGTAAACGCTTTCGAAACGCGTCGCCTACGACTCGCCGTTTTCTCCGGGGAGCGAGATGAGGTTCTCCCGACCGATGCGGAGCTTCTCCACCCGGCCCTCGTCGGCCATCGAGGAGAGCAACTGGGAGACCTTCGCGTTCGACCACCGTGTCTCCTCCACGATTTTCGCCTGCTTCATCCGGCCGCCGTGCTCCTCTAGGAGGCGCTCCACGCGCTCCTCGTCGCTCAACAGTTCCTCCGCGGCCTGCTCGCCACCGGGCGCTTGGCCGTCCGCGCTCCCGTCCCCGTTCGTCGGTTCCGCCGTCGTTTCGCTCTCACTCCCCGCTGCTGCGCTCTCGCTCGCATCCCCGGTTGCGGGCGCAGTCTCCGCGGTCTTCGCGCCGCTCGTCTCGTTCGCGCTGTTCCGGTCCGACAGGAGGGTGTTCCGGATGCTGCGGTCCTTCCAGACGTACACGACTGCGGCGCCGACGACGAGCGCGACTACCGCCGCGCCGCCGACGAGCAACCACGGAACGCCCGAGGCGGGCGCACCCTCAGTGAACGTCATCGACGGCCCGTTCTCGAACGACTGCGGGCCCGACCACTGGAGCGCGCCGTTCACCAGTCCGGTCTCCGGAACGGCCGTGTCCGGCGAGTATCCGTCGGGCGGGTAGACGAGCAGTTCCTCACCCGCCTCCAGGTGGCCGAACCAGCCGCCGTCGAAGACGTCGGCGACGCGCAGGCTCTCGTTCTCGACCACGCCGAAGTTCGTCCACGTGAACGTGAGCGTGAGCACGCCCGTGGCGTTCTCGTCCGCCGAGTTCACCTGTCCGCTACGCGCTATCTGCTGAATCGTCATTTCGCGGTCGACGCGCTCGGACTGCTGAGCGGCGACCGATTCGAACACGTCGGCGGTCGGCCCGACTGCGGCGCCGTTCCGATAGTCCGCGAGCAGCGATTCGAACGCCGTCGTCTCGTTCGCGCCGGAGAGGTTGTACCGAACGGAGACGTTCCAGCGCGCGTCCCCGTCCGCCTGGAGGTGGATGGCGACGGTCGTCCCGGACGGCTCCGGCGTCGCGGACTGCGCGCCGGCGGCACCGCTGAGTGCCGCGGGCGCGACGAGGAGGGCGACGAGGGCGAGTATCAGGGCGGCCTGCCGCATGAACACTCCCGACTGGTTGTCGTGACGGCAAAACGCTTTCCATCATTCGGACACGTCCCGCGTAGGTTTTTGTACGCCGCGCTCCACGACTCGGGTATGTCCCGCGTTTCGGTCCCGCTCGCGCTCGCCGCGCTCCTCCTCCTCGCGACGCCGCTCGCGGTCGCGGCCGCGGACGATCCCTCCCTCGTGCAATCGTCCGCGTCGGAGGCGCAGGCCGCCACGACGGTTGTCGGGCTCTCCGAGAACACCAGCCGCGTTGTCCCCCTTCCCGGCGCACAGCGCTCGAACTTCACCGCGCCCGACGCGTCAGTGATGGCGTCCATCCGCATGGACGCCGCCGACGCCACGTGGACGCTCTCCCGTGAGTCCCTCGCGCGAAAGCTCGACGCCGCCGAGACGCAGGCGGAACGCCAGCGCGTCCTCGAAAACGCCACCGAGAACGCCGCGTCCGCCGTCGACGCGCTCCTCGAACGCGAACAAGCCGCCCGACAGGCCTACCTCGACGGCGACAGCACCGCCGAGCAGTACGTCACCACGCTCGGCGAACTCCAGGGCCGCGCCGACCAGCTCCTCTCCTACATCGGCCCGCGGAGCGACCCCGCGACGAACTCGCTGCTCTCGTATGCGGCCCGCGGCTCCGACCTCCGTTCCACCCTGTTCTCCCTCCAGGCCGAGGTGACGCCGCTCGTGACGGAGCCCGGGTCGACGGTGGCGAGCGCCGTCCGCGGCGGGACGAGTGACCGCCTCTCCGTGCTCGCGGCCCCGAGCGGGTTCGCGCTCTCCACTATTTCGGACGGCGTCTACCAGCGCACCGTCTACCGGCCCGACCTGCTCGACGAGAACGGCGCCCGCCAAATCAGCTCCTCAGCCCTCGACAGCATCCTCGACGGCCTCTATCCGTGGGCGCGCGGTGGAGATGGTTTCGTTAGCTCCGGCCGGTATCAGTTCGGCGGCTACGCGTACCGCGCCCGAATCACGCACTTACACGGCACGATTCTCTCCTACATGGACGCGAGCAGCGGCCAGCCCTACCACGAGACCCGTGAGACGGCGCTCTCCGTCGTCGCGACCGACCCCGGGTGGACGAACACCAGCGGGAACTACACGCTCGCGGTGAACCGCTCCTATCCCGGTGGACCGCTCCGCGTGAGCGTGACGCACGACGGCTCCGCGGTGAGCGTGCCGATAACTATTGACGGCGAGCGGGTCGGCACCACGGGCGTCGGCGACGGCGTGCTGTGGACGCTCGCGCCGCGCGGCGAGTTCGCGGTGTCGACCACCGTGGGCGGCGAGGAGTTGCGCGTGAACGCGACCGCGACTTGAAGTAGGAAGCCGCGGCCAACCCGGGTGTGTCCCGTCGTGCGCTCGCGCCCGTCGTCGGCGTCGCGCTGTTCGCCGTTCTCACCGTCCTTCTCGCCGCGGCCGTCGCGGGGATGGCGGTGTCCGTGACGCCCGCGGAGCCAGCGGTCGTCTCGCTGACCGCGGACGCGGACGGCACGCTCACCCTTCTCCTCGTCTCGGGGTCGCTCGACGCGCGCGACCTCTCTGTCGACGTTCGCGTGAACGGCCGCGCGCTCGCCAGCCAGCCGCCGGTCCCGTTCTTCTCGGCGCTCGGATTCCGGAGCGGGCCGACCGGCCCGTTCAACAGCGCGTCCGACCCCGAGTGGTCCCCGGGCGAGCGCGCGTCGTTCCGCATCGCGGGGACGAACACGCCCGTTCCCGCGGCTGGCGACGACGTACGCGTGACGCTCAGAACGAGCCGCGGCGTGGTCGCGGTCGTTTCAGCCGTCGTCGGGGACGCGGCCGAACGACACGATGGCGCGCGGCCGGTTCGGTTCGGCCTGGAGGACGCGGTGCTCGACGTCGACGAACCCGGCGTCCCGGAACATCCGGTCGGCCTCGGCCTCGTCGTAGAACAGCATGATGGCGTCCGCGACCTTCTGCATGACCGTGGAGTCCGGGTAGTCCGGGCCGACGACGAGCACCTTCCCGCCGGGGCGGACGACCCGGCGGAACTCGCGGAGCGCGAGATGTGGGTTCGGCCAGTACTCGATTGAACCGGACGACCAGACGGCGTCGAAGGAGTTCGTCGCGAACGGCAGGCGTTCGGCGTCCCCGCGCGTGAAGTCCGCGTCCTCGGTGCCGAGTTTCGCGATGGCCTTCTCTAGCTGGTGTTCGGACTGGTCGAGGCCGGTCACGTCGTCCGTGTACCGGAGGAGGCCCTCGGTGCCGAATCCGGTGCCGCAGCCCACGTCGAGCACGGAATCGTCGGCGTCGAGGTCGAACCACTCCAGGGTTTCCTCGCGCATCTCCTCGGTCCAGATGAACGCGTTCACCTCGTCGTACACCTTCGAGAGGTACTTGTAGAAGACGCGCGCCCTGCCCTTGTCTTCGAGAACTCCCATTGTCTCGGCGTTCGGCCGGACGCGGCATAGTTCGCTCGGTTCTTTCGCAACTACCTTATACGCGCTCGCTCAATATCTCGCCCGTTAGCCCATGGCGAGGCCAGAGGTTCTTACACGACTAAAGGAGGCGGAGTCCGACGCCGACGACATCATCGCGGAGGCGAAGGAGGCGCGCGAGCAGCGCATCTCGGAAGCCCGCGAGGAGGCAGAGGACATCCGTCAGGAGGCCGAGGAGGAGGCGGCCGAGCGCAAGGAAGAGCGCCTCTCCGAAGCCCGCGAGGAGATACAGAGCGAGAAAGAACGCATCCTCGAAGAGGGCGAGGCGGAACGCGAGGCGTTGCTCGCGACGGCCGCCGAGAACGAGGATGACGCGGTGGCGTTCGCCCTCGACCGGTTCACGGAGGCGGTGCATGCTCAGACCTGAGCGAATGAGCAAGGTGTCCGTCGTGGGCACCAATCGAGTCGTGCAGGACGTCATCGAGGCGGCGCACGACCAGAACGTTCTCCACTTCAGCGACTCCAGCGGCGAGGTCGGTGTCGAAGGGTTCGACGCCGGCTCCCCCCTGGACGGGGCGGACGACGCCTCCGACAAACTGGTGACGGTCCGGTCGCTCCTCTCCATCCTCGGTGTCGAGGAGGAGGACGCCGGTCCGACTCGCATCGTCACGGACGACGCGCTCGAAAACGAGTTCGCGGACATCCGCGACGAGGTCAACGAGCTCGACGAGCGCCGCACCGAGGTCGAAGACCGATTGAGCGACCTCGAAGACCGCGTCGACGCGGTCGAGCCGTTCGTCACGCTCGGCATCGACCTCGACCTCCTCCAGGGGTACGATACCGTGGAGGTCGCCGTCGGCGAGGGTGACAGTGACGAGATAGAGCACGCGCTCGCGGACGAGGGCGACGTGCGGTCGTTCGAGACGTTCAGCGAGGGCGGCGTCGTCGCCGTCTTCGCGTACCCGAGCGGCGACAGCGAGGCTGTTCTGGAGGACGCGCTCGTCGGCGTGGAGTTCATCCAGCACGAAATCCCGTCGGGGAACGGCAGCCCCGCGGACTACCTCGACTCGCTGGAGCACAAGCGCCAGAAGCTCGAATCCGAACTCGCGACCGTCGAGAACGAACTCGAAGGACTCCGCCTCGAACACGCGGGATTCCTCCTCGCGGCGGAGGAGAAGCTCAACATCGAGGTGCAGAAGGCCGAAGCCCCGCTCAACTTCGCGACCACGGACCACGCGTTCGTCGCGGAGGGCTGGGTTCCGACCACGGAGTACGCCGAGTTCGCGTCCGCGGTGCAGGACGCCGGCGGTGACGGCGTCGACGTCGAGGAACTCGAACGCGCCGAGTACGAGCCGCCCGAGCACGAAATCGGACACGGTGAGCAGGAAGCCGCGACAGACGGCGGCACCGCGGAACAGCCGCCGGTCGTGCAGGACAACCCCGGGCCGGTGAAGCCGTTCGAGATGCTCGTCCGCGTCATCAACCGCCCGAACTACTACGACCTCGACCCGACCATCATCCTCTTCCTGACGTTCCCGGCGTTCTACGGGTTCATGATCGGGGACGTCGGGTACGGCGTCATCTACACCGCGCTCGGCTGGTGGATGTACACGTCCCTCGACTCGGACGCGCTCGCCGCACTCGGCGGCGTCGCCGTTCTCTCGGGACTCTCGACGATCGTGTTCGGGTTCCTGTACGGGGAGATATTCGGCTTCCACCTCGTCGGCGAGTACCTCTGGAACGGCAATCCGCCGATTCACAAGGGACTCATGCCCGGGAACGCGGAGTGGGCGCGCCTCTGGCTCGTCGTCTCCGTGCTCGTGGCGCTCGCCCACCTCACGCTCGGGTACGCCATTGACACGTACAAGCGGATGCGTCACGGCGTCTGGGACGCGCTCACCGAGGGCGCGTCGTGGGCGATTCTGATGGTCGGCCTCTGGGTGTGGGTGTTCAGTCACGCGCTCTCCGACGCGAAACCCGACCTCCTGTTCACCGCGCTGTCCGGGCCGCCGCTCGGCTTCACCGGACTCGACGCGACAATCGGCTGGGCGGCGCTCGGCGTCGGCGTCGTCGGATACGCGCTCCTCATCTACGCGGAGGGCGCGGTCGGCGCAATCGAAGGCGCGCTGAACTCGCTCACTCACGTCCTCTCGTACACGCGGCTCGCCGCCGTGATGCTCGCGAAGGGAGGGATGGCGTTCGTCGTCAACCTCCTCTTCTTCGGCGCGTACGAGACGCAGGACGGGAAGTTCCACTTCATGCTCGATTACGACTGGAGTTACGTACAGGAACACTACCCCGAGGCCGAACTGATGTTCGGCGGCCTCGTGCACGGCCCGATTACGGCCGTGCTCGGCGGCATCCTCATTTTCGTCCTCGGCCACCTCTTAGTGCTTGCCCTCGGCGTCACGAGCGCCGGCCTACAGGCCGTTCGCCTCGAATACGTCGAGTTCTTTGGGAAGTTTTATGAAGGCGGTGGGACGAAATACGAACCGTTCGGCTACGACCGATCCTACACGACCCAAGACTAATTAGTCATGTTTGAATTCGTTATCGCGTTCGTCAACGCTCTCGCACCGCTCCTGAACAACGCCGCTATCGCCCCCGCCGAACTCACGGGGAACATCGCCACTGCCGGCGCCGCGCTCGGCGTTGGCGTCGCCGCGCTCGGTGCCGGTGTCGCGGAAGGCGGAATCGGTGCCGCAGCAGTCGGCGCCCTCGCCGAGGACGAGGAGTTCTTCGGGAACGCGATCCTGTTCACGGTCCTCCCCGAGACTCTCGTCATCCTCGCGATTGTCGTCATCTTCATCATCTAAGATGAGTCTGGACACGGTAGTCGAAGAGATCCGCGAGGACGCCCGGGAACGGGCCGACGAAATCCGCCAGGAGGGCGAGGAACGCGCCGACGACATCGTGTCGGCCGCCGAGTCCGAGGCCGACGACATCCGTGAGGAGGCCGAGGCGGAGGTCGAGCGCGAAATCGAACGCGAGCGCGAACAGGCGCTCTCCAGCGCGAAGCTCGACGCGAAACACGAGCGAATGAGCGCTCGCCGCGACGCCCTCGAATCCGTCCGGGAGGAAGTCGAGGGCCGAATCGCGGGACTCGACGGCGACGAGCGCGAGGAACTCACTCGTGCTCTGCTCGACGACGCGCTGGACGCGTTCGACGAGGACGAGCAGCTCGCCGTCCACTACGCGCCCAGCGACGAGGACCTCCTTTCCGACATCCTCGACGACTACACGCACGTCTCGCTCGCGGGCGAGTACGACTGCCTCGGCGGCGTCGTCGTCGAGAGCGAGACCTCGCGAGTGCGCGTGAAGAACACGTTCGACTCGGTTCTCGACGACGTCTGGGAGGACGACCTCAAACAGATCAGTAACCGGCTCTTCGACGAACAATGAACGTCATCAGCCGCGACGCATCGAACTACGCGTACGTTAACGCCCGCGTGAAGTCGCGGCGTGCCGTCCTCTTCGACGAGGACGACTACCGGACGCTGATGCGGATGGGGACGAGCGAGATCGCTCGATTCCTCGAGGAGTCCGAGTACGAAACGGAAGTGAACGACCTCGGCTCGCGGTTCTCCGGCGTCGACCTGGTGGAGTACGCGTTGAACCGAAACCTCGCGAAGCACTTCGACGACCTCCTCCAGTGGTCGCAGGGGACGCTCCGCGACCTCCTCGTCCGATACTTCCGGAAGTTCGACGCGTGGAACGTCAAGACGGCGCTCCGCGGCGTCTACTCGGACACCGATTCGGCGGAGATAGAACAGGACTTCATCCGCGCGGGCGAACTCACTGACGACACGCTCGCCGTGCTCGCCGACGCGGACGAGGTTCGGACGGTCGTCGACGCGCTCTCCGAGACGCTGTTCGGACCGGCGCTCGACGACGCGTACGGCGAGTTCGAGGAGACGAACTCGCTCGTCCCGCTGGAGAACGCGGTCGACCTCGCGTTCTACGAGCGCCTCCTGAAGCAGGTGCAGGGAACGTCCGCGGGCACTCGCGAGTTCGTGAAGTTCCTGCAGGCGGACATCGACTTCCGGAACGTCCGGAACGCCGTTCGTCTCGCGCGAAGCGGCGCCGACCTCGACCCCGCCGAGTACTACATCGAGGGCGGCCGGCTGTTCGAGCCGACCGAACTCGACGCGCTCGCGGACAACTGGACCGAACTCGTCGCGCGACTCCGCGACAGCCACTACGGGAACGAGCTGGCGGACGAACTCGACGAGCTCGACGAGACGGACAGCCTCATCGCGTTCGAGCACGCGCTCGACGCCGCGCTGCTCTCGTACTCGGAACACCTCTCGCACGTGTTCCCGCTGTCCGTGTGTCCCGTGCTCGGGTACGTGCTGGCGAAGGAGCGCGAAGTGGACAACGTCCGCGCCATCGCGCGCGGCCGTGAGGTCGGCCTCACGGAAGAAGAGATCGAGGAGGAACTCGTCATCCTATGAGTCAGGAAATAGCCGTCGTCGGGAGCGCCGAATTCACCACGGGGTTCCGACTGGCCGGCGTACAGACGTTCGAGAACGTCCCCGACGACGAGAAACCCGACGAACTCGACGAGGCCGTCGAAGGCGTGCTCGCGAACGACGATGTCGGTATCGTCGTGATGCACGCGGACGACCTCGACTACCTCTCCCGGCAGACCCGCAACGCGGTGGAGACGAGCGTCGAACCGACGGTCGTCACCATCGGCAGCGGCGAAGCGGGCGGGAGCGGCCTCCGCGAACAAATCAAGCGCGCCATCGGTATCGACCTGATGGCGGACGAAGACGGTGAGAACGAATGAGTCAGGCAGAAACAATCACTGATTCCGGCGAAATCGAGAGCGTGAGCGGTCCCGTCGTGACCGCCACGGACCTCGACGCCCAAATGAACGACGTCGTGTACGTCGGTGAAGAGGGGCTGATGGGTGAGGTCATCGAAATCGAAGGCGGCGTGACGACCATTCAGGTCTACGAGGAGACGTCCGCGGTCGCGCCCGGCGAACCCGTCGAGAACACGGGCGACCCGCTGACCGTGGACCTCGGACCGGGTATGTTGGACTCCATCTACGACGGCGTCCAGCGCCCGCTCGACGTCCTCGAAGACGAGATGGGCGCCTTCCTCGACCGTGGTGTCGACGCACCGGGCATCGACATGGAGAAGGAGTGGGAGTTCACGCCCGTCGTCTCAGAGGGTGATGTCGTCGAACCCGGCGATGTCGTCGGGACGGTCGACGAAACCGAGAGCATCGAACACAAGGTCCTCGTTCCGCCCCGCTACGAGGGTGGCGAGGTCACCACCGCGAACGAGGGCGCGTACACCGTCACCGACTCCGTGGTCGAACTCGACTCGGGTGAGACGGTGACGATGCACCAGGAGTGGCCGGTCCGCGAGGCCCGTCCGACGGTGGACAAGCACACGCCCAAGACGCCGCTCGTCACGGGTCAGCGCGTCCAGGACGGTCTGTTCCCGCTCGCGAAGGGCGGGACGGCGGCGATTCCGGGGCCGTTCGGGTCCGGGAAGACCGTCACCCAGCAGCAGCTCGCGAAGTGGAGCGACGCGGACATCGTCGTCTACATCGGGTGTGGCGAGCGCGGGAACGAGATGACGGAAGTCATCGAGGACTTCCCCGAGCTCGAGGACCCCAAGTCGGGGAACGCGCTGATGGCGCGGACGTGCCTCATCGCGAACACCTCGAACATGCCGGTCGCGGCGCGCGAGTCCTGCATCTACACGGGCGTCACCATCGCGGAGCACTACCGCGACATGGGGTACGACGTCGCGCTGATGGCCGACTCCACCAGCCGGTGGGCGGAGGCGATGCGCGAAATCAGCTCCCGGCTGGAGGAGATGCCGGGCGAGGAAGGCTACCCCGCCTACCTCGCGAGCCGTCTCGCGCAGTTCTACGAGCGCGCGGGCCTGTTCGAGAACCTGAACGGCAGCGAGGGCTCCGTCTCCGTCGTGGGCGCGGTCAGCCCGCCGGGCGGCGACTTCTCGGAGCCGGTCACCCAGAACACGCTCCGTATCGTGAAGACGTTCTGGGCGCTCGACTCCGACCTCGCGGAACGCCGTCACTTCCCCTCGATTAACTGGAACGAGTCCTACTCGCTCTACAAGGACCAGCTCGACGACTGGTGGCGTGAGAACGTCGCCGAGGACTGGCCGGACGAGCGCCAGTGGGCCGTGGACGTGCTCGACGAGGAGGCCGACCTTCAGGAGATCGTGCAGCTCGTCGGCGAGGACGCGCTTCCGGACGACCAGCGCCTCACGCTCGACGTGGCGCGCTACATCCGGGAGGCGTTCCTCCAGCAGAACGCGCTCCACGACGTGGACACGTACTGTCCGCCCGAGAAGACCTACCTCATCCTCACCGCCATCCATCACTACAGCGAGGAGGCGTTCCGCGCGCTCGAAGCCGGCGTTCCCGTGGAGGAAATCACGGACGTCGACGCGGCGCCGCGGCTGAACCGGCTCGGCACGACGCCGGACGACGAGGCCGAGGCGGAGGTCGAGGATATCAAAGAACAGCTCACCGAACAGCTCCGGGAGAAGTACTAATGAAAGAGTACCAGACCATCACTGAAGTCAGCGGCCCGCTGGTCTACGTCGAGATCGACGAACCGATCGGGTACGACGAGATCGTCGAAATCGAAACCCCGAGCGGCGAGACCAAGCGCGGTCAGGTCCTCGAATCCAGCGACGGACTCGTCGCGATTCAGGTGTTCGAGGGCACGGAAGGTATCGGTCAGGACGCGTCGGTGCGGTTCCTCGGCGAGACGATGAAGATGCCCGTGACCGAGGACCTCCTCGGGCGCGTGCTCGACGGCTCCGGGAACCCGATCGACGGCGGTCCCGACATCGTCCCCGACGAGCGCCGCGACATCATCGGCTCCGCCATCAACCCGCACGCCCGCGAGTACCCCGAGGACTTCATCCAGACGGGTGTTTCGTCCATCGACGGGATGAACACGCTCGTGCGCGGCCAGAAACTCCCGATCTTCAGCGCGTCCGGCCTCCCGCACAACGACCTCGCGCTCCAGGTCGCGCGTCAGGCCGAGGTGCCGGAGGAGGGCGACGAGGACGACGACACGGAGTTCGCGGTCGTGTTCGGCGCGATGGGTATCACGCAGGAGGAGGCGAACGAGTTCATGGACGACTTCGAGCGCACGGGCGCGCTCGAACGCAGCGTCGTCTTCACGAACCTCGCCGACGACCCGGCCGTGGAGCGGACGATTACGCCGCGGCTCGCGCTCACGACCGCGGAGTACCTCGCGTTCGACAAGGGCTATCACGTGCTCGTCATCCTCACGGACATGACGAACTACTGTGAGGCGCTGCGCGAAATCGGTGCGGCGCGCGAGGAAGTGCCGGGCCGCCGTGGCTACCCCGGATACATGTACACGGACCTCGCGCAGCTCTACGAGCGCGCGGGCCGCATCAAGGGCCGGGAGGGCACGGTGACGCAGCTCCCAATCCTGACGATGCCGGGTGACGACGAGACGCACCCGATTCCCGACCTCACGGGATACATCACGGAAGGCCAGATCATGATGGACCGCGACCTCAACAGTCAGGGCGTCACGCCGCCCGTGGACGTCTCCCCCAGCCTCAGCCGGCTGATGGACGACGGTATCGGCGAGGGTCTCACCCGCGGCGACCACGGCGACGTGGCCGACCAGCTGTTCGCGGCGTACGCGGAAGGCAAAGACCTTCGCGACCTCGTGAACATCGTCGGACGCGAAGCGCTCAGCGAGCGCGACAACAAGTACCTCGACTTCGCGGACGCGTTCGAGTCCGAGTTCGTCGACCAGGGCTTCGACACCGACCGCAGCATCGAGGAGACGCTCGGCATCGGCTGGGACGTGCTCTCGATGCTCCCGAAGGAGGAGCTCAACCGCCTCGACGAGGAGCACATCGAACAGTACTACACGGAGGACGTGGAGGTCGAGACGGACTCCGAGGAGTCCGACGACTCACCCGTCAGCGCCGACTAAACCATGGCAGGAGACGTCAAACCCACGCGCAAGAACCTGATGGAGATCGAGGAGCGCATCGAGTTCTCCGAGAGCGGGCACGACACGCTCGAACAGAAGCGTGACGGCCTCATCATGGAGTTCATGGACATCCTCGACACCGCGCAGGACGTGCGTTCCGACCTCGAAGACGACTACGAGGACGCGCAGAAGAAGATCAACATGGCGCGCGCGATGGAGGGCGACGTCGCCGTTCGCGGTGCTGCGGCGGCCCTGAAGGAGGAGCCGGAGCTCACCGTGGAGTCGAAGAACATCATGGGCGTCGTCGTCCCCCAGATCGAGTCCTCGAAGGTGAAGAAGAACCTCGACGAGCGCGGGTACGGCGTCATCGGCACGTCCGCACGCATCGACGAGGCCGCGGACGCCTACGAGGAGCTTCTCGAATCCATCATCCTCGCGGCCGAGGTGGAGACGGCGATGAAGAAGATGCTCGACGAGATCGAGCAGACGAAGCGCCGCGTGAACGCCCTCGAGTTCAACATCCTGCCCGAACTCCGGGAGAACCAGGACTACATCGAGCAGAAGCTCGAAGAGCAGGAGCGCGAGGAGACGTTCCGCATGAAGAAAGTGAAGAACAAGAAGGAAGAAGAGGCGAAGCGGGCGCGCGAAGCCGAGACGTAGACGCGCGGTCGTCAACTAAATCTCCTCTCGCTGTTTTCTTCGCGTATGGCGTGTTCTCTGTGCGGCGGCGACCAACTCCCGTTTCCCGTGCCTGCGGTGGCGCGCGACCACCTTCCCGACGACCGGCCGGGCGCGGCGCTCTGCACGCGGTGTCTCGCGGTCGAGCCCGTGGACGACCCGCCCGGCGAGTATCCCGCGTTCTCCGCGTCGATTCCGGGATTTCCGGACGGCGAGGCGGGCGCGATAGTCGCGTGTCTGTTCGCGCTCGCGGACTCGCTCGCGCTCTACCGCGCGGAGGTATCGGCGCTCGCGGGCGAGGCGGAACGCCGCGGCGTGGACGTGCTCTTGCTGATTGACCGCCTTGCTGCGACCGACGGTATCGAGCCGTACTTCGACGTGTCGCGGCGGAGTCGCCAGCTCGAACAGCTTCTCTACGAGTAGCGCGCCCCTGACACTTATTCCCACGCGGGACGACCGGGGCCTATGGATACTGCCTGGGCGAACCCGGACCGGCTGGCGGCGTTACGTGAGGGAATCACGCGCGTCGACGACCGACCGACGTTTCCCGTGGGGGCTCCGTTCACGGGCGAGCGAATCGCGGACGTGCCGGCGTGCACCGCGGCGGACGTGGACGCGGCCGTCGACCAGGCCCGGGAGGCGGGCGCGGCGTGGGCTGCGCGACCCGCTGAGGAGCGCGCCGGCGTCCTGTCCGACTTCCACGACATCGTGCTCGACCGTCAGGACGACCTCCTGGACGTGATGCAGCTCGAAACCGGGAAGACCCGGCGGGACGCGTTCGAGGAGGTGCTCGACGTGGCGTCGACCGCCCGCCACTACGCTGACTGCACGGGCCTCTTGGACTCGGAGCGCCGAACCGGCGCGTTCCCGCTGCTGACGAAGGCGGTCGTTCATCACCGTCCCGTCGGGGTCGTCGGCCTCATCACGCCCTGGAACTATCCGCTCACGCTCGCGATTTCGGACGCGCTCCCCGCGTTGCTCGCTGGGAACGGCGTCGTCCTGAAGCCCGACGAGTCCACCACGCACACCGCGCTGCTCGCCCGTGACTTCCTCGAGGACGCCGGCCTCCCGCCCGGCCTCCTCCAGATTGTTTCGGGCGACGGCGCGGACCTCGGCGAACCACTCGTCGAGCGCGTCGACCACATCGGGTTCACCGGGTCGACCGCGGTCGGCCGCGAGGTCGGCGCGCTTGCCGGCGAACACCTCACGGACGTGTCGCTCGAACTCGGCGGGAAGAACCCCCTGCTCGTACTGGACGACGCCGACCCGGGGAAGGCGGCCGCGGGCGCGGTCCGCGCGTCCTTCGCGAACGCCGGCCAGCTCTGCATCTCCACGGAACGCCTCTACGTCCACACCGACGCCTACGACGACTTCGTGGACGCGTTCGTCCGCGAGACACGGAACCTCGCGCTCGGCCCGGGACTCGAGTACGGCCCCGAGATGGGGAGCCTCCAGTCCGACCAGCAACTCCAGAAGGTGACCGCGCACGTCGAGGACGCGGTGGAGCGCGGCGCCACCGTGCTCGCCGGCGGTCGCGCGCGCCCCGACCTCGGCCCGTACTTCCACGAACCGACCGTGCTTGAGGACGTGACCTCGGAGATGACGCTCTCCGGCGAGGAGACGTTCGGCCCCGTCGTCGCGCTCTACGAGGTCGAGTCCGTCGACGAGGCGGTCGACCGCGCGAACGACTCGCCGTACGGCCTGAACGCGTCGGTCTGGACCACCGATACGGCGCGCGGCGAGCGCGTCGCCGAGCGCATCGAGTGCGGGACGGTGAACGTGAACGAGGGGTACGCGGCCGCGTGGGCGTCCATCGACGCGCCGATGGGCGGGATGAAGGACTCCGGGGTCGGCCGCCGCCACGGCGACGAGGGCCTCCTGAAGTACACGGAGTCCCAGACGGTCGCGACGCAGCGCGGCGTCCGCATCGACCCGGGACCGCTCCCGCAGTCTCTCTGGGCGTCCGGCCTCACGCTCGGCCTGCGTGCGCTGAAGCGCGTCACGGGGTGGTTGCCGTGAGCGTCTTCCTTACGGGCTTCCCGGGTTTCCTCGGGTCGGCGCTCGTCGACCGGCTCCGCGACCGCACCGACCGCATCGACTGCCTGATTCAGTCCCGGTACCGCGAGCAGGCCGAGGCGCGCGCCGAAGCCATCGCCGGCGACGACTGGACCGATACGATCGCGCTCCACGAGGGCGACATCACGCAGGCCCACCTCGGCCTCGACCCCGACGCGTACGACGAACTCCAGGCGGACGCCGACGAGGTGTTTCACCTCGCCGCAGTCTACGACCTCGCCGTCGACCGCGAGGGCGGGATGGCGGTGAACGTCGAGGGAACCGAGCGCGTCCTCGACTTCGCCGCGGACGCCGACCTCCGCCGCCTCCAGTACGTGAGCACGTGCTACGTCTCCGGCCGCCACGACGGCGTCTTCCGCGAGACCGACCTCGACGTGGGGCAGTCCTTCAACAACCACTACGAGGAGACGAAGTTCCTCGCCGAGCGCGCCGTTCGGGACCGAATGGGAGAGATCCCCACCACTATCTACCGGCCCGCCATCGCCGTCGGCGACTCCGAAACCGGTGAGACCCAGAAGTACGACGGTCCCTACTTCATCCTCCGCTGGCTCCTCCGCTGTCCCGGCGTCGCGCCCGTCCCGTTCATTCCCGGGTCGCTCGACACCGAACTCAACGTCGTCCCCCGCGACTTCGTCGTGGACGCCATCGACGAACTCAGCCGGCTGGAGCGCTCTTCGGGGACCGTCTACCAGCTCTGCGACCCGAACCCGCCCACGATTCCGGAACTCACCGCGTTACTCGCGGACGCCGCCGCCACCAAAACACTCCCCGTGCCGAGCACGCGCGGACTCACGAAACGCTTCCTCCGCACCCGCATCGGCCGCAAAACCGACATTCTCCCCGAGTCGGTCGACTACTTCACGCACCCGACGACGTACGTCTGTCCGAACACTCGACGCGACCTCGAACACACCGAGTGTCCGCCGTTCGAGAGCTACGTCGACGCGCTCGTCGACTACGTCAGAGAACACCCGGAGATAGAATCGGACGCGATGGTCTGAGCTTAGATTCCGGTGTCGTACCGGAGGAGACCCGCGATTCCGCCGAACGCCGTGAGGAGTTGTTCGCCCTTCTCGAAGTCCGTGCTGATGAAGTGCGTGTCCGTCCCGCGCTGGTCCGCGATGTTCATCAGGAAGTCGATGACGTCCTCGCGCTCGCCGTCCTCGGCTGCAACTGTTGCGTCGCAGTCCGTGCAGTCGTGGCTCGGCGTGGACGCCCGGCGCTCTACGACCTCGTACTCCTCGTGGTCGTTCTCGCACTCGTAGACGACAACGTCCTTCCGGAGGTCCTCGCTCAAGAGGAGGCGGTCCACCGACCCCATCACGAGGTTCTGACGGGTCGGCTCGAACCCGTAGGTCGCGAGGCCGCCGCCCTGGAGTTCCGAGAAGAACTCGTTCATGTCGTCCTTGTCCTGCATCAACTCCGCCTCGGAGAGCGCCTCCGAACCCGCGTCCACGAGGTCCGAGAGTCCGGACTCGTCCGTATACGAGACGTCGAACTTCCCGAGCACCTTGTCCTGGAGTTCGTGGTGGAGGTAGTCGCCGTCCAGGAACTCGTCCTTCGTCGGGCTGGGGCCGCCGACGAGAATGCCGTCGAGTTCGTGGCGCTTCGCGACGAACAGGTCGTTCGCCATCCCCGCGACCTCCTGATAGAAGTTGTCGATAGCCTCCAACCGGAGACGCGCGAACCGCTGCGCTGACTGTCCACCCTTCCGCTGCTTCCCGGGAACGAGCGAACTCGCGGACTTCACCGGCTCCACGCGCTTGCCCTTCAGCCACCCGACGTTCGCCTCACGCCGGTCGAGCACGATGAGGCCGTACAGGCCCTTGTCCGCCAGCATGTGCTCAAGCGGCTCCGTCAGGAACTCGCTGTCGCAGTGATAGCGGAACGACTCCACCGGCTGCGGCGGGTTCTCCAGAACCTCCGTCACCATCTTCGTCTGCCCGCCGCCCGAATCCACCGCGCCCGAGAACAACACCATCCCGTTCTCCGGCGGGAACGTATCGTAGTACCGCAGGCGGTCCTTGATGGAGGTCAGGGCGTCCTGCACGTTCGTCCGCGTCTGCTTCGACTTGATGTTCGACGCCTCCGAGTGCTCCTGCGTGACGTGCGCCACCACGTCCGAAATCTGGCGTTCCGGCGGAATGTAGATAGTGACGAGCTGCGTCCCCGAACCGGAGTGCTCCTTCAGCTCCTCGATGAGCTTCCGGAACTCGTACTTCTTCCGGTCCTCGGACTGCTCCTCCTGCTGTTCACTCATTACACGGAACTAGCCCGCGAAACGGTAAGTAACCTTTGACACTCTCAGCGCGCCCGCGCGCGGCCGCTGAGCGTCCGAAACACACGCACGCTCGGTCGGGCGACACGCCGCGTCCGGGCAACTCTCCGAGTTGCCCTGCTCGCGGGTCACTTGCGTTCCCCGCTCGCTCGTTCAGCGGACACTTCGTGTCCGCTCACGGGTCGTTCCTCCCCGCTCGCTACTTCCGGGAAATCAGAGATTCCCCGTCCTACTCACGGGTCACTTGTGTTCCCCGTTCGTTCGTTCAGCGGACACTCCGTGTCCGCTCGCGGGTCCCTCGCGTTCCCCGTTCGCTACTTCCGGGAAATCTTCGATTTCCCGTCCTACTCACGGGTCACTCGCGTTCCCCGTTCGTTCGTTCAGCGGACACTCCGTGTCCGCTTACATCGACTCGGGCGCTTCCACACCCAGGAGTCCGAGGCCGGTGTCGAGGGCTTCGCGGGCGGCGTTGACGACGGCGAGGCGGGCGTCCCGCACGTCGTCGTCCACGTCGTCGGCGAGGACGGGGCACTCGCGGTAGAACGTGTTGAAGTCGTCGGCGAGGTCGCGGACGTACGTCGCCACCTGGTGGGGTTCGAGTTCGTCCGCGCTGCGTTCGACGACGACGGGGAGGCGGGCGACGGACCGCACGAGCTGGATTTCGGCGTCCTCGGTGAGCAGGCTCGCGTCCACGCTCTCCGGGACGGTCTGACTGTCGAGAATCCCGCAGGACCGGGCGTGGGCGTACTGGACGTAGGGCGCGCTCTGCCCCTCGAAGTCGAGCGCGTCGTCCCAGTCGAACGTGATTGCCTTCTGCGGTTGCTTCGCGACGATGTCGTAGCGCACCGCGCCGATGCCGACCTGGCGGCTGATGCGTTCGATGTCGTCCTCGGTGAGGTCGTCCTCGCGGATGCGGTCGTCGAGGCGTTTTTCAACCTCGTCGCGGGCGCGGGAGACCGCTTCGTCCAGCAGGTCGTCCATGTCGACGCCCGTACCGGCGCGCGTGCTCATCGACTCGCCGCCGGGGAGGTTCACCCAGCCGTAGAACAATTCTTCGAGCTGTTCGGTGTCGTTTCCGAGGATGTCGAGCGCGGCGCGGAGCTTGTTCGCGTGGAGTTCCTGGTCCTCGCCGAGCACGGTGACCGCGCGGTCGAACTCGTCGAACTTCCACTCGTGGTGCGCCAAATCCCGGGTCGTGTAGAGCGTCGTGTCGTCCGAGCGCAGGAAGACGAACGACTGCTCGATGTCCCAGTCGTCGAGGTCGAGCTGCCACGCGCCCTCCTCCTTGTACGCGTACTCGGCGTCCTTCAGCCGGGAGACGACCTCGTGCGTGGACTCGTCCTGGAGGAATCGCGTCTCCTTCACGAACTCGTCGAACTCCGCGGGGAGCCGGCTGAGCGTGTCGGTCATCCCCTCCAAAACCTGGTCGACGACCTCGCTCACGCGCTCGTACGTCTCCTCGTCGCCGCTGTCGAGGCCTTCAATGAGGTCTGCGATTTCCTCTTCGGCGGCTGCGACCTCGCTCTCGGACGCCTCGTCGAGGAACGCGTTCCCCTTCCGGTAGTACCGGACGAGGTCGTAGTCGGGCTTCTCGCGTTCGGGCTCGGGGAGGTCGGACTCGTCGAAGGTCTCGTACGCCCACGTGAACACGGCCATCTGGCGGCCGGCGTCGTTCACGTAGTACTCGCGGGTCACGTCGTTGCCGGCGTGGTCGAGCACGCGCGCCGTCGCGTCCCCGATGATGGGGTTGCGGGCGCGCCCGACGTGCACGGGCCCGGTGGGGTTCGCGCTCGTGTGCTCCACGACCACGCTGTCGCCCGTGTCGGGGAGGCGGCCGAACCCCTCCTCGCGGGTCGCGGCGAGCGTGTCCGCGTCGTACTGACCCGTGACCTCGAAGTTCACGTACGGGCCCTGTGTCGTCACGTCCCCGAGGTAGTCGTACCCGCTCGTGTCGAGCTCGTCGGCGATGTCCGCGGCGACGCTGGCGGGCGCGACGCCCGCCTCGCTGGCGAGGCGGAACGCGACGCTGGACGCGAGTACGGCGGGCACGTCCTCGGGCGGTTCTTCGAGTCCGAGGTCGTCGGTCGGGAGGTCGAGCGCCGAGAGCGCCCCGCTCAGGGCGTCCTCGACCTCCGTGCGAAACGCGAGGAACATACGGATTCGTGGGGTTGCGCTGCCTAAAGGCGTTGTGAGTTACGCGGACCGCGACCGCGAACCCGCCGGCGCGGCCTCGCCGCGGCCGGCCTACGCCACTTGCCGCGCGACCCGCCGCGCGTCCGCCCTGTCGGGCGTCTCGAACGCGTCCGGGTGCAGACACCACGCGAGCAGTTCGAGCGTGTCCACGAGCCGCGGTCCCGGCCGATTGACGTAATGGTGGCCGTCCACTGCGAACACTCGTCCGGATTCGACCGCCGACAGGTCCTGCCAGCCCGCTCGCTCCCGGAGTTCGTCGAGGTTGTCGAGCGTCTGGTCCATCCCGAACCCGCAGGGCGCGGCGACGAACACCTCCGGGTCGAACGCGACGATGTCGTCCCAGTCCTCGGGCGCGCTGTACGCGCCGGGGTCGGTGAGGCCGTACGTTCCACCCGCTTTCTCGACGAGTTCGGGCACCCAGTGGCCCGCTACCATCGGTGGACTCATCCAGTCGCACACCAGCGTCCGCGGGCGCTCGCCGTCCGGGACGCGTTCCTCGACTGCTCGAACGCGCTCGCGGAGGTCGGCGACGAGGTCGCTTGCGCGCTCGTCGCGCCCCACGGCGGCCCCGATGCGTTCGATGTCGCCGAACACGTCGTCGAGGTGGTGCGGGTCGGTGGTGAGAATCTCGCAGTCCAGACCGAGGTCGCGGACGGCGTCCTCGACGAGGATTTCGTCCACCGCGCACACGTCGCAGACGCCCTGCGTCACCACGATATCGGGGTCGATCTCGCGCAGTACGTCCCGCCGAATCTCGTACACGTCGCTCGCGCCCTCCAGCTGGTCGTTTATCTCGTCGCTCGACACGTCCGGGTCGATGAGGAGACGGTTCGCCGCCGGCTTCTCCCGCGCCGCTGGCGGGTAGTCGCACTCGTGGGAGACGGCGGCGGGTTCGCAGTCGAGCGCGTACAGTATCTCCGTCGCCGACGGAAGCAGGGAAACGACGGTCGGGTCGCTCATACCGGAGGAGACGGACTACACGTCCTAAAGCGCTCGCCTACTCGCCGTCGTTCCTGTCGAGGTAGCTGTTGATGAGATGGGCAGGACGACGCCGATGCCGAGCAGGACGATGATTGACGCCGAGTCCGCGGACGTGTACTCCGTGATGAGGTATCAGCCGGTGATCGCGACGGCGGCGCACACGGCTGTTACCGTTCTTGACCGATGTACTTCAATCACGATCTCAATTGGCAACCGCGTGCCAAGAAGGGTCGTGCATTGCTGAGTCTGACGACATCGTGTGTTATACTTGCTGCCCTCCTCATCCATCCCACAACTAATGGATGTCTGTCATTCAGGAGTATATTTAAAACCTGAACAGTAGTTTTTTTATCTTGACGAATAAGGGTTCAATGCCATGAGGAGAGATCACTCTGCTTCGTGGCGGATCGAACAATGACGGGATTAGCCCCTCTCTGTGGCGTTATACTGGCCGCTGCCGCCCTTGCTGCTGGCGGTGCGGCTGGTGCCGCCGCACACTACGCCAGCTGAACCGATGATAGCTACGCTCACTCCGCTGTGCGCGGTCGCTGTCGCCGGGGTTGCGGTCGGAACCGCGGCATTCACCTATCAGGTTCTGAGTTCCTGATCCACACCCCTCACTCATTTTATGAAGGAACTACAAACCAAGGAGCTATCGAGGTCGTTTGGAGATGTTTGCGCCGTCGATACTGTGAATATGACAGTCCCCTCCGGTGTTGTTTACGGGTTTCTGGGGCCGAACGGATCCGGGAAGACTACCACACTTCGACTGATTACCGGGTTAATCGAACCCACGCACGGAGACGTATACATTCGCGGGAATCCCGTTAGCAACACCGACTACGCAGTCTCCAGCCTCGGATACGCTCCGGCAACACCGGCGGTCTCCCCCCAGTTGTCCGCTCGTGAACACCTCCGATACGTCGCTGATTTTCGGGGCCTTCGGCCAGAGGACGCGGATGAACGGATTTCTGAGCTATTGAACCAGTTTGATTTAGCTGACGCGGCGGATGATTGGGTTGAAACGTACTCCACAGGGATGAAACAGAAACTGAACCTTTTGCAAGCGTGCCTGCACGAACCCTCCGTCCTAATTCTTGATGAGCCAACGGCGGGCCTCGATCCTCAGTCGGTTCGCGTATTCAAGGATTTCGTCGAAGAGTATTCCGACCGAGGAAACACAGTCTTGCTCTCCACACACATCCTCTCCATCGTCGAAAAAGTAGCGGACGTCATCGGTATCATATCCGATGGGACGCTTGTTTTCGAAGGGACGCCTTCACAGGTCCGCGACGAGACAGAAACCGACTTCGAATCCGCCTTTCTGGAGCTCACGAACCCATGAGCCGTCTTCGCTCGATACGCGCCGTCATCTCCTCCCGGCTCAGAGTCCGTGGACGCGAAGCTAGGAGTTCGCCACCCCTGGCAGCACTCCTTGGAATCATTGTCTGTGGTCTATCGTTCGTCCTTGTCAACCCGCTCGGTGTCGGCGCGTACCACTACGGTCGATTGCTCTTCGTGGGTGCGACTGCAGAGGTATTGTCTGCCGCCAGAACGACGGCTGTTACGTTTTTCATGCTTATCTTTCTGCTATACGTCTTTCGTGGAGCAACGAATACGGCGACCTTTGAGTCGACTGTTCATCGCGAGCGACTCCATATCCCGCTTTGTCTCCACACGTATGGCGTAGTCCTCTCCGAACTCGCGAGTGCGCTTTTCCTCGTCACTATCCCTGCTTTCATGACCGCTATCGCCCTTTCACTCGGTGGACATAGTCTGTTCGTCGGTATGTCCACGCTTGCGGCAAGCGCGTCGCTTACCACGACAGCGGTTCTCTTTGGTCTCCCTCTTGGAATCGGCCTAAATACCTTACTAGCGTCCGTCCTCTCGGGACGCCGGATCAAGTTCTTAGTTGGTCTCGGGGTCCTTCTACTGTACGAGGCACTGATTCTGAAACGGGCTATCGTTGTCTCTCAATTGGTTGATACGCCGCTTTCGACCTTCGGTCGTTTTGCACTCGCTGGATCTTCTGTCTTCTCTCTAACCGACGGTCTTGGCCTTCCACTACTGGCGCTTGTGGTCTCCGCTGTTCTCGTCGCCGCCACGACTCCCCTGGTAACCCGTATTGCGTGGAGACCGACTACCGTAGATATGGGGTCCGAAACGGAGCCGCCAACGACGTTTACAGTCCCCTCCCGTTTTCGAGATACCACCAAACTTCGGCGAGTTTTCACCGCACTTCATCTGTCCTTCCGGTCGTACATCCGCTCCCCGACGACACTCCTCTATGCCACGTTTCCTGCACTCGGTCTTCTGCTCACGTGGTACAGCGTCTTCTCTGGATCTCGTTCTATCCAAATTCTTCCGATCGCGTGCGTAACGCTTGGTCTATTGAGTACGGGCGTCAGTCCGACGCTAAACGCCCTCGGAATTGACGCTGACATCCTCGCGCTATTATTCTCCGGAAACCTGAAACCAGACGAGTATTTTGCTGGGAAACTCCTCACCACGCTCATTCCGAACACCATCGTATTCGTTCCTCTCGCCCTCCTTGCAAGCCATCTAGCCGGCTACACACTCACGCAGTCGATACTCCTTCTGGGGATACTCATCCCGGCCCTACTAGCCGGTGGAGCGTTCTCGGTGGCGCTCGGTATCCGATTCCCGAATACAGATTCACTCTCTTCACGAACGACGATTTCGATACCGGCTCGAACCGCCCTCGCCTCGTACTCGGTGTTCGTCTTCGCACTCTCACTCATAGCGGCCAGTTCGTTCATCGTCTATCCCGATTCCTCCCTCTTGGGCGTTCTCTTCGGGGCGTTTCTCTCATCAATTGTTTCTTTATCAAGCTATCAATACGCGAACGCCACGCTTCAGTGTGGCCCGCTCGAACCTCTCGAAACCCGCACCTATCCATCACTTCGAGATAGTTTATCTCCCGGACTAGCTGCATTCTGGGAGTGCTTCGCTGTTTTCACGGCTGCAATAGCTGTTTCAGCGAGTTTCCGGAGTCTCCTATTGATATGGCTATCCGACATCTCGTTCTGGCTCAGCGGCAGTTTCACCGTTATCGGATACGCAGTTGCTGTCTTCATCTATCTGCGTCTGTACAAACCATGGCCTACAAGCGGGATAGGTTTGACACGCTGCACTCCGCGTACGCTGCTTCCTGTGGCTGTTACCGTTGTCTGTCTCCTTCTCGTAGCAACGGTTACCTCGGCCGTTCCCGGCGTCTCTCCTGCGGCGTCTCGAACGCTCCCGGCCAGAACCACCGATGCGCTTCCCGTTTTGCTTATTGGAGTACTTCTCGTTCCAGTCGGCGAGGAGGTACTGTACCGTGGTGTTTTCTTACGGCGGTTCTCCGAGGTGTTTTCTCCCTCGCTCGCTCTCAGTGCGGCAAGTGCGTTCTTCGTTCTTCCACACCTCCCACTGTACGTCTCCGCACCGCCTCTCATCCTCACCGTTTCTGTGGCGACCGTGTTCGCCCAGTCTGTCCTCCTCGGTGCACTCTATCTGCGGACACGGACGCTTGTCGCGCCAATACTCGCTCACGTCGCGTATAACGCGGTTGCGTTCCTTCCCGTTCTGCGATAGACGGCTCAGATATTCGCTTGATGTGCGCAGGGGAGCAACGACTACTTCACCCGGGAGCGTGTGGGTTTCCCGTAATGAGCGAGTCGGACGGGCCGAAGCAGGTGTCCTCGCCGGAGTACCACAGCGAGAACCACACCGCGGCCCAGACGTGCGGCTGGACGGCGAACTCGCTGCGCGGCGAGGGCACGTGTTACAAGTACGCGTTCTACGGGATTCGCTCTCACCGCTGCATCCAGATGACGCCCGTCGTCCGGTGTAACGAGCGCTGCGTGTTCTGCTGGCGCGACCACGCCGGCCACACGTACGAACTCGACGGCGTGGAGTGGGACGACCCCGAGGCGGTCGTGGACGCCTCCATCCGCCTCCAGAAGAAACTCCTCAGTGGGTTCGGCGGGAACGACGAGGTTCCGCGGGAGCGTTTCGAGGAGGCGATGGACCCCCAGCACGTCGCCATCAGTCTGGACGGCGAACCCACGCTCTACCCGCACCTGCCCGAACTCGTCGAGGCGTTCCACGACCGCGGGATGACGACGTTCCTCGTGTCGAACGGCACGCGGCCGGACGTGCTGCGCGAGTGCGACCCGACCCAGTTGTACGTCTCCGTGGACGCGCCGGAGCGCGCGACGTTCGAGGATGTGGTGGGTGCGATGGAGGAGGACGCGTGGGAGAAACTGGTCGAAACGCTCGACGTGCTCTCGGGGAAGGACTGTCGGACGACGCTGCGGACGACGCTCGTGAACGGCGAGAACATGCAGAACCCGGACTGGTACGCGGGTCTCTACGAGCGCGCGGACCCGGATTTCGTGGAGCTGAAGGCGTACATGCACGTCGGGCACTCGCGCGGCCGCCTCGACCGGTCGGCGATGCCGCGCCACGAGGACGTGCTCGACTTCGCGCGTGAGGTTCAGGCGCACCTCCCCGAGCACTCGGTTCTCAAGGACCAGGAGCAGTCGTCGGTGGCGCTGCTGGCGCGCGAGGAGGACACGTGGGTGGAGTCGCTCACGCACTCCCCGTAGCCCGTAGCAAAATTGAGAGGCATCCCAAAACCATTATAGCCGGCGGGCGACTACTCGAGTCCATGTCGAACACCACGCGGGCGGCGGTGGGCTCGGACGAGCTCGCCGTCCTCAAACTCCTCGCGCTCGACGGCGCGCGCCGCGGCGAGGTGAAGGTGTCCTGTGCGAACCTCGCGGACCGGCTCGACGCCTCCAGCCAGACCGCGTCCCGCCGCCTCCAGTCCCTCGACGAGGACGGCCTCGTCGACCGCGACCTCGTCAGCGACGGCCAGTGGGTGCAGGTCACCGAGGACGGCGAACGCCTCCTCGAGAGCGAGTACGAGGACTACCGCCGCATCTTCGAGGAGTCGAGCGACCTCTCCCTCACCGGTACCGTGACCGGCGGAATGGGCGAAGGCCGACACTACATCAACCTCCCCGGATACAAGCGCCAGTTCGGCGAGAAACTCGGCTACGAGCCGTTCCCCGGAACGCTCAACGTCTCGCTGTCCGCGCGCAGCCAGCGCGAACGCGCCGCGATGGAGTCGCTCGACGGCGTCCCCATCGACTCGTGGGAGGACGACGAGCGCACGTACGGGAGCGCCACCTGCTACCCGGCCATGCTCGAAGCCGACAGCGGCACGTACCGGCCCGTGCACGTCATCGTTCCCGACCGCACCCACCACGACGAGGACCAGCTCGAACTCATCGCGCCCGACCGCCTGCGGGACGAACTCGGCCTCGACGACGGCGACGACGTGGTCGTGCACGTGGAGGACGAGTGATGCCCGCGCTCGACACCTCCGTCGACGCCGCCATCGAGGCGTTCCGCGACGGCCGGCCCGTTCTCGTCCACGACTTCGCGGACCGCGAGGGCGAGGTCGACCTCGTCTACCCGGCGCGGTCCGTCACGCCCGCCGCCGTCGCCCGTATGCGCACCGACGCCGGCGGCCTCATCTGCGTCGCACTCTCCCACGAGGTCGCGGACGCGTTCGACCTCCCGTTCCTCGTCGACGAAATCGACCACCCCGCCGCGGACGGCGGCGACCTCGGCTACGACTCGCGCTCGTCGTTCTCGCTGCCCGTGAACCACCGCGACACCTACACCGGCATCACGGACGACGACCGCGCGCGCACCATCACCGAACTCGGGCACGCCGCCGCCGACCCCGACAACACGGACTTCGCCGCGGAGTTCCGCGCGCCCGGCCACGTCCACGTCCTCCGCGCCGCGCCCTCGCTCGCGCACCGGACGGGCCACACCGAACTCGGCGTCGCGCTCGCCGCTGCCGCCGACCGCGAACCCGCCGCCGTCGTCTGCGAGATGCTGGACGAGGAGACCGGCGGCGCGCGCTCCGTGGACGACGCCCGCGCGTACGCCGACCGCCACGACCTCGTGTTCGTCGAGGGCGCCGCGCTCGTCGACGAACTCGCGTAAGCCCCTCCGTTCGTCGGGGGTTCCGAACTGACAACCTCTATTACGGGGGCTTTCGATTCCTCAGGTATGGCTGGCTTCGACGAGATGGAAGGCTCCGGCACCATCTGGATGAACGGCGAGTTCGTGGACTGGGACGACGCCCAGATTCACGTGCTCACGCACGGCCTCCACTACGGCACGGGCATCTTCGAGGGCGTTCGCGCCTACGACACCGACGAGGGAACCGCGATTTTCCGCTGGGACGAACACCTCGATCGATTTTTCGCGTCCGCGAAACCCTACGACATGGACATCGACTTCACGCGCGAGGAACTCACCGAGGCGACGCTCGAACTCCTCGACCGCAACGACCTCAAATCCGCCTATATTCGGCCGCTCGCCTACTACGGCTACGACAGTCTCGGCGTCAGTCCGAAGGACTGCCCGACCGACGTGGCGCTCGCCGCGTGGCCGTGGGGCGCGTACCTCGGCGAGGAAGCGCTCGAAAACGGTATCGAGGTGATGGTGTCCTCGTGGCGCAAGCACGCGTCCAGTCAGGTCCCGACGAACGCCAAGACCACGGGGTTGTACGTGAACAGCATGCTCGCGGGCGAGGAGGCGCGACGGAACGGCTACGCGGAAGCTATCGTTCTGAACAAGGAGGGGAACGTCGCGGAGGGGCCCGGCGAGAACATCTTCCTGGTGCGGGACGGCGAGATTTTCACGCCCGGCCTCAGCGAGTCCATCCTGGACGGCATCACCCGGAACACCGTCATCGAACTCGCCGAAGAGCGCGGCTACGAGGTCCACGACAACGTCTCCATCAGTCGCGGCGAACTCAACACCGCCGACGAACTGTTCTTCACCGGGAGCGCGGCGGAAGTCACGCCCATCCGTCAGGTGGACAACGTCACCATCGGCGAGGGCACCCGCGGCCCCGTCACCGAGGAACTCCAGACCGCCTTCTTCGACCTCGTCGAACGCCGCACAGACGACCACGACGAGTGGTTCACCTACGTCTAATCCACTAGCTCTTCGAGGTCTTTCTCGTGCGCTTCGCCGAACCCGGCTGAGAGCACGCGCGTCAGGGCGTCCTCGGTGGACTCGTCGAGGTCCTCGATGTCCTCGGGCTTCGCTTCGACGACGAACCCGGTGGTGATGTTGGGACTGGTAGGGATGAAGACGATTTCGCGGCCGTCGTCGGTGCTTTTCCCGGTCTTGAACGCGGTCATGCGGAGGCCGTCCCAGGTCTCGATCTTCACGGGCTTCTGGAACTCGCCACTCCCGCCGGCGAGCACGGTCTCGACGCCCATCTTCGAGGCGTTGTAGACGACACGCAACCCGGGGAGGCGGTTGATGGCGTCGTCGATGTACGCCTCGCCGACGCTCCCGACCGCGGTCCGCATCAGGTAGCCGACCGCGAACACGAGGCCGACGAACACGACGACGGCGAGCGCGACCCGGAGCGCCGGCGGTTCAATAGCGCCGAGCAGGCCGAAGTTCGCTATCTGCGAGTAAATCCAGTACACCACGAACAGCGTCAGGAGGAGGGGGACCAGTACGATGAGGCCGCTCGCGGCGTCCCGTTTCCACGTTGCCATCGAGAGAGATTCTAGCGCGCTGGACTATCAGCCTTCTCCTACCGGCCCAGGACGGCGCGCAGTGCGAACAGGAGGTTCTCCTTGCGCTCCATCGCACGCCGATAGAAGTAGGAGACCCACTTGGAGCCGTACGGCACGTACTGGTACATCTCGTACTCTTCCGCGAGTTCGAACTGGGCGTCGTTCCGGACGCCCATCAGCATCTGGAGTTCGAAGTCAGTCCCGTACTCCTCGTGGAGGTCGGTCGCGTACTCTATCATCGCGGGGTCGTGGCTGCCGACCGCGATACCGCCGTCGAAGTGCTCGAACATGTATTCGAGGTGCTCGCGGTACGCGTCGTTCACGCGTTCTTTCTTCTTGTACGCGAGTTCGCTGGGTTCGTCGTACGCGCCCTTCACGAGCCGGACCTTCCCGGGGAGCGGCGCGAGGCGTTCGAGGTCGTCGCTGGTGCGCTTGAGGTTCGCCTGCACGCAGACGCCGACGCCGCCCCCGTACTCGGTCGCGAGGCGCTCGTAGGCGTCGAGCGTGACGTCCGTCGTCTCGTGGTCCTCCATGTCTATCCAGCAGAACACGCCGTGCTCGTCGGCGGCCGCGGCGATGCGCGCGATGTTCTCCTCGAACACGTCGTCCGCCACGCCCAGCCCTATCTGGGAGGGCTTGACGCTGATGCAGGCCTCTACGTCGCTGTGCGCGATGTCTTCGACGAGCTCGACGTAGGCGTCCGCGTCGGCGTCCGCCGGCCCGCGGTCGTGGTAGTGCTCGCCGAGCAGGTTCACGATGGCCTTCACGCCGCCGTCGTTCAGCTCCGCGACGTGGTCGAGGGCGTCCGCTGGCGTCTCACCCGCGACGAACCGGCTCGCGATGGGTGGAATCATATCCCAAGATTTGCCGGTGGCCGGCTTAACTTCCCTGCTCTCGACCCCGGCCGTTTATGGCTCGCGCGCGCCGAGGAGGCCGTGTGAGTCTCTACGCGACGGTCGTGACTGCGATATGGGTGATGCTGCCCGCGTACGTCCCGAACAACGCCGCCGTGCTCGCGGGCGGCGGCGCGCCCATCGACGGCGGCCGCACCCTCGGCGGACGACGCGTCCTCGGTGACGGGAAGACGTACCGCGGCACCGTCTTCGGCGTCCTCGCCGGGTTCGCCGTCGCCGCCGCGCTCAACGTCCTCCAGATTGACGCCATCAGCGCCATCGGAGTCGCGCTCCCCTGGTTTCCCTTCGAGGCCATGATTGCGCTCCCCGCCGGCGCGATGCTCGGCGACATCCTCGCCTCCTTCGTCAAGCGCCGCACCGGCCGCGAACGCGGCGCGTCCTTCCCCCTCCTCGACCAGCTCGACTTCGTCGTCGTCGCGCTCGCCCTCACCGCCCTCGCCGACCCCGCGTGGTTCAGCCGCTACTTCACGCTCGACGTGCTCCTCGCAATCCTCGTCCTCACCCCCCTCCTCCACCTCCTCACCAACGCCATCGCCTACCAGCTGGGATTGAAGGACGAACCCTGGTAACGCCCCTTTTTCCTTCGCGGGGTCGCCTCCGGCGACCCACTCGGCGCAAAAACCTGTTCTGCGAAGCGAAGCTTCGCGGAAGTCGCAAGGCGCGAAGCGTCTTGCTCACCACCAAACAGACCGGACGCGCGAAGCGTGTCCGGAACGCACTCTCAGAACTGATTGCTCTGCGACCGCGAGCGAACCGCGTCCCCGACGCGAACGACTGTCGAGCGGTAGCTCGTACTCCGGCTACTCCGCCGCTATCTCGTCCAGCACGCCGGGAACGTCCTCGAACGCCTGAACGGTGTGGTCGGGGCGGTCGTACGGTTCTTCGTCGTCCTCGTTCTCCAGCCACACCGTCGTCACCCCGAAGTGCTGCGCCATCAAGAGGTCCTCGTTGAACTCGTCGCTCACCATCACGGCGTCCTCGTTGGTGTCCTCGATGCTCCGGACGTAGCCACGTGGGTGCGGTTTCGGGCGTTCCAGCTCGCTCGAAACGTAGAGCGCGTCGAATAACTCCAGTACCCGGCGTCGTCGGAGCACTGTCTCCATCCACGGCTTCACCATGTTACTGAGCGTCACTATCGAGTGGTCGTCAGCGGTTCGTTCGAGAACTCGGACGTGTGACTCGGGGAACTCGGGGCTGAGCCACGTCTCCTCTACGTACTCCTCGCAGGCGTCCTCGCTCGCGCCTGTCAGCGTCGAGAGGAGCGAGATGTACTGCGCGTGCGTATCCAGGAACCCTGCTCTGAACAGGTAGTACGCGAGCCAGCCCGGGTACGGGTCTTCGTCGGGTGACACCCCGAGCAGGTGGGCGTACTCGCGTTCGTCCACGTGGTTCACCACGACACCGCCGTAGTCGAGCACGACTCGCATCCTCTTTCGACTCGACGCCGACCACATAGCCGTTTCGTCCGGTCAGCGTCAACGCGAACCGTTTTTCACCTGTCCTCTCGATTCTCTCCGTAATGGCGAACGACGACCTTATTCGGGCGTTGCGGGACGCCGACTCGGTCCGGTTCGGGGAGTTCGAGCTGTCCCACGGCGGGACTTCCGAGTACTACGTCGATAAGTACCTGTTCGAGACGGACCCCGGATGCTTGCGCCTCATCGCGGAGGCGTTCGCGGACCTCGTCGACGACGAGAAACTGGGTGGCGTCGCCCTGGGCGGGGTTCCGCTGGCGGCGGTGACGAGCGTCGAAACCGACAATCCGTACGTCATCGCGCGCAAGCAGGCGAAGGAGTACGGCACCGGAAACCGCATCGAGGGACGGCTCTCGGAGGGTGAGGAAGTCGTGGTGGTGGAGGACATCGCGACGACGGGGCAGTCGGCGCTCGACGCCGCCCAAGCCCTCCGGGATGCTGGGGCGGAAGTGAACCGCGTGCTGGTCGTCGTCGACCGGGAAGAGGGCGGAAACGACCTCTTGGCGGAACACGACCTCGAACTGGAGTCGCTCGTCACCGCCGAGGAATTGCTGGCGGACGCGGGCCGGTAAGCGCGTGGACGTGCGGCTTTCTCCGCTGAACGAATCCGAGTTATTCATACTTGTGGAATCGTGAATAGGGGTATGAATCGCGCCGAGAAGGCGACCCTCCAGTTGCAGGCGGTATCGGTTCTCCGAACCCTGAAGGAAACGCGGACGTACGACGAACTCGCGGCGGAGACGGGACTCCCGGCCGGCGACCTGAACCGGTACGTGAACGGGCACGTCCTCCCGAGCGCGGACCGCGCCCGCGAGGTCGTCGAGGGCGTCGGGACGGAGACGCTCCGCGACGAACTCGAAGCCCGCGTCTCCGTGGACGACGAAGGGTACGTCGACAACTCCGGCGTCGTGTTCGACCAGTCCTTCCTCGATTTGGTCGCACCGGTCGCGGCGGAGTCCTACGATTTCGGCCAGCCGGACGTGGTGCTCACGGCGGCGACGGACGGCATCACGCTCGCGGCGGCGCTCGCCTCCTACTTCGACGCGCGCTGTGCGTACGCGAAGAAGTCGAAGGAGACCGCCGTCGACGACTTCATCGAAGCCCGCCAGCGCCTCGACTCCGGCATCGAACTCACGTACTACCTCCCGGAGTCCGCGCTCTCCGCGGGCGAGTCGGTGCTGGTCGTGGACGACCTCATCCGCTCGGGGGAGACGCAGGAACTCCTCCTCGATATCGCGGGGACGGCCGAGGCGGACGTGGCGGGCGTGTTCACGCTCATCGCGGTCGGCGACGAGGGCGTCGAGCGCGCCCGCGAGCGCACGGACGCGCCGGTCGGCACCCTCACCGAGTTCGAGAAGTAAGCACGAATATGCTGTTTTCCCCACTGTGAAAGTCAATTATTGCACGTCTAGCACAACTGTGTGGTAACGTTTAAGTAACGTCTGCCGTGTACGCTCGAACGTGCATCATGGGACTCGCTGATACCCTCGCCGACTACTTCGGGTTCGACGAACACGACACGGACCTCAGGACAGAGACCGTCGCGGGAATCACCACGTTCCTCGCGATGAGCTACATCATCGTCGTCAACCCCGCCACGCTCGCCAAGAAGGGCGACGAGTTCGGCGGGTTCGTCGTCGAGGGCTACACGTACGCCGAGACGGTGCAGATGCTCGCGGTCGTCACCATCCTCGCGTCCGCCGCGGCGATACTCGTGATGGCGTTCTACGCGAACCGACCGTTCGGACTCGCGCCCGGCCTCGGCCTGAACGCCTTCTTCGCGTTCACCGTCGTCGGCGCGCTCGGCGTCCCCTGGCAGACCGCGCTCGCCGCCGTCGTCACCGAGGGCGTGCTGTTCATCGTCCTCACCGCCATCGGCGCGCGCGAATACGTCATCAAGCTCTTCCCCGAACCCGTGAAGTTCGCCGTCGGAACCGGTATCGGGCTGTTCCTCGCGCTCATCGGCTTCCAGGAGATGGGCGTCGTCGTCACCGACTCCGCGACCGCCGTCTCCCTCGGCAACCTCGCGCAGAACCCCGTCGCCATCCTCGCCATCGTCGGCCTGTTCTTCACGCTCGCGCTCTACGCCCGCGGCGTCACCGGCAGCATCATCTTCGGCATCGTCGGCACCACCGTCGCCGGCGTCGCCCTCACCCTCGCCGGCTTCGGCGGCGGGAACCTCGCCGCCGACTTCGTCACCACCTCCGGCTTCCAGTGGAGCGAACTCCCCGAAGCCCAGTACGACATCACGCCGCTCGCCGGCGCGTTCATCGAGGGCTTCCAGAACGTCGAAGCCCTGAGCTTCGCGCTCATCGTCTTCACGTTCTTCTTCGTCGACTTCTTCGACACCGCAGGCACTCTCGTCGGCGTCGGCCAGGCCGGCGGGTTCCTCGACGAGGAAGGCGACCTCCCTGACGCCGATAAGTCCCTCATGGCGGACGCGGTCGGCACGACCGTCGGCGGGATGCTCGGCACGTCCACCGTCACCGCCTACATCGAATCCGCGACCGGCGTCGAGGAAGGCGGAAGAACTGGAATGACCGCGCTCGTCATCGCCATCCTCTTCCTCGTCAGCCTCGTGTTCGTTCCGTTCGCCGCCGTCATCCCCCAGTACGCGAGCCACATCGCGCTCGTCGTCATCGGCGTCATCATGCTCGGGAACGTCACCGGCATCGACTGGAACGACCTCACGTACGCCATCCCCGCCGGCCTCACCATCCTCGTCATGCCGTTCACGTACAGCATCGCGTACGGCATCGCCGCCGGCATCGTCTCCTACCCGGTCGTCAAGACCGCCGTCGGCGAGTACGACGAAGTCAGCGTCGGCCAGTGGCTCCTCGCCCTCGCCTTCGTCCTCTACTTCTTCGTCCGAACTAGTGGAATCCTCCAGAGCACTGTCGCGTAACGCCCCTACCCCACCGCTCTTTGTTCTCCACGCTCTCCTTTCGAGCATGAGCGACATCACGCTCTACAACCTCCCCGGCTGCCCGTACTGCGCGAAAGTCAAAGACAAGCTCGCGGAGCTCGACCTCGATTACGAGCAAATCGACGTGCCGCGCGCTCACTCGGAGCGCACCGAGGTCGAGGAAGTCAGCGGCCAGACCGGCGTTCCGGTTCTCGTCGACCCCGAGAACGGCGTCGAAGGGATGCCCGAATCCGACGACATCGTCGAGTACCTCGAAAAACAGTACGCGTAAACGGGGTTTCGCGGCGCAGCAACACTTTTCGCGGTTGCATACGTACCTGCATACATGTCCGGCACGTCGATTCGGGTGTCCGAGGAGGCGAAACAGCGCCTCGATCGATACAAGCGCGAGGGCGAGAGTTACGAGGACGCCATCATGCGACTGACCGAGGGCGACCACTGGGCCGGGTTCGGCGCGCTCGCGGACTCGGAAGGGTCGACCCGGGAGGGAATGCAGACAATTCGAGAGCAGATGCGTGAGGGCACGGCCGAGGACATCGAGCCCTGATGCTCGTCCTCGACAACAACCTGCTGAGCGACTACCTCGACGGCCGCGATGCCGCCCGCGACTTCCTCGAACAGTACGACGACGAGCCGTGGGCGGTCTCCTCGATAGTCCTCTACGAGGCGTACCTGGGTTGCGTTCACGGCTACATCGACGGCTCCCCGGAGACGGTTCGACGTGCAGTCACGATGTCGATGGACGTCCTCGACGCCACCGCACGAACTGCCGACGAAGCCGCGACGCTCCAGGACGAACTCCTCTCCCTCGGCGTTCCGGCCGACCACCCGAACGCGCTCATCGCGGCGTCCGCACGCGAGCACGGCGCGACGTTCGCGACCGCGGAGAAACACTTCTGGCGCGACGACGTGCAGTCCGTTCTTCCAGTTGCCGAGTACGACCCCTACTGACGGCGCGCCGCGAGGTACGGCGGCTCCGGCGCTCCCTCTGTTTCCGGGGCGAGCCACTCGTCTTCGATTTCGAATCCGGCCTCGCGGAGCGTCGTCCGCGTCGCGTCGGCCCCGGCCATGTGCCACGTCATCTCTCGACCTTCGCCGAGCCAGTCCGGGTTCGTGCGTTCTCTCGCTATGTCGGATTCGGAGACGAGGAGACGGCCGCCCGGTTCGAGGACGCGCGCGAACTCCGCGAACACGGTTTCGTGGTCGGGAACGGGGACGTGAATCACGGCGTTTGACGCCACCACTGCGTCGAACGTTTCCTCGGAGAACGGGAGTTGTCGGAGGTCGCCTTGTACGACTGAAAGGCGTTCCGAGGCGAGCTGGAGTTGTTTGCGGGAGAAGTCGAGGCCGACGGCGGACCGGGTGACGGTTCCCGGGCCACAGCCAGCGTCCAGCACTCGTGAGTTCGCCGGCACGCCGTCGAAAAACCCGTCCAGAATCCGGCGCTCCCGCTCGCTCAGTTCTCTCGCGTCGGCGTACTCGTCGGCGAGTTCGTCGTAGCCACGGCGAACGTCGGTCACGTACACCCAGTCACGCTTCGCTCGGTTCGCCGCGGTCCTTGAGGAGGTCGCGGAACTCCTCGGGGTCGTCCATGTCCTCGACCTCGCTGCGCTCGATGATGGCGGTGCCGTCGATGGATGTCTTCTTCGACTTATCGACGAAGTACACCGAGCGGGTGTGGGTGATGTGGCCGACGCTCGACATGATGCGCGCCCGTTTGACGGCGGCTTCGGTGAGGTCTGAGTTGCCGGTGAGGAGGCTGGGTTCGCGTTCGTCCTCGCTCACGGCCTTGAACGGCGCGCGCGTGGTCGGGTGCACGTCGAACCCGACGCGGGTGAGGACGGTGAGCACGGGCTGGTCGGCGGGGTCCACGTCCGGGTCCTCTGGCGTGGGCTCGGCGTCCCGTACGTCCTCCGCGCCCTCCATGACGTTCACCGGACTCGTGAGGGAGTCGCCGAACAGGTCTTCGAGCTGAACGGCCACGTCGATGCTGGCGTTCATGCCGTCCTCGTACTTCGAGACGGTGCGCCGGGAGACGCCGAGCTCCTGGGCGAGCTGGCCGAGGCTCAACCCCTGTTCTTCGCGTTCGTCCGCGAGCACGTCGCCGTCGATGTTCACGTAGAGACCGCCGGGTGCGGCGTAGATGAGCGGCGGGACGCCCTCGAGGAAGTAGTCGAGCGCGGTGTCCGGGCTGATGGCGGGGACGCCGTGCCGGAAGTAGACCACGCCGTGTTCCAGCTCCTCGTCGCGACTGCGCAGGCCGATGACGAGCGGGGTGGCGTTCAGGTAGTGGCCGAGCCGCCGCATCTCCGCGCCCGTCGGCGCGTCGAACGCGTCGATGTTCGCGAGTATTTTGAGCAACACGACGTCCTCGCCGCGGCGGGCGGCGACGTCGAAGCTCTTCGGTCGGATGGTGGCGCGGTCGCTCACCGAAAACCCGGCGTCCGCGAGCATCGCGGTGACGTTCTCGATGAGTGCCGACCGTGACATAGCCTAAAATAAGCCGTTGGGCGCATATATGCGTTGTGCCGCCCGCAGAGCGTCCGAAAGCTGTTAATCCGCGGCGAGAGAACTGTGCGTGTGACTATCGTCGGCCTGGACGACACGGACTCCCGGGAGCGCGGGATGTGCACGACGTACGCCGCCCACCGGGTCGCCGAACGGCTCGAATCCGGGGGTGACGGCGTCGAGCGCGTCCTCCTCGTCCGCCTGAATCCCGCCGCCCCGCACAAAACGCGGGGGAACGCCGCGCTCGCGATTCACACGGACGCCGACCCCGGGAGGGCGTTCGACGCCGCTAGCGCCGTGGTGAGCGAGGCCGCTGCGGTCGACGACCCGAACACCCAGCCCGGCGTCGTGGTCGCGCCCGACGACGGCGCGGGCGCGAGCGAGTTCGCGTGGACCGCCGTCCGAGACCTCCTCGACTTGAACGACGCGCTCGCGTTCGCCGACGACCTCGGCTACCGCCACGAGGGCTGGCGGGGCGGCCGCGGCCGCATCGGCGCACTGGCCGCCGTCGGCGCGTGGACCGCTTTTTCCGACTGGACGTACGAACGCATCTCGTATCGAGAGCCCGAGCGCTGGGGCACCCCGCGCGAGTTCTCCCATCAGTCCGTCTTCGCGGCCGCGGACGCGGGCTATCCCGATGTCTGGGACACCGTCGACCGGGGCGAGGGCGAGGCGGTCTGCGTCCCGCACACGCCCGGCCCCGTCCTCCACGGGATTCGCGGCGACAGCCCGACCGCCGTCAGCGACGTTTCGGAGCGCATCGACTCCGAACCCGTGCACGCCGCGCGGACGTTCGTCACGAACCAGGGGACGGACGCCCACCTCCAAGACGCCGCCCTCCCGGAGGTCGCGGACGGCGGCGCGTACCGCGTCGGGGGAGTGGTCGCGTCCGACCCGGAGACGCGGCGCGGCGGCCACGTCTTCGTCGACATCGAAGCTGACGGTGAAACGCTCGCGTGCGCGGCGTTCGAGCCGACGAAGCGCTTCCGCGAGCGGGTGCGCGCGCTCCGCCCCGGCGACCGCGTGCTCGCCTGTGGCGAGGTCAGTGATGGAACGCTCAAACTCGAAAAGCTCCGCGTCGACGCGCTCGTCTCCGTGGAGCGCGGCACGCCGACGTGTCCCGACTGCGGAAATCGCATGGAGTCCGCCGGCCGCGACCAGGGGTATCGCTGTCGGGACTGCGACACCAGCGCGCCCGGGAAGACCGAGCGACCGCTCCGCCGCGACCTCGCGCCGGGCTGGTACGAGGTTCCGCCGTGTGCGCGCCGGCACGTCGCCAAACCGCTCGTCCGCGGCGGATTCGACGCGCCGACGCATCCGGAGGGCTGACGGTGCGGTCCGGAGGTGCCTCTGGTCCAGGTATTCGATGTTGAGGAACGGGGAGCCCGACTCCGGTTCGTTTTCACATATATCCTTTCGGGCCGACTTCGGACGGGGTTTGTATACTTCCGATTTTAATTTCGGAACGGAATAGGTGGACGTAAATACTGGGGGTGTGAATCGTCGGGCAGCCGATGCGCGATTCGACTGTCGCACCCACGGCGGAGGTGGCCGCACGATGAGTGGCGCCGACGCCCACGACGCTGCGACGTGCGCCGAGCGCGGCGAACTACCCCGCGCGAGCCAGCGCTGGCCGCGATTCGAGCTCGCCTGTCGCGTGGAGTCGTACCCGGAGGGCGACGAGTGCACCGTGTACCCCGCTGACGCCCCCGAGGACGACGTGACGACGTGGCTCACCGCCACGGAGGACGCGTTCGTCTCGCTCGACGACTGCCGCTAGCTACGTTTTCAGCCCGCTCCCGGTGAGCGGCACCACCACGTCCTCTCTCTCCGTGATTTCGCCGCGCTCGCGGTACGCGCGGAGGCCGGCGGGCGCGACGGCGCTCGTCGGCGCGCAGTAGAAGCCGTGGTCGTGTAGACGCTCCAGTTCCTCGCGGGTGGTGGCTGCGTCCAGCGCGATGGCGTCGCCGCCCGCGGCGTCGATGGCGTTGAGAATCTGGTCGGCCCGAGCGGGGTCGGCTATCTGGATGCCGTCCGCCACGTCGTTCTCGCCGTCGCCGTCCGCGTGCAGGCGGTTCGCGATGGGCGCGACGCCCGCCGCCTGCACGCCGTACAGTCGCGGAACCGAGTCCGTCCAGCCGGCGTCGTGGAGTCGTCGGAACCCGCGGTACGCGCCGAGAAAGAGCGTGCCGTGGCCGAGCGGGAGGACGACCGCGTCGGGCACGTCCATCTCGCGCTGGACGGCGAGCTCGTACGCGAACGTCTCCGTGCCCGCGTAGAACCCGGGGTTCCAGGCGTGGCTCGCGTACCAGCTGTCGCCCGCCTCCACCGCCTCGACGCACGCGTCCGTCACGTCCCCGCGCGTCCCGTCGACTCTAACTGGGGTCGCGCCAGCGGCCTCGATGGCGCGGAGTTTCGAGGGTTTCGCGTCCGCCGGCACGTAGATGTCCGCGTCGATACCGGCGCGCGCGGCGTACTGCGCGACGGCCGCGCCCGCGTTCCCGGAGGAGTCCTCGACCACGCGCTCCACGCCGAGTTCGGCCGCGCGCGAGAGCAGGACGGTCGCGCCGCGGTCCTTGTAACTCCCGGACGGGAAGACGAAGTCGAGCTTGAACTGGGCGTCCCACGCGGGCGCGTCGGTCAGCGGCGTGAACCCCTCACCGAGCGTCACCGCGGGGCCCGCGGGGAGGAATGACTCGAACGCCCACAGTCCCCGAGAGGCGTCCACGTCGCGGGGTTCGGGGAGCGCGCGGTCCGCGAAGTCGAGCGCGTGCCCGCACTCACAGCGCCACGGCTCGGCCGCGCTCTCCGCGTACGTATTGCCGCACGACCGACACTCCAGGGTCATACGGTGTCGACGCTCGTGCCGACCGAGCAGACGTACTCGCCGGTCGCGACCTGCGGGAGCCGCCGGGAGCGCCAGAAGACGCCGTCGCTGCGCGCGGCGACTTCAGCCTTCAGCGACCCGAACACGTCCGTCACGCGGAACAGCACGTCGCCCGCGGACACCTCGTCGCCGAGGTCGGCCTCGAAGTTCACGATACCGCCCGACGGTGCACCGTACCGGTCGAAGCGCTTCGCGCGCGTCTGCGTCTCCGGCTCGGCGTCGCCGTCGAGGAAGCCGTAGTGTTCGAGGACGTTCCAGACGCCCCGAACGCCGTACTCGATGGACTCCTCGTCCCAGCCCACCGCGCCGCCGAGCTCGGGGTCGATGGTCGGAACGCCCTCGTCGGGCGCGGCGCGCGCGAGCTGGCCGTCCGGGCCCTTCTGGTCGAGCACGTGCCCGCAGTCGAACACCTTCGCGAGTTCGAGGCACTCGTCGTGCAGTCGGTGGCGGCGCCCGCAGCGCACCCGGACCTCGTTCAGCATCCGGCTCGTCGACCCCTGATGGAGGTCGAGGACGAGGTCGGCGCGTTGGGCGGCCTCGAACGTCGCGTGCGCGATGCGCTCCGAGGAGGAGCCGTTCGCGTCACCGGGGTACGCGCGGTTCATCTTCGTGTCGTCGATGGGGTTGCGGTGCTCCGCCACCTGGAACGCGTGCCAGTTCGTGATACCGACCACGAGCACCGTGCCCGCGAGTTCGTCGGGGTCGAGCTGGGGGACGACGCGGTTCACGACGCCGACGCCGTTGAGTTCGTCGCCGTCGCTCGCCGCCTGCACGTACAGCGTCTCTCCCTCGTCGGCGCCGTTGATGACGGCGACGGGGAGTCCGATGGTGGTTCCGTCCCGCGTCTCGCCGACGTCGAGGCGGCCGAACCCGGCCTCCCCCGGCTCGGCGCTCGCGGAGCCCAGCGTAGTCATTACCTACAATCCGCCGCTGGAAGGTATTGATTGGTTCGGTCCCGGAGAACCCCCGGAGAGCGCGGTCACGCGGACGCGAGCGCGTCGAGGCGTTCGGCACCCGCGCGGGTGCCCTTCGCGAGCAGCACGTCGCCCGCGCGGATTTCCGTGTCCGGGCCGGGCTGCACGACCCACTCGTCGTCAGTATCGGGCCGCCGCACGGCGATAATGCGCATCCCGGTCTCCGTCTTCACCGCGCGCTCGCCGAGCGTCGTGCCGTCGAGGGCGCTTCCCGATTCGACGGTCTGCCGGACGATGACCTCGTCGGACTCCTCGACGGCTTCCTGCACGACGACGTGCGTGTCCAGCCCGCGGAGGACGCCCTCGCTGATTTCGACCGCGGCGTCGCTGATGACTTCGGTGGCGGTCGCGAGGTGCATCAGGCCGCGCAGTCGAACGGGGTCGGGTACGTCCGCGGCCGCGCGGAGCGTCCACGCTTCGAAGCGCGATTTCAGCGCGTCCACCTCGGCCTCGAGTTCGACTACTTCCTCCGCTATCTCCTCGGAGTCGAAGAGCACGCTCCCGTACGCGAGGTCCACGGCGAGTTCGCTCATGTTCTTCATCAACACGAGCGAGTCCACCGCCCGTTCGAGGTCCCCGATATCCGGTTCTACGGGGTCCGGCGGGTGGTACGTCCCACCGGTCGCGGTCTCCACCACGTCCCCGATGGTCTCCTCCGGCCCCCGCAGGAGGAGCACGTCGCCCGCCTCGAACGCCGTCTCCCGGTCCGGATTGAGGAGCCAGTCGCCGCCCCGCCGCACCGCGATGACGCGCACGCCCGTCTCGGTTTCGAGGTTCACGTCCGCGAACGTCCGGCCCGCGTACGTCGACTCCTCGTCGAGTTCCGCGCGCACCAGCGTCTCCACGGCCTCCGGGAGCGCCGCCCGAATCGCCTCCGGCAGTCCGATGTCCTCTAGGACGATTTTCGCGATGTCGCCCGCGGCGTCGCTCACCTTCTCCGCCGCGCCCGTGATGCCGAGCACGGGCGCGAGCGACTCCACTTCCTCGGGATTGCGCGCCGCCATCATCACGCTCATCCGCGCCCGCATCTGCAGCACGTCCATGCGCTCCTCCAGCGTGAGCACTTCCTGCGCGATGTCGTCGCTCCCGTGGAGGACGGCGGAGTACGAGAGGTCGATGAGGAGCTCCGCGGTGTCCTTCATCTCCGCGAGGAGGTCCTTCACGCTCGCGGGCTCGTACTCGACGCGGCCACTCATGCGTCCGGGTTCAGCGCCCGCGAATAAAAACCCTCGCGCGCTTCCTAATAGACAATCCTTTTGAAAGACCGCGAAGAACCCCTGGCTATGGCAGACGAACTTCACAAGGGGCTTGAAGGCGTGCTCGTCGCCGAGTCCTCGCTAAGTTACATCGACGGTGACGAGGGCAAACTCGTCTACCGTGGATACACCATCGAGGACCTCGCCGAGAACGCGAGCTATGAGGAAGTCCTCTACCTCCTCTGGCACGGCGAACTCCCCACTCGCGAGGAACTCGACGAGTTCGCGTCCGAGATGGCGGCCGAGCGCGAGGTCGACGACGGCGTCGTCGACCTCCTCCGCGACCTCGTGGACGCGGACGAGGACCCGATGAACGCGCTGCGCACCGCCGTCAGCCAGCTTTCCGCGTACGAACCCGAGGACGACGCGGACCCCGAAGACCTCGACGCCAGCCTCCGGAAGGGCCGCCGCATCACCGCGAAGATTCCGACTATCCTCGCCGCCTACGACCGCCTCCGTCGCGGCGAAGACGTGGTTGAACCCCGCGAGGACCTCGGGCACGCCGCGAACTTCCTCTACATGTTCACCGGCGAGGAACCCGACGATGTGGCCGCCGAGACGTTCGACATGGCGCTCACGCTCCACGCCGACCACGGTCTGAACGCGTCCACGTTCACGAGCATGGTCATCGCCTCGACGCTCGCCGATATGTACTCCTCCGTCACCGGCGGCATCGGCGCGCTCTCCGGCAGCCTCCACGGCGGCGCGAACCAGGACGTCATGGAACTCCTCGTCGAAGTCGAGGAGTCCGGCAAGGACCCCCTCAAGTGGGTGGACGACGCTATCGCCGACGGCCTCCGCGTCCCCGGCTGGGGGCACCGCGTCTACAACGTCAAGGACCCGCGCGCCGTCATCCTCGAACGCAAATCGAAGGACCTCGGGAACGCGAGCGGCGAGAAGAAGTGGTACGACATCGCCCACGACATCGAACAGTACCTCGTCGACGAGAAGAACTTCGACGAGAAGGGCCTCGCCCCGAACGTCGACTTCTACTCGGGCACCGTCTACTACCAGCTCGGCATCCCCCTCGACCTCTACACGCCCATTTTCGCCATGTCTCGCGTGGGTGGCTGGGTCGGCCACGTCCTCGAATACCAGGAGGACAACCGCCTCATCCGGCCGCGCGGCCGCTACATCGGCGACGAGAACAACGAGTGGACGCCGATTGACGAACGGTAGACGGCGTTTCTTTTCGGGTCGTTTCGTTCGTTAGCGTGGTGTTCAGTCGGTAGTGGCGCGTTCGTCCATCATGTCGGCGGCGCGGGCGGCCCAGTCGCCGTCGCGAAAGCCCCAGGCGGCGACGGCGGCCATCCAGACGTAGGCGACGGCGACGCCGGCGTACGCGGCGAGCGGGCCGTAGTTGAGGAGGACGCCGAAGACGTAGGTGACGCCGAGGAATCCGCCGACCATGCCGGTGGTGCGCGCGACGAACGGGACGCGGGTTTCGCTCGCGCCCTGGAGGGCGCCGGAGAGCACGCTGAACGCGACGAGGAAGCCCGCTGTCAGTCCGTACACTTGGGCGAACCGGACTGCGTAGTGGACGGTCTCTGGGTCGGTCGCGAACAGCCGGACGAAGGCGTCCGCGAGCGCGGAGAGCGCGAGACCGATAGCGCCGACGGTGAGGGTGCCGAGCGCGGTGACGCTCCACCCTTGAAAGCGCGCGTCGTCGGGGCGGCCGTCCCCGAGCGACTGGCCGACGACGACGTTCGCGGCGACGTTGTACCCCCTGGAGAGCGGGCCGGTGACCTGTTGGTACATCCGGCGGCCGATCTGGAAGCCGGCGTTCACGGGCGTGCCGAACCCGAGGAGGATGGCGTTGAACGGGAACTCGGCGAGCGCGGACGCGAACCCTTCCGCGACCTTCGGCGCGCTGACGACGAGGAGTTGTTTCGTGATTATCCAGCCCCGCGGGCGGACGAGGCCGGCGGTCGTCCACGGGCTTGCGAGCATGCCGATGAGGCTGGCGGCGGTGAGGACGTTCGCGGCGGCGGTGGCGAGGCCGACGCCGACGATTTCGAGCCGCGGTGCGCCGAACAGGCCGAGGCCGAGCACGACCGACCCGGTGATGTTGAGCGTGTTCGCGACGACGTTGACGTACATCGGCGTGCGGGTGTCGCCGGTGCCCTGGAGGGCGCGTGCGGCGATGAGCGCGACGTGGCGGGCGGGCGCGGTGGCGAGGACGATGGCGAGGTACGCGCCCCCCAACCGGGCGACCTCGCTGGGGGCGTTGAGCGCGCCGATGGCGGGCGCGCCGAGCAGGACGCCGAACGCGACGAACGGGAGGCCCGTGAGGCCGCCGATGAGGATGGCCTGGCTGATGGCTTCGTCGCGGTTCGCGTCCGCGCCGGCGCCCGTGTCCTGACTGGAGAGCGCGATTGCGCCGCCGCCGAGACCCAATCCGACGCGGAGCGGGAAGCGCGCGTAGAGGTCGGCGAGACCGATGGCGGCGACGGCGACGGGACTGAACGTCGCGGTGACGACGATGTCCACCGTCCGCATCAGCGTGCGGAGCGTCTGCTCGGTCATCACCGGCCACGCGAGCGAGAGGACGCGCTTCCAGACCGCGCGGTGAGAGCGCACTACGTCCAGCGACAGGGCCGAGCGTGTTCACCGTACCGGAACCGGAAGACCGACCCCGGTGAAATTGAACGCGCCCGAGGAACCGGCCGAAAACGCGCTCGTGTGGCTGTCGAGGGCGCGTTCCGGTTTCCCACGGAACCGTCATCCGTTCCACTTTCACTCCGCTTCCCGCGGGTTTATGATTCGACTACGCGTAGACGTGAGTGGAGTCACACGCTCCCTCTCCCCTATATCGCTATTCTTACTGTATCCCCTGCTCTCTCCCCGGTATGCTCGAACTCGCGGACGTCCTCGAAGCCGAGGACCGCGTGAGCGACGTCGCCCGCCACACGCCGCTCGACTACTCGCACACGTTCTCGGACCTCACGGGTGCCGAGGTCCACCTGAAACTGGAGTGCTTCCAGCGCACGGGGTCGTTCAAGATTCGGGGCGCGGCGAACCGCATCCGCACGCTCTCCGACGAGGAGGCGGACGCGGGCGTCGTCACCGCCAGCGCGGGCAACCACGCGCAGGGCGTCGCGCTCGCCGCGTCCCGGTCCGGCGTCGACGCGAAGGTCGTGATGCCCGAGACCGCGCCCATCTCGAAAATCAAGGCGACGCGGAGTTACGGCGCGGAGGTCGTCCTGCACGGCGTGGACTACGACGCCGCCCAGGAGCGCGCGCACGAACTCGAGAGCCAGGAGGGCCGGACGTACGTCCACGCGTTCGACGACGAGCGCGTGATGGCGGGTCAGGGAACCATCGGCCTCGAAATCCTCGACCACCTCCCCGAGGTCGAGACAGTCGTCGTCCCGATCGGTGGAGGCGGCCTCATCTCCGGTATCTCCACCGCCATCAAGGCCCGTAGCCCCGACACGCGCGTCGTCGGCGTGCAGGCCGAGGGCGCTTCGACCGTCGCGCAGTCCCTCCGCAAGGGAAGTCCGGAGGCCATCGACTCCGTCGACACCATCGCCGACGGTATCGCCGTCCGCCGGGTCGGCGAGCAGACGTTCCCCGTCATCAGGGAGCGCGTCGACGACGTGGTCACTGTCACTGACGACGAAATCGCGAGCGCGCTCACGATGCTCCTCGAACGCGGGAAGACGCTCGTCGAGGGCGCTGGCGCGGTTCCGCTCGCCGCGCTCCTCGAAGGCAAGTTCGTGTACGAGAAGGACGAGGTCATCGTCCCCGCGCTCTGCGGCGGGAACATCGACCTCAACCTCCTCACCACAGTCATCACCCGCGGATTGGTCGCGAGCGGTCGCTACATCAAGATTCGCACCGTCCTCAAAGACCGCCCCGGCGCCTTGGACGACCTCATCGAGGTGCTCAGCGACGCCCGCGCGAACATCTACGCCATCCAGCACGACCGCACCAACCGCGACATCGCGATGAACGCCGCCGAAGTCGAACTCGACCTCGAAACCCGGGGCGAAGACCACGTCGAGGACCTCCTTGACCGCCTCCGCGAGCGCGGCTACGACGTCGAAGTCCTCGTATAGGAAACGCCTATCACCGACTCCGAACTATTCGTTCGTATGTCACGTTCCGGGTACGGGAGTGCGGCCGCCGTCCTCCTGGGCCCGCTTCTCCTGTTCGGTCCCGCATCACTGCTCGCGCTCGCCGGCGTCGCCCTCCTTGCCGCCGTCTCGTGGGCCGTTGTTCGCACCGCCGGCGCGTTCCGCGACGGCTACGCGGCGTAAGGCGGGGCCGTTCGCCTACTTCGCTATCGCTCGATTCCGTACGTCACGGTGAGGAACTTCCCGCCGAGTAGCCACATCTCGTGAGTCGCCACGACGCCCGCTCCCCCGGCGGGCGCGTCCGGTGCGTCCGTGGCGTCCGCGGGCCACACCGTAAACGTCTGCTCCATCGGCAGCCAGAACCCCGTGCCGTCCCGCACGAGGTAGAGCCCGGGGTCGCCGGGCGCGCGCGTCGTCAACCGCAGCCCGTCTCCTCGCGCGCTGTCCGTCGCGAACGATTCGAGGTGGAGTACCGTCGAGAGGTTCCCGCCCGGCAGGGGTGCGGCAATGTTCACGAACCGCTCCGGGGTTCGTGAGCCAGCGGGCCCGTGGTCCGCGTCGTGGTGAGCGTAGAGCGCGACGAACACGGCGTCGCCCGTCTCGGGGTCGGTGCGAACCCAGGCACGCGCGCCCGGCCGCGGGTCGACTTCGGGGTCGAGCGGGACGAAGTGGCTCTCCAGCCGTTTCGCCTCGTGGTCGCCGGGCGCGGGGAGGTTCAACTGCTGGAACAGGGTCGTCAGCGGGGCGGCGAGGCGCGCGCCGGTGCGGAACGGACGATGCCAGGTAGCGCGATACGTCATCTCGAAGTCGCGTGTCTCCTCGTAGAACGAGCGGATTCCGGGTGCGACGCGGGTGGTGTCGAAGTCCGGGCGCGCGAACGCGTCGAAGTCGTCCATCTCGCCGCGCGGCGCGGACGCGTCGTCGTTCGCAAGCCCCGCGCGCTCCGGAAAGTCCGCGCCGATTCGCGCACCGCCGTTGACCGGACTGAACGGAATCCCGCGCGCACGCTCGCGAGACAGCGCGATGCCGGCCAGTCCAATCAGTCCCGCGAGCACGCCGCCCGCACTCCGCGTGTCCATACGGCCTGTTCGGGTTCCTGCGCCGTCAAGCCGACGGCTAGTCGCGGGAACTTAAGTCGTCCCGCGGTGTCCGTTCAGGTATGAAGCGAACTATCTCCACCGGTGACGCCCCGGAAGCCGTCGGCGCGTACAGTCAGGCGACGACGAACGGCGACCTCGTGTTCACCGCCGGTCAGATTCCGATGACGCCCGATGGCGACCTCCTCGACGACGAACCCATCGCCACCCAGACCCGGCAGAGCCTCGAGAACGTGAAAGCAATCCTCGAGGAGGAGGGGATCACCACGCAGGACGTGCTGAAGACGACGGTGTTCCTCGCTGACATCGACGACTTCGACGAGATGAACGAGGCGTACGCGGAGTACTTCCAGGACAATCCGCCCGCGCGGAGCGCCGTGCAGGCGGGCGCGCTCCCGAAGGGCGTCGGCGTCGAAATCGAAGCCATCGCCACCCGCGACTAGATGAACCGTGACGCCGCCGTCTGGGGGGTCGTCGGCGCGCTCACCTTTCTCGTTCTCGCGCAGGGCTACCGCCTCGCCACCGGCGACGGTCTGGGCCTCCCCGTCCTGCTCGGTGTCGCCATCGCCGTCTTCGCCGTCACCACCGTCACTGTTCCCGCCGTCGCCGCCCGAATGAGAAGGGTTTAAACCCACGACTCGGCTACGAAATCGTGTAGGCCGGGATGGCCGAATGGCAAAGCGCACGCCTGGAAAGCGTGTCCCCTTACGGGGTTCTGGGTTCAAATCCCAGTCCCGGCGCTTCTCTCCACGAACGACACCCCTGAGCGACGCGTAGCGGTCGCTCAGTCACCAGTGAGTGGGAGAACGTTCGACTGGGATTTGAGCCAGTCAGGCGACCGTAGGGAGTCTGACGCTGTTCAAACTCCCAGTCCCGGCGTTTTCTACTGAGACCGAGACGCCCAGTCTCGGCTGGGCGTCCCCGGTCGAGGATGCGGTAGCCCGGTTGGGATTTGAGCCAGCGAGTCGCAGCCGAACGAGGCGAGAGCGAAGCGCTCGCTGGCAGCCGAAACGCGCTACGTTTCGGCGGCGAAGTGCGGGCGTCTCGCCCAGTTCAAGCTTCCAGTCCCGGCGCTTCTCTATAACTCACACCGCGAAGCGGTCAGCGTGTTGGTCTGCGTGCGGTCGTGAACTCCTAGTGGGTATTCTAAACGCTCGCTTGGTGGCCAAGCGGTGTCTACTGGCACGCCACGTGTAACGAACACTTACTCTCTATTCATGGATTCCGCGAGTTCAATTACTAGGCCGATAATTCCGATGAGTAAACCCAGATAAAGTATCTCGAAAGAAGCAGTACCACTGCCGATCTCAAGCTGGAGTAACCGATATATTTCGAATAGCCATCCAAATAGCACTATGAGTATCGCGAACCGTTGTAGTGCAGCACCCTTCATATTTGAAAAAGTGATATATAATATTATAAGACTGTCGTATACTGTGGAATAGTTCTCGTCCCGAATCTGTCTGATGGCTCCCGGCGAAATTGACGTCCCGCACGTGACTGTCGGAGAACTCCGCGACGAGCGATTCTACACCACGCCTGCGCCGTACGCGATGGCGGCGATGCCGGCGATGGCGAGGACGGCGGCGATGGCGTACGCGTACGTGTAGCGACCGAACGTCTCGACGAGTTCGCTTTCGGGTTTGTCGGAGACGATGAACGTCTCGCCCTCGACGGGTTCGATGACTATGTCCTCGGGTTTGAGCGGGTGGGTTGCGGTCTCGCTGGCGCGGGCGTGCCCGAGGACGTAGACGTCGTCGCCGGGGGAGAGCGTGCCTTCGTAGTAGCGGCGTTCGCCGTGGGCGTTCCCGAGGTCGATGACGTTCGTGATGGAGTCGGTCTGTTCGCCGACGCTCCCTTCGCCGCGCACGAACTCCGTGATGCGCTCGGGGGGTTCCGCGTCCGGCGGGACGGTGGTTTCGGCGGAGAAGCCGTCGATGGCGGCGGTGACGCCGTCGACGGTGACGCCGGTGGAGAGAAAGCGGTCCACGTCGATGGCGCTCACCTGAATGTCGTCGATGCCGGTTCCGGTGGACGTGTCGTCCACGTGCGTGCCGATGTCGACGGTGACGCTGCCGGTGCCGTCGTCGAGGTCGAACGCGGTCGCGTACACGCCCTCGGCGCGCGTCTCCCACATGTCCGAGCTTCCGCGTTCGTCCCACTCCTCGACCTCCCACGCGGAGAGCACCGCGCGCTCGCCACGAATCGGGGAGTCGAACGGGTGTTCGCTTCGAATCGTGCCTTTCAGTTCGACGCGGCCCTCGTCGCGGAGGTTCCGTACGTCGGTGGTTTCGGTTCCCGCGACGAGCGCGCTTCGGCGGTGCTGGCGGCGGCCGTACACGCCGGCGAAGGCGGCGATGAGGAGCAGGACGACGCCGACGCCGATGAGGAGGGCGGACATGGACTGGGGTTGCGGGACGCGGAAGGTAAAACCAGGGGACGCGGGGGTTGCGGTTAGTCGCGTCGCGCGCGGACGCGTTCGCGGATGCCGGGGTGACCGTAGAGGCCGGCCGCGACGGCGAGGAGGGAGACGGTGAGCGCGAGCGCGAACCCGACCGTACTCCACGGCGCGGGGCCGAACGCTCGAAGGAGTGTGTAGCCGACACAGAGTGTGCCGGCGAGCACGAGCAGCCACGCGAGCGCGCCCGCAAGGGTTCGCCCCGCGAGTTCCGCGCCCCGCACCCACCGTGATTCGGTCGTCATACGGCGGACTGGTCGAGTATGTGGCTTAATTCTTGTTCTAGAGGTCGGCGTGGACGCGGACTTCCTCGTCGGTGACGGTGTCGACGGCGTCGCCGCTCACGGTGTAGTCGTCCTCGCCCTTCTCGGTCCAGCCGAACGCGGCGAGCACGGATTCGCCGAGGCCGGGTTCGGGGTCGACCCAGGCGGTGTTGTCCTCGACGGCGGTGACGATGCCGAGCTGTTCGCCCTCGATGTCCACGAGGAACTTGCCTTCGTCCTCCGGTGTGAGCGTCGCCATACCCGGGGGTTCTCAGAGCACCGTGAAATGCGTGGCGGGCGACAGCCACCGGAGTGTACTGTGTGAACATACAACACGAATTCTGGGGTTTCGGAGCGTCTCGCCGCCGTTCTCCCCCAACAGGCACCAAGGTTTTATATAGAAGGACAAACAATCATTCGAGTAGCTATGTCGCAACAGCGAATGCAGGGCCAGCCCATGATTATCATGGGAGACGACGCCCAGCGAGTCAAGGACAAGGACGCGCAGGAACACAACATCTCTGCGGCACGCGCCGTCGCGGACGCCGTGCGCTCCACCCTCGGTCCGAAAGGGATGGACAAGATGCTTGTCGACTCGATGGGTGACGTAACCATCACGAACGACGGCGTCACCATCCTCGAGGAGATGGACATCGACAACCCCACCGCGGAGATGATCGTGGAAGTCGCCGAGACCCAGGAGGACGAGGCCGGCGACGGCACCACGACCGCGGTCGCCATCGCGGGCGAACTCCTCAAGGAAGCCGAGGACCTCCTCGAACAGGACATCCACCCGACGGCCATCATCAAGGGCTACAATCAGGCCGCTGAGAAGGCCCGCGAGGAAGTCGACAACATCGCGGTCTCCGTCGACCCCGGGGACGAAGCCCTCATCCGCTCCGTCGCCGAGACGTCCATGACGGGCAAGAGCGCCGAAATCGACAAGGAACTCCTCAGCGGACTCCTCTACGAGGCGCTCAATCAGGTGTCCGTCGACGCCCAGGACGGCTCCACCGTCGTCGACGTCGCGAACATCAACATCGAGACCCAGACGGGCCGCTCCGTCGGCGAGTCCGAACTCCTCAAGGGCGCCGCCATCGACAAGGACCCCGTCCTCGACTCGATGCCCGTCGACCTCGACGACGCGAACACGCTCCTCCTCAACGAAGCCATCGAGGTCGAGGAGACGAACGCGGACACGAGTGTGAGCATCGACAGCCCCGACCAGCTCCAGAGCTTCCTTGACCAGGAGGAAAAACAGCTCCAGGACAAGGTCGACAAGATCGTCGAAACCGGCGTCGACGTCGTCTTCTGCCAGAAGGGCATCGACGACATGGCCCAGCACTACCTCGCGAAGGAGGGCGTGCTCGCCGTCCGCCGCGTGAAGAAGTCCGACATCGGCTTCCTCAAGAACGTCCTCGGCGGCAGTGTCGTCCAGGACCTCGACAGCCTCACCGCCGACGACCTCGGCCGCGGCAGCGTCCGACGTGACGAGGAGGGCGACCTCTTCTACGTCGAAGGTCTCGCCGAGGAGGCGCACGGCGTCACGCTCCTCCTCCGCGGTAGCACGGACCACGTCGTCGACGAACTCGAACGCGGCGTCACGGACGCCCTCGACGTGGCCGCCCAGACCATTACGGACGGTCGCGTCCTCCCCGGCGGCGGCGCAATCGAAGTCGAACTCGCGGACCGCCTCCGCTCCTACGCGGACTCCGTCAGCGGCCGCGAACAGCTCGCCGTCGAGTCCTTCGCGAACGCGCTCGAACTCATCCCGCGCGTCCTCGCCGAGAACGCGGGCCTTGACCCCATCGACATCCTCGTCGACCTCCGCGCGGCCCACGAGACCGGCGAGCAGAACACCGGCCTGAACGTTCTCACGGGCGACCTCGACGATACCTACGAGGCCGGTGTCGTCGAACCCGCACACGCTAAGGAACAGGCGCTCAGTAGCGCCACCGAGGCCGCGAACCTCGTGCTCAAAATTGACGACATCATCTCCGCCGGCGACCTCTCCACCGACAAGGGCGACGACGAAGGTGGTGCGCCCGGCGGCGGCATGGGCGGCATGGGCGGCGGCATGGGCGGCATGATGTGAAACTCTCGGAGAGCTTCACACTAGCCCACTAACCGCCGCTCCGCGTTCGCACCGTTCGACGACTGCACTCGGCCCTACGCACGCTTTTTCAGAACCGAAGAGCAATCCCGCGAGAACGACCTATTCTTCGTTGATGTCGAGTTCGAACTGTTCGTGCTCGGCGGCGGCGTTGAGGACGACGCTCGTGCTGGATTCCTTGATGTCGGCGTCGCCGAGCAGCGTCTTGATGAGGTTGTTCATGTCGTCGGTGTCGCGGAACTTCCCGACGGCGAAGATGTCGTAGTCGCCCGTGACCTCGTACACCGACACCATCTGCTTGTGGGCGCGCATCCGGTCGGTGATGTCGGGGAGACTGTTCCCCTCGACCTTGAGCTGGAGGACGGCGGTGACGTCGTAGCCGAGTTCGTCGTAGTCGACGATGGGTGTGTAGCCGTTAATGACTCCGGCGTCTTCGAGGTCTTTGAGGTGGTTCGAAACGGTGGTGACGGAGACGTCGAGGTCGTCGGCGAGGCTGCGGAGGCTGGCCCGACCGTCGCCGAGGAGTGCGTTGATGAGTTTTGCGTCGAGGTTTTCGTACGTCATCGTACCCCACTACGCCATCGGGGGTTTAGAATTTAACGAATGTCCAGTTCAAGCTCGGGTGGTGGAGATTGCGCCAACCGGTACCGCTAATATGGTGGCTCCTTTCTTCACTTACTGTCGAAACCAATGACAAAAGGGAACCTTTCTCCGGACGGCGGTCTGAGCGAGACGGAACAGGACGTCCTTGACGAGATCGAGGAGAAGAACGTCGACTTCCTCCGACTCCAGTTCACGGACATCCTCGGAACGGTGAAGAACGTCTCCGTCCCTGCCGACCAGGCGGAGAAAGCCTTCACTGACGGTATCTACTTCGACGGCTCCAGCATCGAGGGCTTCGTCCGCATTCAGGAATCCGACATGCGCCTCAAGCCCGACCCCGAGACGTTCGCCGTGCTCCCGTGGCGCGACCTCGAGGACGGCGCGTCCGCCCGCCTCATCTGTGACGTCATCGACACGTCCACGGGCGAGCCGTTCGAGGGCGACCCGCGTCGCGTCCTGAAGAACGCCATCGACCGCGCGGAGGAGATGGGGTACGAGGTGAACTTCGCGCCCGAACCCGAGTTCTTCCTCTTCGAAGAGGACGAAGACGGCCGCGCGACCACCGAACTCTCCGACGTGGGCGGCTACTTCGACCTCGCGCCGAAAGACCTCGCGGCCGACGTGCGCCGCGACATCATCCGCGGCCTCGAATCCATGGGCTTCGAAATCGAAGCCTCCCACCACGAGGTCGCCGAGTCCCAGCACGAGATCAACTTCGAGTACGACGACGCGCTCGCGACCGCGGACAACGTCGCGACGTTCCGCTCCGTCGTTCGCGCCATCGCCGCCGAACACGACCTGCACGCGACGTTCATGCCGAAGCCCATCGCGGAAATCAACGGCTCCGGCATGCACACGCACATGTCGCTGTTCACTGAGGACGGCGAGAACGCGTTCCACGACGAGTCCGACGAGTTCGACCTCTCCGACACCGCGCACTCCTACCTCGCGGGCGTCCTCGAACACGCACCCGCCATCACGGCGGTGTCGAACCCGACCGTGAACTCCTACAAGCGCCTCGTCCCCGGGTACGAAGCGCCCGTGTACGTCGCGTGGTCCGACCGGAACCGCAGCGCGCTCATCCGGAAGCCCGCGGCCCGCGTTCCGGCCGCCTCCCGCATCGAGGCGCGCTTCCCCGACCCGTCCTGTAACCCCTACCTCGCGTTCGCCGCGCTCATCCACGCCGGCCTTGACGGCATCGAGAAGGACCTCGACGCGCCCGACCCGGTCCGCGAGAACATCTACGAGTTCGACGAGGCGAAGCGCGACGAGTACGGCATCGAGACGCTCCCGTCGAACCTCGGCGAGGCCGTCGACGCCCTCGAAGAGGACGAGGTCGTGCAGGACGCGCTCGGCGAACACGTCTTCGAGAAGTTCGTCGAGGCGAAGCGCGAGGAACACACCGGCTACCGGATTCAGGTGTCCGACTGGGAGAAAGACCGCTACCTCGAGAAGTTCTAGAGGCGCGTCGGCACCCACACCACGCCGAACCCTAACACTATTCCTGCCGCCGCCGCGACCGGCACGGACGGTTCTATCGCGAGCGGAAGGCCTCCGACGGCGAGCAGCGGCGCGAGCGCGAGCACGGTCCACGGCGCCGCGTCGGCCACGGCGTCGGTGTGGTCGCGGGCGAACTGCCAGCCGACGATGCCGCCGACGGTCGCGCCGAACACGGTCGCGCCCTCGGCCGTCCACGCGAGCACGAGCGCGGCGGTGCCGACGCCGAGCGCGACGGCGAACGCGTTTGCGACCCTGTTTCGGGAGACTGCGAGGGCGAACGCGACGTAGAGACTGCCGGCGACGACGCCCGCAATGACGTCCGGGAGGTAGTGCACGCCGAGCGCGAGCCGGGTGAACGCGACGACGGCGACGACGGCGGCGGCCGCGACGTACCGCGTTCGCCGGCGACCGATCTCGAGGAGCGCGGCGAGCGTGCCGTAGAAGACGGTTGCGCCGGTGGTGTGGCCGCTCGGGAAGCCGTAGCCGTCCGCGTGAACGAGGGAGACCGTGGCCGGCGGGCGATGGAGGGCGAACAGGCTCTTCAGCGCGACGACCAGCGCGAGGCCGCCGACGACGATGCCGAGCACGCGGGCGGCCCGCTCGGCCGGAATGACGTCGTAGCGCGGACCCAGCCAGTAGAGGAGCGGCGCGGCGACGAGGAACACCCCGGGGTCGCCGAGCGCGGTGAGCACGCGCAGCAGCGGGACGAGCGCGTCGGGAACGCTCCCGGCGAGCGCGTCGGAGACGCCGTGTCCGTGCATCTATCGGCGGTTCTTCACCCAGTCCGTGACTCGTCCGGGGACGCCGGCGACGTTGAGCCCGACGCCGAACAGCAACATCAGGGCGTAGAGGCCGAGCGTCGACAGCCAGACCACGACCATCGCGAGGATGGCCCAGCCGCCGGAGAGGAAGTAGAACGCCCCGAGCGTCATCAGCGTCCCGTAGAGGAGGACGAGATAGGGCCCCCAGCCGCGGGCGTGGTTGCGCCTCATCCGCTTGTGGACGTACGTCTTGAGGTCCGATTCGAGGTCGTCCTTCGACACCGTCTTGGCGTCGAGTTCGGCGCGCAGCGCGCGAACTTCCCGCTCCATCTCGGTGATGTCTGGCGCGGAATCCGGTTCGTCGACCTCGTCGCGTACGTCGGTTTCGTCGGTTCGTCCCGCGAGCACGGCGTTTAGTACCGCCCCAACCATGATAATCGTACCGCCAACGTACAGCACCGTCACGAGGAGCAAGGCGGCGCCGAGGATGCCGTACGCCTGATACTTCCCCGCCAGGGGCGCGTACGCCTCGAAGACGCCGGTGAGCGCGGTCCAGCCCGCGGCGGCGAGCAGCGTCCCGGGCACGGCTTCCCGCGGGGTGATGTCGGCGTCCGGGAAGATGTAGAAGACCGGGAAGAAGACGAGACAGAGCGTGACGACGAGCAGGCAGAACGCGACGACGCCGACGAACGGACCGGTCGCGACGAACCCGGCGACGATGGCGGCGACGACGGCGGCGACGACGCCCGCGGCGATAGCGCCGAGGACGAGCACGCCGTCCTTCAGTTGGTGGGCGAGGGACCGAGCGCCGAACACGCCGTAGACGTGCGCGAACGCCACGTCCAGCCCGCGGAAGAGCTTGAGGCCGGACCACGCGAGCACGACGAGGGAGACGACGGTGGCGGTGCCGCGACCGCTCGCGCCCCGCAGGGCGTTCTGGACGGCGGCGCTCCCCTCCGTGGTGAGGAGGGCGCCGACCAGTTCGACTATCTGTTCGCCGACGGATTCGACGCCGAGGTAGGACGCGGCGGCGAGCGTCAGCAGGAGGAGGGGGATGAGGGAGACGAACGCGTAGTAGGCGACGGCGGCCGCGAGGAACGTTATCTGGCTGTCCTGGGCCTCGGCGACGACCTCGCGGACGACCGAGACGGCGCTTCGTGACACACGCTGCCTTCACTCCCCGCCTGAAAAAGCCCTACGGGGCGAGGTCGCGCAACTCCGCGACGGACGCCGTCGTCTTGAACGTCGTGCCGCCGTAGTGGGCGCGCGATGCCTCGTACCCGCCGTCGCGGACCGCGTCGAGGAACTCGTTCATCCCGACTGCGGGCTCGTTCCAGCGCTTGTAGAGCTTGTGCTGGTCGTAGTGCGTGGGTTCGTGGAGTTCGCCCGCGACGCGTTCGAGGAGGCGTTCCGCGCGCTCCGCGCTCCCCATCTCGCCCGTGAGCTCCCGAACCACGTCCTCGACGAACTCGGCGTCGTGCGCGGCGCCGAGCCAGACCGGGCCGGCGGTCTGCACGCCCTCCCCGCAGTTGGGGCAGGCGTCCGGCGACTCGGGGAGCAGGGTCTTCTCGGTCCACCGGTGGAGGCAGGCCTCGCAGTGGTGGATGTACCCGAGGTCGTCGACGGCGGCGTTGGCGTCGGTCGCGCGGTGGGAGAGGTCGAGGTAGGTGCGGACGTAGTGGTCGCTCACGTGACTCAGAATCGGCGTGACGCCCACGTCGTAGCGCGCGGCGGTGCGCGCGAACGCGCCGAGCAGGACTCGCAGCCCCATCTCCGCGTGGTACTCGGTGTTCCGCGGGACAGTCGAGTACTTGCGGACGCCGGACTCGAAGTGCGCGCCGCAGAGCGGCGCGGTGTCGGTGGCGGTGACGCAGACGAGGTCGCGGGCGTTCGCGAGCGCGGCGTCCGCGAACGGAATCGGCGTGCCAAAGGGGTCCACGTCCACCACGTCGAAGTACGCGTCTTTGTCGTGGAGGACGGCGTTCGCGTCCTGGTGAACGACTGTCCCTTGGAGGTCGTTCCGTTCGAGGTTCCGGCGGGCGAGTTCGACCGCGTCCGGGTCGGTGTCGCAGAGCGTGGCGTCCCAGCCCTCGTTCGCCGCACGCACGCCCCGGATGCCGCTCGCTGCGGTCGCGTCCAGGTAGCTGTCGGCCTCGGGCGTGCGCTCGCCGTACGCGCGGAGCGCGGCGACGGTGATGTCGCGGTTGAGTTCCTGTCCGGGGTTGAAGAACACGCCCTCCGCCGCGCCCTCGCCGCCGCCGGACTCGGACTCGACCTCCACCGTGACCGCACCCTCCTCTACGAGCATACGCTGACTCCGCGACCCGTCGAAAAAAGCCCCGCGAATCGGTTACTCGCCGACCGCGGCCGCGCGCTCCACGACGTCCTCGCTGTACCGTTCCGCGAGCTCGTCGTGCTGGTCAGGACGGTGCTCGTACACGTCCTGGAACAGCGTGATGGGCGTCTTCGCCGCCTGATAGGTGGCTTCGTCCCACATCCGGTCGTTCGAAATCTCCACGGTGAGACCGTCGACTTCGATGGTGGCCTCGCGCGTCATCGCGATGGCGCCGGTGCCCGCTTCCTTCGCGGCCTCGAACTGCTCCATCGAGTCCACGATGTCGTCCATGCTCGGCACGTAGGACGCCCGCCCGAGGAGTTCCTCGCGCAGTTCGTCCTCGTCGAGGTCGCGGGTGTCGGTGCCGGCCTGGAACCGATAGCCGTCCTCGGTCTCTTCGATCCAGATGGCGTCGCCGTCGTACGCCCAGCGGCCGTCCGCCTCGCGGAGTTCGACCTCGCCGGTGCCGTCGTCGAGCAGCCACTGGCCGGACTCGGGCGGGAGCGGGGCCGTGTTCGCCTCCACGACCTGTCCGGGCGTGAGCGACCAGATGCCGGTCATGCCCTTCGCGCGGTTCGCCTCCATCCGCTCGCGGTAGCCCGCGACGTCCCGGATGTCGTCGTACGGGCCGTCAACGGCGACGAGGCCGGCGGCGCTCGCGCCGCGGGAGGTGTTGTGCCGCAACTCGGGCCACTCGGGGAGTTCGCCCGTGGGTGTCATCGCCCGCATGTCCTTCGTGTAGTCGACTTCGCCGTCCACGAGCAGGAACATGCGTTCGAGGTTGTTGCTCGGGTTCCCGAGTTCGGCGCGGAGGTCGCCCATCGCGAGCTCGGCCTCCCCGGACTCGATGATGACGGACATCGAGAGGCTGCCGGGTTCGAGGCCGTGCTCGGTCTCCACGATGGTGATGAACTCGTCGGCCTTCTTCCAGTCGTCGAGGTCGCCGACCTCGGGGATGACGAACCCGTCGATGTGCTCGACCGCGCCGTTCGCGGGGTCGGCGATCTCGAGCATATGCTGGAAGCCTCGATACCGGGTTTCGGGGCTGTCGCGGTGCCAGACGACCCGGGGATGGATTTCGCCGGGGAAGTCCGCGCCGTGCTCCGAGACGACCTCAGCGATGTTCCGCGCGCCCTCGTCGCGCATCGAGGGCGCGGTCGCGTCCTCGTTGTCCGGCACCCACACGTCGGGCGCTTCGAGGCCGCGGAGCTGGGAGGCGCGCCGCAGCATCTTCGCGGAGTCGTCCTCGCCGTCCACCGCCGTCGGACTCGTGAAGAACGACCGCACGAACTCGCGGTCGTAGTGGCGGTCGGTCGGGTCAGTCATCCTGGGTCGGCTCCGGCGCGTCTCCGTCGGACGTGATGGGGTCGGACTCGTCCTCGGTGAACCCCGCGGACTCCTCCATCCGCCGCTTCGCGTCCGGGTCGAACTGCGCTTCTATCTCCTGGTAGCGCGGCACGAGCGACATCTCGTGGTGGCTCTCGGTCTCGTGTCCGAGGTAGCGGTCTTCGAGGTCGAACTGCGCTTCCTCGTCGTTCTCCGCGATGTTCTTCATGTCCTCGTACACTGCGTGTGCGCCGGAGTGGAGGGCGTACAGCGTGATGAACTGGTACGTGTAGCCGAGGTCGCCGAGCTCCTGGAACGTCAGCGGGTCGTCCTGCTCGCTCCACGCGAACGAGGACGAGTAGTTGAACGCGAGGTCGAGGTCGGGATGGGTCTCGTGGATGGTTTCCGCGTAGTTGACGGCGTCCTCCCGGCTCGGGTCCGGCATTTCGGGCCAGACGATGTCCGCGCCGGCGTCCGCGAAGAGGCGGCCGCGTTCGAGGTGGTCCTCCCAGTCGCCGTTCGCGGAGCCGTAGGAGTCGATGCGGGCGATGATGACCGTGTCCTCGGACTGCTTCGCGTCCACCGCGGCTTCGATGCGCGCCCGGGCGTCCTCCTGTGAGACGACTTGCTTACCGGCGATGTGGCCGCATCGCTTCGGCGTGGTCTGGTCCTCGATGTGGATAGCGGCGACGCCGGCCTTCTCGTACTCGCGGACCGCGCGCCGGACGTTGTGCACGCCGCCGTAGCCCGTGTCGGCGTCCGCGACGACGGGGAGGTCGGTGGCGTCGACGATGCGCTTCGCGTTCTCCACCATCTCGGTCATCGTGACCATCTCCAGGTCGGGGAAGCCGAACTGGCCGAGGACGGTGGAGTAGCCGCTCATGTAGGCGGCGTCGAGGCCGGCGCGCTCGGCGAGCCGGGCGTCGAGGGCGTGGTACAGTCCGGGTGCGAACACGTAGTCCTGGGTCTCCAGCTTCTCGCGGAACTCGCGGGCGGCCGGGTTGTCGATATCGCGGTGCGTGTAGTCCTTGTAGTCACTCATTGGTCTGGATACGGTGGCTGAGGACGGTTTCGTCGTAGTCCTCGCGGGGGTCGGTGGTGTTCGTCAGGTCCGGGACAACCGGCGCGCCGGTGTTCTCTATGTCGGTGTATTCTGGCATTGTATGGCGGTGTCTCGTGATGGTCGGTAGGCGGTGCGAGCGTCGGGCGCGTCGTGGTGTACTCCCATTGCGTCCGTTTGAGTGTGGAACACCACGATAAAGTTAATGATTGATAATGTAATATGGCTGGATGCGTATTAATAATCATTAAGGACTAGGTGTGGTGGAGCATCGCACACACAATCGAACCGGCTAAACCACGCCCCCACCAAACCCGCCCGTGACGGACGACTGGCGCGCCGACCTCCGAGACGAAGGAGACCTCACGCCCAGCATCGTCCAACGAATCCTCCAAACCCACGGCGACCGCGGCCAACGCGCCATCGAAGCCGTCAGCGAACGCCGCGTCAAAGAATACAACGACTTCACCGTCGTCGTCGGCCACCACGACGAATACATCGTCGAAAACGGCGGCTGCCACTGCCAGGACTCCACCTACAACATCGACACCGACGACGACCAACGCTGCTGGCACGCCCTCGCCGCCGACATCGCCCACGCCATCAACGAACTCGACCACCACGACATGTACTACTCGGACGTCCGAGACTTCCTCTAGCAAGCCCTTTTGCCGGCGCTCCGCGCCGGCAAAACCCCTTGCAGATTCCCAACCCTTGCCGTCGGCGCACGCAGACGGCGGCCTGCCGGCCGCCGCGTCATCCCCGAACCTACCACCGCGACCGCGTCCGCCTCCGTACCTCTACGGCGGTGTCTTCCGCGTGCTCCATGATTGTTTTTCTCACAGTTCGCGCGAATCATCACGTTCAGGTGCCTGCCGGTTCTGACCCGATGGGTGGACAGTCGCTATCGCTACCCCGCGCTCTACTTCGTGTTCTTCGCGGCGTTCAGCGGGTTCGCCGCGTTCCGGAACGTCCTCTTAGAGGAGATGGGGATGTCGGGCGTCGAGATGGGTATCGTCGGGATGGTGATGATTATCGCGGGCGTCGTCGTCCAGCCGCTCTGGGGAGTCGTCGCCGACTACACGCGCTCGCCCGCCCGCGTGCTCGTCGTCGCCGCCACCGTCTCCGCGCTCGCACTCCTCAGCTACCCCCTCGGTGCGAGCCTCTCTGGCGACGCCTTCCTCCTCATTACCGCCGGCACCGCGCTGTTCGCCGTTGGCCGCGCCCCGATCGTTCCGCTGTCGAACGCGCTCGTCCTCCGCGAGGGCTTCGACTACGGCTACGCCCGAAGCTTCGGCTCCACCTCCTTCGGCATCGCCGTCCTCGTCATCGGCTTCCTGCTCGCGTACACGACCACCCTGCTCGTCGTCTACCTCTACATCGCCGGCATGGTCGTGTTCGTCGCGCTCGCGCTCACCATTCCCGACGACGAGGAATCCCTCCTGGAGGGCAGCCTCGGAACCCAGGCGCTCGGCCTGCTCGCGCGCCGCCAGTTCCAGGTCGTGCTCGTCGCCGCGTTCCTCCTCGGATTCGTCTCCCGGTCCGGCGACGCCTTCTTCTCCGTCTACATGCGCGCCGTCGGCCTCGGTGACGGCTACACCGGCGCCGCGTGGGCGGCGAAAACCGTCGCCGAAACCGTCGTCTTCCTCGCCGTCGGCCGCACCGCGCTCTCCTACGGCAGCCTCGTCTCCGTCGGCGGCCTCGGGTTCGCTGCCGGCTACGCCGGCCTCACGCTCTTCCCCACGCTCGGCTCCGTCCTCCTCGCGAACGTCGGTCTCGGCATCGGACTCGCCCTCCTCTTCTTCGCGCTCGTCAACCTCGCGCACGACTGCGCGCCCGACGGCCTCCACTCCACCGCCCAAACCCTCCTCACGAGCGTCGGCGTCGGCGCGGGCGGCGCGCTCGGCCACATCGTCGCCGGTTGGCTCGTCGACGCCGTCGGCGTCCAGTCCATGTTCGCCTACCTCGCCGCCGCCTCCGTCCTTCTCGCACTCGTCGGCATCGCCGTCCACGCCGTCGCCGACAGCCGCCACCCCGCCGTGGCCTGACTACTCCGCGCAGATGTCGACGAAGTTCCGCAGAATCGTCAGCCCGGTCTCCCCCGACTTTTCCGGGTGGAACTGCGTGCCGAACACGTTCCCGTTCTCGTTCGCGACGACGGACGCGAACTCGGTCTCGTAGTCTGTCGTGGCGACGACGTTCACGTCGCTCTCGGGTTCCGCGTAGTAGGAGTGCACGAAGTACGCGTACTCCCCGTCGATGCCCTCGACGAGCGGGTGGTCGCGCGCCACGTCGAGTTCGTTCCATCCCATGTGCGGAATTTTCTGCTCCCCGCTGAACCGGACGTTCCGCCCCGGAATCAGCCCGAGTCCGTCCACGTCGCCCTCACCGTCCCGCGTCGCCTCCTCGCTGCCCTCCAGCAGCATCTGCATTCCGAGGCAGATGCCGAACAGTGGCGTCCCCGATTCCGCCACGTCGAGCAGGGTGTCGCGGAACGGTCCGGCGTTCTCCATCCCCTCGCTGAACGCGCCGACGCCGGGGAGGACGACGCCGTCGGCATCCAGAATCTCCTCGGTGTCCTCGGTGATGGTGACGGCCGCGCCCGCGCGTTCGAGGCCGCGCGTCACGCTCCGCAGGTTCCCCAGGCCGTAGTCCACGACGACGACTGACGCCGCCGCCTGCCGCTGGGCGTCCGTAGTGCTCATGCTCGTGGGTACGCCGACCGCGGGCAAGTCGTTTTCCCCTCCGGCGTTCGCCCTAGTAGTCGTCGAACGTCGCCTGCCCGCCCTCCACGCCCGCGATTGTCGCGGCCTTCTCGATGGTCGCCTCGAACGTCTCCTCCTGGCTGCGGTCGTAGAGCGTCGCCGCCGGATGCACACAGACGAGGACGTCCCGGCGCTTGCCCCCGAGTTCGACGGTTTCGACGGTTCCGGCTTCGCTCGTCACCGCCACGTCCCGGCCGAGCAAGTGTTCGCTCGGCACCTTCCCGAGTGTCACGATGACCTCGGGGTCTATCTGGTCGAGTTCGGCCTCCAGGTAGGGCCGGCAGTTCGCGAGTTCCTCCGTGCTCGGGTCGCGGTTGTCCGGCGGTCGACACCGCACGCAGTTCGTGATTCGCACCCGCGTTCGGGGCAGGCCGTGGTCGCCGAGCGCCGAGTCGAGCACGTCGCCGCTCCGCCCGACGAACGGTACACCCTCCTTGTCTTCCTGTTCGCCCGGCGCCTCCCCGACGAACACCACGTCCGCGTCCGCGGGACCGGTGCCGTTCACGATGCGCGACCGCGAGTCCACGAGGTCGCCGCAGCGCTCGCACGCGGTCACGTCGAGGCCGTCCATGCGCTCCATACCCACCCCTCGCTCGCCGGGGGATTAATCGGTGCGGTAGTCGTCCGCCGCGCGCGCCGCGAGCCGCGCCACCCGCACCGGCTCGGGCCGCCCGCCCTCGGGCGTGAACGCCCGCACCACGCCCGCGGGGTCGCCACAGCCCACCGACCGCACGTACACCGTCTCGTCGTTCACCGTGATGTCCTCGCGCGCAGGCTGGCGCTCGTAGCGTTCGAGGCGTTCTCCGGGGTCGTCGAACTCGCGCTCGATGGCGTCGGCGAGCCCGGGACTCGCCTCGAACGACACGGAGAGAACGGGCCGCTCGACGGCGTCGTGAATCCGGTGGAGGTCGAGAATATTGAACCACGCCGGCGCGACGCCCGCGAGCAGGAGATACTGTACGTCGGGTCGGTCGAGGTCGCGCCAGCGCTCGATAACGCAGTCGGTGGCGTCGAGGCCGCCGACAGTGCACGAACCGAAGGAAACGCCGTCTACGACGCGGTCGGCGCGAACCACTGCGCCGGCGAGCGTCGATTCGTTCGCAGTGTATGATTCCGCGATGCCGAGCGCGCGCGTCCCCGGTTTCACTCCTCTTTGATGTCCTTGAGCGTGTCGAGGAGTTCGTCGTTCGACGCGTCTATCTCGTAGTCGACTTCCCCCCTGTGTGCGTGTTCTTCGGTGTCGACGCTGGCGTCGTCGTCGATGTCCGAGTCGAGGTTCTGGTTCTCCTGTTCGGACTCGTCGTAGCTACCGAAGCCCATGTGTGTTCCATGGGGCGACGGATTCAAAAATTCCCCGCCTATTTGACGCGCCCGCCCCTGTCCCCGACTATGGACGTCACGACAGTCACCGCGGACGCGGAGACCTTCACGTGCAACGCCTACCTCGCGCTCGACGGCACGCCGACGCTCGTCGACGCGGGCGCGATGCCCGGCGTCGAGGACGTCGTTCGCGAGCACACGGACTCGCTCGACCGCGTCGTCCTCACCCACCAACACGGCGACCACGTCGCCGAACTCGATTCCGTGGTCGAGGCCTTCGACCCCGACGTGTACGCGTACGCCGACCACCCCCACAGAACCCACGAACTCGCGGACGGCGACACCGTCACCATCGCCGACGAGTCCTTCGAAGTCGTGCACACCCCGGGCCACGCCGACGACCACATCTCCTTCGTCTCCCAGTCCAGCCTCTTCAGCGGCGACGTGGTCGTTCACGACGACGGCGCGTTCGACGACGGGAGCTTCGGCCGCACCGACATGCCCGGCCAGGACAGAGAAACGCTCATCGAGAGCATCCAGCGCCTCCTCTCGCGAATGGACGGCTCCGTCGAACACATGTACAGCGGCCACGGCGGCGTCTTCCACGGCGACGTGCGCGCGGTCGTCGAACGCGCGCTCGAACGCGCCGAACGCCGCGAACCGAAGTACCCGGACGAGTAAGCCCTAGCGGTGCGGTGGTCGTGTCCGCGAGTGGGCGTGTTTCTCAAGGTTTAAACGCCTCGCCGTCGAGAACTCCCGTATGAGCAAGGAAATCTCCGTTGAGGACCGACTCCTCGACAAGCAGGTCTGCATGCGCTGCAACGCCCGCAACCCCAAGGAGGCCGACAACTGCCGGAAGTGCGGCTACGGGAACCTCCGCCCGAAGGCCCGCGAACGCCGCTCCGCCTGATTCTCGACACGTTCGTTCGTTTCGACCGCACCGCGAGCGGGGTGCTTACCCGCTCAGTTCAGCGCGTGGTCTGCGAGGAAACCGATCGAGACGACGAGAAGCGCCGCGCCGCCGAGGAACGCCATTTCTACTATCGTTCCCGAGTTTCCTCCGTTGAGATGGGCGAGTTCGTTGACTCCTTGCGACGCAATTAACACCAAAAGTGCAAGCGCCATGAGTATGAGCGTCAGTTCTATCGGGGGACGGTCGTTGTCCTTGGACATATATTAAATATATACGCCAGATTACGGATTTAGTTATAGGGGTTGGTCCCGATTGTCTTGGCTGGGTAATTCCCACCGTCCAGCGAATGCTGATAGATCAATAGAGATAGCTCCGGCAGTTATTGATACTGAATGTTTTGGCGCCACTGTTCCTCCCACCCCAAACGGAGCCCACGCGTGCGAGTACACGCCGCCTACGTTCCCGCTTCCAGTACCGTTCTCGTCTCTTTTCACCTGTATCTGTAGAAACCCGCTTCCACTGGCGTTTGGATCCGCTATCGTGTCATCAAAGCTAACAGCGGCGCCGCTATACGAGTCTACCGGTGGTTCAACGACTACTTCCGTGAGTTCTCGATAGTTTGTATCGCCGATCTCTATTTCTCCAGCATGCCTGATGGAATCATCCGTATATATGAATCCATCCGGAGTGTACGAAATCGCCGCTCTGTCTGTTGGTTGGGGAAGATCTATTCCAGTTTGCACGTCCTGAAGATTCCATGTCAGAACCAAACCATATTCTTGGGTCTCCTCGTTAAACAGGAATACGTCAAACGTTGCGGAGCTTTGGGATTTCCCGTAGTATGACTCCGTGGAAACTCCTCCAGAACTTTTGTTCCGAGTGTATCGACGAGTGCTAAACTCTACATCGTTTTTCCGCAATAGATCCCGTGCTTCTTCGAATTTGAAGCTATCCATTAATTTATTATACTCTTTGAGTAGCCCCAGCTCTGACACGCTAACTCCATCTGGTTCTGCAGATACTGTGGTGGATAGGCCCGCCGTTCCGACTACTGCGGACCCCAGTAGTTTCATTGCACTACGACGTGACACGCTATTTTTGTCTACCATCGATTGAACAAACAAAACACTATTAAAAAAAAAGCAACGATTTAAATATCGGTGCAGGTAAACTCAAATATTGTATATTTCTATTCGCTGCCGGCGTCGAGGTACTCCTGCTGGACTTCGACGACCTCGGTCGAGTCCTCGCACTCCGCGTATCGCCGAAGCGGTTCCTCGTTGAGTTCGAGGAATGTGTGTCCCCAGGTGAACTTCGCCAGGATCTCCTCTGCGTGCTCTCGCTCCCCGAGGATGCAGAGCGCGCCGGCGAACGCCTCGACCGTGTTGAGTTGGAACGGCTGGCCGTAGTTCACGGGGTTCGCGGCGACGAGGAAGGGGAGGGCGCGGTGGTCGCCCGGCATCTCGAACATCGCTTTCTCCGCGGTCTCCCACGAGCAGTCGAGCGCCACCAGTCGGTTGTGGTCGGCGTCCGCGGGACTGAGCGCGACCTCGGCGTGCGGGTTCAGGACGACGCCGTAGGGGGTCGCGCCCGCGGAGCGGTGTAACTCCGCGAGGTCGAAGCGCGCGAGCTTTCGCGCCGTGCACTTCTCGGGGTCGTCGTCGCCCTCGTACCGGACGTGTAACTCCACGCCTCCGCTTCGCCCGCGTCGGGCAAAAGCGCCGCGTTCGCCCCACGTTTCTTACCCGTCGAGCGCTCACCCCTGGATATGAACTCGGTCGACCTCGCGCACGCCTATTACGACGCTATCGACGCGGGCGACTACGAGGCGCTCCGGGACGTGCTCGCGCCCGACTTCACGCACGTCCGCCCCGACCGCACGCTCGCGGGCCGCGAGGAGTTCGTCTCGTTCATGCGCGACGACCGCCCGCAAACGGACACCAAGCACGTCGTGGACTCGGTAACCGAGGGCGTGGACGGCGCAGTCGCGCACGGCCACCTGTTCGCGCCGGAGGAAGTCATGTTCGCGTTCGTGGACGTGTTCGAGACCGACGAGAGAATAGAGCGACTCCGGACGTACGCGGATTAGTCCTGCGCGCCGAGCGCGGACTCCCCGACCGTCTCCCCGCCCTCGATGACTTCCTGTCCGCCCATGTACGGCTGGAGCGCCTCGGGCACGTCGACCGTTCCGTCCTCGTTCTGGTAGTACTCCAGAATCGCGACGACGATACGGGGAACGGCGAGCCCCGACCCGTTCAGAGTGTGGACGTACTCCGCGCTCTCGTGCTTCTCCGGCCGGTACTGGATGCTCGCGCGGCGCGCCTGGAAGTCCTCGAAGTTCGACACCGACGACACTTCGAGCCACCGCCCGCCCACGTCGGGCCCCTCTTCCATCTCGTCGCCGGGCGCCCACACTTCGAGGTCGTACTTCTTCGCCTGCGTGAACCCCAGGTCGCCCGTGCACATCTCCAGAATGCGGTAGGGGAGTTCGAGCCGCCGCAGCACCTCCTCCGCCTCCTCGACGAGTCCCTCGAAGCGCTCGTAGCTCTCGTCGGGTTCGACGAAGTTCACCATCTCCACCTTGTTGAACTGGTGGACGCGCACGATACCGCGTGTCTCGGTGCCGTGTTCACCGGCCTCCCGGCGGAAGTTCGGACTGTATGCCTGGTGCTTGAGCGGGAGGTCCTCGCTCAGGAGAATCTCGTCCCGATACATGTTCGTCACCGGCACCTCCGCGGTCGGGAGGAGCCAGAGGTCGTCGTCGTCGTACTCCTCCTCGTTCGACCCGCCGAGGCGGTACGCGTCCTCCGTGAACTTCGGGAACTGCCCCGTCCCCCGCATCGACGACGAGTTCACCGGAATCGGCGGGAACACGTCCACGTAGTCCTGTTCGCGGTGCACGTCCAGCATGAACTGGACGAGCGCGTGTTCGAGCTTCGCGCCGTCGCCCTTCGCGAAGTAGAACCCGCCCCCGCTGACTTTCGCGCCGCGCTCGAAGTCGAGGATGTCGAGTTCCTCGCCGAGGTCGTAGTGCGGCACGACTTCCTCGGGGAGGTCGCGGCGGTCGTCGAACAGTTCGCGCCGCCGCTCGACGTTCTCCGACTCGTCGTCGCCGACGGGCACGCTCTCGTGCGGAATCTGGGGGAGTTCCAGCAACCGCTCCTCGAGTTCGGCTTCGAGTTCGTCCGCCCGCTCCTCGACCTCCTCGATACGCTCCTTGAGGGCGCTCGACCGCTCGATGGCCTCCTCGGCCTCCTCCTCCTTGCCTTCCTGCTTGAGGTGGCCGATTTTCGAGCTGACTTCGTTGCGTTCGTGACGGAGGTCGTCGCCCTCGGCCTTGAGGTCGCGCCACTCCTCGTCCACTTCGAGAATATGGTCGAGGTCGAGGTCGACGCCCTTGTTGTCGAGGGCCTCGCGGACCGTCTCGGGGTTCTCCCGGACGAACTGACGGCTGAGCATACTCTCGCTTCTGTCGGGGCCGCCAAAATCGTGTCGGAGTGCGGGGGCGCGAGCTACTGCTGCGCCCGCGCCATCTTCAGCGACGCGAAGAACCCGAAGTACGCGATTACCCCCGCGAACATGCAGAGGTAGTACGCCCAGTCCGGGCCGTTCGTCAGGTCGAACAGGAGGTTCACGCCCACGACCCAGGCGACGGCGAACACGAGGTCCGTCAGCATCCCGGATTTCTGCTCGCGGACGGAGTCAATCACACCCATGGTCAGTCCTCCGGCTCGAAGTCAACGACGAGCACTGGCTTCCGAGTGGAGCGCAGCACGCGCTCGGTGACGCTCCCGAGGAGCGCGCGGCGCACGCCGCTGCGGCCGTGGCTGCCGATAACGACGAGGTCGATGTCCTCGTCCTCGGCGTAGTCCGCGACGACCGCGTGCGGCTGGCCGACCCGCACCGATTCGACCACGTCGATACCGCGTTCGGTCGCGGCGTCCGCGACGGCGCGCGTGGCGTCGTTCGCCTTCTCCTCTACTTCCTCCATCTCGCCGAGGTGGCCCTGGCGGATGCGGTCGACCTGTTCAGCACCCAGGCCGAAGCTCACGGCGTCCACGTCGACGACGTAGAGCGCGTGAATCTCGGCGTCGTACTTCTCCGCGAGGTCGACGGCGTGCTCGATAGCGACCTCGGAGACGTCGCTACCGTCGGTCGGGACGAGGATGCGGTCGTACATCACGCGTCACCTCCCTCGACGTCTTCACCGCCGTCCGTGGACATCGCCTCCTCCGCGGACTCCATGCGGTCCATCGGTTCCGGGCTGTGACACTGCCGGACGAGCCGCTTCGTCTCCATGTCCGGCTCCTCCGTCACGAGCGACACGCCGATTGTGACGATGAACACGAGGGGGACCGCGACGAGCGCGGAGCCGATAGCGGGCACCCACTGCGCGAGCGTCGGCCAGATGGTGCTGTCGAGCGACGAGACGTACGTCGGCAGCACTTCATTAATCATCGGGACGGTCCAGACGATGAGCCCCGTGGTCATGCCCGCGAGCGCGCCCTGACGGTTCGTGTTCTCCCACCAGAGACCGAGGAAGAACATCGGGAACAGGACGGCGCCGGCGAGCGAGAACGCGTACGACACGAGCGCCGCGATAGGCGCGGCCGGGTCGAGCGCGGCGAGCGTCGTGATGACGCCGAGCGCGACGATGCTCAGGCGACCGACGAGCACCTGCTGGCGCTGCGTCGCGTCTGGGTTGATGATGTTCGCGTAGATGTCGTGCGAGATGGCGGACGACCCGGCGATGAACAGGCCGGCGATGGTCGCGATGGCGGCCGCGATACCGCCCGCCGCGACGAGACCGACGAACCACGTCGGGAGGTTCGAGAGCTGGGCCGCGAGCACGACGATAACGTCACCGGCTGCGGTCGTCATCCCGGGGTCGCCGTAGACGGCGCCGACCTGATCCCCGTACAGGTCCGTGCCGAACGCGGCGAACGCGGGCGAACTCAGGTAGAGGAGGCAGAGGAATCCGAGCCCCCACACCGTGGACCAGCGCGCGGTGCGCTCGCTGTCGACCGTGTAGAACCGCACGAGGACGTGTGGGAGTCCGCAGGTTCCGACGACGAGGCTGAACGCGGTGGCGATCCAGAGGTAGTAGCTCTCGTGGACGAACGGCTCGCTGAACTCGCTGCTCAGCGCGCTGAACATCTGGCCGTACTCGATGTGCGGCAGAATCGTGGAGTAGCCGTTCACGTATCCGACGGCGTAGAGACCGGCGAGGAACGCGACGATGAGGATGACGTACTGGACGGCCATGTTCTTCGTCGCGCCCATCATGCCGGAGAGGCTCAGGTAGCCGACCGTAATCGCCATCATGAAGACGACCATCGACTGGTAGCCGCTGAGGCCGAAGAGGCCGAGGTCGCCGAAGATGTAGAGGCCGACGAGGCCCATGCCGCGCGCCTGCCCGATGGCGTACACGAACCCGATGAGGAACGTGGTGACGGCGGCGATGGCGCGCGCGGTGTCGGAGTTATAGCGGTCGCCGACGAAGTCGGGCGCGGTGTACTTCCCGAACCGCCGCATCTGGGCGGCCATGAAGATGAGGAGGATGAAGTATCCCGTGGACCAGCCGACGACGAACGCGAGCCCGTAGAACCCGCTCAGTGCGATGAGCGCGGCCATCCCGAGGTAGGACGCTGCACTCATCCAGTTCGCGCCGATGGCCATGCCGTTCTCGATGTTCCCGATGGAGCGTCCGGCGACCCACATTCCCTCGGTGTCGGCGACCTTGAACACGAAGCCGATGACGAGGAACAGCGCGAGCATCGCCAGCACGAGGATGGCGGGCAGGAGCTTGAACGAGACGTCGAGGCCCTCGGGGAGCAGTCCGCTCTGCATCGGCAGGAGGAGACTCATCAGGCGTCACCTCCGTGGCTGATTCCGTACTTCTCGTCGAGCGCGTCGCGGCGTCGCGCGTACCAGAACGAGAGGATGAGCGCGCCGGCGGGCGCGGCGATGGCGACGAGGAAGTAGTGCAGCGGGAAGCCGCCGGGGATGGTCATCGTCATCGTTTCGGGGGCGAGCGCGGTCGCCGTCACCGGCCCGAACACGAGCACGGCCCAGATGACGAACCCCGTCCAGATGATGCGGAGGTGGTCGCGCATGAACTCCGTGCTCGGCTTGAGGAGGTTCACTTCTTCCTCGAGATAGTTCGTCTCCCGGTGGCGTTGCGCCGCGGTGGTGCCGCCGTCGGGAGCGGTCCGTTCGTCGTCCGAATCATGCCTGTTATTTTCTGTCATAGTGTTTCACGTGAAGCTGTGTGAGTTCGCGGGTGGGTGGTGTTAGTTCCGTGCCTGGTCGCGGATCGTCTCGACGATTTCGGGGTTCCTGAGGGTGGACGTGTCGCCGAGCTCCTCGTCGTTCGCCACGTCCTCCAGGAGGCGCCGCATAATCTTCCCGGAGCGCGTCTTCGGGAGTTCGGGCGTGAACACGACGCTCTCGGGCCGCGCGATGGGGCCGATGGCGTCCTCGATACCCGCGACGATGCGCTCGCGGAGGTCGTCGTCGCCCTCGTAGCCGTCCTCCGTGATGACGTACGCGTAGACGGCTTCGCCCTTGATGTCGTGGTCGCCGCCGACCACGGCGGCTTCGGCGACGCCCTCGACGCCGACGATGGCGGACTCGATCTCCATTGTCCCCAGCCGGTGGCCGGAGACGTTGAGCACGTCGTCAACGCGCCCGAGAACGGTGATGTAGCCGTCCTCGTCGATTTTCGCGCCGTCCTCCGGGAAGTACACCCAGTCGTCGGGGTCGTCGCTGTCGGTGTCGGAGTACTCCGCCCAGTACTCGTCGATGTAGCGCTCGTCGTTCTTGTAGAGCGTGCGCAACATCCCGGGCCACGGCTTCCGTACCGTGAGGTAGCCCGCGCGACCGGGTTCTACTTCGTCGCCGTTCGTGTCGACGATGTCGACGTCGAGGCCGGGGAGCGGCGGGCCGGCGCTTCCGGGTTTCATGTCGTTCACGCCCGGGAGCGTGGTTATCATCATCCCGCCGGTCTCGGTCTGCCACCACGTGTCGACGATGGGGCAGTCCTCGCCGCCGATGTGCTTGTAGTACCACTTCCACGCACGCGGGTTGATGGGTTCGCCGACGGTGCCGAGGAGGCGGAGGCTGGACAGGTCGTGCTGCTCGGGGTACTCCGCGCCCCACTTCATGAACGACCGAATCGCGGTCGGCGCGGTGTACAGCTGGGTCGCCTCGTAGTCCTCGATTATCTCCCAGAGCCGGTCGCGCTCGGGGTAGTCGGGCGTCCCCTCGTACATCATCGTCGTCGTCCCGAGCGCGAGCGGGCCGTACACGATGTAGGAGTGACCGGTTATCCAGCCGATGTCCGCGCTACAGAAGTAGGTGTCCTCGGGCTTGATGTCGAGGACGGCCTGACTCGTCCACGCGGCCCACGAGAGGTAGCCGCCCGTGGTGTGTTTCACGCCCTTCGGCTCCCCGGTCGTTCCCGAGGTGTACATCAGGAAGAGCATGTCCTCCGCGTCGCGCTCGACCGGGTCGACCGTCGCGCCCTCGTTGGCGGCGACCACGTCGTCGTAGTCCCGCTGGGTGTCCGTGAGGTCGTGGCCGAAGCCGTCGTCGCCGAGGCGGTCCACGACGACGACGTCCGATACCTCGTGGTCGACGCCGCTGAGGCCCTCGTTCGCCTTGTCGAGGTGGTCGAGCGGGTCGCCGCGGCGGTAGTAGCCGTCGCAGGTCACGAGGTACTCGGAGTCCGCGGCGTTCATCCGGGTGGCGAGCGCGTCGGCGCTGAACCCGGCGAACACGACGGAGTGCGGCGCGCCGATGCGCGCGCAGGCGAGCATCGCGATGGGGAGCTCGGGAATCATCGGCATGTAGAGGGTCACGACGTCGCCCTCGCCGACGCCCATCTCCCGGAGTCCCGCCGCGAACTCGTTGACCTCGCGGTGGAGGTCCTCGTACGTGTACGTGCGGTTCGCCTCGTCGGTCGGTTCGCCGACCCACTCGATGGCGGCCTCGTCGCCGCGCTCGTCGAGGTGGCGGTCGAGGCAGTTCGCCGAGGCGTTCAGGCTGCCGTTCGTGAACCACTCGAAGAATGGTGGGTTCGAGTCGTCTAGCACCTGGTCGTATTCCGAGTTCCAGTCGAGAAGGTCCGCGGCTGCCTCCCAGCACTCGGGCCAGTTCTCCTCGAAGTCGTCGTAGATGGCTTTATCGGAGACGTTCGCTTGTTCGACGAACGTCTCCGGCGGCTCGAATTCCGCCTGCTCTTCGAGGCGCGCTTCCAGTTCGACATCCGTATCGTCGCCTGACATGGTGTAGCGTAATAGTTGATAATAGGGATAAAAAGCACCCCTGCTAATTATCGTAATTCTTCACGGGGAACCGAAGCCGCTCTGTTACGCGTCGTCGGCGAACGCGGCCGTCAGCAACTTTTGCTGGGCCTTCCGCAGGTGGTTGTGGAGCGTCGGCGCCGAGACGTCCATCGCGTCAGCCAACTCCTCCGCCGTGCTCCCCCGCGGCCACTCGAAGTACCCGCCGAAGTAGGCGGCACGCAGGGTCGCGCGCTGTTTCTCCGTCAGGTCTTCCTGCAGCGTCTGCCGGAGGTCGGTCGTCTGCGGTCGGCGCTCAGTCTCGCGCTTCGCATGGAGTTCCACGCCCTCGAAGCGGTCCGTGACGGCCTCGACGACACTGCGCACGTCCACGCCGTTCGGGAAGACGCCGATGAGGGTGGCCTCGCCCGCCTCGACCGAGAGCGACTCCACCGCCCCGCCGCGGTCCACGACAACCCCGGTCGGCGTTCCCCCGGAGACGACGCACTCCAGGTGGGCGCGGTCGCCGTGGTCGCGGATGAGTCGCACGTCCCGCACCCTGTCGTCCCCGTCCGCGTGCGCGAGGATGTCCTCCACGGACGCGTCGCTCGCGGTGACGAAACACAGGAGGTCGCCGTCCTCCACGGGCACCAAGCCCTCCAGGTCGAACGCGCAGTCCAGCTCGCGCGACGCCGCGACGAAGAACGACCCGTGGGTGACGCCGAAGGAGAGTTCGACGCCGGTGTCCGCGACCAGCAGGCGTTTGCGCTCGACCGCGGCGGTCGTCCAGCCGATTCGGCGGCCCGCGTCCACGAGGAACCCGCGCAGTCCCTCGGTGTTCGCGTCCTCGGTGACGGCGCAGAGCACGCCGTGCGGCGTGCCGCTCGACCGTATCGCGCTGGCCGCGACCGACGCGTTCGGCCCCCACCGGTCGGCGTCGAGCGCGCGCTGGGCGAACGCGCCCTGCTCGTCCACGCCGTGGCCGTCGAGCAGCCCGGTCTGCCGCACGCTCTCCCGGACGGTCGCGCGCGCCGTCTCCGCGTCCACGCCCGCGCACTCCCCGAGGTCGCCGTGTTCGTCGCAGGTCCAGACCGCACGGAACGACGGTGCGAGCGCCTCGCAGGCAGCGCGGTCCACTGCGGCCCGCGTCGACACGTCGTCCAGCGCCGCACCCAGCCGCCGCGACGCGCCCGCGAACGCCAGTCTCTCGCCGTCGTCCGCTCCCTCCTCGTCGGTCATCGCGACCGCTATCTCGCGGTCGGTCGGGGTTTCCGTGTACGGTTCGAGGCTGTCGAGGCTCGCCCAGCCGCCGGTCGCGCGCACCACCCGCGGGTCGACGCCGTCGTCGAGGTGTCGTTTCGCGAACCCGCCGCGGAGGTCGCGCGCCGCGGCGTCCGCGAGCCGGTCGTCGCCCGTCGAGGCCCGCGTCGCCACCTCGGAGACGAGCATCTGGAGGCGGCGCGGCGTCACGTCGAACACGCGCTCGTCCGCTTCGATGTCGTTCGCGTTCACGTACCGCTCGAACTCGCGCGCCACGTCGTCGGGAACGTACGCGCGCCGGCCGTCGTTGGGAACGCGCAGGAACGCGTGCGTCCGCCCGTCGAAGGAGCGTTCGGTCCGGTGGCTCGGCTTCACGTCGGCGAGTTCGCCCGACCGGAGGCCGACGCGGCCGCAGAGCGCGACGACGAGCCCCTCCCGGTACGTCCGCGCCGCACGCGCGACGCGCTCGTACTCCTCGGCCGTGAGCGCCCCCGACATACTGTTTCGGAAAACCTCGTTCGACCGAATAAGTGTTGGGGTCGAAACGCCGAAGAAACGCGAGGAGCGGTCGTCAACTGTCGAAGACTCGGGAAGCGGTTTCGCCTTCTCCAGCTAGTCCGAAACGTCGTCGACGATCGATTCGAGTTCGCCGACGATTTCGGGGTTCCGGAGCGCGGACGTGTCCTCGATATCGTCGCCGTTCGTGATGCGTTCGAGGTAGCGCCGCATCAGCTTCCCCGAGCGCGTCTTCGGGAGGTCGGGCGTGAACACGACCACGTCCGGCGCGGCGAACCGCCCGATGGCGTCCGCGACGGCGTCCCGCACCCGTTCGCGGAGCGGGTCGGTCGCGCTGACGTTCTTCCGGGGGCTGACGTACGCGTACAGCGACGTGCCGGCCTCCCCGCCACCGCCGACCACGGCGGCTTCGGCGACGCCGTCGACGCCGACAATGGCGGATTCGATCTCCGCGGTGCCGAGGCGGTGGCCCGCGACGTTCAGAAGGTCGCCGCGCCGGCCGAGCAGTCGGATGTAGCCCGCGTCGTCCACGGTCGCCGTGTCGCCCGTGTCGTACGTCCAGCCCTCTCGAGTCGCCGCTTCGCGTAGCGAGTCCGCCATCCCCGGCCACGGCCGCGTCACCGCGAGCATCCCGGACTCGCCCGAGTCCACGGGGTCGCCGCGCGCGTCTATCACGTCGGCGTCCACGCCCGGAATCGGCGGGCCCGCCGCGCCCGGCCGCATCTCGTCCACGCCCGGTAGCGTCGAGAGGAGGATGCCGCCGGTCTCGGTCTGCCACCAGGTGTCCACTACCGGGCACTCCGCGTTCCCGATGTGTTCGTAGTACCACCACCACGCCGTCTCGTCGATGGGTTCGCCGACGGTGCCGAGGAGGCGGAGGCTGGACAGGTCGTGCTGCTCGGGGTACTCCGCGCCCCACTTCATGAAGGAGTGGATGGCGGTCGGCGCGGTGTAGAACACGTCAACGGCGTTGCGCTCGACGATTTCCCAGATGCGGTTGCGCTCGGGGTGGTCGGGCGCGCCCTCGTACATCACGGTGGTCGCGCCGAGCGCGAGCGGGCCGTACACGATGTAGGAGTGACCCGTAATCCAGCCCACGTCCGCGCTACACCAGTGCGTGTCCTCGTGAGAGAGGTCGAGCACCGTTTCGCTCGTCCACGCGACGTGCGCGAGGTAGCCGCCCGTGGTGTGTTTCACGCCCTTCGGCTCCCCGGTCGTTCCCGACGTGTGGATGACGAACAGCGCGTCGTCCGCGTCCCGCGGCACGGGGTCCACCTCGGCGCCCGCGTGGTCGTCCACGAGGCGGTCGTACGCGTAGTCGCCGTCGAGCGCGCGGCCGTTCCCGAGGCGGTCCGCGACGACCTGCTGGACGGACTGCGGCACCGCGAGCGCGGCGTTGTCCGCCTTCCCCTTCAGGTCGTACGCGGTCCCGCGGCGGTAGTAGCCGTCACACGTCACGAGCAACGTCGAGCCGGTCTGTTCGAGCCGGGTGGCGAGCGCGTCCTTCGAGAACCCCGCGAACACCACCGAGTGCACCGCGCCGATGCGCGCGCAGGCGAGCATCGCGATGGGGAGTTCCGGCACCATCGGGAGGTAGAGTGTCACCACGTCGTCCTCGCCGACCCCGAGGTCGCGGAGCGCGGCCGCGAACGCGTTCACCTCCCGGTAGAGGTCCTGGTAGGTGTACGTCCGCGTCTCCCCGCGCTTGCCCTCCCACTTGATTGCGGCGCGGTTCTTCCGCCCCGCCTCGACGTGGCGGTCCACGCAGTTCGCCGCGGCGTTCAATTTCCCGCCCGCGAACCAGGTCGCGCGGTCGCCGTCGTCGTCCAGTACGTCGTCGTAGTCGTCTAGCCAGTCGAGGCGGTCGCCCGCGGCCGCCCAGCAGTCGGGCCAGTCCGCGTCGAACTCCTCGCGTAGCGAGGCCGCGACGTTCGCGTCCGCCGCGAACGCCTCGGGTGGCGCTACGTCCGCCGGGCGCTCACGCCCGGGTCGTCCATCGTCCATCGTCTCACGTACGGCTTCGGGGCGCGCGCCCATAAGAGTCGCCCCGCCACCGGTGCACCAACGCTTTTGCGTGCGCGCCACCGCGCTTCGAGTATGCAACCCGGAGACGTCGCCGCCGTCGACTCCTGCACGGACATCTATTACGTCGACACCGGTATGTACGACACCGCGGAGTACGGCGCGGTCTACATCGTGGACGCCGAGCGGCCCGCCATCGTGGACACGGGTATCGGCACGAACTACGAGCGCATCCTCGACGCGCTCGACGAGGTCGGAATCGACCGCGAGGACGTCGCGGTCATCGCGCCGACGCACGTCCACCTCGACCACGCGGGCGGCGCGGGACTGCTCGCCGAGGCCTGCCCGAACGCGGACGTGTACGTCCACGAACTCGGCGCGCGCCACCTCGTCGACCCGAGCCGGCTCGTCGCCGGCACGAAGAACGCGGTCGGCGACCAGTGGAAATTCTACGTCGAACCCACGCCCGTCCCCGAAGAACGCGTCGTCGAACTCGCGGACGGTGACACAATCGCCCTCGGCGACCGCGGGCTCGACGTGCACCACGCGCCCGGCCACGCCCCCCACCAGGTCGTGTTCCACGACGACCGCGACGACGCCGTGTTCGTCGCGGACGCCGCCGGTATCTACGTCCCTGCCCTCGACCGCGTCCGCGAGACCAGTCCGCCGTCGAACTTCGACCTCGAACAGTGTCTCGACGACGTGTCGACGATTCGCGGTCTCGACCCCGACACGCTCCTCTACCCGCACTTCGGGCCGGTCGCGGACGACGTGGACGACCGGCTCGCCGGCTACGCGGACACCTTGACCGAGTGGGTTGCGGCGGTCGAGGCGAAGTACGCGGAACTCGGCGACGCGGAGGCGGTCCAGGAGTACTTCGCGGAGAACGCCGACATTTCGGCTGTCTGGGGGTCGCTGAAGGCCACAGAAGAAACCGCGATGAACGTGCGGGGTGTGTTGCGATACCTTAAGCACTCAGAGGACTAACCCCATGATATGAACTGGCAAGACGCCGAGCGGGAGTACGAGGATGAAGTCATCGGCCGAACCACGCTCCCGCGGCTCTTCGAGGACGCCGCGGAGCGGCACGCCGAGCGCCCCGCGCAGGGGTATAAGGGCGGCATCTACGACCGGTCGCTCACCCCGGACGTGCTCCCGGAGGCGCCCGCGGGCGAGTACGCGAACATCACGTACGACGAGATGCGGTCGATAGTCCGGAACCTTGCCGCGGGCTTCCGCGACCTCGGCGTCGGCCCCGACGACCGCGTCGGCGTGTTCGCGCACACCCGGATGGAGTGGGCGCAGACCGACTTCTCGGTGCTCGCCGCGGGCGGCGTCATCACGACCGTCTACCCGAGTTCGAGCGAACGCCAGGTGTCCTACCTCCTCGGCGACTCCGGCGCGACCGGCGTCGTCGTCGAGAACCAGGCGCTCCTGGAGCGCGTGCTCGCCGTGGAGGACGACCTCGACGTGGAGTGGGTGGTGGTGATGGACGAGTTCGAGAGCGACCGCGACGACGTGCACTCGTTCGCCGAGGTCCACGAGCGCGGCCGCGAGACCTACGACGAGGACACCTATCACGGCTGGCTGGACGAGCGCGACCCCGACGACCTCGCGAGCCTCATCTACACGTCCGGGACGACCGGGAAGCCGAAGGGCGTCGAACTCACGCACTGGAACTTCCGCGCGAACGTCAATCAGTGCCGGAAGCGCTTCGGCCCCCGGCCCGACAAGGGCGACGTGCCCGCCATCACTGAGGAGAGCCGTATCGTCTCCTACCTGCCGCTCTCGCACGTTTTCGAGCGGCTCTCGGGTCACTTCCTCCAGTTCGGGAGTGGCGGCCACGTCTGCTACGCGGAGTCCCCCGACACGCTCCAGGAGGACATGGGACTTGTCCGGCCGACGACCGGGACGAGCGTCCCGCGCGTGTACGAGAAGCTCTACGACGCGGTGCGCGAGCAGGCGTCCGATTCCGAGTTCAGCGAGCGCGTGTTCGAGTGGGCGGTCGGCGTCGCGCGCGACCACTACACCGCCGAGACTCCCGGGTTCGTGCTGTCCGCGAAGCACGCGCTCGCGGACAAACTCGTGTACTCGAAGGTCCGGGACGCGCTCGGCGGGAACATCGACTACTTCATCAGCGGCGGCGGCAGCCTCGACCCCCGGCTCGCGCGGGTATTCCACGGCATGGGCCTCCCGATGCTCGAAGGCTACGGACTCACGGAGACCAGCCCCGTTATCTCCGTCAATCCGCCCGAGGACCCGAAGGTCGGAACCATCGGCCCCGTGGTCGTCGACACCGACGTGAAGATAGACGAGTCCGTCGCGACGCCCGAACAGCGCGAACGCGCGGACGGCACCGCCGGCGAACTGCTCGTGACGGGGCCGCAGGTCTTCTCGGGGTACTGGGAACTCCCCGACGAGACCGAGGCGGCGTTCACGGATGAGGGCTACTTCCGCACCGGCGACGTGGTCGACCGCCGCCCCGACGGCTACATCCAGTTCCTCGAACGCGCGAAACAGCTTCTCAAACTCTCCACGGGGAAGAACGTCGCACCCGGCCCCATCGAGGACGCGTTCGCGCAGAGCCCGCTCGTCGAGCAGGTGATGGTCGTCGGGGACGACCGGAAGTTCGTCGGCGCGGTCGTCGTGCCGAACGTCGAGGGCGTCCGGAAGTGGGCGGACCGCGAGGGCATCGACGTCCCCGATTCGCCCGCGGAACTCTGCCGGGACGACCGCGTGCACGAGCGCATCCAGCGGGAGGTCGACGATGTGAACGAGGAGTTCGAGGACTTCGAGACTATCAAGCGATTCGTCCTCGTCCCCGAGGAGTTCACGGAGGAGAACGAGATGCTCACGCCGTCGCTGAAGAAGAAACGCCGGAACATCGAGGCGCGCTACGAGGACGAGATCGACTCCCTCTACGAGTAGCGCGCTCGCAGCAGAATCCTCCGATTATGTGTGGTTTTAGCGTGAGAAAATTGTGGGCCTAAACATTCTACTGAGAGAAAACGCGTGCTTTTATGACGGTCCGGCATATGTTTTCGAGTAGTGTCAGGGTCGGAAGTCATTCCACTGGTCGCGGCGATCATCGCGCTCGGCGTCGGGTCGCAGATACTCTCCGATAAGTTCCAGGTGCCGAGCGTGCTGTTCCTCATCCTCGCCGGCATCGCGATGGGGCCGGAAGGAGCCGGACTCATCACGCCGAGCGCTCTCGGCCTCGACGCGCTCTCAGCCATCGTCGGTCTCTCGGTGGCCATCATCGTCTTCGAGGGCGCGTTCCACCTGAAGTGGGAGAAACTCCGGGAGGCGCCCGGGGAGACCTTACGACTCGTGACTATCGGCGCGGCCATCGCGCTCGTCGGCACGTCGGTCGCCGTCCACTTCCTGCTCGGCGCGGCGTGGGACCTCTCCTTCCTCATCGGCGCGCTGCTCGTCGCGACGGGGCCGACGGTTATCACGCCGATACTCGAAGTCGTTCCCGTCCGCGACCGCGTCGGCGCGGCGATGGAGACCGAGGGCGTCGTCAACGACGTGACGGCCGCCATCCTCGCCATCGTCGTGTTCGAGGTCGTGAACCCGAGTCACGCCACGATGGGGCTCGTGCAGTCGTTCGCGTCCCGACTCGGCGCCGGCATCGCCATCGGTGTGCTCGTCGCCGGTGTCGTCTGGTACCTCCTCCGGCACGTCGACCTCTCCGCGGGCGGCGCGGTGCAGAACGCCCGCCTGCTCGTGCTCGCCGGTGCGCTCGTCGCGTACGCGGCGGCTAACTCCCTCTTCTCCGAGGCCGGCATCGCCGCGGTCGCGACCGCCGGCATCATCCTCGGGAACGCCGACCTCCCCTACGAGGAGGAAATAGAGACCTTCAAGGGCGACATCACGCTCATCGTGCTGTCGTTCGTCTTCATCGCGCTCGCCGCGCTCCTCCAGTTCGAGGACCTCCTCCGACTCGGCCTCGGCGGCCTCGGCGTCGCCGTCCTCGTCGCGGTCGTCATCCGGCCGATCGCCGTGTTCGCGTCCACGTTCGGCGACCGGTACACCGTCTCCGAGCGCGCGTTCATGAGCGCGGTCGGCCCGCGCGGCATCATTCCCGCGTCCGTCGCGACCCTGTTCGCCGTCCAACTGCAGAACGCCGGACAGGACGCCGCGGCGAGCACGCTCGTCGGCACTGTCTTCCTCGTCATCCTCCTCACGGTCGTCCTCGAAGGCGGCCCGGCCCGGCAGTTCGCGGAACTACTCGACATCATACCCATGCGCGTCATCATTGTCGGCGGCGGCACCGTCGGTCGAGCGCTCGCGGAGCGCCTCGAAGACCGCGGTGAGAACGTCGTCATCATCGAATCGGACGAATCGGTAATCGAAATCGCACGCAACGAAGGCTTCACCGTCCACCAGGGCGACGGCACCGACACCGACGTCCTCCGGAAGGCCGGCGCCGAGAAGGCCAAAATCATGGTCGCCGCGACCGGTGACGACGACGCGAACCTCCTCGTCAGCCAGCTCGCGGACTCCAAGTTCGACATCGAGACCGTCATCGCTCGCGCGAACAACCCGGACAACGTTGACGCGTTCGAAGACCTCGGCGTCCGCACCGTCTCCAGTTCGATGGCGACCGCGTGGGGGATCGACAATCTCATCGAACGCCCCGCGCTCGCGAACTGGATGACCGAAATCGGCCGCTCGGGCGACGTGCAGGAGATTGAGGTCACCGCGGACGACCTCGTCGGCATGACCATCGACGAACTCGACGAGGCACTCCCGAACGGCTGCATCATCGCGCTCGTCGGCCGCGGCGGCGAGAACGAGGTACCGGAACGCGACCGCACCCTCCAGAAGGGCGACCACCTCACCTTCCTCGGCCGGAAGGAGGCCGTGCGGGAGGCGCTCGACATGTGCCACCCCCGCGAGTAACCCTAGTTTTAGGACATCCCTCTCGTTCACTGTAGGTAGTGTCAGACGCCCTCGCGCGAGCGCTCACGCGAGTCTCGCCCGGCGACCGCGCACACGCCACCACCGACAGCGAGCGCTACACCGCCGTCGTCACCACTACTACTCACGACGACGCGGGCGTCCGCGTCGCCGCCGTCCCCGAAACCGGCGACGAGTGGCTCGAACTCCGCGCGACCCGCACTGCCGACGAGTGGGCGCAACCGACCGTCCACCGACTCCAGCACCCCGAGGACGACTGGACGGAACTCGGCCGACTCGTCACGCTCGACCTCGAGTAGAAAAGCCGCTCGCGGTGCGAGCGGTGAGTTACTCGCGCTTGAAGGTGATCGCCGCGCCCTGGCGCGAGTACCTTTTTCCGCGTCGGATTTCCTCGCGTCGCTGCGCTCGCTGCGGGAACCACTCGCACAAAAAGCTACGTGAAAAAGCCGCTCGCGGTGCGAGCGGTGAGTTACTCGCGCTCGAACGTGATCGCCGCGCCCTGGCCGAAGCCGACGCAGAGCGTCGCGAGTCCCTTCTTCGCGTCGCGTTTCTGCATCTCGTGGATGAGCGTGACGGGCAGGCGTGCGCCGGACGCGCCAAGCGGGTGACCGATGGCGATCGCGCCGCCGTTCACGTTGAACTTATCGTCGTCAACGCCGAGTTTGCGCTGGCTGTAGAGCGTCTGGGACGCGAACGCCTCGTTCAGTTCCACGAGGTCGAACTCCTCGATGTCCTCGCCGGTGCGCTCGAGGAGGCCCTGCGTCGCGGGAACGGGACCGACGCCCATGATGGTGGGGTCGACGCCCGCGACGTTGTTGTCGCCGACGTACGCGAGGATGTCGAGGTCGTGTTCCTCCGCGAACTCCTCGCTCGTGACGAGCGTCGCGGACGCGCCGTCCGAAATCTGGCTCGCGTTCCCGGGCGTGACCGTGCCGTCGCTCTTGAACACGGTGGGGAGGCCGCCGAGCGTTTCGAGGTCCGTGTCGGGACGGATTCCCTCGTCCTCGGTGACCAGACCGTCCTCCGTCTCGACGGGCACGATTTCGTCGTCGAACCGGCCGGACTCGGTGGCTTCCGCGGCGCGCTGGTGGCTGCGCAGCGCGTACTCGTCCTGTTCCTCCCGGGAGACGTCGAACTCCTCGGAGACTTTCTCCGCGGTCATCCCCATCTGGAGGTCGGGGACGTTGTACTTCTCGCCGAGTTCCGGGTGGAGGTGGCTGTAGGAGTCGCCGCCCATCGGGACGCGACTCATGTTCTCCACGCCGCCCGCGATGATGGCGTCGCGCTGGCCCGCGCGGACCGCGTCGCTCGCGCTGATGACGGCCTGCATCGAGGACGCACACCAGCGGTTGATGGTGGTTGCGGGCGTGTTCTCTCCGAGTTCGGAGAGCAGCGCGATGACGCGCGCGACGTTGTTGTCCTGTTCGGTGCGCTGCTGCGCGACGCCCCACATCAGGTCGTCGATGTGCTCGGAGTCGAGCCCGGTCTCGTCGAGGATGTGGTCGATGAGCGTCACCGAGAGGTCTTCGCTACGCGTGTCCGCGAACACGCCGTCCTCTTTGCCCTGCGGCGTTCGGACGGCCTTCGCGACGACTGGCGTGGGCATTTCTCCCATACCGTCGTCTCGCGCCCACAGGGCCTTAAGCCTGCCACAACGGGCCGTGCGTTCCGAGACGTTTTTTCACCCGGCCGCGAGCGGAGAGGACAAACGGTTTATCGGGCGCCGCGTTACGCGAACCCATGCGTCGGTCCCTCCGTCGGTTCGCCCGCCCACTTCCCGCCCTCCTCGCCGTGAGCGTGCTCGCGCTCGCCGTCCGGCTCTACGAGCTCGGCCACCGGGTCGCCCACCAGGACGAGGCCCGCGTCGCGGACTGGATTCTCCAGTACATGGCGATGGGGACCTGGGAGTACCGCCCGATCATCCACGGGCCGTTCCTCCCGCACGCGAACGGCGTCCTGTTCGACCTCCTCGGTCCCTCCGACTTCGTGATGCGCCTCCTCCCCGCGCTCGCGGGCGCGCTCCTCCCGCTCTGCGCGCTCCTCTACCGCACCCGGTTGCGGGACGACGAGACGATAGCGCTCGGCGTCCTGCTCGCCGCGAACCCCCTCCTCCTCTACTACAGCCGGTTCATGCGGAACGACCTCCTGCTCGCCGCGGTGATGTTCGCCGCCGTCGGCTGTTTCGTCCGCGCGTGGGACACCAGGCGCCTGCGCTGGCTCCCAGTCGCCGCCTTCCTCTTCGGTCTCGGGTTCACGATGAAGGAGAACGGCCTGCTCTACCCGGTCGCGTGGCTCGGCGCGCTCGCGCTCGTCGCGGACGCCCGCGTCGTCACCGGCGACCGGGGCTGGGTCGGCCGCGCCGTCGCCGGCACGCGCCGCGTCTACCGCTGGCTCCTCGGGCTGGTGGACGTGCTCGCCGGCGGCCCCCGCGAACCCGACCACGGCCTCGTCGCGCACGTCGTCGGCGGCCTCCGCGCCGCCATCCGGAACCCCGTGGTGCGGTACGTCCCGCTCGCCGTCTTCCTCGTCGCGGAAGCCCTGCTCGTCGCCGTCCTGTTCTACGCGCCGAAACCCGACGTCTGGACCGCGCTCGCCGGCGGCCGCCCCCTCATTCCCGTCCTCCACGAAGCGACCGTGGGCGTGTGGTTCGAGTTCATCGGGACGTGGGGCGGCGCGAGCATGCACGCACACTCCACCGTCCAGTTCCTCGGCCAACTCCTCGAAATCACCATCGTCGGTGCGCCCTCGCTCCTCCCGCTCGCCGTCGTCGGGTTCGTCGCCGACCGCTACACTGGCCGCTCGCCCCGCGACCTCGTCGCCTTCTGCGCGTACTGGGGGTTCGCGTCGGTCTTCGGGTACGCGGCCATCACGGACATCCTCGCCGGGTGGACGGCGGTTCACGTGGTCGTTCCGCTCGCCGTCCCCGCCGCCGTCGCGCTCGCCGCGCTCTACCGAATGGGCCGTGAGGCGTTCGCCACCGACCGCCCGTCGCTCGCCGCGGGCGTCGTCGCCGCGCTCACGCTCAGCGCCGTGATGACCGGCGGCGTCGCGGCCGGCGCGTCCTTCGCGCACGACCAGTCGACGGAGAACCCGCTCGTTCAGTACGCCCAGCCCGGCGGCGACATGAAGCCGGTCCTCCACGACATCCGCGACGTGTCGCAGTCGAACGACGGCGTGGACGTGCTGTTCTACGGCGACGAGTTCCACAATCCCACCGGGAGCCAGGAGTTCACCATCAACGACTGGGACGTCCCCGGTGACGCGGGTGGCGCGTACCCCGGGTGGTTCGCGCGCCTCCCCCTCCCGTGGTATCTCGACCAGTACGGCTCGAACGTCTCTAGCGTCCAGTCCGTCACCGAGTTCCCCGACACCCCGCCGCCCGTCGTCATCACGCTCGACCGCGAGAGCGACGACATCGAGTCCCGCCTCGACGGGTACGCGCGCTACACGTTCCCCCGCTACCTCACGTCCGGCCACGGCGACCTCGCCATCTACGTCCGCACGGACGCCTAGCGGGCGTCGCGGCCGCGCGTCCGGTCACCCAAAGACCTACGTGTGCTTCGCGCTCGTGTCAGCACATGTCAAAACGCCGCCCTGAACCGGCCGATACGAAGGTTGTCGGCGACCGCATCGTCGCACAGGTACTCGACATCATCGTCCTCCTGGTGGCCGCCATCGCCGGCTTCCTGGTGTTCGCGCAGGTCTCGGAAGCCCTCGCTATCCTCTACGTCGTCGTGCTCTACCCGCTCTACGGCACGCTGCTGGAGGGCTACTCTACGGACAGACGCTCGGAAAGATGGCGGCTGACATCCGGGTCGTGGACGAGAACGGCAGTGAGGCGTCCGTCGGACAGGCGTTCGTGCGGAACCTCCCCGCGATATTCAACCTCGGCGTCCTGTCGCTGCTCGTCGCGCTCGCGATGATGGCGTCGACCGACCGCAGACAGCGCCTCTTCGACACGCTCGCCGGCACCGTGGTCGTGGACGCGACCTACCGCTACTGACACCTGTTCGCTCGGCGACGGTCTTAAGCGGGTCGCACGGCAAGGGTATGCGATGAGCGAAAGGGCGCTCGACGTCATCGAAGTTCTCCTCACTGCCCGCGTCTACGGGCGCACACCGAGTCTCGACGAGGACGACCTCCCGCCGCACCTGCGGGAGGCGTTCTGGGCCGAGGACGGCGTGCCGGACTCACCGACGGTGAACGAGGAAACCGTCACCGAGGCCACGGGAATCACCGAGCCGTGGGGGGAGATTTCGGGACTGATGTTCACCGACCGCGACACCTTCAGCGGGCGGCTGAACCTCGTGAACGACGACATGGCGCGCGAGTGGTACGACGAGCGGGCTGACGCGGACCGACTGAACCGGAACCCGGCGCTCGCGCACGAGTTCGAGGACCGCGAGGGCGTGGACTACGAGGCCGCGCGCGAGGAGAACCGGCCGGTTCGCGCGGACCCGCAGTGGATAGACGGCTTGCTCGCGGAGTTCTTCGACGAGGAGGACGAGGAGATGCTCGACCTCGTGGAGGTCCGCGCACCCGCCGAAATCGACGTGACGATGGACGACCTCGTGCTCACGCCCGAGCAGGAGGCCGAAATCGGGAAGGTCGGGAAGGCGATCGAACACCGCGACTTCCTCGCCGAGGTCGGCCTGTACGAAATCGGGAAACTCCTGTTCGTCGGGCCGCCGGGCACGGGGAAGACGTCGACGGCGAAGGCGCTCGCACACAGTCTCGACCTCCCGTTCGTCGAAGTGAAACTGTCGATGATTACGAGTCAGTACCTCGGCGAGACGGCGAAGAACGTCGATAAGGTGTTCGAGGTGGCGCGCCGGCTCTCCCCGTGCATCTTCTTCATCGACGAGTTCGACTTCGTCGCGAAAACCCGGAGTTCGGACGAGCACGCGGCCATCAAGCGCGCCGTCAACACCCTCCTGAAGAGCATCGACGAGATCAGCCTGATTCGGGACGAGGTTCTCCTCATCGGCGCGACGAACCACCCGGACGACCTCGACTCGGCCGTGTGGCGGCGCTTCGACGAGATTCTCGCGTTCCCGAACCCGTCGGAGTCGATGCGGGCGGACATCCTCCGCCTCATCACGCACGACATGGAGATCGAGAACTTCGACCCCGAGGAGATTGCGGCGGAGACCGACGGTCTCACGGGAAGCGACCTCCGTCTCGTGATGCGCGAAGCCGTGCTGGACGCGCTCACCGAGGACCGGACGACGCTGACGCAGGCGGACTTGCTCGGTGCAGTCCAGCAGTTCGAGGAGCGCGACCACCTCCGGAACCTCGACAACCTCGAGGACGCGCTCACGCACAGCGACTCCAGCGAGGGCGAGGACGCGGAGGAATCGCAGGGCGAACACGACCCCGTCCACACGCACTAGATGCGCGTCACGCTTCTCGGAACGGGCGACACGACCGGCACGCCGACGCCGGGGTGTGACTGCGACACCTGCCTGGAAGCGCGTGCGCGCGGCGTGGAACGCACTCGGTTCTCGGTGCACGTCGAGAACGAGCGCACCGGCGAGAGTCTGCTTATCGACGCGAGCCCCGACTTCCGCCAGCAGTTCCTCACGCACGACGTGCCCCTCCCGGACGAAGCGGTTGTGACGCACGTGCACTTCGACCACCTCGACGGCCTCGGGAACGCGTACCGACTGGTCGACCGGCTGCCCGTGCACGCGACGAACGAACGCGACCCCAAGACCGACCAGTCGGTCGCGGGAACGGTGCGGGAGAAGTACGACTACCTCGACCCCGTCACCGTCCACGGGCACGCGCCCGCGGAGACCTTCACGGCCGCGGGGTTCGACGTGACGCTCGTTCCGGTCGACCACCCGCCGCTCGTCTGTTACGGCGTCGTCGTGCAGGACCCCGAGACGGGTGCGAAACTCTCGCTCACGGGCGACACGACGTACGACGTGCCCACGAAGTCACGGGACGCGCTGCGGGACGCCGACCTCCTGCTCGCGGACGCCATCGTCCCGGCCGCGCTCTGCGACCACCACCCGATCGGCGGCCGTCACGAGGACAGCGACGGGATTCCGCGGACGTTCGGCACGAAGCACATGACGCAGGAGGGCGCGCTCGCCCTGGCGGACGAACTCGACGCCGACGAAACCCGATTGGTCCACGTCTCGCACTTCTATCCCGCCGACGAGGCGTTCTGCGACCCGCTCGCGGTGGACGGCGAACAGTACGAACTCTAGCGGGACGCGCCGACCGCGAACCCGAGGTAGGCGAGTCCGAGGCCGAGGAGGGCGGGCGCGTACGCGAACCCCCGCGCGGCGAACGCGATGCCGAACGCGCCGATCGTCGCGATGGCCGTGAACCCGGCGGCGGCGGTGTCGCCGGACGTGCCGAACACCGCGGGGTGGTCGAGCGCGACGAAGACGAGGGCGGCGTACGTGGCGAACAGGCCGGCGAGTAGCATCGGCTGGGTGTGCGCGGTGTCGAGCGCGCCAGCGCCGGCCGCGAGCGCTCCACAGATGGCCGCGAGGACCACGCGACCCCGCCGCGAGGACCGCTCCCCCGCTGTCATTACGAGACTCATGCGCGAGAACAGAACACTCTCGGGCATAAAACTTTAGCAGGAACTCCTATCAACTGAAACGGTCGAGTCCCGTCTGCGTTCGCTTCTCGCCCGCATCCGGCGTCCACGCCGTTCGGGCCGCGCGTTCCCCGTCGAGGTCGGCGTCCGGCGCGTCCCCGGACTGGTAGCCCGGACAGTCCGGACCGCACTCGCTTGCCGCGTCCACTAGTCGGCGCTTGAACGCGCAGTGCGGGAGCGTCTCCGCGCCGGCCTCCGCTCCGAGTTCGCTCTCCGCGCACGCCGGGAGGTCGTACGTCCGCCACCCCTTCCCGAACGCGCGCTCCGCCAGCCGTCGGCGCTTCTCCGCCTTCTCGCCGGGCGACGCGAACGCGACCCTCGTTTCGAGTCCGCGCTCCTCCAGGAGTTCCACGCCCGGCGCGGACGGGTCGAGCGGCGTCGGCTCCCGTACGACCTCGATTGGGTCGTCGCGCTCGAAATCCACGCGCCACACCCCGACTTCCGGTGGAATCCGGTTCAGGTGCGCACGCGTCACGTACGACTCCGTCGCCAACACCACCTCGTCCACGAGGCCGAGCGCGGCGTCGTGCCGGAGTTGGAAGTCGAGGTCGCCGGGCGTCCCGAGGTCGGGTTTGTTCTCGATACCCACGAGTCGGCCGAACCAGCTCTCGGGGTAGCGCGCGACCTGCCGCACGACCCGCTGCCCGCTCTTCCGGTCGAGTTCGAGGAACCCGGCGTCCGCACCGGCCTCCGCCAGCCGATTGGCGCGCTCCGGCGGTCCGTCGAACGCCGCGCTCACGCGCCGCCACCGTCCCACGCCCACGTCCGCGTTCAGTACGCCCGGGGGGATTTCGTCCGGTGTCAGCGCCACGCGCTCGTCGAACTGCGGGCCGGGCGCGACCGTCACCACGTCGAGAATTCGGTTTCCGGTACCGTGGACGCTCGCGCCGAGCTGTCGGCTCACGACGTCCTCGCGGGATTCGAGGTGCGCGCAGAGCTGGAGTTCGAACGCGAACTCGCGCATGGGTACGGGAGGGTGTCGTCGCGGAAAAGCTAGTCGGCGATGACCGCGGCCGCGGCGCCGCCGAGCACCATCGGGAAGAGGTAGGTGGCGACGCGGTGGACGAGCGCCGCGGCGGCGACGACGCCCGCCGGAACCGGCGTGAGGGTGGCGACGACGAGCACGAGGAGGGCTTCGAGGCCGCCGAGACCGCCGGGGATAGGGACGACGGCGGCGAGGTCGCCGACGGGGATGGCGACCAGCGCGACGACGAACGGTATCGCGTACCCGAGCGCGTAGAGCGAACTCCAGAGGGACGCGGCGAGCGCGAGCCAGCCGAGCGCGGAGAACGCGATTGCGAGCAGGAGACCGCGGCGGTCCGCGGCGACGCGGTCGATGGCGGCGAAGAACTCCGCGACCCGCGCCTCCACGGCGGCCGCGTCCGGAGTGCTGAGTCGCGGGACGACGCGGCCGACGAGGCGAGCGACGGGCGCGACGGCGCGGGCGACGCCGCGCTCGACGCGGTCGCGGTTCGTCCACCCGAGATAGACGAGGACGGGCAGGCCGACCGCGAGCACGGCGACGGCGGCGGCGACCAACGTGAGCTGGTCGCCGAGCGTCGCGGTCGCGGCGAGGTAGCCGAACCCGGCGACGCCGAGCGTGAGCGACGGGACGAAGTGGAGGGCGTCGACGCTTGAAATCGCCGCGAACCCCGTGCCGTACTCCACGTCCGTCTCCCGCGAGATGAGGTACGCGCTGAACGGCTCGCCGCCGGCCTGCCCGAACGGCGTGACGTTGTTCGCGAACGCCGTGGAGGCGTACACCGCGACCGCGCGCGGCACGCTCACGTCCCGGCCGAGCACGCGGAGGACGGTGCGGAGGCTGAGCGCCCACGCGACCAGCCAGCAGGCCGCCGCCGCGACGACGAGCAGGAGGCGGCGCGGCCGCGCCCGCGAGAGAGCGTCCACGACGGTTCCGACGCCGACGACCCACAGCAGGAGACCGGTGACGACGCCTCCCGCGAGGAAGCCGACGACAACCGACCTGGTTTCGACGGGTGTGTCCACGCCCCCGACTGGGGACGGCGGCGGGATGTAGCTGACGGGCGTCGAACTGTAACAGTAGGTTTATCAGGCGTTCGGGGCGAAAATCACGCAAGATTACTCAATGGCCCAAAACAATCGACAACCGGAGGTGAACATCGGCCTCGTCGGACACGTCGACCACGGGAAGACGACGCTCGTGCGCTCGCTGTCCGGCGAATGGACCGACCAGCACTCCGAGGAGATGAAGCGCGGCATCTCCATCCGACTCGGGTACGCGGACGCGACGTTCCGCAAGTGTCCCGAGTGCGAGGAACCCGCAGCGTTCACCGTCGAGGAGACCTGTCCCGAACACGACGTGGAGACCGAGGTTCTGCGAACGGTGTCGTTCGTGGACGCGCCCGGCCACGAGACCCTGATGGCGACGATGCTCTCCGGCGCGGCCTTGATGGACGGCGCGGTGCTCGTCGTCTCCGCGAACGAACCCGTCCCGCAGCCGCAGACGGAGGAACACCTGATGGCGCTCGACATCATCGGCATCGAGAACGTCGTCATCGCGCAGAACAAGGTCGACCTCGTGGACGCGGAGCAGGCGCGCGAGAACTACGAGCAGATTCAGGAGTTCGTCGCGGGAACGGTCGCGGAGGACGCGCCCATCGTGCCCGTGAGCGCAGAACAGGACATCAACACGGACCTCGTCATCGACGCAATCGAGCGCGAGATTCCGACGCCCGACCGCGACCCCGACGCGGACCCCGAGATGTTCGTCGCGCGGTCCTTCGACATCAACCGTCCCGGCACCACCTGGGAGGGCCTCCAGGGCGGCGTCGTCGGCGGCAGCCTCGTCGAGGGACAACTCGAGGAGGGCGACGACTTCGAGATTCGTCCCGGCCGCGAAGTGGACGAGGGCGGCGAGACCGAGTGGCGCCCCATCACCACCGACGTGCGGTCGATTCAGGCCGGCGGCGAGATGGTGGACGCCGCGACGCCCGGCGGCCTGCTCGGCGTCGGCACGGGTCTCGACCCCTCTCTCACGAAGGGTGACGCGCTCGCCGGCCAGGTCGCCGGCCACCCCGACGCCCTTCCGCCGGTCTGGAACGACTTCACCATGAGCGTCGAACTCCTCGACCGCCTCGTCGGCGCGGAGGAGGGAGAGACGGTCGACCCCATCAACACGGGCGAACCGCTCATGCTCACGGTCGGCACCGCCACCACCGTTGGCGCTGTCACGAGCGCGCGGGACGGCGAGTGCGAAGTCCAGCTCAAGCGCCCCGTCTGCGCGAAGGAGGGCTCGAAAATCGCCATCAACCGCCGCGTCGGCGCGCGCTGGCGGCTCATCGGCGTCGGGACGCTGGACGGATGACGCGAGTGGCCGTGGACGCGAACGCGCTGATGATGCCCGTCGAAGCCGGCGTTCGGCTGTTCGACGAACTCGACCGCCTCGTCGGCGCGTACGACGCGGTCGTTCCGTCGACAGTCGTCGCCGAACTCGACTCGCTCTCCGAGTCTGGTGGCGAGGCGGGACGGGCGGCCAGCGTGGGCGCGGACCTCGCGGCCCGCTGCGACACGGTCGAAACGGACGAATCGTACGCCGACGACGCCGTTCACGCGCTCGCCACCGCCGGCGGTGTGGACGCTGTCGTCACGAACGACGCCCCCCTGAAGGAACGCCTGCTCGACGCGGGCGTGCCAGTAATTCATTTACGGGGCCGGAATCAACTCACACGCACTCAACCATAGATGTACAAGCGAGCACGCCTCACGGACACGATCGAAGTTCCTCCCGAACACCTGGCGGACGTCACGCCCGACCTGGTGAAACGACTCCTGCAGGACAAACTCGAGGGCCGGATGGACGAGGACCTCGGCAGCATCGTCACTGTCACCGACGTCCACGAAATCGGGGACGGCGCGGTGCTCCCGAACCGGCCGGGCGTCTACTACGAGGCCGAGTTCGACGCGCTCGCGTTCGACCCCGAGATGCAGGAGGTCATCGACGGCGAGGTCGTGGAGGTCGTGAACTTCGGCGCGTTCGTCGGCATCGGCCCCGTGGACGGCCTGCTGCACGTCAGCCAGATTTCCGACGAGTACCTCGCGTACGACGAGGAGAACCAGCAGCTCGCCAGCCGCGAGTCGAATCAGGTTCTCAGCGTCGGCGACTCCGTGCGGGCGCGCATCGTCACGAAGAGCATCGACGAGCGCAACCCCCGCGAGTCCAAAATCGGCCTCACGGCGAAGCAGCCCGGTCTCGGGAAGCACGGTTGGCTGCAGGAGAAGCGCGAGGAAGAGGAGGGCCGGTAGATGGCGTCGAACCGACTGGCGTGCCACGACTGCCACCGCATCGTCGAGCCGGACGAGGAGACGTGTCCCTACTGCGGGTCGAACTCGCTCACGGAGGACTGGGCGGGCTACGTCGTCATCACGCACCCCGAGCAGTCCGAAATCGCGGAGAAGATGGAAGTCACGGAAGCGGGCGAGTACGCGCTCAAGGTCCGATAGTGCCCCGAACGGTCGCTCGACTTCCGAAGTCCGCGCGCGCGGAGTTCAAGGACCCGCTCGGCCGTATTTACACCGACGCGCAGGCGCTCCTCGCGGACGCCGGCAGCCCGATTATCGCCGTCGGCGATGTCGTCACCTATCACCTGGAACGCGCGGGGGCGACGCCGCACGTCGCCGTGGTCGACGGCCGAACCGAGCGCGAAGCCGTCGACGAGGAGATCGTCGAAGGCTTCCCGGATGCGGACACGGACGTGCACGTCGCGTCCGACCCGGCGACGCTCTCCCACGAGCTCGTGGAGGCGCTCGTGGACGCAATCGGCCGCGCGGAGACGACGCTCCTCGTCGTCGATGGTGAGGAAGACCTCGCGTCCCTGCCGGCGGTCGTCGCGGCGCCCGTCGGCGCGTCCGTCGTGTACGGCCAGCCCGGCGAGGGAATGGTGCTCGTGAACGTGGACAGCGACCGTAAAGAACAGGTACGGGACCTGCTCGCCCTCCTCGAAACCGAGGAGGCGTTCTGGCGGCTACTGGAGTCGTAGGGGGCTTCGAAATCCTTTTGAGCGAACCGAGACAAGTGAGGGACAACTGACCATGGAAATCGACATTCTGGAGCAGGACGACAACCCCCTGCTCCACCGGACCGAGGTCTCGTTCGAAATCACACACGAGGACGTGTCTCCCTCCCGTCTCTCCGTTCGCGACAGTCTCGCGGCCCAGCTCGACAAGAACTCGGACGAGGTCGTCGTGCACAGCCTCGACACGAAGTTCGGGATGCGCAAGACCGTCGGGTACGCGAAGGTGTACGACTCCGCCGAGTCCGCCATCGACGTGGAGCAGGAGTACATGCTCGACCGGAACAAGATCTCCGCCGAGTCCGAGGAGGGCGCGAACGCCGCGGAAGCCGAGGGTGAGGAATAAATGGCGCGACACGAGTACTACGAGGACGGCGAGGTCGTGAAGGAACAGTGCCCCCGGTGCGGGGATACGTTCCTCGCGGACCACGGTGACCGCCAGCACTGCGGGCAGTGCGGGTACACCGAGTGGGAGTAAGGTAACACTCTTTTGATGCGCGTTCTCGGTGTCGAGGGGACCGCGTGGTGCGCGAGCGCGGCCGTGTACGAGACTACTGACCTGCAGGACTCGAATGCGGGGGCGGTGACGATTCACTCGGACGTCTACCAGCCCGCGGAGGGCGGTATTCACCCGCGCGAGGCGGCCGAACACATGCGGGACGCGATTCCGGGCGTTATCGCGGACGCGCTCGACGGCGCGGACGGCCCGATCGACGCGGTGGCGTTCTCGCGCGGCCCCGGGCTCGGGCCGTGTCTCCGCATCGTCGCCACCGCGGCGCGGTCGCTCGCGCAGGCGCTCGACGTGTCGCTCGTTGGCGTGAACCACATGGTCGCCCACTTGGAGGTCGGCCGGCACTACGCGGGGTTCGACGCGCCGGTCTGCCTGAACGCCTCGGGCGCGAACGCCCACATTCTCGGGTACCACAACGGCCGCTACCGCGTGCTCGGGGAGACGATGGACACCGGCGTCGGGAACGCCCTCGATAAGTTCACGCGCCACCTCGACTGGAGCCACCCCGGCGGCCCGAAGGTCGAGGAGCACGCGACACAGGGCGAGTACGTCGACCTCCCGTACGTCGTGAAGGGAATGGACTTCTCCTTCTCCGGGATCATGTCCGCGGCGAAGGACGAGGTGGACGACGGCACGCCCGTCGACGACGTCTGTCGTGGTCTCGAAGAAACGATTTTCGGGATGCTCACCGAGGTCGCGGAGCGCGCGCTCGGCCTCACCGGCCGCGACGAACTCGTCCTCGGTGGCGGCGTCGGCCAGAACGCCCGGCTCCGCGGGATGCTCGAATCCATGTGCGAGCAGCGCGGCGCACAGTTCTACGCGCCCGAACCCCGCTTTCTCCGGGACAACGCGGGTATGATAGCGATTCTGGGCGCGAAGATGTACGACGCCGGCGACACCATCTCGATAGCCGACTCCGCCGTGGACTCGAACTACCGGCCGGACGAGGTGCCCGTGACGTGGCGCGACCGCGAGACGAGCGTCCTCCAACCCGCGGGCGCGGCGGACGTGCAGGGCGCGGAGGCCGTCGTCTCCCTCGGAGACACCGTCACGAAACACCGGCGGCCGAAGGCGTACCGGCACGCCGCCCTCGACTCCCGGCTCCGCCGGGACCGAACCGTCCTCGAAGCACGCCTCACGAGCGAGGCGCGCCGCGTCGGCGTTCCGACGCCGGTCGTGTTCGACGTGGACGTGCCCGAGAGCACTATCGAGTTCGAGCACGTCGGCCACCACGACCTCCGGGACGCCCTCACCGAGACCGCGGTCCGCGAGACCGCGCGCCACCTCGCCGCGATTCACGACGCCGGGTTCGTGCACGGCGACCCGACCACGCGGAACGCGCGCGTCGCGAAACCGCGCGAAACGACCGAACAGCCGGGTCGGGACGGCGGGACGGACAGCGGCCGCGTCTACCTCATCGACTTCGGCCTCGGGTACTACACGGACGACGTGGAGGACTACGCGATGGATCTCCACGTGTTCCAGCAGAGCCTCGCTGGCACCGCCAGCGACCCCGACCCGCTCCTCGCCGCTGCCGCGGACGCCTACCGCGAACACGGCGACCCCGACGTGCTCGACCAGCTCGACGAGATTCTGGGGCGCGGCCGCTATCGCTCCCCCAACTGATTTAGTCCGCCTCCGCGTATCCGTGGGTATGTCAGAGAAGTCGTCCTCCGGCGAACTGTTCGGTGTGCCCTACAACTTCGAGCGTCCCTCGCTCTCGAACATGCTGTCGGCGTACTGGCAGCCCGGCGAGGGAATGCTCGTGGAGAAGCCGTTCGGCGTTGGGTACACGCTGAACCTCGCGAACTGGCGGTCCTGGGTCGTGCTCGCCGTTGCCGGCGTCCTCCTCTACCAGCAGCAGTCCGGCGACGAGAGCGAGGACGATGTCGTGGACGAAGCGGTCGAAGTCGTCGTGGACGAGTAACCGACGGCGTTTTTCTCCCCGCCCGTGCAGGGAGCGTATGAAGTTCGTCACGACCAACCAGGGGAAGGTGCGGGAGGCCCGCGAGTACCTCGCGGACCTCACCGCCGTCGAGCAGTTCGATTACGACTACACGGAGATTCAGAGCGACAGCCTCGCGGACATCGCGGCCGCGGGCGCGGAGGAGGCGTTCGAGGCGGCGGGCGGCGACGAACCCGTTATCGTGGACGACGCCGGCCTGTTCGTGGAGGAACTCGACGGCTTCCCCGGCCCTTACTCGGCCTACGTCGAGGACACGCTCGGCATCGACCGCGTCTGGGAACTCGCGCAATCCCTTGACGACCGTCGCGCCGCGTTCCGCTGCACGGTCGCGTACGCCGACGGCGATGTCGTGGAGACGTTCGACGGCGCGGTTTCGGGGACGCTCGTCGCCCCGCGCGGGTCGGGCGGATTCGGGTACGACCCGATATTCGAACACGACGACGAGACGTTCGCGGAAATGGGGACGGAGAAGAAGAACGCGCTCAGCCACCGCGGTCGCGCGCTCGCCAAACTCGCCGACTGGCTCGCCGAGAACTGACCTGCGACACGCGGAACGCCGCTATTCGACCACCTCGAAGGGTGTCGTTATCGCCGCGTGCTCGTCGCCGATGCCGTAGTAGGCGAACCGGTAGCGGCCCGGTTCAATCGCGTCACAGATGTGGTATTCCTCCTCAACGCCCTCTATTGTCTCCTCCCGAACCGTGAACGTCCACGTCAGGCCCTCCTCCGGCTCGTGGACGAGCGCTTCGTCGGTCAGCGCGACTTTCTGGTCTATCCAGAGAACCGACCGCCATCCCTCCTCGGTCCGCTCCTGAATGTCGTACTTCGCCGGGATTCCCGTGTATGCTTCCTGATCGCTCTCGTTAGTCAGCGTTACTCGCATCTCGTCGCCGTACTGCAGCGACTCGCGGTTCGTGGTCAGTCGCCATTCCCGCCACGGACTCGCGTAACTCTCCGAGAACGCGTTCAGTCGGTGCCACTCATTCCCGCACGATAGGGGTTCCGAGTCCTGTCCGACTCCGGCGAATCGGCCGAGACAGCCGGCCACGAGTCCGAGTCCGCCGAGCGTCGCGGACAACAGGTGTCGTCTCCGCATGCTTGACTGTTCAGACACGTGATGGCTTTACTGTTCCGTCCACTCGCAACCGCCGAGGGTTCATAGGGGAAGACGCGGCCAGATCGGGCGTGCCGTAACGTTCGCGGGCGGGGAGACAGCGAAATCCGGCGGTACGCTCCCCGTCCAACGGCTGTGCCGCCGTGCTAGCCCTTACGCCCGCGGGTCGCGGTCGGGACCGGGATACTCGCCATCCGCGACGACGGGATACAGTCGCTCGGGGTCGAACAGCCGCGCGAACGCGTCCGGTGACTTCACGCTCGTCGTCACGTACTGCTTCAGCGACGCGTTCGCCTCGACGGACCGCAGGTCGTCGTCGAACGTCACGAGGTGCGCGGCGTTCCCGTGGTACGCGCACGCCAGCCCGGGATGGTCGCCCTCGGGATGCTCGACGAACTCCCCGAGTTCGCTGATTCGGTCGCGCCACGCGTCGGCGAGCGTGGCGTCCGCGAGTTCCGCGATGACGGCGTGGGCGTCGTCCAGCAGCGGGTCGCTCACGACGAGCGTGGTCCACGAGTGCGCGCGCACGTGGTCGAGGGTGTCTCGCGCCGCGCCGCCGCAGAGCAGGTCGGCGGCGAGCACGTCCGCGTCCGCGACGACGGTCGCGGGGTCTGGCTCGTCACTCATCTCGGTGGGCGTCGAGCGCCGCCCGTACCTCCGGCTCCGTGACTTCGTACGCGTCGGCGGCGTCGAACAGCTCCCGCCACGTCATTCTGTCTGGCGCATGAATCCGTGGACTTCCTCCCGGTACGTCTCGGGTTCGAGACCGAGGTTGATGTCCACGGACACCGTGATGGCGTCGGAGACGTCCTGACTCATGGAGCGCGCGAAGTTCTCGCCGACCCACGCGCCGCCGGCGACGAGCGCGTAGTCGCCGTGGTGCCAGACCGCGAGGTCGCCGCGGACGGTCAGCGAATCTCCGTCGATGGTGACGGTAGTGTCGTTCTCCAGGGGGAACTCAAAGGTGGGGACGTCGTAGGTCGCCTCGTACTCGGTGAGGCTCGCGGATTCACCGGTCGCCACGTCGAACGAACCGGTTCCGATGCGCTCGACGTTCGACAGGCCCGCGTCGGTGAGTCGGTTGCGGAACTGCTCGCGCGCGCTCGCCTCGACTTCGTTCAGCACTTCCTCGCGGCCGACGCCCCCGGGGAGGTTCCCGACGTCCGGACTGAAGTCGATGCGGGTCGCGGAGAACAGCGCGAGTCGTCCCGTCACGCGGCCGAGCGTCGATTCCTGGATTCGTTCGTTGAGCGTGGCGTCCGTGTGCGTCGTCGTGTACCCCTTCGCGGTGAACGTCACCGGGCCGTAGGACTGCTCGATGAGCGTGCGCTCGCTCGAATCTGTCTGCTCCCAGCCGGCGTCCTCCATCGCCTCTGTCGGCACGTTCGGCGGCGAGACGGATGCTTTCGCGAGCGTCGAGCAGCCCGCAAGGCCGGCGAGTCCGAGACCCGCGGTCGTTCCGAGTAGCGTTCGACGGTCCATACCCGGTGTAGGACGCCCATACCCTAAGTCTGTTCGACGGTCACGGTGGTCTTCGTGGCGTAGCGAGTGTTCGGGTGAGCGACGGAGTTTAACCCCTCGGTGTGGTATGCCGTACCGATGAGTTCAGACCGGTTGACCGTGTCGCTCGACGAGGACGCCCGCGATGCGCTCGACACTATCACGAGCAAGGCCGACAGCTCGCAGAGCGAACTGGTTCGGCGGGCGCTCACGTTCTACGCCGCGAACTACGAGGCGGCGAGCACGGACAGCTCGGAGAAACTGGAGGAGTACTACAAGATGCTCACGGGTGGTGAGCACGTCCTGCTCGATATCGACTTCCTCCACTGTTTTCTCGACCACGTGAAGGAGGACGGGGAGCCGACGCCGGAGTTCGTCGCGGACGCCGATCAGGTCTCCGACTACCACGCACAGGAGTACGTGGACCGCTTCGACTCGCTGGATGAACTCCTGGAGTGGCTGTCGCTCTGCGGGTTCTTGACGGTTCGGCGCACCACGGAGAACACGTACCACATCGTCTTTCCGTCGGCCGACATCCGGTGGTTCATGACGCGGTTCATCGAGCGGAGCGTCGAACCGCTCCCGTTCGACGTGACTATCAACCCAGGGGTCGCGAAGGTCCTCCTCGTCGAGGAGTAGTATGGACGTTCGGTCATAAACTGACCTATCCCTACCAGGTTCGTACGCTCTCTACGATGTTTCATACTCGATTCGCACCCGTTCACACGCGATGTGCGTGATGTGTGCACTCCTCACAAGTATCACTAAGTGGGTGCTTTGGTAGCGTTACCCTATGGCACACAATGACGACGATTCGTTCGCCGACCGCCTGACACGCCGCCGCGCGATGCGCCTCGGCGGCGCCGCCGGTGCCGCCGGCTTGACGGGACTCTCGGGCTGTCTCGACAGCCTCCAGAACAGCGGGAACAGTAGTAGCGGAAGCATCGACGTGGGCGCCGTCATCCCGTTCAGCGGAGACCTCAGCGACTTCGGCGCGCCGATGCAGAACGCGCTCCGGATGGCGCAGGAGGACATTAACGCCGCCGGCGGCCCGCTCGGTCGCGAACTCAAGCTCCACTTCGAGGACTCCACGTCCTCGTCGACAGAGGGCGTGAACGCCGCGAACAAGCTCGTGGACACCACGGGCGTGAACGCGCTGTTCGGCGCGGTGTCCTCCGGCGTCACCATCAGTATCGCCAAGTCCGTCTCGATTCCGCAGGAGAAAATCCACATCACGCCCGCGTCCTCCTCCCCGGTCATCAGCACGCTGGACGACGATGACTACGTCTGGCGCACCCGGACGAACGACCGGTTCGTCGCGAAGGTGATGGCGATGATCGCCGAGCAGAACGACGCGAGCAAGGCCGCAGTCCTCTACGTCAACAACGACTTCGGGTCCGCGCTCGCGGATGTCTTCTCCTCGTCGTTCGACGGCGAGGTCACCGCCGAAGTCGGCTACGAGTCCGGGCAGTCCTCGTACCAGCAACTCCTCTCCGAGCTGTTCGCGGACGACCCCGAGTTCGTCGCGCTCGCCGGCTATCCCGAGTCCGGAACCACCATCCTCTCACAGTGGGCGGAGGAGGGGTACGGCGGGAACTGGGTTCTCCACACGAGCCTGCTCTCCCAGGACGTCATCGAGAACGTCGGCGCGGACGTGATGAACGGGATGTACGGCGTGCGCACGAAACCTCCGAGCGGGGGTGCGACGGAGAGCTTCGTGAGCGATTACGAGTCCGCGTACCCGGACGCGCAGTTGTTCTCGCCGTACTCGTGGAACTCCTACGACGCGCTCGTTTCGTGGGCGCTCGCCGCGCACGCCGCGGGCACGCCGGAGTCGCCGAGCGTGAAGGAACAGCTTCGTCCGGTCGCGACGCCGCCCGGTGAGGCTGTCGGCTACGACGGGTTCGAGTCCGGTGTGAGCCTGCTTGACGACGACACCGAGATAGATTACAGCGGGCCGAGCGGGAACGTCAACTACGATTCGAACGGCGACGTGGCGAGCGACATGGTCATCGTGCAGGTCGAGGACGGCGAGTTCGTCGATCAGGAAACCATCCCGGCCGAAGACCTCACCTAAGGGCACTGCACTCTCATGTTTGTACTCTCTCACTATCCGGTAGTCGCCTCGCACGCACACCACGGGAGGGCGGAGCCGTGAGCGACGACGACGTTCGCGTCGGCGTCGACATCGGCGGCACGTTCACGGACATCGTCAGCCTCCGCGGCGGCGACGTGCACGTGACGAAGACGCCGTCGACGCCGAGCGACCCCGAGGAGGGCGTCGTGAACGGCCTGGAGAAGAGTTCCGCGGACGCGGGCTTCGGGTTCGACGACGTGGGCTTCCTCAGTCACGGGACGACGGTGGCGACGAACGCCGTCCTCGAAGGCACGTGGGCGGACACCGCGCTCGTCACCACCGAGGGGTTCCGGGACGTGCTCGAAATCGGGCGACAGGACCGGCCGGACATCTACGATTTCGACGCGGAGAAACCCGAACCAATCGTCCCCCGCGACCGCCGCTTCGAGGTGCCGGAGCGCCTCGACGAGCGCGGGAACGCGCTCCGCGACCTGGACGAGGACGCGGTCCGAGACCTCGCGCGCACCCTGGACGACCGCGGCGTCGACTCCGTCGCGGTCTCCCTGTTGTTCGCGTTCGAGGACGACGGACACGAGCGGCGCGTCGCCGAGATTCTGGACGAGGAACTGGACGCGTCGCTCTCGCTTTCGAGCGACGTGCTCCCGGAGATTCGGGAGTACGAGCGCACGCTCACCACGTCGCTGAACGCTGCGCTGAAGCCCGTGATGGACGACTACATCGGGAACCTCGAAGGCCACGTCCGCGACCACGACATTGGCGCGGAACTGAAGATAATGCAGTCGAACGGCGGCCTCATCACGGCGGACGCCGCGCGCACCCGGCCCGTCAACACCCTGCTCTCCGGGCCCGCTGGGGGCGTGCAGGGCGCGACGTACGTCGCGGAGCGCGCGGGCGTCGAGGACATCATCACGATGGACATGGGCGGCACGTCCTGCGACGTGTCGCTCGTGGAGGGCGGCGACCCCCTCGTCTCGACGGACGTGCAGGTCGGCGACTACACGGTCGGCGTTCCGATGATAGACATCCACACCGTCGGCTCCGGCGGCGGCTCCATCGCGTGGGTGGACACCGGCGGCGCGCTCCGCGTCGGCCCCCGGTCGGCGGGCGCGGACCCCGGCCCGATTTCGTACGGTCGCGGCGGAACCAAGCCGACGACCACGGACGCCCACCTCCTGCTCGGCCGCCTCGACCCCGACCGCTTCCTCTCCGGCGAACTCGACGTGGAGGTCGCGGACGTGGAGCGCGCGTTCGAGTCCGAACTCGGCGACGAACTCGGCATGGGGGCGGAGGAGGCCGCGCAGGGCGTGCTCGACGTGGCGAACGCGAACATGGCGCGCGCGCTCCGCGTCGTCTCCGTCGAACGCGGGTACGACCCCCGGGAGTTCGCGCTCGTCGCGTTCGGCGGCGCGGGACCCCTGCACGCGTGCGGCCTCGCGGAGGAACTCGACATCCCGAAGGTCATCGTCCCGCAGACCGCGGGCGTGCTGTCCGCGCTCGGCCTCCTCATCAGCGACGTGCTCTACGACTACAGCGTCTCGCGCGTCCGCGAGTGGAGCGAGGTCACGCCCGCGACCGTGCGCGACGCGCTCGCCGATTTGCACGCGAAGGGCGAGGAACGCCTCGCGAACGAGAACATCCCGGAGTCGGGCCGCGTGTACGAGCGCACGGCCGACCTCCGGTACGTCGGGCAGTCGTTCGAGATTTCGGTGCCGCTCCCCGAGGGCGACCTCGACGCGGACGCGCTCGCCGCCGTCGAGCGCGAGTTCCACGAGCGCCACGAGCGCCGGTACGGTCACGCCGACCCCGGGGAACCCGTGGAGCTCGTGACGCTCCGCTTGCGGGCGCGCGGCCTCGTGGAGACGCCCGACCTCGCCGCGCCGAACACCGCCGGGAGCGTCGAGGACGCCATCCGGGAGGTTCGGGGCGTGACGTACGACGGCACCGTCCACGACACGACCGTCTACGACCGCACGCGGTTGCCGACGGACGCGACGTTCGACGGCCCCGCGGTCGTCGAAGGCCCGGAGTCCACCGTCGTCGTCCATCCCGGACAGACCGTCTCCGTCGATTCGGACGGCAACCTCATCGTGGAGACCGGGGGTGACGCCTGATGGTCGATTCGGTCACGCTCGAAGTGATTCGGAACGGCTGCATCGCCATCGCGGAGGAGATGAACGCGAACCTCATCCGCACCGGGTACTCGCCGAACATCAAGGAGCGCCGCGACTGCTCCTGTGCGCTGTTCGACGCGGAGGGCGAGATGATAAGCCAGGCGGAGAACATGCCCGTCCACCTCGGCGCGATGCCGTTCTCCGTGGCCGCGGCGGTCGAGGCGTACGGGGGCGACCTCGAACCGGGTGACGCCGTCCTGCTGAACGACCCGTTCCGGGGCGGCGCGCACCTCCCCGACCTCACGCTCGTCTCGCCGATCTTCGCTGACCCCGAGTCAGACGACCCCGAACTCGTGGCGTACGCGGCGAACCGCGCGCACCACGCCGACGTGGGCGGGAGCACCGCGGGGTCGGTCGCCGCGGACTCCACCGAAATCTACCAGGAGGGCCTGCGGATTCCCCCGGTGAAGCTGTTCGCGGGCGGCGAGGTCGTCGAGGACGTGATGGAGATGATACTGACGAACGTCCGGACGCCCGACGAGCGCCGGGGCGACATCCGCGCGCAGGAGGCCGCGAACGAGACGGCCCGCGAGCGCGTGCACGAACTCGTCGACGACTACGGCGCGGGCGACCTCGCGGAGGCGTTCGGCGAGGTGAAGGACTACTCGGAGCGCCGGATGCGCGCCGAAATCGAGGAGTTCCCGGACGGCACGTACTCGTTCGAGGACGTGCTGGACGACGACGGCCGTGGGAATACCGACCTCCCCGTCGAGGCGACCGTCACGGTCTCCGGCGACGAGGTCGGCGTTGACTTCTCCGGAACCGCGCCGCAGACCGAGGGGCCGGTGAACGCCGTGCTCGCGGTCACGTCCTCCGCGACCTACTACGCGATTCGGTGCGTGACCGACCCCGACATCCCGCCCAACCACGGCTGTTATCGCCCCATCACCATCGACGCGCCCGAGGGAAGCATCGTCAACCCGAAGCCGCCGGCCGCGGTCGTCGGCGGCAACCTGGAGACCAGTCAGCGCGTCACGGACGTGGTGCTCGGCGCGTTCGCCACCGAAGCACCCGAGCGGGTGACGGCGGCGGGCCAGGGGACGATGAACAACATCACGTTCGGCGGCACCGACCCGCGCAGCGACAGCCCGTACGCGTTCTACGAGACGCAGGGCGGCGGGTTCGGCGCGCGCGAGGGCAAGGACGGCATGGACGGCGTGCACGTCCACATGTCCAATACGATGAACACGCCCGCCGAGGTCCTGGAGACCGCGTACCCGCTCCGGGTGCGGCGGTACGCCTACCGGCCCGACTCCGGCGGCGCGGGCGAGTTCCGCGGCGGCCTCGGGCTGCGGCGCGACATCGAAGTCCGCGGGCACACGGCGCGGTTCAGCCTGCTCGCGGACCGCCACCAGCACGCGCCCTACGGCCTGCTCGGCGGCGAACCCGGCGAATCCGGGTCGGCGTACGTCTTCGGGCCCGACGCGGACGACACCGACGACGCCGAGGGCGAGCGCCTCCCGCAGAAGTCCGTGCACGACCTTCCGCCGGGAACGGTCGTGAGCGTCCGCACGCCGGGCGCGGGCGGATACGGCGACCCCGCCGACCGCGACCCCGACGCCGTTTCGCGCGACCTGCGCCTCGGGAAGATAAGCGACGAGTACGCCGACCGGTACCACCAGGGGGGCGACGGTGAGTGACCGCACGCTCCCTCCGGTACGCGCCGCACGTCGCGGTGTTCGCGGTCGGGTACGTGACGTTCACGTACTCGGCCGTGCCGGGCTACGTGTCGACGCGGTACGGCGCGACCATCACCACGGTCGGCTTCTTGATGAGCGCGGCGCTCCTGTCGTTCGTGCTCGCGCAGGCGGTCGCGGACCGCCTCGCGTCGCGCTGGACGACCACGCAGGCCCTGCTCGGGCTGGTGGGCGTGCACGCCGCGCTCGCGGTCGCGCTGGACCTCGCGCCGTCGCTCGAAACCCTGCTCGTCCTGCGCGCGCTCTGGGGGCTCGCGGGCGGCCTCGTCCTCAGCATCGGCGCGACGCACGTCGCTCGTCTCTACGAGGGCCGGGCCGCCACCCGCCAGCAGGGCGTCTACGGCGGGATGCTCACGCTCGGCGGGGCGCTCGGCTTCCTGCTCGCGGAACCCATCGTCTCGCTGACGGACGGGTTCGGCGTGCACGCGCTCGGCGCGCCGCTCGCGCTTCCGGCGCTCGCGATGCTCTGGCCGCACCGCCGCGGAACGCGGACCGCCGGAACGGCCGGCGGCGGGGGGTTTCGGACGGTGTTCGCGAACCGGGTCGTGCTCGTCGCCGCGCTCTGCTACGTCGCCACGATCGGCGCGTACATCACGCTCTCGACGTTCATCACGGCGTACTTCGACGACCTCGGCGTCACCGGCCCCCTGAACGCCGCGGTGCTCGCCACCGCGACCGCCGGGCGCGCGCTCGGCGGCACCGTTTCGGCGCGCTGGGGCGTCTCGGACGCCCGCATCGTCTCCGTGACGACGCTGCTCGGCGCGCTCGCGTTCCTCGGGCTGCTCGTCGACGCCCGCGTCGTCGCGCTCGCCGGGCCGCTCGTCGCGATGATCGCCGTCTCGCTGCCCTTTGGCGCGGTGTACAACCTCGCGGCGGCCGCGACCGCGCAGGAGACCGCGGCGCTCGCGCTCGTCGTCGCCGCCGGAAACGTCGCCGCCGTCGTCCTCCCCACGTTCACGGGCGTCGTCCGCGCCAGCACCGGCGGGTACGCCGCCGTCTTCTGCGTGCTCGCCGCATTGCTCCTCGCCGCGTCGATCGCCGCCACTACCACACGATGACACACACACCACTACTCACGACTCGCGGAGGCCAGCCATGGTGAGCGCCGGACTCGTCGACGCGCTCGCGCAGGGCCTCGTCACCGGCGGCATCATCGCCGCCGGCGCGCTCGGCCTCTCGCTGGTGTACAGCATCGCGGGCGTCCCGAACTTCGCGCACGGCGACATGATAACCGTCGGCGCGTACCTCGTGCTCGCGCTCAACAACCCCGGCGAACTCGCGCTCGTTCCGAACCTCGTCGCGCTCCCGTTCGCCGTCGCCGCCGTCGTCGGAATCGGCGTCGCAGGCGCGTTCGGAAGCGCGTACGAGTACGCCGTCTTCCGGCGGTTCCGCGGGAAGGACGCCGACCTCATCACAATGGTCATCGTCTCGCTCGGCCTCGCGCTCATCCTCCGGAACCTCGTGCTATTCCTCGTCGGGTCGAAGAACGTCACGTACGACACGCCGAGCGGCGTCAACCTCAACGTCGACCTCTACCTCACCGGGAACGGCCTCGCCGTCGAACTCACCCAGCGCGTCCAGGGCTCCTTGCAGACCGTGGACGCGTGGGGGTATGGCTGGCCCGCGCTCGCCGCCGTCGTCGGCCTCGCCGTCCTGGCGGGCTACGCCGTGTATCGGTGGCGGCGCGGCGACGCCGGGTTCGACGAGGTCCACTTCGTCGACCCCCGCATCTGGGGTGTCGCCGGGTTCGCCGTCACGCTCGCCGCGCTCGCGTTCGCGCTCCGCGGCGGCGCGTTCGGCGTCGCTGACGCCGCGTACAGCACTCGGGTCGGGGTCAGCCGGAAGTACGGCCTCATCCTCGCCGTCATGCTCGCAACCATGTTCTGCATCAACTACGTCCTCAAACGCACGAAGACCGGTCGCGCGATGCGCGCGACCGCCGACGACCAATCGCTCGCCCGCATCCGCGGCGTCGACATCGACCGCGTTCAGCTCGTCGTCTGGGTGCTCGCCGCCGTGCTCGCCGCCGTCGCCGGCGCGCTGTTGGGCTGGTACTCGTCCAGCCTCAACCCCAACATGGGCTTCTCGCTCCTGTTGCCGGTGTTCGCCGCGGTCATCGTCGGCGGCATCGACTCGCCGTACGGCGCGGCGCTCGGCGGCCTGCTCATCGGTCTCAGCATGGACGTGGGCGTCTACCTGCTGCCGACCGAGTTCGCGACCTACCGCACCGCCATCGCGTTCATCATCCTCGTCGCCGTCCTCCTCGTGAAACCCGAGGGCTTGTGGGGTGACGCCTGATGGCGCTCGCGGACTTCCTCGTCAGCCTCCTCACCGTGGTCGGCATCTACACGCTGTTCGGCCTCGGGCTGAACGTGAAGTACGGCTTTACGGGCCTCGTGGACTTCGGGCACGTGCTCTACTTCATGATCGGGGCGTACGTCACGGTCGTCGTGGCGATGCCGTCCGGCGCGGCCGACTACGCGGGAATCGGCGGGTTCGCGCTCCCCGAACTCCTCTCCGCCGTCCCGCTCGGCGGGTTCGTCGGGTGGCTGCTCGCCATCGCGGTTGCGATGATTGCCGCCGCCCTCCTCTCGCTCCTGGTGGGCGTTCCCACCCTTCGGTTGCGGGAGGACTACCTCGCCATCACCGCGCTCGGCGTCGCGACCATCCTGCACTCGGTCGTGAACGACGAGGAGTGGCTGTTCAACGGCCCGTTCGGCGTGCGTGAGGTCTATCAGCCGCTCGGCGGCGCGTTCCCGCTCTCCGTCGGGAGCTTCGCGGTGAACCTCGTCGTGTTCGGCCTGCCGTCCGTGCTCGCGCTCGGCTACGTCGCGTACCGAGTCGTGCGGTACGTCCGCCCGATTTCGCGGGACGCCGCGCTGTTCACGGTCGCCGGCGTCGCTCTCACCGTCGTCGGGTTCGGCGTCACGACGCTCGGCGGCGCCGCGTTTATCGCCGGGGGCGTTGCCGTCCTCGCGGCCGGCGTCTACGCCGTCTCCCGGGGCGTTCGGGCGGCGGACGGGTTCGGCCGGCCGCTCGCGCTGTTCACCGCGCTCGTGTTCGCGCTCTGGTACCTCGTCTTCCCCGCGGTCACCGACAGCCCCGCCGCGGTCGTCGTGAACCTCATCTGGCTGTTCGACCCGACTACGGGCGCGAACGGCGCCGTCACCTACAGCCGGTTCCTCCTCCTGCTCACGGGCGCGTTCGTCCTGCTCGCCTACGTGTGGTGCGAACGAACCGTGAACAGCCCGTACGGCCGCGTTCTCCGCTCGATTCGCGAGGACGAGGACGTGCCGGAGGCGCTCGGAAAACCGACGTTCAAGTACAAGGTTCACAGCATGATGTTCGGGTCCGCGCTCGCCGCCGCGGCCGGCGGCCTCTGGGCGACCCACATCGGCTTCATCGACCCGAGTCAGTTCACGTCGTCCATCACGTTCTTCGCGTTCACCGCCGTCATCATCGGCGGCACCGCGAACAACAAGGGCGTCATCCTCGGAACCGCCGTGTTCTGGACGCTCCGCACCGGCACTCGGTTCCTCGACGACTACTTCCCCGCGGAGTACGCCACCCAGCTCGCCGCGCTCCGCGTGATGCTCATCGGCACCCTCCTCATCGTCATCCTCTACTACCGCTCGGAGGGCTTGCTCGGCGAGCAGACCTACGACACGGGCGTCGCACCCGGAGGTGAGGAGTCCGGGACGGACTCCGAGTCACGTCGGACGATTTCCGACGGAGGTGAGTCGAGTGACTGACCCGATTCTCTCCGTGGACGGCGTCGAGAAGCGCTTCGGCGGCATCACCGCGCTCGACGGCGCGTCCTTCGACATCGAGCCGGGAATCACGGGCCTTATCGGGCCGAACGGCGCGGGGAAGTCCACGATGTTCAACGTGATAACGGGCTTCCTCTCCCCGGACGCGGGCACCGTCGAGTTCCGCGGGAACGACATCACGGGACTGCGGCCGTCCGCCGTCGCGGACCGCGGGCTCGTGCGGACGTTCCAGATTCCGCACGAACTCCCCGAGATGACGGTGCGGGAGAACCTCGCGCTCGCGCCCCGCGACCAGCGCGGCGAGAGCCTGCTCACCACGTGGACGCGCGGCGACGGCTACGCGCAGGACGAACGGAACGCCCAGCGCCGCGCCGTCGAGATGGCCGAGCGCTTCGACATCGCCCACGTGCTCGACACGCCCGCGGGCGAGCTTTCGGGCGGCCAGCGCAAACTCCTCGAACTCGCCCGCGCGCTCCTCACCGACCCCGACCTCGTCCTCCTCGACGAACCGCTCGCCGGCGTCAACCCGACGCTGGAGAACCGCATCCTCGACCACCTCCAGGACCTCGCATCGGAGGGGTACTCCTTCCTCTTCATCGAACACGACATCGACGTCATCATGGAACACTGCCAGGAAGTCATCGTCATGCATCAGGGCCGCGTCCTCACCGCCGGCGACCCCGAGGCCGTCCGGTCCGACGACCGCGTCATCGAGGCGTACCTCGGCGGCGACACCGACGAGGACGGAGGTGACGGCGAATGACGACCCCCCTCCTCGAAATCGACGGCCTTGACGCCGGGTACGGCGACCTCCAGGTGCTCTCGGGCGTCGACCTCCACGTCGATGACGGCGAGTACGTCACCATCGTCGGCCCGAACGGCGCCGGAAAATCCACCGCGATGAAATCCGTGTTCGGCCTCACCAGCCACATGGGCGGCACCATCCGCTTCCGCGGCGAGGACGTCCACACCGCGAACACCGCCGACCTCATCGACCGCGGCATCACCTACGTCCCCCAGTCCGACAACATCTTCACGAGCCTCACCGTCCGCGAAAACCTCGAAATGGGCGTCTACATCGAGGACACCGTCCCAGAGAACGTTCTCGACGACGTCTTCGAACACTTCCCCATCCTCGAAGAACGCCAACAGCAACGCGCCGGCACCATGTCCGGCGGGCAACGCCAGATGCTCGCCATGGGCTGCGCGCTCATGGCCGACCCCGACCTCCTCCTCCTCGACGAACCGTCCGCAGGCCTCGCTCCCGACCTCGTCGACGAGATGTTCGACCGCATCGACGACATCAACCAAGCAGGCACAGCTATCCTCATGGTCGAACAGAACGCCAAAGCCGCCCTCCGCCGCTGCGACCGCGGCTACGTCCTCGTCAACGGCGAAAACGCCTACGACGGACCTGGAAGAACGCTCCTTGACGACCCCGAAGTCCGCCAGCGCTTCCTCGGCGGATAGCGAGACTACCCGTTTTCCAATTCCGACGAAAACGCGAGCGCGAACCGAAGCCACGGCTCCTCGATGTGATTCACAGAGAGCCTAGGCCGGAATTTGGATCCGGGGTCTCGTCCTTACCAAGGCGCGAGGCTTTCTTTCGCGCGTTTCTCGCGGGAATCGGCTACTTTTGCCGGGATTCACCCCATTTGCGTCCTTCTTATCTCCATATTGCCAACTGATCTTATAAATTGTTTGTGTATTCGGCCTCGTATGTCGTCAGAGGATGCAGGAAACTACTAACTCAAGACCGGTATCCGGATTCGAGTGTTTCCCGGCTACGTGTAATAGTCCTGTCTATATGAGTGGTTCAGTTGAACGACTTCACTCCATCGAGGATAGTGAATAAGTCGCATTCTAATATATTCTCACCAGGTTCATTGTCACTTGGTGATGGGTTCAGATATGGTGCTATCTGGAGACAATCCACAGGAATTTCCCTCGTTGGATGAGGCTGTAGAAATTCTTCGCACACAATTAGATCAGCAAGACGAAGGGTCACTAGTCTTTCAGGTACGCGAATCGAACTTGAGCTCCGAAGAGTCTGATGGGAGTCTTATTCAAGAAGTAGAATCAGATAGCGGAAAGAAAGGAATCCGCTTATGGAAAAAAGATGGAAATCATCTAGTCTATGAATTCTTTGAGGTTGGTACTGGACTGAGAAGGTGCGTGATTAATCTTGATGAGTTCACCGCCTATTCTGATTTTTTCGTTAGTCTAACTTGGTCGGCGGCAGAAATTTCACTTTATATTGGGCCAGTGTCAGATGATTACGAAGGCGGTTTAGTTTCTGAATCTTCCTCAGAGATAATCGCCCAAGTTCGTCGAGACAAGAATGGTCGTCTAGTCATTTTAGGTGATTCTGGAGTGGAGGTCGGATATTATCACGTCCAAGAAGCTGGTCAAGATACATTGATGCCTCAATCGAAGGAGATATTCGACTTTTCAGAAACCAAGTGTCGAACGTTATTGAGGGTAGCAGAAGATACAGACGATTTTTTGATTGAATCCACCTTGGTTCAGCAAATAATCGTAATGCTAGTCACCGGGCTTGAAACATATCTGGAAGAGCGGTTCATTGAGATGTGTTCTGAAAGGGGGGTTCAGGAGGAGGAAATTGCAAATGCGATGGCGTCTGTTTACGGGCCGGTATCTGATGAGGCTCTTTTAGATCGAGCGGAGAAGAAGGGAATACCGATACAGGAGTTGGCCCGCGAGCAACAGATTAATTTCCAGGATATTAGCGAAGCTCATGAAATTTATTCCAGAGCATTTGGGTTCAATCTTCAAGATTGCTTGAATAATACCGGAAATAGGGGGCTAATCGAGAGGAGTATTGATGCTCGCCATACCATTATCCATGAAGCGACAGACATGACCATCCTAAATATTGACCGTGTTCCACCTCAAGAGCCGATATTTGCGAGCCATGAATATGGACTTGAGATCATCAATACATTTTCCGAGACTATTGACGAGTTACATCAGGACACAAAATCATAATAGGCTTCGCTTCATCAGGAAGGGTTTTCAGCTCGATATTGTAGCACAGAAGTTCTACGGATTAAGCGTAGAGCTAAATGGGGGAGTTAAGCCAGTTGAGGACAATATTCGTTGCCGTCCATGCAAATCCAAACGCTATAAGAATCCCAATCCCTCGCGCTCTGAGCTTACTTGCGGCGATCGAAGCACCAACCGTTCCCATGAGCAGATCAAGGAATACTGCAAGTTTGCTGGTCGGGAAGAACGCCATTACGAAGGTGTAGAACGTGCGCCCAAACACATCGATGGCTTGTGTAACTGAGTCCGCATTCTGAAGAAGACTCAGATAGACGAGGAGGAATACTGCTCCCGCAAGAGCTACGCCTGCCTCAAATGCATCTTTCGCTGTTCCAGCACTCATTCGTTTCTCTTACTAACTATTATCGGATGGATATTATTAAGTATTGACCTAAATCGCCTACTCATCGAGGCATTTTATCTTACTTTTGACCATCCGTGTTTCCTCGCTTTGTAAGCGCGAATTAGCGAAATCGGTAGTGTCCCGCAAGGATGCGCCCCCGGTCAATATTGAGAGAATTCCGCCGCTGTCTGCGACTTAATTTGTGTGTCCTGACAATTCTGAAAATCGCAAGAAGGCGCGGGGAGGCTAGTTTAGCGAAACGAACGATTTTTGGACAATTTGTATTCAGGAGGTGTTAGAGATTAAAATGTGCGTATGAGTTCTGTACGGCAGAAAGAGCCTAGGCCGGAATTTGAATCCGGGGTCTCGTCCTTACCAAGGACGCGCTTTACCGCTAAGCTACCCAGGCAAGCACTCTCTGGTAGTCGGGTTTCATCTAAAAGGGCTTCGATTACGGGTCGGTGGCGGACCGGGGTTTTGCGGTGTCGTCGGCGCGCGGAGTGCTGACGCGCTGGAGGACGTCCTCGATGGTGTCGGGGAGGAGGTCGTCGGCGGACGCGAGCGGGGGCGGGCTGTTGGAGCGCGCGAGACCGATGGCGTACCGGCGGAGGTCGAGCGGGGTGTCGGTGCCGGTGGCGGTCGCGCCGGCGACGACGCCGAGTTCGAACACGGTGGTTTCGAGGGTGCGCGCGTCGCTCGCGCGGTCGTGTTCGCGGTCGGTTTCGTGGCGGCCGAACTCGCGGACGGTGGCGACGGCGTCGCCCGCGGCTTCGGTGTGCGCGAGGAGGCGGAATCCGCGGGCGACGAGCACGTCCGCGGCGAGCACGTCGAGGTCGGCGGGGAGGTCGCGGTCGGGGTCGGCGTGCTGCCAGGGTTCGGTTTCGACGAGGTGGCGGGTGAGCCGGAGGCCTTCGTAGATGAGTTGGACGCCGGCGGCTCGTTGCGCGACTGCGTCGTCGTCGGTCGGTCCGGTGAGCGCGTTCGCGCTCAGTACGGTGAGCGCGCCCGGGACCATGGAGGCGTCGCTGAGGAGGTCGTCGATGACATCCCGGAGGTCGCCCGGGGTGATGTCCCCGACCGCCTCCCGGGCGGCGGTACGCGCCACTTCGGCCTCGTCCATCGCCCGAAAGAAGGGGTGCGAGCGGCAAAGACCTTTGGAAACGCACCACCAGCGGGCGCGTCAGGCGCGGCGCGAGCGGTAGTTCCTTGGCGTGGCTGTCCGGACACGATGTATGCTCTCGATTCGGGACGAGGAGCGGGTGCGGGTGGTGACGCTCGATCGGCCGGAGCGGCGGAACGCGCTCACGCCCGACGGACTGGACGCGCTCGCGGACGCAGTCGCAGACGCAACGCAGTCGGTGGTGTACGTGCACGGCGCGGGGTCGGCGTTCTGCGCTGGCGCGGACCTCGATATCGTTCGGGACCTGACTGGAGACTCCGCGCCGGATTTCGCGGCGCGCGGGCAGGACGCGCTGAACGCTGTGGAGGACGCCGATTCAGCGGTCGTGGCGGGCGTGGACGGCGCGGCGCGCGGCGGCGGCGTGGAGCTTGCGCTCGCGTGCGACGTGCGGGTCGCGACGCCGGACGCGACGTTCGCGGAACCCGGCGTCTCGATGGGGATATTCGGCGCGTGGGGCGGCACCCGCCGCCTCCCGCGCGCGGTCGGGGAGGCGCACGCGCTCGACCTCTCGCTCTCCGGACGCACCGTCGACGCCGAAACCGCACGCGAAATGGGACTGGTCTCCCGCGTCACCGAGACTCCGCGGAGCGTCGTGGACGAACTCGCCCGCAACGACGCCGACGCGCTCCACTCCCTCAAGCGACTCCTCCGAGAACAGTACGACCGCGACGAGCAGGATGCGAGAGAACGGGAGGCGTTCGGCGCGCTCCTCGAAGACGGCCTATAGCGGGTCGGGCGCGGGCGGCATCGCGCGTTTGTGCGCGCTCGCCTCGTAGAGGTCGCGCACCGTCTCCACCACTTTCTCGTCGATTTCGAGGTTTCGCGCCGTCGCGGTCGTCGAGAGTTCGCCGTCGACGTGCAGCGCGAGCACCGCGTCGAGCGTGTCGTACCCGACGCCCATCTCCCCCTCGTCCGTCTGGTCCTCCCAGAGTTCCGCCGTCGGCGTCTTCTCCACGAGGTCGTCGGGCACCCCCAGCGCGCTCGCGAGCTGACGCACCTGCTGCTTGTAGAGGTTCCCGATGGGGTTGCAGTCCACCGCCTGGTCGCCGTACTTCGTGAAGTACCCGACCATCGCCTCCGCGCGGTTCCCCGTCCCCAGCACGACCCGGGATTCGTGGTTCGCGACCATGTAGTTCAGCACGCCACGAACCCGCGCGCGAGCGTTCCCGACCGCGAGCTGGTCGGTTTCGGCTTCCGGGTACACGTCGGTCAGCACGTTCACGATGGGGTCGATTTCGATGACGTCGTACTCGATTTCGAGCATCTGCGCGACGCGCTCCGCGTCGCTCATGTTCTCCTCGCTCGACACCGACGCCGGCAACACCAGTCCGTGCACGGAGTCCGCGCCCAACTCCTCGACCGCCAGGTGCGCGACCGTCGTGCTGTCGATACCGCCCGACAATCCGAGCACGACCCCGTCGGCGTTCGCCGCCGCCACCGTCTCCGCGATGAACGACTCGATGTGCTCGCAGCGCTCCTGTAACTCTTCCTCCGAGAACCGCAAATCCATCGGCTCGATAACGTCCTCGACCATACGTATCGTTTCAACGCACCCGACAAAAAGCCACTCGCCGCCCGCAGAATCGTGGACGGCCGTCCACTTCCAACGAAACGAACGACCGAGAACGCGACACCTCCGGAGTTTCGCTCACAGCAGGAGTGCGCTGGCCGGGAATCGACTTGGGCGAGACGGTCCTCACGTCGTCGCCGAACCGTAGCGCGTTTCGGCTGCCAGCGAGCGCTTCGCTCTCGTCTCGTTCGGCTGCGACTCGCTGGCTCAACTCCCGGGAGCGATTTCACTGCTCACCTTGTCGAAGGCGCGGCCCACGAGCCGCGCCTTCGGACTGCCGAGACGCTACGAGCGTCTCGTGACGGTTCGCAGTAGAAATGCGCTGGCCGGGAATTGAACCCGGGCTATGAGCTTGGGAAGCTCATGTCCTACCACTAGACCACCAGCGCGCGATTCGGTCGCGCCCCGTGCATCGCGGACTCGTCCGCTCAACACCAGCGCTCGCTTCTGAATTACCGACTCCGACACTTGAACGTAGCGCTTCACTCCCTGCGGCGGTATGCGAGGAAGGAGTACGTGACGGTGTATGCGGCGGCGAGCAGGGTGGGCGCGACCACGAAGACGCGGAAGTAGTCGGGGAGGACGAGTCCGCCGAGCGCGAGGACGGCGGCGAGTTTGAACGCGAGCGCGCCGCGCTCGTGGGTTTCCCGCCACACCTCGTCGTCGCTGAGCGTCCACGGGGTGCGGATGCCGACGAACCAGTTCGGCTCGGCGCGTTCGAGGAGGACGCCGCACGCGTAGAGGAGGCAGGCGAGCGCTGGCGCGAGCGCCTGCCCGACCGGAATCGCGTAGTCGAGGTTCCACGCGAGCACGAGGACGTGGACGTACGCGAGGAAGCCCGCGGTGCCGGCGACGAACCACTCGTACACGCCGCGGAACGCCTCGTACCCTTCTTTTCGCGGGTCGATGCGGGGTGCGGCGAGCATCAGACCGACGACGAAGACGGTGAGTGCGGGGAGGAAGAACGCGCCCGCGAGGCGGGACATCGTGCCGTCCACGTCGCCGCTCGCGTTCCAGTGCGTCGCCATCCGCGCGGGGAGGTCGGAGTAGGCGAGCGCGCTCGCCGCGAACCCCGCGAGTACGAACGCGAGGGTGAGCGCGCGCTGGCGTCGATACTCCATGTGCGCCTCTCGAACGCCCGGCACCGTCACGCTTTCGCCGGTCGCCCGCGCACTCCCAGCCGTGCCCGCCCTCGACACCGCCGCGGCCCGCGACGCCGTCCGCGAGTACGACGCCCTCCTCACTACTATCGGCGAGTGCGCGGACGCCATCGCCGCGACCTGGGACGCCGACACAGTTGCTGACAGCGACCGCCTCACGCCCCTCCTTCGCCGCGCGCTCGACGACGCCGGCGTCCTCGACGCTCTCCCTGCAGTTCTCCACGCGGCCGTGGACGCGGCCGGCGGCAGTCTCGACGCCCCGCCGGTCGCCGCGCCGCCCTACGTCGTCGTCACCAGCCGCGGCCCCCTCCTCCGCGCAACCATCGACGACACCCGCCTCCTCGTTCACATCGATTGCTTCGACATCACTGAAGACGGCTACCGCCGCCGGAACGACGTATCAGTCACCGTCGAAACCGCCTGACCGGCACTGTTCGGAACGCGGTCGCGCCGAGCGAATCCGCGTCCGACTGCTCGCGAACAGTTCTCTCCGGAAGAAACCAGCGAGGCGCGCCGTGGCGTTGAGCGAGTTCAGTAGTGTTCGTCGAGGTAGTCGACGATGTCGTCGCTCTCGTAGACGGTTTCCTCGCGGGCGGTGTCGACGAGGTATGGAATCTGGTCTTCGCCGCCGGCCTTCAGTTCCTCGTAGGTGGTCTCGTTGGTCACGTCGCCGCCCATGCCGCCGGGGAGGCGGGGGTTGTGGGTGACGTAGGAGACGCCGAGTTCGCTGAGTTTCTCGCGGACTTTCGCGCAGTGCGGGCAGCCTTCGGACTGGTAGAGTTCGAGCACATCCTTGCTTTTCGCGCGAGCGAGGTAAGCGTTAGCGAACCGGCGGATAGGCGTCACGGTCTACCCAGTCGCGGAGACGGTTCGCGCCCGCGTTGTCGAAGCGGAGCGGGCGCCGCCACCACGGCCCCTTCCCCGAGTCCTCCGAGTAGTCGGTGACGACGTTGTTCGCGTCGATTCCTCGCTCGCCGCTCAACGGAACGGCAGTGTCGTACAGCCGGCTCTCATTGGTGCCCTCGACGAGGACTGCGGCGTCAAACGTCTCGCGGGCGAGGTGGGCGTTCCACGGGAACGACTCCGGTTCCTCCGTGATGGGGTCGCGGGCGAGCGTGAACTCCCCGATGAGGTACGCGCCCCAGTCGGGCGTTATCCAGTTCGCGGGCGCGTCGCCGTGACTCGTGAGGGTGGCGTAGAAGTAGAGCCGGTCGCCCGCGGAGAGGTCGGCGATAGGGCGGGCTTTCACGCCGTGCGGGTCGCCGTACGTGTACGCGTCACAGCACGCGTACTCGGCGAACGTGGGGTCGAGGTGGACGGGCGTGTCGTCGGGCGTGTCGATGTCGAGTTCGAGGTCGCCGTACGTCGGCACCCGTTCCCGCGTCGGTTCGGACTCGGGGATGGGGACGTACTCGAACCGGCCGTCCTCGTCAATCGGCCCTCGAAAACCGGGTTGGTTCGTGTTCGCGGCGACGTTGATGGCGAGCGCGTCCATCAGATGTCGCGCTGGAACTCGTCGAATCCCTCGAAATCGTCGGGGAGCGTGTAGGGAATGCGGCGGCTCTCGCGGTCGCCCGCGGCGTCGTCGGCGTCCTCGACCGGGATTGCGTCGTCCTCGAAGCCGGGTTTGACGCGGACGGAGCGCGCGGGCATCCCGACGGCGACGTGGTGGGCGGGAACGTCCTGCTGGACGACCGCGCGGGAGCCGACGAGGCTGTTCTCGCCGACGGTGACGCCGGCGCGGACGAGCGCGCCCTGCGTCACGCGCGCGTCGTCCTCGATGGTCGTGTGGTAGTTCGTGACCTCGGTCTGGTCGACGATGTCGTGGTCGTGCGTGTAGACGTGCGCGCCGTCGCTGAGGCTCACGCGGTCGCCGATGGTGAGTTCGCCGCGGTCGTCGAGGTGCACGTCGTCGTGGATAACGACGTTGTCCCCGAGTTCGATGTTGTGGCCGTACGTCATCGAGACGCCCTTGAAGATGCGGAGGCCGTCACCCGCGTCCGCGAACAGGTGGCGGGCAAGCATCTGCCGGAACTCCAGCGCGAAGTCGACGTTGTCCGCGACGGGCGTGTTGTCGAACTGCCGCCACAGCCACTGCAGGGGCTTCGACTCCGCGAACGCCGCTTCGTCCTTCTCCGCGTAGTACTCCGACTCCAGGGTGGCGTTCCGCGGATCGTAGGACTGCAGGCGCGCTTCCTCGATACTCGACACCGTGTTCCCGGCCTGCCAGTCCTCGTAGGCCTCTCGGTCGCCGTTCAGGTCCACGAGCACGTCCTCGACGACCTCGTAGGGGTCCTCCGTCGAGAGCCGGTCGTCCACCTCACCCACGAAGTCGCGGAGCGTCGCCTCCGCGTCGTCGGGGAGGGAGACGTGGCGTTTCGTCATACCTCGACGGTCGTGTGGGACGTTCATAGGGGTTTCCGTCCCGACGCCGCCTGCCGTTACTCGCCCGCCTCGTCGAGTTTCTCCACCATGCGCTGGACGAACGGGCTGACGCGAGTGTCTACCGAGGCGACGACTCCGCTCGCGCTCGTTCCCGCCCTGTGGGAGGAACCGCACCCGCTAAGTGTCCGCCGACAGTACGCTCAGGCATGCAGTACCGTGAACTCGGTGACTCCGGTGTCGAGGTGAGCGAGGTCGGGTTCGGCGCGTGGGTCGTCGGCACCGACTGGTGGGGTGACCGCGACGAGGACGACCAGCGCGAGATGATCGAGCACGCGGTCGAGCAGGGTATCACGTACTTCGACACGGGCGACGTGTACGGGCACGGCCAGAGCGAGGAGTTCCTCGGCGACTTCCTCGCGCCCTACCGCGAGGAGGTGACGCTCGCCACCAAAATCGGGTACGACTTCTACAACAACCCGCAGGCGGGCCACGGCGAACTCCCGAAGGAGATGGACCCCGACTACCTTCGGGACGCCGTCGAGAAGAGCCTCGACCGCCTCGGCGTCGAGCACGTGGAGTACCTCCAGCTCCACAACCCGAACGTGGAGGAGCTGACGCCGGACGTGCTCGAAGTCCTCGACGAGGTTCGCGAGGACGGACTGGTGGACGCCATCGGCGTCGCGCTCGGTCCGAGCATCGGCTGGCTCGCGGAGGGCGACTTCGCCATCGAGAACGAGCTCGACGGCGTCCAGTACGTCGGAAACCTCCTCGAACAGGACGTTCACCGACACTTCGTCGAGACCGTCCGCAACGCCGGCGCGGACACGTCGCTCATCGCCCGCGTCCCCCACTCGTCGGGCATCCTGAACGAACAGGTCACGCCCGACACCGAACTCGACGCGGGCGACCACCGCGGCTTCCGGCCCGACGAGTGGTACGAGACCGGCTGGGAGAAACTCGAGGAACTCCGGTTCCTCGAACGCAGCGACGAGGGAACCTCGTCTGGCTCCCGGACTGCGTCCGGGAACGAGGGCGAGCGCACGATGGGGCAGGCCGCGATTCAGTGGCTGCTCTCGTTCGACGAGGTCGCGTCCGTCACGCCGACGTTCCGCTCGAAGGAGGACATCACGGAGTGGGCGGCCGCGCCCGACACCCCCGCGCTCAGCGACGAGGAGCAAGAGCGCGTCGCCGACCTCTACGAGACGAACTTCGGCGTAGAGCGCTTCGACGGGATGGCCGAGGAGGACTACCGGACGAGCGTGGACGGCGACGACCTGCGTGACGCGGGATTGCTCGCGGACTAACTGACCACGGTTTTATGGAACTTTTCGAGGCGGACGGCGTCCGGCGAGGAAAATTTCCGCGACCTGACCTGCGTGACGCGGGCTTGCTCGCGGACTAACTGACTTAAACGATTCCGGTTTCGCCTAACCCCTTTGTTTCCGGTCGAAACCCCTGTACTGCACGCCCTTCACCGTGTTTTAGTTCACTTTCACTCCGCACTCTCCGAGGTGGTCGCGGCAGTCGTCCACGAACCCCGGCACATTGAGCTGCGTCTCGCCGTCTGTCCAGATAATCAGACTCCGCCGCTCCGAGAGGAACAACTGATAGCCGACGCCGATGTCCGTCACCATCACGTCCGCGCGAATGGTGCTCTCGTACGCCACGCTATCGAGGTACGCCTGCTCGGCCTCGAACAGCGCCGACTCGTACACGCCCTCGAGTGACCGCTCTCCTTCCTGTTCGAAGAACTCCTCCGCCGCCTCTTCGCCGTACAGCACCTCGTAGGAGTGCGTGTCGAACTCCATCACGATTTCCAGTCCGTCCCCCACGCGCTCCTCCAGAAACGTCACGAAGCCGTCGTACTCCCCTGACATACCCGACGCCAGAACTCCCTCCCAGAAAAGCCTACTCGCCCCACCACTATCCGGAACTCCTCGCACAAAGCGACGAAACGCAGGACGGAGCGGCGCGATGCGGGGCGACGCGGTTCCGACGCCGACTGCGCGCCGGAGGCGCGCGGCCTTTTTATGTTACTTTTTCGCGGAGTGGTTCCCGCAGCGAGCGCGGAGCGCTCGCGAGGAAACGCGACGCGAAAAATTTACGCCAAAAACACGTGGCGCGGGCGGTCCGCGAGCACGTCACAACGCACCTTTTTTCGCCTCGGGTGCGCTTCGCGCACCACTCGGCCAAAAAATCTGCACCAAAAAAGCGCGCCTACGGCGCGACGCTCACGCCAAAAACACGTGGCGCGGGCGGTCCGCGAGCACGTCGCGGCCCCACTGGACGGTGTCGCGGAACGCGTCGCTGCGGAAGAAGCCGGTGGCGGCTTCCTGGGAGTCCCAGCGGGAGTCGATGAAGAACGCGTTCTCGTCGTCGGTGTCCTGGAGGAGGCGGGTCTGGCGGTGGCCGTCGATGTTCGCGAGGGCGTCGCCGACGGCGTCGAACTTCTCCACGAAGTCATCCCTGTGTTCGGGTTTGACGGTGTAGAACATGCCCATGGTTCCCCAGCCGTCATCGGATTCCGCGACCTTGCTGGTGATGCCGGGGAGGTCGTTGAGGAAGCCGGCGGCAGTGTCGGCGGCGCTCTGTGTGTCCCAGAGGGAGACGACGGCGGCCGACCCCTCGCCCGTGGGTTCGTAGACGGTGGTTTCGACGTGCGTATCGTAGTGGTCGAAGCTCTCCGCGAGGTCGGCGACCGCGGATTCGAGTTCGTCGAGGTCTGCGTCCGAGTAGAGGCCGACCGCGTACACGTCCTCGCCGTGCGGCTTCCCGGCGTACACGTCGAGGTCCGCAAGTTCCTCGCGCAGCGACTCCTCGTCGTCCTCCACTGATTCTCCGCCGTGGTCGTGGTGGCCGCCCTCGTCACCGTGGTGGCCGTCGCCGTGACCGTGTTCGCTGTGCGCGTGCCCGGTGTCCTCGTCCTCGGGCGTGGGGACGGCGTCGCCGGCGAGGAACGCGTCGAAGTCCGCGGCCGGGAAGCGCCGGCCGACGTAGAAGTCGCCGAACTCGCCGTACTTCGAGGACGCCTCGTCGAAGCGCATCTCGTACACGATGTCCTTGATGTCCGTCGGGTCGTCGCCGAACAGCGTCACGCCCCACTCCCAGTCGTCCAATCCGACGCTGGAGGCGATGACTTGCTTGATTTTCCCGGCGTACTCGCGGCCCACGTCGCCGTGGCCGGCCATGAGGTCCGCGCGCTCCTCGAAGTCGAGGTCGTACCAGTTCTGGCCGGGCTGGCGGCGCTTGCTCATCGGATAGAACGAGACGTAGGTGTCGTCGGGAATCTCGGGCGTGAGCTTCCCCTCGATGTAGCTCTTCAAGCCCTCGTCCACGCTCTCCGGGTTCGTGAAGTACTCGTCGCTCACGTACCCCGAGACCTCGCTCACCGAGACGTAGGAGTGCGCGCGCTCCGTGTACGCCGCAAACTCGGTCTGCTCGAACGACCGCTGGATGCGGTCGAGTTCGTCCAGGCTCTCCCGGAAGTGAATGAAGAGCAGGTCCGCCTTGCTTCCCGTGACGCTGAACACCGCGGAGTCGCCCGCGTCGCTCTGCGCGAGCGCTTCCCGGTGTTTCTGGAACGCGGCCGCGTCCTCGATGGCCGTCTCGCGGTCCCGTTCGGGCGCGTCCCGCCACGCGTCCCAGTCCACCGTCCGGAAGTCGTGCAGCGCGAACCAGCCCTCCGCCGTCTCGGGCGCATCAACCATACACGGGACTTGGGAGACCTCCGACAAGCAACTTTCGCGTTCGCGCTCACGCTCGCGCTGGCCGCGATCGCTCCGACCGAAACCCTTTCCGTGACGCCCGGGGAAACGATGAGAGAATGCGAAAGAGCGGACCGCCGAAGGGACTCGTCTCGTACCTCGTTCTCGAACTCCTCGCGGAGCAACCCCGGTACGGGTACGAACTCCTCAAGGAAATCACCGAACTCAGCGGCGGTCACTGGGAGCCCTCGTATGGCTCCGTCTATCCTATTCTCTACAAGTTCGAGGAGAACGGCTGGGCGGAACGCCTCGAACGCGAGGACGAACCCGACCGGAAGTACTTCGAACTCACCGAGGAGGGACGGGAGGAACTCGCGGAGAAGCGCGAGGAGGTCGGCGGCACGGCGAAGGACTTCGCGGACATCATTCTCGGGTTCTACCACATGTACGCCGTGCTCGGCATCGACGACCGGTTCGACGTGGAGAACCCCGAAGAGGGCTGGCAGTTCGGCGAGGAGTTCTCGGCGTGGATAGTCGAACAGGTCGTCCGCCACCACGAGCACTACTTCGACACGACGTTCGAGCGCATCACGGACACGCCCGAGGAGTTCAACGAGCGGATGGGCGTCTCAGACGAGTAGGTTCGGGAACAGCATCAGGACGAGACAGGCGAGCATCGCGAGGCCGACGCTCGTCGTCACCGCCCTGACCGCGCTCCGTTTGTCCTCGATGGGGAGCCGTGACACCACGGACTCGACGCTCGTCCGGAGCAGGTGGCCGCCGTCGAGCGGATACCCCGGGATGCAGTTGAAGAAGCCGAGGTTGATGTTCACCCAGCCCACCCAGAACAGGGCGTTCGCGAGCAGTAACCCGGCGCCGCCGAGCGGGTCGAGGACGCCGGTCGTGGTGTAGAACGCGGCGTTGTCGGGGACGAACCCGGGGAAGTTGTACGGGACGCCGAGCCCGACCGCGGCGAGGAACGGCAGGAACACGAGGTACATCGCGGACTGCGTGAGGGTCGCACCGGTGAGGTCGCCGCCGAGCACGTCGAGGTAGAAGCCGGCGGGGTAGAGTTCGATGCCGGCGTCGCTCACGGTCATCCCGGAGTAGCCCGGGGAGCCCTGCACGCCGAGGAAGCCGATGTCGCTGTTCGGGTTCTCGCCGAGCGTGACGGTCGCCTCGCGGCGCTCGCCGTCCGCGTAGAACTCCACGTCGACGCTGTCGCCGGGCGCGGTGTCCGCGAGCGCGTCGCTCACGTCGGCGTAGGTGACGACGCGCTGGCCGTCGAGTCGCGTGACGACGACGGCGTCGCCCGCGCCGAGGCCGGTCTGGGCCGCGAACGGTTCGCCGTCCACGAGCGTCGTGAGTGCGCCGACGGGGCCGGTCGTCGTGTTCCCGGCGTCCGTCGTGACCGTCGCTATCGTCGTGTTCGCGACGATGTCGCGGAACTCGGACTCGGTCTCGACACTCGTGCCGTTCACGCTGGTGATAGTGTCACCGGTGGAAACGCCGTTGTCCGGACTGAATGGCGTCGACGCGGCGAGCGCGCTCCCGGCGGCCGGGACGCCGGTCACCAGCACCGACCTGTTCACGCTAACGGTCTCCCCGCCAGCGAGCGTCATCGACACCGAGTGGGCGGTGTGGTTCGCGAGCACCGCCTCGAACTCCTCGTTCGACGCGACGGACTCGTTCCCGACCGCGACGATGCGGTCGCCGGGTTCGATGCCCGCCTGCGCCGCGGGCGACTGCTCGGTGACGCCGCCGACCGCCGCACCCGGCGCGACCGAAATCGCGCCCGCCACCGGTCCGAACAGCAATCCGAACGCCAGCAGGGCGATGAAGAAGTTGTTCGTCACGCCCGCCGCGAACATCCGCGCGCGGCTCCCGCGGGAGACGAGGCGCTGGTCCTCCTGGTCGGGTTCCACGAACGCCCCCATCGGGAGTATCGCGAGCAGGACGACACCCATCGACTCCACGCCGATACCCTCGACGCGACTCATCACGCCGTGTCCGCCCTCGTGCACTACCAGGCCGACGAACAGTCCGAGCACGATTTCGGGCGCGACGGCCACCGGGAGGAACGGGTTCACGCCGGGCACGACGAGCGCGCTCCGCGGGTTTCCGACGGCTGACGCCGCCGCCGGCGGGTTCTGCACGAGCGCGATCGCCGTCGTCGCCAGCAGCCCGAACGCGCCGACGAGCACGACGAGCGCGATACCCAGTCCGAAGTTCCCCCACGCCCGCCACGCGCGCTTCGGCGCGGCGAGCCGGTCGAGCAGTCGCTTCCCGCGCTTCGTGTGCACCGTCAGCAGCGGCCCCATCGTGTTCACGTAGTCCGGCAGGAGTCCGCGCTTCCGGGCGGCCGCGACGGCCAGCCAGTAGGCGAGTATGCCGGCGAGGACCCACGTCCACTCGTTCATCACGCTACCCTCCGGGCGCGGGACGGTAAGCGGTTTGGGTTAGCGCTCGCGGCGCAGCCGCGCGACGACGAAGTCCTCGTCGAGCGCGGCGAGGAACTGCCCGAGCTTCGGGCCCTCCTCCTCCTCGAAGAACAGCCGATAGCCGACGGAGAAGAACTCGCCGATGTCGATGTCGTGTCGCTTCGCCGTCTCGTAGATTTCGCCCTGTACCTCCTCGCCGTCGTGGCCCTCGGCGACGAAGTCCGCGAGTTCGTCGAGCGCCGCCTCGGTCTCGGAGTCGAGGTCCACGTCGGGGAGGCGCTCGCGGTTGATGCGGTAGTTGTACTCGTTGTCCGTGCGTTCCGCCCACTCCCGCGCGAGGTCGACGCGCGCGAGCGCCTCCTCGACAGCCCAGTCGGGCGCGTTGTCCGGGATGTGGCCCTCGCGTCGCGCGATTTCCTCGCGCAGTTCGGGGTCGTCCGTCATCCCGAGCACGGCCGCGAACGTGTACGGGATGCGGATGCGTTCCTCCCGGACTTCGTCCACGACGAGCGGGTAGACGCGCTCCGCGAGTTCGCGTTCGTCCGCGGAGGCGTCCTCGACCTCCCCGAAGTAGATGCGCTCGAACCGGTCGAACTCGTCCACGAGCAGGTCGATGCGGTCCGTGCTGAAGTCCCGGGCCTTCTTCGGCTCCTTCGTGAAGAAGTACCGGAGCACGTCCCGCTCCACGAGGTCGAGCACGTCCGAAACGAGGATGACGTTCCCCTCGGAGGAACTGAACGGCTCGCCGTTCAGCGTGAACCACTCGTACACCATCGGCACGGGCGGTTCGTCCTCGAACACGGTCTCCATGATGTCCACGCCGGACGGCCACGACCCCTCCGCGTGGTCCTTCCCGAACGGCTCGAAGTCCACGCCGAGCACCCGCCACTGCGCGGGCCACTCGAACCGCCACGGGAGCTTGCCGTCCCGCAGGCTCGCGGTTCCCCGGTGGCCGCAGCCCTCGATGGTGCGGTCGCCCGCGTCGAGGTCGGTGCACTCGTACTCGACCGTTCCGCCGTCGGCGTCGATTTCCAGCACTGTCTCCGTTACCTTCCCGCACTCCTCGCAGATGGGGTTGAACGGAACGTAGGACTCGTCCACCTTGTCCTGGTACTTCCCGAGTACGTCGCGCGCGAGGTCGGCGTTCGCGAGCACGTGCCGGGTCGCGTCCTCCAGCTCCCCGGACTCGTACAGCTCGGTGTTCGACACCATCTCCACGGGGATGCCCATGAGTTCCGCGGAGTCCTCGATGAGGCTGGAGAAGTGCGCGCCGTAGGAGTCACAGCACCCGAACGGGTCCGGAATCGACGTGTACGGGTGGCCGAGGTTCTTCCCGAGCGCGCCCGCGTTCACGTCCCCCAGGTCGACGATTCGTCCGTCGAGGTCCGCGAGCTTCCGCGGGAGCTTCCTGAGGGGGTCGCGGTCGTCGGACGTGAAAATCTGCTGTACTTCGTGACCGCGCTCGCGGAGGACTGCCGCGACGAAGTACCCACGGGCGAGTTCGTTCATGTTCCCGAGGTGGGGGACGCCGGACGGCGAGATGCCGCCCTTGATGACGACGGGGTCCTCGGGATTCCGGGCTTCGATGCGGTCCGCGATTTCGTCCGCCCAGAAGACGTACTCCGCGTCGCTGAGGACGTGCGGACTGCTCATTCCTGCCAGAGCGCGGGCGTCTCGGTCGCGCTGTCCGGACGGATGTCCGTGCCGTCGTGCTCGCCGCGCAGCACGGCGTCCACGATGTTCTCGGGGTCCGTGCCGTCGAGCACGACGACCCGCATCCGGGAGCGCTCGATGAGCTTCGCCGCGAGGATGTCGACCGGCGCGCTCGACCCCGCGCTCATCTCGATGTTCCCGATGACGTCCACGAGTTCGCTCGCCGTCATCGAGTCGAAGCGCTGTGCGGAACTGTCCTCGTTCGGGTCCGCGCTGAACACGCCCGGAACGCTCGTCGCGTACACGAGGAGGTCCGCGTCCGTGTACTCGGCGAGCGCCGCGCCGACCGCGTCCGTCGTCTGTCCGGCGGTGACGCCGCCCATCACGGCCACGTCACCCCGCCGCATCGCCTCGCCCGCGGTCTCGTAGTCCTCCGCGGGACTCGGCGCTGCGTCCTCCAGCGCGGAGATGAGGAGGCGGGCGTTCAGTCGGGTGACCGAGATACCGATGTCGTCCAGTTCGATTTCGTTCGCGCCCAGGTTCCGGGCGGTGTCGATGTACTCGCGGGCGATACCGCCGCCGCCCACGACCACGCCGACGGAACACTCTTCCTCGACCAAGCGTTCGACGGCGGCGGCGTGCGCCCGGATTCGCTCGTGCGCGAGGTCCGGGGCGAGCACGCTCCCGCCGATAGAAACGACTACTCGCATTCTTACCCGACGTAGCCCGGATGCGGCCTTAAGGGTTGTCAACTCCCCGGCGACAGGCACAAGCCACGCGCACGCCACGACTCCCGTATGCACGTACTCGGTCTCGCGACGGGCCCCGGCGTTCCCGCCGACCCGCTCGCGGACAGGCTCGCGGCCGACCTTCCCGGCAGCGTCGCGGTCCTCGAACGCAGCGCGGACGCGGGCGCGGAGCACACTCGCTTCGAACTCGGCCCCGGTGGAACCACGACCCGCCGGCCCGACGGCGACCTCCAGCGCGCGCTCGACGACCTCGCGCGCGACCACGACCACGCCGTTCTCGTCGGGTTCGCGGACACCAGCGTCCCCCACGTCGTCGTCGGGGACGCGGACGCCGAAACCGCCCTCGTGCGCGCCGCGACGCCTGACGACCTCGACAGCGAGACGGTCGTTCGCGCGCTCGACGACTACGACGAACACGAGTCCCTCGAATCGCTCGTCGCCGAGGTCACTCGCGCGTCGAGCGCGGAGTACGCGGGCGCCGTCGCCACCTTCACCGGTATCGTCCGTGAGCGCGAACACCCGGACGACGACCGGACGGAGTCGCTGACGTTCGAGAAGTACGAGGGCGTCGCCGCGGAGCGTCTCGCGCGCATCCGCGACGAACTCGAAGCCCGCGACGGCGTCCACGAGGTCCGCCTCCACCACCGCACCGGCCGCATCGCCGCGGGCGACGACATCGTGTTCGTCGTCGTGCTCGCCGGACACCGCCGCGAGGCGTTCGAGACCGTCGAGGATGGTATTGACCGACTGAAGGACGAAGTCCCGATTTTCAAGAAGGAACTCACCGTCGAGGACGAGTTCTGGACGCACGAACGCGACGAGTAGCCCGTCCTTCGACCACCGAATCGACGCGAGATAATTATCTCCGAAAACCCATCAGAACGCTCGATAAAACGTCTCGGATGTTCTCGCACGCTCCTAAAACGTCGATAGGGTGGGCGTGAAACGTCCTGTCAGCGTGAAACGGGTCGAATACACCCCAACGTTCGCCCCTTTATATGATGCACTGGGTGTTACGGAGGAGTGAGGCGATTACAAATGAGCGCTACCGCCGACCCCTCCACGGCCGACAGCAAGGAAACGCGTCTCGCGAACTACCTGCGTGAGAAGGCTCGCGACGGCGAGCTCTACTTCAAGGGCAAGTTCATCGCGGACGAGGTCGGGCTCTCCCCGAAGGAGATCGGCGCCCTGATGGTGAACCTGAAGGACTCCGTCTCCGACCTCGAAATCGAGAAGTGGTCGTACACGAGCGCGACCACGTGGCGCGTCGCCCCCGCTGACGCGTAGAGCGACACGCATTAAGCCGCCCTGGTTCTTCCTCCCCGTGTGTCGTTCGTCTCCGCGCTGACCGACGCCATCCTCCCCGTCCTCGCGGTCGCGCTCGCGGGCTTCCTGCTCGGGCGCTTCCGCGAGGTCGAGGTGGACGCGCTCGGAACCGTCACGCTCTACGTTCTCACGCCCGCGCTCGTGTTCTCGACGCTCGCCACCACGACGCTCTCCGGGAGCGCGGTCGTCAACATCGCCGTCGGCGTCACCGCGTTCACGGTGGTGATGGCCGTCGTCGCGTACGCCGTCGTCACCCTCACTGACGCCCCGCACCCGAACGGAACGATGCTCGCGTCGACGTTCTCGAACGCGGGCAACTACGGGATTCCGCTCTCCGCGTTCGCGTTCGGCGCGACCGGCCGCAGTACGGCGGTGCTGTTCATCGCCGCGCAGTCCGTCCTGATGTACTCGCTCGGCGTGTTCATCGCCGCGCGCGGCACGGGAGCGGGCGTCCGGGATTCCGTCGGACGGATTTTCGAACTCCCGCTCCTGTACGCCGTGCTCGCCGCCGCCCTCTCCCGGTTCCTCGATGTCGTCCCCCCCGAGACCGGGCCGGCGATGGAGACGATAGCGATGGTCGGGAACGCCGCCATCCCCGTGATGCTCCTCATGCTCGGCATCCAACTCGGCAACACCGGCCGCGGCGTCGCACTCTCGAAGGTCGCGACGCCCACGGTGCTCAAGCTCGCGGTCGCGCCCGTCGTCGCCCTTCTCGTCGCGGTTCCGCTCGGGTTCTCCGACCCTGTTGTCGCGCGGACGTTCGTCCTGGAGTGCGCGATGCCCGCCGCCGTCACGCCGCTCGTCTTCACCGTTGAGTTCAGCGACGACCCCGCCGCGCCCGCGTACGTCTCCACCGCCATCCTCGTCACCACGCTCCTCTCCATCCCCGTGCTCGCGGTGCTTCTCACCGTCCTCCGCGGCGGCCTTCCGCTTCCGGGAGTTTAACCGCGTCCGTGTCCAAGATTCGGTGATGTCGGCCGACCCGCCCGACGCCGGTCCCACGCCGGACGCGTTCAGCGACGTGTTCCGCGTGTACGAAGTCCGCCGCGAGGGCGACACGATTCACTACTACGGCGCGCCCCTCACGGACTACCAGACGCTGATGCGCGAGGTGTGGCCGCGCTTCGATACGTCCGGCTACGACGTGGAACTCGAAGAGCGCACGGGCGAGTACGTGCTCGTCGCCACCCCCGAACAAGAAAGCGGATTCCCGACGACCAACCTCGTCCTGTTCGCGCTGACCGTTCTCTCGACGCTGTACGCCGGAACCGGCTGGTACTACGTGCAGGACGTGGTGTCGCCCGACCTCCTGCGCGCGCTCCCGTTCACGCTCGGCGTGCTCGGCGTGCTCGGTACGCACGAACTCGGCCACTACGTCCTCTCGAAGTACCACGACGTGGACGCCAGCCTCCCCTACTTCATTCCCGTTCCCACCCTGTTCGGGACGATGGGCGCGCTCATCCGCATGAAGGGCCAGATACCCGACCGGGACGCGCTGTTCGACATCGGTGTCGCCGGCCCGCTCGCCGGCCTCGCCGCAACCGTCGTCGTCGGCACCATTGGTCTCTTCCTCCCGCCGCTCCAGGTGCCCGACTACATCCTGAACGCGCCCGCGAGCAACCTGATCGAGATAGAGTTCAACTACCCGCTCCTCCTCCACGGTCTCTCGTGGCTGCTCGACACGCCCCTCCACTATCCGAACGACCCCACTATCGTCGCGAACCCGCTCGTCATCGCGGCGTGGATCGGCGCGTTCATCACCGTCCTCAACCTCATCCCCGTCGGCCAGTTGGACGGCGGGCACATCCTCCGCGCGATGCTCGGCCCCGCCCACGAGCGCGTCGCGCCGCTCGTCCCGTTCGGCCTGTTCGGCCTCGCGGGCGCGCTCTACGTTCTCAGTGACGCCGGGCAGGCGGTCTTCCTCTGGGTTCTCTGGGGATTCATCGCCGCCTACATGGCGTTCCGGGGGTCCGCCGTCCCCCTCGACGACAGCCCGCTCGACCGCCAGCGGCTCGCCGTCGGCGCGTTCACGTTCGTCCTCGGCGCGCTCTGCTTCGTCCCCGTCCCCGTCACCATCGGCTAGTGCGTGTACCCCTCGTCGGGAAGCGGTTCGCCGTCCAGCAGCACGCCGGACTCGATGACTTCGCCGATAACTGAGAGCGGGACGTCGGTCTCGACCTGTTCGACGGACGCCGGTGGGAGCGTGCACACGAGTTCGAAGTCCTCGCCGAACGTGAGCGCGCGCTCGAACTCGACGCCGTCGAACACGGGAATCTCCGTTGAGTCGACGCTGAACCCGCAGTCGCTCGCCTCCGCGAGCTGGTGGAGCGAGCGCGCGAGGCCGTCGCTCGAATCCATCATCGCGGTCGCGTGCGCGGCGAGTTCGCGGCCGGCCGCGACCCGCGGCGTGAACTGGAACAGGTCGTTCCCGCGCTCCTCGTTCCCGGACGCGAACGCGTCGATGGCGGCGGCGCTCCGCCCGAGTTCGCCGGTCACGCACACGGCGTCACCGGGTTCCGCGCCCGACCGAAACACCGGGTTCGCGGTCTCGCCGACGGCGGTGGTGGCGGTGGTGAACTCGTCGGTGTCGTCGAGGTCGCCGCCGACGTACTCCGCGCCGACGCGATCGCACACGTCGCGCGCACCCCGCACGAATCCTTCGAGGGCGTCGGGGTCGAAGTCGGGCGCGCCGTAGACCGCGACCGCGCCCGTCGCGTCCGCGCCCATCGCCGCCACGTCCGAAAGGGACGCGCCGACCGCCCGCCAGCCCTGCGTGTACCGCGTCGTTCCCTGCGGGAAGTCCGTCCGCTCGTGGAGCATATCGATAGTGACCACGGTGTCGCCGAGCACCGCGGCGTCGTCGCCCGCCGCCGGCACGAGGTCCGCGATGCGCGCCAGCGCCGCCCGTTCATCCATACCCGGGGGGTTGCGTCCGGCCGGGAAAAACGCCGCGGGTCGCCGCTCGGTCGGAGGATTTACCGTCCGCGCCCGTCTCGCTCGCAACCATGGACTTCGACGAACGCGGCATCGTCATCGGGTTTCTCGCCGCGCTCGCCGTGCTCGCGGGACTCCTCTGGTTCGTCGGATTCGACGACATTCTCGCCGCGCTCCGCCTCCTCGACCTCTCGACCTTCCTCGGCATCGTTGCGCTCGGCGTCGTCTGGCTCGCCGCGTGGGGGCTCGCGCTCCGCCGCGTTCTGGATAGTATCGGCGTCACCGCGAGCGCGCTCGACGCCTTCCTCCTCTACGCGTCCGCCGCGTTCGCGAACAACATCACGCCGTTCGGGCAGGCGGGCGGCGAGCCGTTCAGCGCGCTCCTCATCTCGCGCGCCACCGGCAGCGACTACGAGGAAGGCCTCGCCGCCATCGCGAGCGTCGACACCCTGAACTTCATCCCCAGTATCGTCCTCGCCGTCCTCGGTCTCGCGTACTACACGCTCACGTACGCCGTCGTCAACCGCGTCCAGCTCGTCTCCGCCGCCGTCGTCGCGCTCGCCGTCGCCACTCCGGTCATCGGATACCTCCTCTGGCGGTACCGCGACCGCCTCAAAGCCGCGCTCGCCGCAGCGCTCGCCCCCGTGCTCGGCCTCGTCGCGCGCGTCGTCCCCGGGTTCAGCGCACCCGGTGCGGGCGTCCTCCGCGACCGCATTGCCTCCTTCTACCGGTCCATCGGCCGCGTCGCCGCGAACCGCCGCGACCTCGCGTTCGCGCTCGCGTACAGCACGCTCGGCTGGCTCGTCATGTGCCTCGCGCTCTACCTCACCCTCTGGGGACTCGTCCCTGTCGGCGTGCCCGCAGCCATCGTCTTCGTCGTCGTTCCCGTCGCCACTATCGCGTCCGTCACCCCGCTCCCCGGCGGCGCCGGCGGCGTCGAGTTCGCCATCGTCCTCCTTCTCGTCCCCACCACGTCGATGGACGCCGCCACCGCCACCAGCGCCGCCCTCGTCTTCCGCGCGGCGACCTACTGGATACCCACCGTCATCGGCGGCGTCGCCGCCTTCATCCTCGAAAGCCGAGCGTAGAAAGCAAGCGTTTTACTTCGCGGACGAGAAACACCGGGCATGGTAACTCTCTACGACGCCCCCGCCAACGAGCTCATCGACGAGCTCGCCGCGGAACTCGACGACCGACTCGACGAACCCGACTGGGCCGAGTACGCGAAGACCGGCGCGGACCGCGAACTCCCCCCCGAACAGGAGGACTTCTGGGCGCGCCGCGCCGCCAGCCTCCTCCGCAAGGTCGCGACGGACGGCCCCGTCGGCGTCGAACGCCTCAGCACCGAGTACGGCGGCACCCGCGACGGCTCCAACCGCTACCAGGTCGCCCCCTCCAAGAAAGCCGACGCCTCCAAGAACATCATTCGCACCATCCTCCAGCAGCTCGAGGACGAAGGCCTCGTCCAGAAGCAGGGCAGTGACGGCCGCATCGTCTCCGGCGACGGCCGCGCCCTCCTCGACGACACCGCCGGCGACGTCCTCGAACAGCTCGACCGCCCCGAACTCGAACGCTACGCGTAACTCGGATTTTCTGTCGGCCTCTCGACACCGTTTTTCACAGTCCACACGCTCCATGGCCGCAGGACCGCCGGTCAGGGTGTGTAGGAGAGCTCTCGGCGGACGAGGACGACGTTGTAGTCCTGTTCGTTGGAGACGCGCGAGCCGACGCTCATCACGGGCGTGACGATGCGGCCGGCGTTCTCGCTCCCGACGAAGACCGTGGTGGCGTCGAGCTTGCGGGCTTTCCGGCGGAGCTGTTGGCCGATAGCGCCCGCACTGGTCGTGTCCGTGTACTCGTACGCGAAGTCGGCGCTCGGCGCGATTTCCGCGACGCGCTCCCGGAGGTGTTCGACGACAGCTTCGGGGTCGAACGGTTCGTCGTCGTCCAGCCAGTCCTTCTCGCGGGCGTAGGACGCGCGGCGTGGCACGACGCTTACCGCGGTGATGTCCGGCGGTTCCTCGCGGCTGGCGAGTCCGCGCACGTCCTGCGGGAGGTTGTCGAAGCCGACCTGGTGGACGCGCGCGTTGACGAGCGCGGCGACCGAGAGACGAGAGCCATCGAACGGAACGACGAACGGCATAGCCCTCCTTCTCCCGCTGTTCGTATAGCCCCCTCGGTATCCGAAACCGCCCGCTGCATTCGCTCGAACGGACGGCCGCCCCTCAGAACTCCGTGACTTTCGATTGGATGCGGCCGTCGTCGAAGTCGTCCTCGTCGTCGAGGTGGCGCGTCAGTTCCTCGCGGCTCACGTCGTCGCTCGCGTGCAGGAACGCGAGTTCGGTGAGCGAGAGGCTGTTTCCGGCGTCGAGTTCGCGGAGGAGCGTCTCCGCGTCGAGCGCGTGGTAGGTGCGCTCGAACGCGACGCTGGCGGCGCGGTCGTTCTCGGCTTCCGCGAGGTTGATTCCCTCCGAGAGCACGGTGTCGAACGCGAGGTCGGTGTCCTCGACGCCGGCGTAGAGGAACGCCGTCGCGGACACCAGCGCGTCGAACACCTCGGTGCCGTCGCGCTCCCCGAGTCGCTTCTCGAACACGAGTTCGCGGTCGCGCTCGCTCAGTCCCTCCAGCAGCACTTCGAAGTCGAGCAGCGCGTGTTCGACGCGGTCCCTGATTCTCCCACGGGCGTTCCGCTCCGCTTGCGTGCTTCCCAACTCGCCGTCGCCGCGGAGGTACGCGCGGTCGGCCGAGGACAGCAATCCGCGTGGTCGCTCTGATCCGGACATACTCGAATACAGATTATAGAAATACATATACGCCTATATAAATAACTGTTTTAGGATTATGTCCTCTCGGTGGCGTGAGAACTCTTTTCTCCCACTGGGTCGAGGCGTCGTGTATGTCGAAGGCAGCCAGCAGCCCGGACGATTCCAGCGTCCGCGCGGTCGTTCGCGCGGACGCGCTCCGAACCGTCGTCGCGACCGCCCGCAGCCTCGTCTCCGAGTGCCGCGTCCGCTTCGGTTCTGACGGTTTGCTCGTCGCCGCGACCGACCCCGCGACCGTCGCGTCCGTCCGCGTCACCCTCGACGCCGCCGGGTTCGAGCAGTACGACGCCAGCGAAACCACCGTCGGCGTCGACCTCGACCGGCTCGCGGACGTGCTCGCGCTCGGCGACGCGGACGACCCCGTCTCGCTCGCCATCGAGGACTCGCGCGGCCTCCTCCACGTCGAACACGCCGACCTCCACTACACGCTCGGCCTCATCGACCCCGACGCCATCCGCGCCCCGCCCGACCCCGAGAAACTCGACTTCGACCACGCCGGCCGCTTCACCCTCGCCGCCGCCGACCTCTCCCGGGTCGTCGACGCCTCCGAAATGGTGTCCGACCACGCCACCCTCGAACTCGGGGACGACGGCTTCCGCTCCGTTGCGGACGGCGACACCGACACCGCCGTCGTCGAACTCGAACCCGACGACGCTCACGATGCGGGCGAGGCGAGCGCCATCTACTCGCTCTCCTACCTCGCCGACATCGTCTCCGTCCTCCCCGAGACACCGGTCGCGGTCGCGCTCGGCGACGACCTCCCCGTCGAACTCGACTACGGCTTCGAGGACGGCCACGGGAACGCCGAGTTCGTCCTCTCCCCCCGCCTCCGCCGCACGTAGCGGCACGGGCGGAAGCGGTCGGGTGGCGAACGGCGGGAGCGGTAACCGTTTCGTCGCCGTCCGGCGCGGCTTCGCCGCGCCGCTTTTTCCCTCCAGCGTCAGAGCGACGCGCTGACTGGCTCCCCCTCACTCCGCTCACGGGAACAGGTTTTTGCCGAGGGGGTCGCCATGCGACCCCCCTCGGTAAAAAGGTGGGTGTGGAAAATCATTTGTCTCTCCGTCGAGTACACTCGTGTATGAGTCAGGACGACGAGGAGCGCTTGGAGGAGCTTCGACAGCAGAAGATGGAGAAGATGAAGGAACAACAGCAGGGCGGCGCGCAGGGCCAGCAGGAAGCCCAGCAGCAGGCCCAGCAGCAGGCGGAACAGCAGAAGAAGGCGATGCTGCGGCAGTACCTCTCGGACGGCGCGCGGCGTCGGCTGAACTCGGTGCGGATGAGTAAGCCCGACCTCGCGGAGAGCGTCGAACAGCAGGTCGTGGCGCTCGGGCGCTCGGGCCGCATTCAGGACCAGCTCGACGAGGAGCAGATGAAGAGCCTGCTCCGCGAGCTGAAGCCGGACGAGCAGTCCTTCAACATCTCGCGCCGGTAGATGGAGCTCGCGCTCCTCTACAGTGGAGGGAAGGATTCGACGCTCGCAGCGCTGGTTCTCGAACGGTTCTACGACGTGACGCTCGTGACGGGGTCGTTCGGCGTGACGGACGACTGGGAGCACGCGCGGGACGCCGCCGAGCGCACGCCGTTCGACTTCCGGCGCGTGGACCTCGACCGCGAGGTCGCGCTGGACGCCGTCGAGCAGATGGTTTCCGATGGGTATCCCCGCAACGGCATCCAGATGGTTCACGAGCACGCGCTCGAAGTGGTCGCGTCGCTGGACGTGGACGCGGTGGCGGACGGCAGTCGGCGAGACGACCGCGTGCCCACCGTCTCGCGCGCCCAAGCGCAGAGCATCGAGGACCGCCACGACGTCCACTACCTCTCCCCGCTCTCCGGGTTCGGCCGGGGCGCCATCGACGACATGGTCGCGGAGTCGCTGGACGTTGAGTCCGGGCCGAGCGAGACGCTCGAAAAATCCGACTACGAGTCCGAACTCCGCGCCCTCCTCCGGACGGAGTTCGAGGACGCGTCCGTCTCGGACGTGTTCCCCGAGCACACGCAGACGCGGGTTCGGGACGTGCGGTAGCGGCGCCGGCGGCGAACGGAAGGCAGTGGTTTGAAGCGCGCGCCCGCCGAATCCCGGACTATGTACGACCGCTTGAAGGGATTCAGGGACTTCTATCCGCGGGAGATGCGGGCGCGGCGCGAGATCATCGACACCGTCGAGGATGTCGCCGCCCGGTACGGCTTCCGCGAGGTCGGGACGCCCGCGCTGGAGCGCACCCAGATGTACGTGGACAAGTCGGGCGAGGAGATCGAGGAGGAACTCTACTCCTTCACGGACCGCGGGGGCCGCGACGTGGCGATGACGCCGGAACTCACGCCGACGGTCGCGCGGATGGTCGTCGCGAAACAGCAGGAGCTCTCGAAGCCAATCAAGTGGTACTCCACGCGCTCGTTCTGGCGGTACGAGGAACCCCAGCAGGGCCGGTACAGGGAGTTCTACCAGACGAACGTGGACATCTTCGGGTCGAGCGAGCCGACGGCGGACGCGGAGGTCCTGGCTGTCGCGGCGGACGCGCTCACCGGCCTCGGTCTCTCCCCCGAGGACTTCGAGTTCCGGGTGAGCCACCGCGACATCCTCTCCGGCCTGCTCGCGGCGTTCGACGGCGACGTGGACACCACCGCGGCGATTCGCGCCGTCGACAAGTCGGACAAGATTTCGCGCGTCGAGTTCTTCGACCATCTCGAAGACGCGGGGCTCTCCCGGAGTGAGGCCGAGCAGTTCGCCGACCTCCTCGACTCCGACGACCTGGACGAACTCGTGGCGTTCGCGGGCGACGACGTGGCGGACGCCGTCGAGAACCTCCGGAACGTCCTCGACGCCGCCGAAGACTTCGGCGTGCGCGAGTACTGCGACATCTCGCTCGAAACCGCACGCGGCCTCGACTACTACACGGGCGTCGTCTTCGAGTGCTTCGACAGCACGGGCGAGGTGAGTCGGAGCGTGTTCGGCGGCGGGCGCTACGACGACCTCATCGAGTCCGTCGGCGGTCAGCCCACGCCCGCGGTCGGGTTCGCGCCCGGCCACTCCACACTTCCCCTGCTCCTGGAGCGCGCGGGCGTCCACCCGGACGAGGAGCTCCGCACGGACTACTACGTCCTCTCCGTGGGCGACACCCGGGACGTGGCCGCCCGTGTCGCCCGTGACCTCCGCGAGCGCGGGAACGTCGTCGAGTCCGACGTGTCCGACCGGTCGTTCGGCGCGCAGATGAACTACGCCGACAGCGTGAACGCCGACACTGTCGTCATCGTCGGCGAGCGCGACCTCGAAGACGGCAACGTCACGGTGAAGGACATGAAGTCGGGCGACCAGACGCAGGCCCCGGTGGACGACTTCCCGGGCGACCGTTCGAGCCCGACCTACGACGACTTCGCGTAGATGCGGGCGTTCCGGCTGGCGTACGACGGCACCCGCTTTCGGGGGTTCCAGCGCCAGCCGCACGGCGACACCGTGGAGGACGAACTATTTCGTGCGCTCCGCGCCCTCGATGTCTTCGAGGGCGAGAAACCGAACGGGTACGCGGCGGCCGGCCGGACCGATGCGGGCGTCTCCGCTCGCGCGCAGACGGTCGGGTTCGAGACTCCCGAGTGGTTGACGCCGCGCGCGCTCAACCCCGAACTCCCCGCGCACGTCCGGGCGTGGGCGTTCGCGGACGCGCCCGACGGCTTCCACGCCACCCACCACGCCCGGTACCGCGAGTACGTCTACCACCTCTACGCGCCCGACCTGGACGACGAGCGCGCCCGCGAGGCCGCCCGGCGGCTCGCCGGCGAGCACGACTTCCACAACCTCACCACCGACTCCGAGAACACCGAGCGCGACCTCTCGCTCTCCCTCGACCGCGACGACGACTACCTCGTGGTCACGGTACGCGCGGGCGGGTTCCCGCGCGGCCTGGTCCGCCGACTCGTCGCGCTCGTTCGCGATGTCGCCGCGGGCGGCTCGGACGCGCGCATCGACCGCGTGCTCTCCCCCGAGCCGCTCGACGGCCCGCTCGGCGTGCCGGCCGCGCCCGCCCACCCGCTCGTGCTCGCCGACGTGGGCTACGACCTCGACTTCGCCGTCGACGACCGCGCCGCGGCCGACTGCCGGGAGACCTTCGGGTCGCTCGCGGTCGAGCGCCGCACGCGGTCGCGGGTCGCGGACGCGCTCTACCCCCAATGAGACGGCCAGACCTCAGCCGCCTCCATTCCCGGCCGCAGTCCCCGTGATTCGAGGTCGGCGGCGAGCGCGTCCGCGTCCGGCCGCGGCACCGACTCCCTGGTGAGGTGCTGGACGAGAAGCGCGGCGAGCATCCCGTGCTCGCGGACGTTCCGCGCGTCCGTCTTGTCCCACGTGTCGGCGTGCGTGTGCCCCCATCCCCGGCCGCGCTCCGGCGTCACCGAGTGCAACTGGACCGCGGGTACCTCGCGCTTGAGGAACGGCCAGTGGTCGCTGAACGGGTGGAGCGCGCCCTCCACGGGTATCTCGCGGCTCGCGGCGTCCGCGACCGAATCGAGCACGCCCTCGAACGCCGGGGTGCCGTGCGTGAACGCCCGCATCGTCCGATACCGGCCGGCGCCGTCCACGTTCACGACCGACCGAATACTCTCGGCGTCGAGCCGGTCGGCGAGAGCGCTCGCGCCGAGCAGCCCGACTTCCTCGCCGCCGACGGTGACGACGCGGACGCGCGTATCGAGGTCCAGTTCCGCGAGGACGCGCGCCATCGCGACGGCGGTGGCGACGCCGCAGCCGTTGTCCAGCGCGGCCTCCGCGATGTCGTGGCCGTCGTGGTGCGCGAGCACGACCACCTCCTCCTCCGTTTTTGGGCCGAACACGCCGGTCGTGTTGTGTCCCTCGCCGGGCGCGGTGTCGGCGGAGACGGAGAGCGACACCTCGCCGTCGCGGTCGGCGTACTCGCGCAGCCACGCGCCCGTTTCCGCGGAGACGCCAACGGCGGGGACGGCGGCCTCCCGGTCGAGCCGCAGCGCGCCCGTCGGCGGCAACTGTCCCTGCTTGTGGTTCGCGAACACGAACGCGCTCGCGCCCGCCGCCACCGCGTGCCCGAACTTCTCCATCCGGTGGTAGAGCCGGTCCATCCCGGGCGGCGTCTCCGTCGACGCTACCACGACCTTCCCCGCCACGTCCGCCGCTTCGATTTCCTCCGGCGTGCCGTGGCCCACGTCCACTAACTCGTCGTGCACGTCTCCGCTCGGCGAGTAGGGGAGCGCGAGCGCCTCGAACGACCGCTCAACGGGACTTGTGACGCCGAACTCGGTGCTTCCGCGCCGCCACGCGTTCATCTCGAACGGTTCGACCGCGACGTTCCGTGCGCCCGCGTCCTCGAAGGCGTCCGCGACGAGGTCGGCGGCGCGGCGTTCGCCCGGCCGGCCGCTCATTCGGTCGCCGAGTTCCGCGAGGTCGCGGAGGAAGGTTCCGGGGTAGTCGTCCGCCCACAGCCGCCCGAACGCCTCGGGAGTCTCGACCATACGCGGGGTGTCGCGCGCCCGCCCGAAAACTACTGCCCCCGCCAGTCCGGTTTGCGAACTCTTAACAGGACTGACCGGTTGCGTTCGGCCATGAGCAGCGTGCCCGAGCGCACCGAGATCGAACAGGAGTACAAATGGGACCTGGAGAGCATTTACGCCACTGACGAGGCGTGGGAGGAGGCGTTCGAGACGGTGAAGGGCCGCCTCGACGACCTCTCGAACTACGAGGGACACGCCACCGAGGACGGCGACACCCTCCTCAACGTACTGGAACTCCGAGACGAAATCATGCGGGAGGTGGCGAAGGTGTCGTCGTACGCGCGGATGCGCTCCGACGAGGACACGCGCGACCAGGAGTATCAGGCGCTCTCCGCGCGGGCGTCCAGCCTCGTCTCGCAGGCGTCGAGCGCGGCGTCGTTCATCGAGCCCGCGATTCAGGAACTCAGCGAGGACGACATCGCCGACATGGTCGCGGAGACGGACGGTCTCGAGGAGTACGAGCACTACTTCGAGGACGTACTCCGGCAGAAGGATCACACGCGCTCCGCCGAAATCGAGGAACTCCTCTCGGAACTCGGGGAGGTGACGGGCGCGCCCGGTGACATCTACTCGATGCTGACGAACGCGGACATGACGTTCCCCACCGTCGAGAAGCCGAGCGGCGACGCGGTCGAAATCAGTCAGGGAAACTTCACCACCCTCCTCAAGAACTCCGATAGGGAGTTCCGCCAGACCGTCCACGAGTCCTACTTCGAGGAACTCGAATCAGTGCGGAACACGCTCGGGTCGACGCTGAAGAACAGCGTGAAGGCGGACGTGAAGACGGCGCAGGCTCGGTTCTACGATACCGCGCGGGAGGCCGCGCTGGACGACACGAACGTCCCCGTCGAGGTGTACGACAACCTCGTCGACACCGTGACGGACAACCTCGACAAACTCCACCACCACGCGGAACTCAAGCAGCGCCAGCTCGGCGTCGAGGAGCTGAAGCCGTGGGACTTCTACATGCCGCTCGCGGACACCGAAAGCCCCGAAATCACGTACGAGGGGGCGAAGGAGCACGTGGTGGAGGCGGTCGCGCCGCTCGGCGAGGACTACCAGAACCGCGTGGACGAGGGGCTCGAATCCCGCTGGGTGGACGTGTACGAGAACCGCGGGAAGCGCTCGGGCGCGTACTCCGGCGGCACCTACGACACCCAGCCGTTCATCCTGATGAACTATCAGGACGACATCTCCTCGATGTACACGCTCGCCCACGAACTCGGGCACAGCCTCCACAGCCAGTACACGGGCGAGGAGCAGCCGTACGTCTACTCGCACTACGACATCTTCGTCGCGGAGGTCGCGTCCACCGTGAACGAGGCGCTGCTCACCCAGCACCTCCTCGACACCGTGGAGGACGACGCGTTCCGCCGGCACGTCCTCAGCGAGTACCTCGAACGCTTCCGCTCCACGCTCTACCGGCAGACGCTGTTCGCGGACTTCGAGCACAGGATTCACACGCTCTCCGAGGAGGGCGAAGCGCTCACGCCCGACCGGATGGACGAGGTGTACGGCGACCTGAAGGAGTCCTTCTACGCGCCCGCCGAGCTGGACGACCACATCCGCCGCGAGTGGATGCGCATCCCGCACTTCTACTACAACTACTACGTCTACCAGTACAGCACGGGCATCTCGGCGGCGGTCGCGCTCAGTCAGGACATCCTCAGCGAGGGCGAGGACGCCGCGCGGCGCTACCGCGAGTTCCTCGCGATGGGGAACCGCGAGTACCCGCTCGACGCCCTCCGGCACGCCGGCGTCGACATGACCTCGCCGGAGCCGATCGAGTCCGCGATTTCGGTGTACGGCGACTACCTCGACCAGATGGACGACCTGGTGTAACGACCCAAAGGAACTTCTACGCGCGGGCCATACTGGCGGCCAACAGGATGTCCCGCAGCCCATCTCTACCCGACCGGCCGACTCTCGACGTGGACCCCGATTCGTCCCCGGACGAGCGGCTGGACGCTCTCAGATCCCACTACGAGGAGATACTGACGGTGAACGACCAGCTCGAAGACCAGTTGGCGTCGGTTCGCGACCACCAGCAGGAGCTCCGGGAGCGCGTGGAGGACCTCCAGCGGGAGAACGAGACGCTGAAGACGGCGTCGCTCTACATCGCGACGGTCGAGGACTTGAACGACGACGGCGCCATCCTCCAGCAGCACGGAAACAACCAGGAAGTCCTCACGGACGTGGGCGACCGGCTCCGCCAGAAGCTGGAGGTCGGCGACCGCGTCGCCATCAACGACTCCTTCGCGGTGCAGCGCGTGCTCGACGACGAGACGGACGCCCGCGCGCAGTCGATGGAGGTGGACGAGTCCCCGACCGTCGAGTACGAGGACATCGGCGGCCTAGACGAGGAACTCCGCGAGGTCCGGGAGGCCGTCGAGGACCCGCTCCTGAACGCGGAGCAGTTCGAGGAGGTCGGCGTGGAGCCGCCGAGCGGCGTGCTCCTGCACGGCCCGCCCGGCACGGGGAAGACGATGATGGCGAAAGCCGTCGCGAACGAGACCGACGCGACGTTCATCAAGATGGCGGGCTCGGAGCTCGTGCAGAAGTTCATCGGTGAGGGCAGTCGGCTGGTTCGCGACCTGTTCGACCTCGCGGAGCAGCGCGAACCCGCCATCATCTTCATCGACGAAATCGACGCTGTCGCCTCGAAGCGCACGGACTCGAAGACCTCGGGGGACGCCGAGGTCCAGCGGACGATGATGCAGTTGCTCTCCGAGATGGACGGGTTCGACGAGCGCGGGGACGTGCGCATCATCGCGGCGACGAACCGCTTCGACATGCTCGACGAGGCGATTCTGCGCCCCGGCCGGTTCGACCGCCTCATCGAGGTGCCGAACCCGGACGCGGAGGCGCGCTCGCGCATCCTCGCCATCCACACGGACGACATGAACCTCGCCGAAACCGTGGACTACGACGCGCTCGCGGAGCAGACCGAGGAGTTCTCCGGCGCGCAGCTGGAGAGTCTCTCCACCGAGGCGGGGATGTTCGCGATTCGGGACGGTCGCGACGAAGTGACGATGCGGGACTTCGAGGACGCGCTCGATAAAATCAAGCGCAACGCGGAGGACGACTCGCCCGGTCACTCCGTGTACGTCCAGTAGCCGTCCGATAACCGACACCCCTTATTTCGCGCGGACGTTTCTTCCCGTATGAGCCGTATTCGTATCGCGTGGGGGACCGGGACGGCGCCCACGGAGATGGCGGCGTACGACGCCGCGCTGGCGGACGCGAACCTCCACAACTACAACCTCGTCACCGTCTCCTCGGTCATCCCCGCGGACGTGCCCGTCGAGGTGGCGGGGACCGCGCCCGACCTCGGGCCCGCCGGGAACCGATTAACCGTCGTGGAGGCCCACGCGAGCGTTGCCGGTCCGAGCCGCGCGAGCGCCGGTCTCGCGTGGAGTCGCGGCGAGGATGCCGGACCGGGATTGTTCTACGAGGCGTCCGGCGAGACGGACGCGGACGAGATAGCCCAGGTGGTGCGCACGGGCCTCGACGCCGGCCGCGACCTCCGCGACTGGGCGTTCGCCGGCGAACAGGTGGAGACCGCGACCGTTGCCGCGGACGCCGGCGAATACGCGTCCGCGGTGGTTCTCGCCGCGTACGGCGACAGCACCCCACTCTGTTGACGGCCGAGCATTGCCCATTTATGCACGGGTCTCCTACATTAGGTAGATTGCTGTGAGTCGTTCGCGAACCACGCCAGTAATCGCACACTCATGACAGGCCACGTATACCAGCTCTCCGCGAACTTCGACCTTCCGCTCGAGGACTTAGAGGACTATCTCGACAATCCCGACCTTCCGCCGGAAGTCGAGGACCTCGAAATCGACCGTCGGAACCGCATGCTCTTCATCAAAGCCGTCGCGGCCGACGAGTCCCTCAGCAAGTACACGCCGACCGCCCAGTTGAAGGCGAAGGTCGAGGAGAAACGCATCTACGACCAGGACGAGGAGGAACGCCAGTGGGCGCGCCGGAACGACGAGGAGGACGAAATCACGTCAGAGCTCGTCGAGTACGCGAGCTTCTCCGGTGACCTCGAGACCGTCCTTCAGAACACCGCCGTCCGCTACCCGATGTTCCTCCTTCTCCGCGACATCGCGCTGCTCGACGTGGAGGGCACCCTCACCGCCATCACCGCGGACGAGGCGGAGGACGAACTCCAGGCGACCCGGGTCGTTGACGGGGAAGCCCGACGCGCCGCGGTCGAAGTCGTCGAGCAGTCCCAGGCGAACGGGAACGGTAACGGGAACGGCGGCGTCGACTGGCGCGGCAACGAGTACATCAACTAGTTCGCCCCGGGACGAAGGCTTATCCGCCATCCCGCCCTAACCCGGGTATGAACGGGAATACGCCGTACGCCGGGCCGGACACGCCGGACGCGCCCGCCGCGGACCTCTCGCCCGCGCAGCACCGCGCGCTCCGCGACAGCCTCTCCCGCATCGCGTCCCGAACCCGGGACTTCCTCCCCGACGAGTACGTCGTCGGCTCCGAGGTGAACCAGGGGTCGAACGGCCCGCAGGCCACCGTCGCCGTCCGTCCCCCCATTGGGAACCCGGTCTCCGCGGGGTTCACGCCCGATTTCGACGAGGCCGAGGACACCGAACTCATTCCGTCCGCGGAACGCGACGAGGTGGCGCAGGGGCTCGCCGCGAGCGCCGCCCTCCAGGTGAAGGCCGCGCTCGCGAACGCCGATATCGACCCGCCTGCACGATAAAAACCAGTTTTTCTACGCGTTCGCGTGCGGCGGCACGCCGAACAATCCGTACGCGACGAGCGCGAGCGCACCGAGACTCCCCGCGCTCACGCCCGCTATCGTCGACGCGCCGACCGACCGTCCGAGTACGCCCCCCGCGAGCAGCAGGAGCGGCACCCCCAACAGCACGAGGTCGTACACTGACACCCTGACCGCGGAACCGAGCACGCGGTCGAGCGGTGACGGTCCCTCACTGGACGGTACAGCCTCGCCAGTCTTCGTGTCAGGTCGATACATCGTATGCGGATATATGGCGTCCACGAAACTCAAAATTACGGCCCGGAGGGAGACGTGAAGCGGCCGACCGCTTCTACTCCGCGTTCGTTCGTGCTCGCGGCTTCGCCGCTCGCGTGTTCGGCGAGCCCTCGCTTCGCTCGCCATGTTTCCGCTTCGCTTGCGCTCAGCGGTCGACTGTTCGGCGGCGCGTAGCGCCACCTCGGCTCGCGTCTCGCTGGCGCTCGCGCTCGCTCGTTCGGTGGAACCTCGCTACGCTCGGCTCCACCTACTTCCCCCAGAATGGGTCGCGGTTCCGCCGCTGGTCGACGAACATCGAGAGGGCTTCGCGTTCGTCGGCCGGAATCTCCTCCGCGAGTTCCTGCTCCAGTACCTTCGCGTGTTTCTCGGGGAGGTCGACCCAGAGTTCGTCGCCTTCCTTGATGTCGCGGCCGACGGTCGGGCCGTCGATGGAGACGCTGACTCTGTTGCCGGCGCGCACCTCGTCCACGTCCTCGCCCTGTTGCTGGATGCCCTTGACGACGCCGACGCGTTCGAGTTCGTTCCCGTCGAACGTCCCGACGGGCGTGTTGCGCTTGAGGGTGCCGGAGAGGACTTCGACGCCGACGACGGCGGGGTCGGACTGCCGGAAGACGTGGTCTTCGAGGATGCGGAAGCGCGCGGGCCGGCGGATGTTCTCGAAGACGGCTTCCTTCTGCTGGCGTTCGATGGCGTCGACGTGTTCCTCGTAGCTCTCGACGAGCTGGTAGATGACGTCGCTCTCGAAGAGTTCGACGCCGTCCTCCTCGGCGCGCTGTTCGGCGTCCGCGAGCACGTCGACGTTGAACCCGAGGATGCAGCGGTGGGTGTCCTCGTCGGCGGTGGTCGCCATGGCTACGTCCCGGGGCGCGATGTCGCCGACTTCCGCGCGCATGATGGGGATTTCGGCTTCTTCGAGGGCGTTCGCGAGCGCTTCGAGGCTGCCGAGCGTGTCGGCTTTCACGACGACGCCCTCCTCCTCGGTTTCGACCGCGATTTCCGCGAGTTCGGCCTCGACCTCGTCGATGACGTCCTGGAGCGGGCGGTCGCGCACGACGCGGACGGGCGCGCCGGCCATCGCGTCGTCCAGGTCGGGTGCGGCTATCTTCACACCCGTCGCGGCGGAGAGTTCCTCGACGTTCTCGAATCGTTTTTCAGTTCGTATCTCGGCGAGCGGCTGGGGTTTCAGGAGCGCCCTGACCTCGGTGACGATGGTCTCGTTCAGGCCGCCGACGACGATGGTGTCGTCCTCGCGGACGGTGCCGTCGTAGAGGATGACGTCCACGGTCGTCCCGAACCCCTGTTCTTCCTTCACCTCCAGCACCGTCCCGGCTCCGGGCCCGGTCACGTCCACCTCCATGTCCTCCTTCATGTAGCGCTGCGCGAGCCCCATCAGGACGGTGAGGAGGTCGGGGACGCCCTCGCCGGTCTCGGCGGAGACGGGGATGACGCCGATGTTGTTCTGGAAGTTCTGGAGCCGCCAGTAGAGGTCGCTGGAGAAGCCGTGGTCGGAGAGTTCGCCGATGAGTTCGTAGAGCGCCTCGTCCAACTGCTGGCGCACTCTGTCCGATTGCGCCTCGTACGTCTCCTGGACGGGCGCGTCCTCGTGCGGCCGCCAGCCCGGAATCGTGTCTATCTTGTTCGCCGCGACGACGAACGGCGTCTGGGTCTCCTGGAGGATGCGGATGGCTTCCTCGGTCTGCGGCTGGAAGCCGTCGTTCACGTCCACGACGAGGATGGCGATGTCGGCGAGCGCGCCGCCGCGCGAGCGCAGCGTCGTGAACGAGTGGTGGCCGGGCGTGTCGATGAACAGCAGGCCGGGGAGGTCGAAGCTCTCCGGGTCGATGAGGCTGCCCGCGACCTCCGACACCACGTCGAGCGGGACGGCGGTCGCGCCGATGTGCTGCGTGATAGCGCCGGCTTCGCCCTCGATGACGGCCGACCCTCGAACCTTGTCGAGGAGGCTGGTCTTTCCGTGGTCGACGTGTCCGAGTACGGCGACGATGGGCGTACGGAGGTCGCCGGGTTCGGACGCAGAGTGTTCCTGAGACATGGTGTAACCCCGAAAACGGTTGTTACGTGTGAAGAGCGCGTTCGTCGGTTTAAGGCTCCCGGAATACGGGACTTCGGCCGCCCCGCGGGCTTTATGTGGATTCGGCAACCAGCGAGGATTATGGCCGACATTCTCGCCGAGAACCTCTCCGGGAAAGCCGTGATGGGGTCTGACGGAACCGAACTCGGAATGCTGTACAACATCACGATGAACCTCAAGACGGGCGAACTCGTGGACTTGCTCGTCGAACCGAACGAGGAACTCACCACGACCCTCGACTTCTCGCGGGACGACCGCGGCCACTACGAGATTCCCGTCGGCCGCGTGCAGGCGGTGAAGGACTACATCGTCGTCCGGCGATAGTGCGCGTCCTCGACTCCTCGGCGTTCATCGCGGGGTACGAGACGGACGACGACGTCGCTACGATTCCGCTCGTGCGCGAGGAACTCACCGACACGTCCACGTATCGGTTCGACGCGATGGAGGGCGGCGGGATGCGCGTCCACGTCCCGGACGAGTCCGCCGTGAGAACCGCCAGGAAGGCCGCCCGCCGCACCGGCGACCTGGACACGCTCTCCGACACCGACCTCCGGTTGGTCGCCGCCGCGCACGAACTCGACGCCGTGCTCGTGACCGACGACTACGCGATGCAGAACGTCGCGTCCGAACTCGGCGTCGACGTGGACGCCGTCCAGCAGGAAGGTATCACGGAGAAACGCGAGTGGGTGTTCCAGTGTCAGGGCTGCGGGCGGACGTTCGACGACGACCGCGAGCGCTGTCCGGTCTGCGGGAGTTCGCTCACCCGGAAGAACCCGCGTTAGCGGGAATCGAGCCCGAGATAGACGAGCTGTCGGAGCACTTCCTGCTCCGTGAGGCCGTGTTCGCTCGCGAGGCGCTCTATCTCGGCGACCACCTCCTCGTCGTAGACGGCGGACAGCTTCCGACCCATAAATGAGGAATTATGACACGGGAATATAAGCGTCCGCCAGCCGCGCGTCCGCTCCGCGTCAGACACCTATGTAGACGAGGAGGAACTGGATAGCGTTGTAGAGGCCGTGCGCCAGTATCGGCGCGACGAGGTTTCGCGTGCGGAGGTATATCGCGCCGAGCACGAGCGAGATGCAGAACAGCTGCGTGAGTGAGGCGGCGACGGCGAGCGCGGGCGCGGTCGCGTACGCGAACACGTGCACGCCGGCGAACACCGCGCTCGCCACCACGACCGCCAGCCGGGGCGAGTAGTGGTCGTAGAGCGTTCGCTGGACGAACCCGCGCGCGAGCAGTTCCTCGCCCGGCGCGACGAACAGGACGGAGACGACGGCCATCACGAGCGCGATGGTCGGGTTCGCCTCGATGCGCTCCTGGACGCCGTGGCTCGCCGACGGAACGTTCAGAACGGCCGTGAGGACGCTGAACGCCCAGAGCAGGCCGAGCATCGCGACGCCCGCGGCGAGGCCGATGCCGACGGTTCGGAGGCTCGGACGGTCGAGGTCGAAGAACGCCCAGTCCCTGCCACGGGCGCGAACCGCGGCGACCGCGACCGCACCGATGACGACGCTCGCGAGCGCGGACTGCACGCCGTACGACAGGCTCTCGGGGACGCCAGCGGTGGCGGCCGCGCCGACCGCGCCCGCGACCGACCCGAGGAGGACGGCGGCGAGGCTGACGAGCGCGACGCGCGCCGTCGTCGCGTACGCGTCGAACCCCGACATCACTCCACGCGCAGCGACGGCGTCCCCGGGAGCGACTCGTCGCCGCGGAGGAGGCCGCGTGCGGCCTTCTTCCCCCACTCCACGGCGGGCTGGGTGAACGTCTCGACGCCGTACAGTTCGCCGGCGAGCACGCACGCGGCCTCCATCCCGTAGAGGAGGCCGCCGACGCTCTCGGGGTCGAGCGCGTCCAGTTCCACGCGGACGCTCGGACACCCGGATTCCGCGAGGCTCGCCTCCGTCGCGCGGAACTCCGCGTCGAGCAGGCTCCCGAGGCTCTCGCCGTCGAGGTAGTCGAGGCCGTCGAGGTCGCTCGACGGAATCGGCACGTCCGGTCGGTCGCGCAGGGTGACGAGGCTCACCATCTTGTCGCGGGGGCCGGCGCGGTACAGTTGGAGCTGGCTGTGCTGGTCGGTCGCGCCGAGCGCGCGAACCGGCGTCTGCCCGAGACCGTCCTTCCCCAGGCTCTCCGCCCAGAGTTGTGCGAACCACTCCGCGAACGTCTCCAGGCCCTCGGCGTACGGCATCACGGCGTTCACGCCCGCGCCTCGGATGTCGAGCGCGTACGCGGTCGCGCCGTACGCGTATGCGGGACAGTCGAACAGGCTTCCCGACAGCGAGTCGCGTTCTTCGCGCGCGCCCGAAACGACACCCTCGATGTCCACGCCGGCGAGCGCCGCGACCGGCAGGCCGACCGTGGAGAGCGCGGAAAACCGGCCCGGGACGCCCTCCGGCACCGAGAGCGCGGGGAGGTCGTGGGCGTCCGCGAGGTCGCGGAGGTTTCCGTCGGGGCCGGTGGTGACGAACGTGCGCGCGGTCCAGTCGACGCCCGCGTCCGACATCGCCTCCCGGACCACGAGGAAGTTCGCGAGCGTCTCCGCGGTCGTTCCCGAGCGCGACACCACGTGCAGTACGGTCTCGGAGAGGTCGACGCTGTCGAGGAGGTCGCGGACGCCCTCGGGGTCGACGTTGTCGAGGAATTCCGTGCGGGTGTCGTCGCCGAGCGCGTCACAGAGCGCGGCCGCGCCGAGCGCGCTCCCGCCGATGCCCACGGTGAGAACGGTCCGGGCGTCGGCGAACGGTTCGACGGCCGCCCGAATCTCGTCCGTATCGACCGTGTTCGGGAGGTTCAGCGCGGCGTACCCGAACTCGCCGTCGTCCATCCCGGTCGCGATCGTGTCGTGTGCGTCCGCCACGCGGTCGTCCAGTCGATCCAGCGCGGCCCGCGGAATGCCCGGCGTCGCCACCTCGTCCAGTGCGTTCCCCACGTCGACGTTCATACTCGAAGTCCCGGCGGCCGCCGCCTTAACGCCCGCGCTCTGCCGCCGCGAGCGAAACCCCGAAAAGCCGTCGTCCCCCAGTACGGGTATGAGCGAGAAGTCCGGCACGTTCCTCGTGACGCACGCGGACGACGACTCCGCGGTGCTCGCGGACGTCCGCGACACCCACGTCCACACCCTCTCCTCGAACCCCGGCGTCGAGGTCGGTGAGGTGCTGGAGGCGACGGTGAGTCCCGACCCGCCGATGGAGGTGACGTGGTCCGTCACGGCCGTCGAGGAGCGAACGCAGATTCCGGTCGAGCGGAGCGACGAGCGACCGACGACGCAGGCGTACGACCTCCACGCCGACCTCGCGGAGGGCGACGTCACGACGACGGAGCGCGCGGGCACCGGCGAGGTGCACGTGCTCGCCGTGCCGCCCGCGCAGACGGAGGACGCGGTCGCGGACGTGCTGGACGACCAGGCGACGCTGGAGCGCGCAGCGCGCCTCGACGTGAATCGCGTCGAAATTCGCTTCGACGCCGACGAGGGCGTCGTGAGCGTGCGCTACCTCCCCTGAAGCCGTCCCTCCAGTTCTCGCGAGATGCGGTCGAGTCGCGTCGTCCCGAACCACGCCACGAGCAGGCCGCCGAGCGCGTTGTACGCGAGGTCGACGATGGCGTCCTCGAGGCTGTACACCACGAGGAGGGGGCGAAAGCCGAACGCGATGGCGAGGTCGCGCGCGACGAACTCCGCGGTCTCCCAGAGCACGCCGAACCCGAGCGTCACGACGACGAGGAGGACGCCGACGAACGGCGGCGGGAGGTAGATGTCCTCCGTGTGGAGGTCGACGGCGTGGACGGCGGCGTACGCGGCGCCGGCGACGACGCTCGCGGAGACCGTGTGCGTGAGGTGGTCCCACCACACGATGGAGTCGTAGAGGCCGAGCATGCCGATGGAGTGCAGGAGAACGGCGACCGTCACCCAGAGCGCGGGGAGCGGGCCGAGGACGACGCCGTAGTCGCGCTCGAGGACGTTCGGGGCGAGCGTCACGAGCAGGCCGAGGAGGGCGTTCACGGCGACGCTCGGGTTCCGCGTCACGACGCCGACGACGAACACGAGCGCGACGAGCGCCTGAAGGGCGTGCACGAGTCTGCGGACGGTTCGAACCACTACCCTCGGTTTGGACTGACCCGCACTTAAGCGTCCGCGAAAGCGCTAAGTTCTGTTCTCTCGTAAGCGACAGTATCATGATGGCGACGACGCACGCGCTCGTCGGGCTGGCGATAGCGGTACTCGTGGCGCCGGACGCCGCGCCCGCCGTCCTCGCCGCCGGCTTCCTCGGCGGCGCGTTCCCCGACTTCGACCTGTACGCCGGCCACCGCAAGACCCTGCACTTCCCGGTGTACTACGCGCTCCTCGCGCTCCCGTTCGGCCTGCTCGCGGCGGTCGCGCCCGGCACGTGGACGCTCGCCGCCGCGCTGTTCGTGGTCGCGGCCGCCGTGCACTCCGCGATGGACGCCTTCGGCGGCGGCCTCGAACTCCGGCCGTGGGAGGGAACGAGCGACCGCGCCGTCTACGACCACTTCAACGGCCGCTGGCTCCCGCCGAAGCGCTGGGTGCGCTACGACGGCGCACCCGAGGACCTCGGACTTGCCGCGGTCGCCGCCGTCCCCCCGATACTCGTGCTCTCCGGCGGTCTCGAACTCGTCGCGGTCGGCGCGCTCGCCGTCTCCGCCGTCTACGTGCTCGTGCGGAAGCCGATGGTCGCCGTCGCGGAGTGGCTGGTCGCGCGCACGCCGCCGACCGTCCTCGACTACGTCCCCGAGCGGTTCGTTCAGGACCTGTAACGCGTCCCGAAAACTCAACCCTTATCCACGGGGATTGCGCAAATCGAACGTATGCCATCGTTCGAGGTCCCGGAGGTGGACTTCAGCCGGTACTCGAACCGCCAACTCCTCGTGCCGCCGCTCGCCGCGCTCCTGGTGGCGTTGGTGGTTCTCGCCGGCGCGTTCGCCCTCACCGGGACGCCGGTCCCGCTCGGCATCGAGTTCACCGGTGGGACCGAACTCACCGTCACGTCCCCCGCACAGCAATCAGCCGTCGTCTCGGCGTTCAGCCAGCACCCGCCGGAGTCCGTTCGCGCCATCCCCTCGCGGCCCGACACGTACGTGTTGACGTTCCAGGCGGAGACCGGACAGACGCAGGCCGCGCTCCAGGACTACATCCGTCAGCGCATCTCCGCGTCGTCCGTCCAGATGGAGCTCGAAGGCCTCCGCACCACGTCCGCGACGTTCGGCGCGAACAACCAGGAGTTCGCGCTCATCGGTATGCTTATCGCCTTCGGCGGAATGAGCGTCGTCGTGTTCGCGCTGTTCCGGTCGTTCGTTCCGAGCTTCGCCGTGGTTGCGTCCGCGTTCAGTGACATCGTGATTCCGCTCGCGCTCATGAATCTCTTCGGTATCCCGCTCTCGCTTGGGACGGTCGCCGCGCTCCTGATGCTCATCGGGTACAGCGTCGACTCGGACATCCTCCTCACGAACCACGTGCTCCGGCGCTCCGGGAGTTTCTACGAGAGCGTCGACCGCGCGTTCAAGACCGGTGCGACGATGACCGTCACGTCGCTCGTCGCGATGATCGTGATGACCATCGTCGCGTACGCGTTCGGCATCGAACTCCTGAGCTCCATCGGGATGATACTCGCCTTCGGCCTCGCGACCGACCTGATGAACACCTACATGTTGAACCTCAGCCTGCTTCGCTGGTACAAGTACGAGGGGGTGTCGCGATGATTCGCGAGAACTGGCGCATCGTCCTCCTCTGCGTGCTCGTCGTCGGCAGCGGCATCGCGCTGTTCGCGCCCGGCGTCGCCGGGAACAACGCTGGCACGGCGGCCGCCCAGCCGACCAACCTCCAGTACGGAATCCAGCTCGACGGCGGCACCCGAATCCGCGCGCCCGTCACCGGACTGACGGCGACCGTCGACAACGTCACCGCCGATAACCAACTCGACGTACAGAACACCGTCGCGAGCGAACTCGGCCTCGAACAGAGCCAGGTGCGCGCGCGCACCAACCTCGACACGGTCGAAGTGTACGCTGCCGTGAACGAGACGCCGTTCCGTGACGCGCTCGCGGCGACGAACCTCTCCGTGACCGATGTCCGGGCCGGCGTCACCGACCCGACGCGCGCGACCATCGTGGACGTCCTCCAGGACAAACTCGACCAGACGGGACTCGGCGGGACGACCGTCCAGCAGATTCAGTCCTCGCAGACGGGCGATCACTACATCCTCGTGGAGGTCCCGGGACAGAACGTCTCCGACGTCCGTCAGCTCGTCACCGAGCGCGGGAGCGTCCGGCAGGACGCGTACTTCCCGCGGAACGACTCGATGGTGAACGAGACGGTGCTCACGTCGAGCGACCTCAAGTCCGCGAGCATCGGCACGCCGTATCGCAGTCAGACGCTCGGCCCGGTGGTTCCGGTGACGCTCACGGAACCGGTCGCGGAGGACTTCGCGGCCGCGATGCGGAACTACGGCTTCACGTCGAGCCAGGGCATCAGTAACTGTCAGTACCGGTCGAGCCCGAACGCGACCCAGTACTGCCTGCTCACCGTGAACGACGGGGAGGTCGTCTACTCGTCCTCGATGGGCGCGGACCTCGCGCAGAGCATGGAGACCGGTGACTTCGTGAAGAACCCGCAGTTCGTGATTCAGGCGGACTCGATGGAGGAGGCCCGCCAGCTCCAGATCGACCTGCGCGCGGGCGCGCTCCCCTCGACGCTCAACCTCGACCAGGGAACGACCTACTACATCTCGCCGAGCCTCGCGGAGCGGTTCAAGCCGCTGTCCTTCCTCACTGGACTCATCGCGGCGCTCGCGGTCGGCGTCGTGGTCTACCTCCGGTACGGGGAGGCCCGGGTGGCGGTGCCGATGGTGGCGACCGCGCTCTGTGAGGTCGTCGTCCTGCTCGGGTTCGCGTCCCTCACGCAGTTGGCGCTCGACCTCTCGCACATCGCGGGGTTCATCGCGGTCATCGGAACGGGGGTGGACGACCTCATCATCATCGCTGACGAGGTGATGACGGAGGAGGTGTCGTCCAGTCGGGTGTTCCAGAACCGGTTCCGGAAGGCGCTCTGGATCATCGGCGCCGCGGCGGCGACGACCATCATCGCGATGAGTCCGCTCGCGTTCCTCAGCCTCGGCGACCTCCGCGGGTTCGCCATCGTCACCATCCTCGGCGTCCTCATCGGCGTGCTGGTGACGCGGCCGGCGTACGGTGACATCCTCCGGCGCCTCCTCACGGACAACCGGTAACCCCAACGTCTTTTCTGTGACGCCCGCTACTGGCGGGCATGAACGCTCGCCGCGCCGCCGCCAGTTCCACTATCAGCGTCACGGGACTCGCGGCTATCGCCGTCGTCCTCGTGCACGTCGTCACGGTCGGCCCGCCGCTCGTAGGATTGACGGTGGCGGCGCTCGGCGCGGCCGTCGGCCTCGCCGTCGTCGCGCTCGGCTACCTGGTGTACCGCTTCGAGTTCACGGTCCGCCAGACCGTCCGCATCGCGGCGTGGAACCTCCTCGGCGTCGTCGTCATCGCGCTCGCGCTCGCCCTCATCTACGCCTACCACAGCGCGCTCGGGTCGCCGCCGCCGGCCGCCGTGTTCTCCGGGACTGTTCTCGTGGCCATCAGCTCTCTCGCGCACGTCCTCATCGGCATCAACGACGCGCGCCGCATCCGCGCCGGCGCGCTCGAACGCGAACGCCGGAAGCTCTCCGTGCTCTCGCGGCTGGTCCGCCACGACCTCCGCACCATCAGCCAGTACCTGTACGGGGACGCGAGCCGTGCTCGCGCCGCGGACACCCAAGAGGAACGCGACGCGGTCGCGGACGACATCGCGGAGACCGCGGCCGACCTCGGCGGTCTCCACGACAACCTCCAGACGCTCCGCGAACTCGTGGAGACGGTGGGCGCGAACGCCGCGCCCGTGGACGTGACCGACCTGGTCGCGGACGCGGTGGTCGGCGTGCGCGAGGACTATCCGGACGCCGACATCGACGTTGACGTGCCGGAGTCCGCGTCGGCGACGGCGGGCGAGTACGTCACGGACGCAGTGCAGGAACTCGTGGAGAACGCGATAGAGCACACGGACGGCGCCGTCGAGGTGGTCGTCACGCGCGAGGACGGCTGGGTGACGGTCGCCGTCTATGACGAGGGCGCGGGCGTGCCGGAGAGCGAGCGCGAAATCGTGCTCGGGGAGCGCGACATCACCCAGTTGCGGCACGCGAGCGGCCTCGGTCTCTGGGTGGCGAAGTGGGTGGCGGACGCCTACGACGGCGACCTGTCCTTCGACGAGGACGCCGTTCGCTTGCGGTTCAGAAGTCGCTGAGTTTCGCGTCCGTCGTTCCCGTGGCGTCCCGGTCGAACTCCGCGAGTTCCACGAACTCCAGGCCGGAATCCCGGAGCGCGCGCCGCACGCGTTCCGAGGCGGAGGGCGCGACAAGCATTCCGCGGACTTCGTCGTTGTCCTCGTAGAGCGAGACGTACCGCTTCAGTTGGTCGAAGTGGTTGAGCGTCGCCTGGATGCGCTTCACTTCGACGACGACGGGGTTCCCCTCGGCGTCGGTGGCGAAGAAGTCGATGAAGCCGTACTTCGTCTCGCGTTCGTGTTCGACGATTCGCAATCCGTCTTCGAGTTCGTCCGGGTGGGCTTCGATGTAGGCGTGCATCTCGTCCTCGGTGCCGGACTCCTCGTACTCGGCGGCGTCGTCCGCGTCGTAGCGCGTGACGCCGTACGCCTCGATGAGCCGGACTTCGACGCGTTCGCGGGGGTTGACGCGGCGCGCGACGACGACGAGGTCGCCGTCGGATTCGCGGGCGGAGACGGTGCCGCCGGCGGGCATCCAGTTCACGGGCTTGTGGCCGTCCGGCTGGTGAACGAGGAGGGTGCCGTCGGGCTTGCAGACGAGGAGGCGGTCGCCCGGGCCGAGGTAGCCCGACGTGCGGCCGTCGTACTCGACCTCGCACTCGGCCTGCAGCGTCACTATCGCGCCCTCGTGCAGTCCCGTCTCCACGACGTTCGCGAGCGTCTCCGCGTCCGGCGTCTCGTGGTGCTCGGCCGCCATTCATCGACCGATGGCGCGCGGCCCGCTTAAGGCGTGCGTTCGACGCTACAGCTAACTCCGTTCGCGTCCAACGCCACGCCGTGCAGGTGACGCTGTTCGGTTACGAGTTCACGCTCGACCTCGACTACGTCGACGCCCCCGCGTCCGCCGTCCGCGAGCAACTCCGGGCGTACGAGGCGGGCGAGCGCGAGTCCTTCGACCTCGAAATCGACTACCCCAGCGGGTTCACGGGCGACGTGATGCGCGCGATGGCCGACATCCCGTCCGGCGAAACCAGAACCTACGGCGACCTCGCCGCGTCGCTCGACACCGCCGCGGTCGCGGTCGGGCAGGCCTGCGGCCGGAACCCCGTCGCCGTGGTCGTGCCCTGTCACCGCGTCGTCGCCGCAGACGGCGGTCTCGGCGGGTACTCCGCGAGCGGGGGAACCGAGGCGAAACGCCGCCTCCTCGAACACGAGGGCGCGCTAGAACTCGGAGAGCGCTGACTGCTCGGCCGCCGCCAGCACGTCGTCGCACGTGCTCCACGACGCCCGCGCACAGTCCGGGATGATGCCGTGCTCCCCCACGTACTTCGCGAGGAACTCTCTCGTCCGGGGGTCGCTCGGATAGCCGCTCCCGACGTCGCTGTACTCGCTGGATAGCTCGGCGACGTGCGCGTCCCGCGCGACCTTCGCGACGACGCTCGCCGCCGCCACGAGAGCGTAGGCCTCGTCCGCGCCGTGTTCTGCGGTCACGTTCACGTCGGTGTTCGCGGCCTCGCGGACTCTGCCGGCGAACCGTTCCTCGGAGGTGTCGCCGGCGTCCACGATACCGCGTCCCTCGGCGTCCGCGGCGTCGATGGCGGCCGCGTGCGCGTCCACCGTGAGCGTGTTCATGTCCGTCGCGGGGTCGTCGATGCGCTCGACGGGTATCTCGGCGACACCCACGCGAACGCCCTCGGCGTCGCGGAGCGCGGCGTCGAGGTCGTCGCGTCGCGCGGGACTGAGTTTCTTCGAGTCGCGGAGGCCGTCCGGGAGCGCGTCGGCGTCGGCGACGACGCACGCGGCGAACATCGACCCGAGAACGGGCCCCTTCCCGGCCTCGTCCACGCCGAACCTATACATTGAGGAAGAACTCGTCGCGCTCGAACGGTTCGTCCTCTCCCTCCACCGATACCACGTCGAGCGCCGTCACGACCGCGTCGGTGTCGAGGAGTCCGGCGAGGCTCGGGTTTGTTCTCCCCTCGTCGCCGCTCACGAGTTCCTTGATGTAGAGGCCGCCCTCGCCGAGCACTTCGACGGTCGCGTGCGTGTCGTCGTCGAGGTCGCCGGAGATGTCGAGCACGCGGCGCTCCCGGACCTTGTCGGCGCGGCGGTGGGAGACGCGCTCGGGCGTGCGCTGCTCGATGGTCGCATCTTCCAGGTCGTCGAGCGCGCCCGCGAACGCCTCGGCGTCGACCGGGGACGCGAACTCGATTTCGGCCCGGTAGGTCTTGTCCGCGTCGAGTTCCTTCACGCGCTCGACCATCTCGTAGGTCGCGAGCTGCAATCCCTCGACTTCGGCCTTCCCGCCCGCGAACGCGTTGATTTCGTCCTCGAGGTCGTCGGCGTCGAGCAGGCGCTTCTTCGGGTTCTTCACCTCGACGACGAACGGCCGGCCCGTCCCGAGCATCAGCGCGTCGATGTCCTCCCTCCCCGCGCCGTGGAACTTCGACTCCGTACCCTCCATTGCGTCCTCCACGACGGGCGCGGTCAACTGCTCGACGCTTAATGGGTACTGGTAGCCCGTGCCCTTACAGGTCGGACACACCTCGTCGCCGCGCAGCCCGCCGCCCCCGCAGTCGCCACACGGCCACTCCGTCTGCGGGATGCCGCGCGCGAGCTTCCGATACCGCCCGTAGACGAACGCCGGGTTCACCTGCACGTCCACCGCGTCGTCGGCGAGGTTCACGACCGCGAGCACGTCCGGCCGGTCGAAGTCCACGTCCGCGCCCGTCTTCTGCCCGAGGCGCTTCCCGACCTCCCGGTTGAACTCCGACTTGAACGCCTCACCCGCGTCCGCGTCGAGGCCTGCGGACTCCCGGAGGAGTTGTTCGTTCTCCTCCACGAGCGGCGGTGTCTTCGTCCCGACCTGGTAGGACGCGAACTCGGTCTCCGCGAGTTCGTCCGCGATGCGGTCCGCCCACGCGTCGAACTCGCCCGACAACCCCTCGCACACCCAGCAGTCCTCCGCGGGTTCGTACGGGTCGTCGTCCTCGATGGCGGCCGCCGTCCGCAACGCGCGGCCGCGCTCGCGGTTCGTCAACCCGAAACTCCGGTCCGCGAAACACCGCCCCAGACACGGGTCGCAGACCGGGCCCTCGGCGACGACCGCGCGCGCGTCCTCGATAACACTCATACCTCGGGTTTCGGCCGGACGCACACGTAGCCCTTTCGACGCACCTTTCCACTCCGGAGCGAACCCGGACGTATGCGCGAATTCATCGTCCTCGGCCACGACGCCCCCACGGACGCCGAGTTCTCCCTCGATTCTCTCCCGAACGCGGGCCGCCTCGACCTCCTCTGTCGCTGCGTCGGCGCGAGCCTCTTCCTCAGCCACGACATCCGCGACGCCGTTCAGGTCCATCTCGTCCTCCGGGACGAACTCACCGTGCGCTTCGACTCGCGACACCTCCGGAACGCCCGGCCCGACGAGCGCAACCTCGCCGGCCTCGTCCGGAACGCCCTCGACCACAAGAACGAAGCCATCGGCCACCGCGAAGCCGAACCCAGCCCCGGCGTCCACATCTCGAAACGCGGCTTCGAACCGACGCTGCAGGCGGTCGCCGAGCGCGCCACGGTCGTCCAACTCCACGAGGACGGCCAGCCACTCGTCGACGCCGAACCCCCCGAACACCCCGCGTTCGTCCTCTCCGACCACAACGACTTCACCGACGACGAAGCCGCCCTCCTCGCCAGCGAAGCCGACCAGCGCGTCCGCGTCGCCCCCCACGCCATCCACGCCGACCACACCATCACCGTCGCCAACAACTACCTCGACACCGACGCCTACACCACCTACTAGGCCGCTTCGGAAGGGTTAAAGGCGAACGAGTCCGTACGAGAACATGCGGGCCGGTGGGGTAGCTTGGTATCCTTCGGCCTTCGGGTGGCCGTAACCACGATTCAAATTCGTGCCGGCCCACTTCTCCCGCAATCTTCTCTCGACAAGCGGTGACGCTGACCTTCGGGTGGCCGTAACCGCGTTCCCACGAGCGAAGCGAGTGGGAGCACGTGGAGCTTCGCTCCACGGAGATTCAGTAATTCGTGCCGGCCCACTTTTCCCGCAATTCGTTCTCGGCGAGCGACGGGTCTCGTGAGCGGTCTGTTTATCTGGGATGGCGGCGGAGGGTGGGGTATGGATGCGGATTTGTTGAGCGCTGATGCCGCGGTAGAGCGGCGGGACGAGGTGGTGGCGGCGGTGCGTGAGCATGCGGGCGAGATGGCGCGGTCGCTCGCGAGATTGGACGGCGGCGAGTACGGGCGGCGGTCGTTCCGCGTGAACGGCGGCGAGTGGACGGTGAAGTACGAGGACGGCGGCCTGGATTTCTTGCGGTTCGAGGGGAAGGCGGGGTTGGACGTGTACGTCGTTTCCACGAAGCGCGACCCGGAGCCGGAGCCGTTGGCGCGGGCGATGGAGCACTACGACGGTCTCGTGCGGGCGTTCGACGAGTACGTGGCGTCGATGCGGGGGACGCTCGACGAGGTGTCGACGGAGTTCCCGGAGCCCGCGTCCACGGCAGAGATCGTGGCGGAGCGCGACCGTATCGTCTCCGAGATTCGGGACGTGGCGGACCGGATGGCGGGGGAACTCCATCGGTACGACGGCGGTGATTACGGGTCGTTCGCGAGCCGGGTTGCGGGGACGCGCTGGGAGCTCAAGTTCGCGGAGGGTCGCGCGTCCTACTTGCGGGCGGGTGACGTGTACCTCGTGGGGCAGTACGGGCCGCCGTCCGCGCCGGACGTGCGCCAGCACGCGCCGGACGTGCCGCTGTTCGTGGAGGCGTACAACGACCACGTTCGGGAGCTGAGCGAGTCGCTGGAAACGGTCTCGTTCTGACACCACAATTACTTTCTCCCGCGTCCGCCTGCGACCGTCCATGACTGCCGACGAGGAGCTGGCGTGGGAGACGCGGAGCCGGGAGGTGGCGTACTCGTGTCCCGGGTTCGACGTGGTGCGCGAGGACGTGGTCCTCCCGGACGGCACGCGGACCGACTTCGATTACCTGAGCGAACCGCCCGCGGTCGTGGTGTTGCCGTTCACCGACGACGGCGAGGTCGTGGTTATCGAGGAGTGGCGGCAGGCGGTCGGGCGCGTGAACCGCGGGCTCCCCGCGGGTGGCACCGAACCCGAAGACGCGACCGACCTGGCGGCCGCCGCGCGCCGCGAACTCCGCGAGGAAACCGGCTACGAGGCCGACTCGCTGGAACCGCTCACCACCGTCGAACCGGCGAACGGCTACGCGGACTCGGTCCACCATCACTTCGTCGCGCGCGGCTGCACGCCGACCGCGGAACAGGACCTCGACCACGACGAGTCTATCCGCGTCGACACCGCGGCGTTCGATGACCTCGTCGCGGCCGCGGCGGCGGGCGACCTCCGCGATGCGCGCACGGTTGTCGGCGTCCTCACCTACCACGTCTCCTGAGCGAACGCCGCCCACGAGAGGTACTCGCCGAACCGCCGCGGCGTCCCGTACCGTTCGTCCGGGTCGGCCGCGAGCGCTGTCTCCACGACCCCCCGGAGGTCGTCCGGGACGGGGCGGTCGACCATACTGTCGTCGAATTCGCCGTTCTGGGGCGGCTGACCGGTGAGCGCGTGGTGGGTGAGCGCGCCGAGTCGGTACACGTCGCCCGCTGGCGTGGGCTCCGTCTCGGGCGGCGCGTACGGGTCGTCGCGGTTCGGCCACGCCGACGCGGCGAGCGTCCCGAAGCCCGCGTCGCGCACCTTCGCACTGTCCTTGGTGAGCGCGACGGTCTCGGGCCGGAGGAAGCCGTGCGGACGGTTCAGTCGCGCTAGCGCGTCCGCCGCGCTCGACACCGCGCGGAGTCCGCGGTCGCGGGCGGGCACCTCCCCGAACCCGGACACC
>NZ_JAZHPG010000009.1:0-11509 GCF_036418315.1 Salarchaeum sp. III | reverse complement strand
CGTCGCTCACCACGACATCGCGACCCACGGCGTCCGCGACCGCGTCCATCGTCACGTCGTCGGGCGTCCCGCCGAGGCCGCCCGTGACGATGACCGCGTCGAACCGCTCGCGCCACTTCCGCGTGTACGCGGCGATGGCGTCGTGGTCGTCCGGCACGACGAGCACGCGCGTGGCGGTCGCGCCGCGTTCCGTGAGTTGGCGCGCGAGCCAGGACGCGTTCGTGTTCTCCGTCTCCCCCGCGAGGAGCTCGTCCCCGACCGTGAGTAACGCGACTTCCATACCACGGCGTGAGCGCGGCGGACGGGTAAGAGTTATCGCACGCGGTTCGTCGCGCGCCGCATCCGCTCGACGGCCTCCTTGATGTTCTCGACGCCGTTCGCGTACGAGAGCCGTGCGTATCCCTGGCCGCGCTCGCCGAACGCCTCGCCGGGGACGGCGACGACGCCCTCGTCCATCACGGCGTCCACCCAACCGTCCGGCACGTTCGGGAACGCGTAGAACGCACCGGACGGCGTCGGCACGTCCAGGCCCATGTCTTCGAGGCCGTCGAGAAGCACGTTCCGCCGCTCCTCGAACGCATCAACCATCTCGTCAACGGGGTCCTGGGAGCCGGAGAGCGCGGCTTCGGCCGCGTACTGGGCGGGAGCGCTCGCGCACGCCTGCACGTACTGGTGGACGCGCACCATGCGGTCGACGCGCCGCTCGCTTCCCGCGACCCAGCCGAGCCGCCAACCAGTCATGGAGTAGGTCTTCGAGCACGCGTTCACCACGACGACGTTGTCCGACTCCGCGAACTCCATCGGACTCCGGTGTTCGCCGTCGAAGACGATGTGTTCGTACACCTCGTCGCTGATGCAGAGCACGTCGTGCTCGTCGGCGATGCGCGCGAACTCCCGCATATCCTCGGGCGGCGACACGGCCCCCGTGGGATTGCCGGGGCTGTTCACGACGAACGCCGCCGTGTCGTCCGTGATGTACTCTTCGACCGTCGCGGGATCGAGCGTCAGGTCGTCCCGCAGGGGGAGCGGCACCGGGTCGCCGCCCGCGAGTTTCGTGAGAGCGTCGTACGCGACGAACCCGGGGTCGGGGAAGAGCACTTCCTCGCCAGCATCGACGTGCGCCTCCAGCGCCAGGTGGAGTGCTTCGCTCCCACCCGCGGTGGCGACGACGCCCTTTTCGGGCACCGTGACGCCGTTGTCGCGCTCGTGTTTCTCCCGAATCGCCTCCCGGAGTTCGGGAATCCCGTAGTTCGACGTGTACCCGTCCGTCTTCCCGGCCTGGATGGCGTCAACGGCGGCGTTCCGCGCGTGCTGTGGCGTCGGAAAGTCCGGTTGGCCGATGCCGAGGTTGATAGCGTCCTCGCTCGCCGCCTCGAACACTTCCCGGATGCCGCTGATAGAGATGGCTTCGACGCGCTCGGAGAACTCCGTCATACGTACGGACGCGGCGAGAATCCGTATAAACCTACGGCTTCAGGAACTGCGAACAGGCGGTAACTCTCTTCGTGGTCGTGCCAGCGTCACCGCCGGTTTCGCGCTCCGACACGACCCTGCTCGTCAATACATGGCCACGACTGGCCGCGCTCTCACTGATAAACGTTCGCCGTCAACGAAACAGCCACCACGTGTTCTCGCGCGGAGCGCGAGATTCTCGGTCGCCGAAGGCGACCGCCCTTTTTCGTGCAGCGTCAGAGCTTCGCTCTGACTAGCTCCCCCTTGCTCACGGCGTCGCCGTTCGCTCACGGGAGCAGGGTTTTGCCGCGAGCGGTCAGCGCGCGGCGCTGACCCGAGCGGGAAAACGGTTCATTGGAACATCCGCATCGGCTGGGCCTGACTGGACTCCTCTTCGGCGGCCTGCTGCATGCGCTGGGCGAGTTTCTCTTTCTGCTCGCGGATCTCTTCGGCGCGGTCGACGAGTTCGTCGGTCGCGACGTCGATGCCGACGATGGGTTCGATGCCGTTGGAGATGAGTTGGTTCGCGGCGGCGGGGTCGGGAAACTGGGGGTCGCTCTCGACGACCAGACCGACTGCGTCGAGGTGGGTTTCGCCGGCGCGGTTGAGGAGCGCGCCGGTGGGGCCGCCGACGACACCGCGCTCGGGTGGGGTGGGGATGTCCTGTTCGTCGAGGAGGCTGGCGGCGTCGCCCGTGGAGACGCCGTAGATGTCGGGGACTTCGTCGGGCGTCTGGTCCTCGACGGGGAGGCCGCTGAGGTAGAGTGGGGTGGCGTCCACATCGGTGAGCCAGTTCGTGACGCTGTCGGCGAAGTCGACGGCGGCGGTGCGGGAGACGGGTACGTCACTCTGGAGGGCGAGGAGGTCGCGTTCCTCGTCGGCGTAGATGCGGACGGGTGGTTCGATGCCGCGCTTGTTCTCGTCGTAGATGGCGACGCGGGGGATGCCGTCGGCGTCGATGCTGGCGACGTACTCCATGCCGAACTGGTCGACGAGGAGGTCGGTCGCTATCTTCCCGACGAGACCGACGCCGGGCAGTCCTTCCACGAGCATCGGGTCGTCGAGGGATACGTCCGTTTTCTCGCGAACTCGAGCCATACGCGGACCGACGAGGGGTGGCTACATAATTCGTGGGGCGGAGACGAAACGCATTAGCGCGCGCTCCCCCACCACGCTAGCAATGGAGGCGCTGCGGCGGTACGAGCCGATCATCGACGACTTCGAGGCGTTCCTCGACGCGTGCGAGCGCCCGCTCCCGACGGTGGTTCGCGTGAACGGAATCACGGGGAGCGTGGAGCGCGCCGTGGACGCGTTCGAGGCGGCGGGCGTGGCGGTGACGCGCCGCGACTGGAGCGACCGCGTGCTCGAACTCGACACGGAGAAACCGGGGAACACGTGGCCGTACGTCCACGGCTGGGTGCACGGCCAGGAGGAGGTGTCGGCGATTCCGGCGCGCGTCCTCGACCCCCAGTCGGGCGAGGCGGTCTGGGACACGTGCGCGGCTCCCGGCAGTAAGGCGACCCAGCTCGCGGACCTGATGGACGACACCGGACTCCTCGTGGCGAACGACGACAACCTCGGGCGGCTGTCCGCGCTCCGCGGGAACGCGGACCGGCTCGGCGTGACGTGCGCGGCGGTGACGAACGCGGACGCGCGCCGGTTCGACCCGAGCGTGGTGGACGTAGACGAGTTCGACCGCGTGCTCGTGGACGCGCCCTGCACGTGCGAGGGGACGATTCGGAAGAACCTCGACGCGCTGGACGAGGCGAGTCCGAGCGCGAGCCGGAACCTCGCGCGACTTCAGGCGGACATCCTGCGGCGCGCCGTCGAACTCACGCGCGACGGCGGCACCGTCGTCTACTCGACGTGCACGTTCGCTCCGGAGGAGAACGAGGCGGTCGTGGACGCGGTTCTCGGCGAGTTCGACGACCTCTCCGTCGAGCCGTACGGCATCGCGCTCGACCACGACGACGGCCTCACCGAGTGGAACGGGGAACAGTACGACGAGTCGCTGACGAACGCGAAGCGCTTCTACCCGCACCAGAACGACACGGGCGGGTTCTTCGCGGCGAAACTCACGCTATGAGAGGAAACGACAGCACGCAGTTCGACCGACTGCCCGAAACGGCCGACGACCGCGAGGTCGAGGGCCGGCCGTCCCGGGAGTCCGTGGTGGAGTGGTGGACGGACCGGTTCGGCGTCGCTCCGTCGCTGTTCGACGGGTACACGTTCTGGGAGAAGGGCGCGGGGCGGGTGTGGGCGCTCCCGGCGAACCCGGAGCCGCCGGTCCCCGTGGAGGCGCTCGGACTGAACATCCTGCGCACGCGCCAGGAGCACTGGAAGCCGACGACTGCGGGCGTTCAGCGGTTCTGTCAGGACGCCACGCGGAACGTCGTGGAACTCGACCGCGAGCAGGCGGAGCGGTTCGTCGCGGGCGAGGACCAGGACCTCGACTGGGACGGTGACTGGGGGTACCTCGTCGCCGCACACGAACTCGCGGGCGACATCGAACCCATCGGCGTCGGCCTGTTCACGTACGGGACGCTTCAGTCGATGGTGCCGAAGGGCCGCCGCCGCGAGTTCTAGCGCTCCCGCAGGGCGCCGCCGCCGAGTCCCTCCCAGGCGACCCGGTAGCCGAGTTCCGCGAGCACTGCGCTCGCGTCCGAAATCCCGTACTCGTCGAGTACATCCTCGGCATCGCTGAACGCCATCCCGGCGTCGAGGTCGTCCGCGAGCGCGTCGAGCACGCGCGGCCGGACGAGCGTCCGCCCCACCTGGCGGTGCTCAGGGCACTCCACTTGCTCAACTGCGTCCTCGCTCACACCGTGTTCGTCCGCGAGCGTCGAGAGGGTGACCACGTCGGCGTCCGGTCGGAGTTCGTCGGGGAGCGATGCGGCCGCCGCGTCCACGAGGTCGTCCTCGTACGCGCGCAACTCCTGCACAACGTCCTTCACGCGGACCGACCCGGTGTACGGAATCGCGCGGTGGTCCCGGAGTTCGATGTCCTCGCCCGCGCCGAGGGACTCGTCCACCGCGACGAGCAGTTCCTCGTCCACCGCGTCCAACTGCTCTAGTTTCTTCTCGACGTACTCCGGCGTCCAGAACCCCATAATCTCGAACAGCACCTCGAAGTCCGCGTGGTCGTACTCGAACGCGAAGTCCGGAATCATCACGCGGTCGCCCGCGTCGAGCACGTCGGGTTCGCGGACGAGCGTCCAGTCGAGGTCGAGGCTCTCGAACGCCGCCGCGAACTCCCGCTCGACGCCGCTGTCGTAGGACACGTCGGTGACGGGTTCGACGCCGGGCGCGCGCAAGGGGTCGTCGCTCGACAGCGCCAGTCGGCGTTCGGTGCCGCGGTCGTCGATGGTCGCGTCGAGCTGCCACTCGTCGGCGTCCACGACCGCCCGCAACACTCTGGCGAACTGCGTGCCGTAGCGTCTGGTCGCGCGGAAGAGCGCGTCCGGGCCGGTGAGGACGACTTCCCGGCCGTCGTCGGTTTTCACGATTTCGTACAGCAACCCGAGGCGCTTCACGGCTGAGACGAGTCCGCGCGGGTCGCTCGTCCGCACCCGGACCTCGGTCGCGTCGAACAGCGCCGTCTGCGCGAGCGAGAGGTTGTACTGCGCCACGAGTTCTTCCGGCGTCCAGCGTGCGTCCACAGCAACGAGGACCTGCCGGGACTCCCGGTCCGCGTACAGCGACCGGTCGAGCGCGTCCGCGTCGGTGTCGAGGCGGTCCGCGGCCTGTGCGAGAGCCGTCTCACGCTCGCCCTCGGTGACGACGCCCACGTCCTCCGCGGCGCGGAAGGCCGCGCGGCGGGCGCGCTCCGGGTCCACGTCCGCCCGCGTCTCGAACGTCGCGTCCCGCTCCACGAGCGCCGCGAACCCTCGAACGAGCTTGAAGTCCTCGCTCTCGCGCTCGAGGTCGGTGAGCGCGCCCTGCACGGACTCGCGCGGTTTCCCGACGTGCCCCTGGTAGGTGCCGAGCACGCGCGCCGCGAGCGACTCGCTCCCCAAATCCGCGAACCGGGGCTGGTAGCCGCCGCCCCGGCGCGACACCCGTAGCAGGTCCTTCGTCAGCACGCCTTCACGTACGCCGGGGACGGGTAAAAGGCTGACAGAAAGTATTTTCCGCGGAGGCCGGAACCCACTCGTATGAACCGACGCGCGTTCCTCCGGCGCGGCGCGGCCGTGGCCGTCGCAGGCGGCCTCGCCGGATGTACGTCCGGTGAGGGGTCCGAGTTCGCGCTCTCCACGCACGGCACCACAATCGTCGAGATGGAGGACGGCCGACTCGCCGTCGAGGTCACCGTGACGAACACCGGCGACACCAGCCAGTCCGGCATCGTCTACGTCACTGCAAACATGAACGGCGAGAAGTCCGTCGAACTCCGGCAAGTGACGCTCGACGCGCACGCCACCCGCACCGTCACCGTGCCTTACGACATGCAGTACGGCGAGGTCGGGTCGTTCAGCGCGAGCGCGACCGTTCGCCGCGCCGACGACGGCGACTAGCGCCGCCGCGCCGCCACTCGCTCTTCGGCCGTGTCCTCGGAGACGAGTTCGTAGAGCAGCGCGCGCCCGCCGTCCGCTTTCGGCCGGAGCACGCGCCCCAATCGCTGGGTGAACTCGCGCTCGCTTCCGGACCCCGCGAACACGACGGCGACGTTCGCGTCCGGCACGTCCACGCCCTCGTCCAGGACGTTCGCCGTCACCACCCGCGAGTAGTCGCCGCGCCGGAACGCATCGAGGACGCGCCGCCGCTCGGACGCGCCCGTCTCGTGCGTGATGGCGGGAATCAGGTAGCGCTCGCTCAGCCGGTAGACGAGGTCGGTCGACGCCGTGAACACGATGATTCTATCCTCCCTGTGCCGGCCGAGAATCGTCTCCAGCTTCCGGACTTTGTTCTCCGACTCCTGGACGATTTCGCGGGCGCGCTGTTTCGCCAGTAGCGCCTCGCGGGCCTCGGGGTCGCTCCCGGAGCGCTTCACGAGTTCCTGATAGTCGCTGCCCGACCGGAACTGGATGTTCGACGATTCCAGGTAGTCCGTGAACGTCCCCTGTGCGTCCTCGTAGCGCTCGCGCTCCTCGTCAGTGAGCGGAACCGACCGACGCTTGATGTCGTAGTCCGCGAGGTGCGTGCCCGCCAAATCGTCTGCTGAAAGCCGGTAGACGACGGGGCCGACGAGGTCCTCGATGACCGCGTGCTCGCCGTCCGGGCGTTCGAAGGTCGCTGTCAGACCGAGGCGGGCGGGCGCCGCGAACAGCCGGCCGATGTCCCGGAACCCCTCGCCACCGAGGTGGTGGACCTCGTCGAGGACGAGCAGGCCGAAGCGGTCGCCGAGGTCGTCCGCGCGCAGGTACGCGGAGTCGTACGTCGCGACCGTGAGGTCCTCGACCTCCTGCTCGCCGCCTCCGAGTTGGCCGACGGGCACGTCGAACTCGGCTTCGAGTTCCTCGCGCCACTGCACGAGCAGGTCGACCGTGGGAACGACCACCAGCGCGCTCCGCGCGACGGACTCGATGGCGTTCAGGCCGATAACCGTCTTCCCCGACCCGGTCGGGAGTTCGATGACGCCGCGGCGGTCGGCGTCCCGCCACGCCGAGACGGCCTCGCGCTGGTAGTCGCGGAGTTCGTACGCGGAGGAAACTTCCAGCGGGGCGTCGCGGAGCACGTCGTCCTCGTACGCGACTCCGGAGTCCTCCAGGGCTTTCCGAATCGCGGCGTACCGGTACGCGGGCGCGCGGCCGGTGTCGGTGCGTTCGTCCGACTCCACGCCCGGCAGGTCGCGGTCGCTCGCGCCCTCGACGCGCACCGTGCCGTCCTCGAAGGCGAGTCGAGTCACTGCGCTCGCTCGTCCTCGTCGCTCGTCTCGTCCGCTTCGTCCGCGAGCGCCTGCGAGAACGCGAGGGAAAAGGAGATGCCCATCGCGACGCCGACGCCCATCCAGAGCGCGAGGTTGTCGAGGGCGACGCCGAGGGCGACGCCGATGGAGAGGCCGACGGCGATTCCCGCGCCGACGCCCGCTGCGGTGAACTCGGGGTCCGTATCGCTCATACCCCATCTGGGGCGCGCCGGCTAATGGGCCTTTCTCGTGGCGTTCTGAAATCCTTATACGCGAGCGCGGTCCAGACACGGAGTATGAGTGACGAGGAAGCCACCAGCGCCGACGAGCCCGCTCCCGACGCGGACGACGACGCCGCGCCCGAGCCGACGCTCGCGGAGCGCGTGGCCGAGTACGACGACGCGCTGGCCGCCGAAGTCGAAGCGCTCGCCGCGGAGGCGGCGGAACTCCGCGCCGAGAACGAGGAACTCGAATCCGAGGTCGCGGACCTCGAGGAGCGCGCGCAGCGCGTGCAGGCGGACTTCCAGAACTACAAGAAGCGCGCGAAGAAGAAGCAGGCGCAGATAGAGGAGCGCGCGACCGAGAGTCTTGTTGAGGACATGCTGGACGTGCGGGACAACCTCGCGCGGGCGCTGGAGGAGGACACTGACGACGCCGACTCGCTCCGCGAGGGCGTGGAGATGACGCTCTCGGAGTTCGACCGCGTGCTGGAGAACGAGGGCGTCGAGGAGATCGCTCCGGACCCCGGGACGGACGTGGACGCGAACCGCCACGAGGTGATGATGCGGGTCGAGAGCGACCAGTCCGCGGGGACTGTCGTCGACGTCTATCGGCCCGGCTACGAGATGGGTGGGAAGGTGCTGCGGCCGGCGCAGGTCACCGTCGCCGACGAGTAGCCTACCGCTTCGACATAAAGGTAGTGACGGCGGGCCGTGGAACGCTCCGAAACGCTTGTTTTCGAGGAGTACGGCGGTCGTGGTAGGCGTTCACACTAGCAAGGTTTAAACGAAACGCGCGGCTTATTCGCTACCAAGATGGCTAGCGAGAAAATTCTCGGTATCGACCTCGGTACCACGAACAGCGCGTTCGCCGTGATGGAGGGAGGCGACCCCGAAATCATCGTGAACGCTGAGGGCGACCGCACCACGCCCTCCGTCGTCGCGTTCGACGACGGCGAACGCCTCATCGGCAAACCCGCGAAGAACCAGGCCGTCCAGAATCCGGAGCAGACCGTCGCGTCCATCAAGCGCCACATCGGCGAGGACGACTACACGGTCGACCTCGACGGCGAGGAGTACACGCCCGAGCAGGTGTCGGCGATGATACTCCAGAAGATAAAGCGCGACGCCGAGGACTACCTCGGCGACGACATCGAGAAGGCCGTCATCACCGTCCCCGCGTACTTCAACGACCGCCAGCGGCAGGCGACGAAGGACGCCGGTGAAATCGCGGGCTTCGAGGTCGAGCGCATCATCAACGAACCCACCGCCGCCTCGATGGCGTACGGGTTTAACGAGGGCGACGAGAAGACGATTCTCGTCTACGACCTCGGCGGCGGCACGTTCGACGTTTCTGTCCTCGAAATGGCCGAGGGCTACCACGAGGTCCTCGCGACGAACGGCGACAACGACCTCGGCGGCGACGACTGGGACGAGGCCATCATCGAGTGGCTCGCGGACGAGTTCGAGGACGAACACGGCATCGACCTCCGCGAGGACCGCCAGAGCCTCCAGCGCCTCAAGGACGCCGCCGAGGAGGCGAAAATCGAACTCTCCAGTCGGAAGGAGACGACTATCAACCTCCCGTTCATCACGGCGACGGACTCCGGCCCAGTCCATCTGGAGAAGGACCTCACGCGAGCGAAGTTCGAATCCCTCACGAGCGACCTCATCGAGCGGACGGTCGGCCCGACGGAGCAGGCGCTCGCCGACGCGGACCTCTCCAAGGACGACATCGACGAGGTCGTGCTCGTCGGTGGGTCCACGCGGATGCCGCAGGTCCAGGAGCAAGTCGAGGAACTCGCCGGGCAGGAGCCGAAGAAGAACGTCAACCCCGACGAGGCCGTCGCGCTCGGCGCGGCCGTGCAGGGCGGCGTGCTCTCCGGCGAAGTCGACGACATCGTCCTGCTCGACGTGACGCCCCTGAGTCTGGGAATCGAGGTGAAGGGCGGCCTGTTCGAGCGCCTCATCGAGAAGAACACCACCATTCCGACCGAGGCGTCGAAGGTGTTCACCACCGCCGCCGACAACCAGACCTCGGTGCAGATTCGCGTCTTCCAGGGCGAGCGTGAAATCGCCGAGGAGAACGAACTCCTCGGCGCGTTCCAGCTCTCCGGCATCCCGCCAGCGCCCGCGGGAACGCCCCAGATCGAAGTGACGTTCAACATCGACGCCGACGGCATCGTGAACGTCGAAGCCGAAGACCAGGGGTCGGGCAACAAGGAAGACATCACCATCGAGGGCGGCGCGGGTCTCAGCGACGACGAGATCGAGCGCATGCAGGAGGAAGCGGAGAAGCACGAAGAAGAGGACGAGGAACGCCGCGAACACATCGAAGCCCGGAACGAGGCCGAGTCCGCGGTGCAGCGCGCGAACAAACTCCTCGACGAGAACGAGGAGATGGTGGACGACGACACCCGTGAGGAAGTCGAAGCCGCCATCGCCGATGTCGAGGACGTGCTCGACGACGAGGACGCGTCCACGGAAGACCTTCAGTCCGCCACCGAAGACCTGACGGAGACGCTTCAGGAGATCGGGAAGCAGGCCTACCAGCAACAGCAGGCGCAGGCCGGCGCGGCCGGCGGCGCGGGCGCTGGCGGGATGGGCGGCATGGGCGGCCAGGCCGGCCCCGGCGGCATGGGCGCGGAAGGCGGTGACGGCGAGGAGTTCGTCGACGCCGACTTCGAGGACGTTGACGAGACGCAGAGCGACTCGTCCGACGACGAGACGACCGACGAGGACAACTAACTATTCCCGTATTCGCCAGCATCGATGACTGAGAGCTACTACGACGTGCTCGGGGTGAGTCGGGACGCCGACGAGTCCGAGATAAAGCAGGCGTACCGGCAGCAGGTGAAGAAGTACCACCCCGACGTGAGCGACGAGCCCGACGCGGAGGAGCAGTTCAAGAAACTCCAGCAGGCGAAGGAAGTGCTGACGGACGACGAGAAGCGTCAGGCGTACGACCAGCTCGGCCACGAGCGGTTCACGCAGGCGGAGAAGCGCGGCGGGTTCGACCAGGACGGCGGCGCCGGCGGCATGGGCGGCGCCGGTGGCCCGTTCGGCGGTCAGGGCGGTGCTGGCGGGATGAACGACATCTTCGACCAGTTCTTCGGCGGGATGGGCGGACAGGGCCGCGGCGGCCCCCAGCCCGGCCAGGACCTCCGCACCCGCCTCAGTATCGACCTCGAGGACGCCTACGAGGGCGTCGAGAAACAGGTGACGATCCGACGACCCGAGGCGTGTCCCGACTGCGGCGGGTCCGGTCATCCCGAGGACGCCGACGTGCGGACGTGCCCGGAGTGTAACGGTCAGGGGCAGACGACGCGCACCCAGCAGACGCCGCTCGGGCGCGTCCAGCAAACGCAGACGTGTCGGCGCTGCGGCGGCGACGGCGAACTCTACAGCGAGAACTGCAGCACGTGCAGCGGCCAGGGCGAGGTCGAACGCGACGCCACGCTCACCGTGAACGTCCCCGCCGGCATCCGGAGCGGCCAGACCCTCCGCATGGACGGCGAGGGCGCGCCCGGCGACCGCCGCGCGCCGAACGGCGACCTCCTCATCGAGGTCGACGTCGACGACCACCCGGACTTCGAACGCGACGGCGACGACCTCCACCACCGCCACGCCATCAGCTTCCCGCAGGCCACGTTTGGCGACACCATCGAGGTCCCCACCGTCACCGGGAGCGCCGAGTTCGACCTGCCGGGCGGGACCCAGAGCGGCGAACGCTTCCGCCTTCAGGGTAAGGGAATGCCGCACCTCCGCGGCCGCGGCCACGGCGACCTCTACGTCACCGTTCAGGTCGTCACCCCCGATAGCCTCAACGAGGAACAACGCGACGCCCTCGAAGCCTTCGCCGAAGCCGGCGGCGAAGAAATCGACGTTGACCAGGGGTTCTTCGAGAAACTCAGAAGTTCCTTCTAACCCACCTTTTTACCCCGGGGGTTTCGCCTTCGGCGAACCCCCGCTTGCAAAACCTGTTCCCGCGAGC
>NZ_JAZHPG010000020.1:0-66213 GCF_036418315.1 Salarchaeum sp. III | reverse complement strand
CGTGATGCACGCGGCGTCGCGGGCGCTCGCCGCGGGCGCGGGGTTCCGACTCGTCGGGCCGGACGAGATGCAGCTCGACGTGGACGTGCCGGTGGTGGCGGTGGACGCCGTCCGGACGGGCTGCGGGAAGTCACAGCTCTCGCGGGCGCTCACGGACGAACTCCAGACCCGGGGCTACGAGGTAGGGGTGGTGCGGGAGCCGATGCCGTACGGCGACCTCGCCACGAACCGCGTGCAGCGCTTCGAGTCCATGGCGGACCTCGACGCGGCGGGCGTGACCGTCGAGGAGCGCGAGGAGTACGAACAGCACATAGAGCGCGACCACACGGTGTACGCGGGCGTCGACTACGAGGCAATACTGGCGCGTGCGAGCGACGAGAACGACCTCGTGCTCTGGGACGGCGGGAACAACGAACTCCCGTTCGTGCGTCCGGACGCGCACGTCGTGCTCGCGGACCCCCTGCGCCCCGGCGACACGGACACCTACCATCCCGGGGAGGCGAACCTCCGGAGCGCGGACGCCGTCGTCGTGAACAAGGAGAACGCCGCGAGCGACGACCAGGTGTCGGAGACCGTTCGACGGATACGGGACGCGAACCCGGACGCACCGGTGTATCACGCGGACTCCGTGGTGTCCGTGGACGACCCCAGTCTCGTTCGGGACGCGTCGGTGCTCGTGGTGGAGGATGGTCCGACGCTCACGCACGGGGACGCCGCGTACGGCGCGGGCACGGTCGCCGCCGAGCAGTACGGCGCCGCGGACCGCCTCGACCCCCGCGAGGCCGCGGTCGGGTCCATCGCGGACGTGCTCGACGAGTACGACCACCTCGACCGGGTGCTGCCCGCGATGGGGTACTCGGACGCTCAGCTCGCGGACCTCGAAGCGACCATCGACGCGGTCGACCCTGACGCAGTGGTCGCGGGGACGCCCGTGGCTCTCGACCGACTGGTGGACGTGGACGCGCCCGTGGTCGACGTATCGTACCACATCGAGTTACACGACACGACGCCCGGCGAACTGCTCGACGCCGCGCTCGACCTGTAAGGTTACGTGCGAACAGGCTTATGATGCGACGACTGCAACGGCACGTATGAGCGTCCTCCTCACGTTTCGCGTGCCGGCCGACACGGTCTCGTTCGGCCGTGCGGCGCGCGCGGCAGGCGTGAGCGTCAGCGTCGACCCCCTCGTTTCCGTCGAGTCCGACACCCAGTCCATTCACGTTGAGGGGCCGTCGGGCGCGGATTTCTCGGCGTTCGAGGACGAACTTCACGCGACGGGCAGCGTCTCCGACTTCTCGGTGCTGGACGAGTACGAGGGGAGTCGGCGGTACTCGCTCTCGTGGACCGGCGACGAACGCGACGTGTTCGACGACCTCCAGGACGCGGGCGCGCACGTGCTGTCCGCGGGGGGGAACGGCGACCACTGGGAGTTCGAGACGCGGTTCCGGACGGAGGACGACCTCGCCGCGTTCAGCGACCAGTGTCAGTCTCGGGGCGTACCGCTCGAAGTGTTGAGCCTCCAGAAGAACGACCGCAAGAAGAACGGCGCGTTCGGGCTGACGGCCGAACAGCACGAAACCCTGCTCGCCGCGCTCGACGCGGGGTTCTACGACGTGCCGCGGGACACGACGACAGTCGAGCTCGCGGAGACGCTCGGTATCTCGGACCAGTCGCTCTCGGAGCGGCTGCGGCGCGCACACGCCACGCTCGTGGAGAGCGCGCTCCGGTAGCCCCGCAGAACTAAGTCGCAGGCGGCCGTCCGTTCGAGGTATCTATGGTTTCCCGGGAGCAGGTCGCGACGGCGAAGTCGATACACCGACGCACGGGGAAGACGTTCTACCTCGCGACCCGCCTCCTCCCGGAGCGCGTACGCCGCGGAACGTACGTCCTCTACGGGTTCTTCCGCGTCGCGGACGAAGTCGTGGACGGCGACGAGACGCTGTCGGCGGCGGAGCAGCGCGCCGAACTCGAACGCATCCGCGAGGGCGTGCTGGGCGACCGGACACCCGAGGAGCCCGTGCTTGCGGCGTTCGCCGACATCAAGGACGAGTACGGCATCCCGGACAGCGAAGTCGAGGTGTTCCTGGACGCGATGGAGTCCGACATCGAACAGCAGACGTACGAGACCGCGGCCGAACTCGACGAGTACATGCGGGGGTCGGCGGTGTCCGTCGGGCACATGATGGTGTACCTGATGGACCCCGAGCGGGAGAACGCGGACGCGGCGCTGCCGCACGCCGGCGCGCTCGGGCGGGCGTTCCAGCTCACGAACTTCATTCGGGACGTGCGGGAGGACATCGACGACCTCGACCGCGTGTACGTGCCGATGGAGCGCTTACGGTCGAACGGCGTGACGGTCGACCAACTCAGGAACCACGAGTCCTCGAAGGGGTTGACGACGGCGCTCCAGTCCGAGCTGTCGCGCGCGGAGTCGCTCTACCGGGAGGGCGTCGCGGGCATCAAGTACCTGCCCCGTGACTGCCAGTTCCCCGTGTTGCTCGCGGCAGTGTTGTACGCGGAACACCACCGGCTCATCCGCCGGCAGGGGTTCGACGTGCTCTCGGAGCGCCCGAGCCTCAGCCTCCCCCGGAAGCTGTACGTGACGGCGAGGACGAGCTGGCGGTGGTGGCGGAACGACGACCCCGAGGCGGTGTTCGACGCGGTGAGCGCGGTGCCCGCGGACCGGACGGGCCCGCCGGAGGACGAGGAGCGCGAGTACGAGGACGGCCTCGCGACCCTCTAACGCACGCGAAAGTCGAAGCGTTCCGTTCTAACGAGCACGAACACGCCGACCCCGGCGAGCACCGCGGGAACCCAGTTCGCGTACACGAGGTTGACGGCTCCCCAGAGCAGGACGAAGCTCACGAGGTCGTCGAGCATGAACTCGCAGCGCGCGAGGCGTTCCGCGAGCGCGCGCGGGCTGAACGCGTACTCGACGAACCCGATGGCGATGGTGGCGGAGAGCACCCAGCCGAGGTAGTTCGAGAGGGGGACGCCGTAGTAGGCGCCGCCGCTGGCGTACTGCCAGAACCCGAGGCTGACGGCGGCGGGGTCGAGGACGAGGTCGCCGAGAACGACCACTAGAACGGCGAGCGCGACCCGCACCCAGCCCGGCGTGTTCGCGCGGACTAAGAGGAGGACGAGGAGGTAGGCGTTCAAGACGAGCGGGAAGAAGAAGACGGGGAGGCCGACGGGGACGCCGGCGAGCATCGGGCCGAGGCTGACGAGGTACTCGAACTCGCCGTAGGGGAGGCCGGTGTGGACGCCGACGTACTCCACGAGGTACGTGTAGGTGGTGAGGCCGGCGAGCGCGACGGCTTCGCGGCGGCCGACCAGCGGGAGGAAGCCGGCGACGAGCGGGAGGCGCATCACGAGCGTGCCGAACAGCACGAAGAACGGATTGAACGCGAGTGGCGGCGGGAGGAGTCCCAGTTCGCTCGCGACGAGCGTGAGCGCGCCGACGAGCGGGAAGACGACGGCGATGGTGAAGCGGTTCTCGCGCACGAGGCGCTCCAGCCGTTCTTCGACGGTGCGTCTATCCATAGAGCCTCCAGAGGCCGGCGAGCGTGAGCGTCATGCCGGCGAGTCCGTTCAGGTAGGGGAACCACCAGTACGCGCGGTCCACCGACACGTCCGCGGACGCGACCCACGTGCAGAACACGGGGTATATCGCGAAGACGGCGAGGAGTCGGGGGTCGAGGAGGGCGAACGAGAGCGCGGCGAGCGTCCACACTGCGACGCAGTAGGCGTACGTGCGGGGTTCGCCGAGCCAGGTCGCGGTCGTGCGGATACCGGCCTCCCGGTCGGGCTGGATGTCGGGGATGGCGCTGAAGGTGTGCATCCCCATCGTCCACAGCCACCCGCCGACGACGGCGAGTAGCGGGGGGTGGTGGCCGGCGAGCGCGGCGTACGCGGCCGCGCCGGGGAGGACGTAGAGGCCGTTCGAGGCCGAGTCGAGGAGCGGCGTGGTCTTGAATCGGACGGGGGGCGCGCTGTAGCCGACGGCGAGCGCGAAGAATCCGGCGAGCCACGGCCACGCGACCGCGGGCGTGACGGCGAACGTGCCGAGGCCCAGAACGCCCGAGGCGGCGACGGCGACGAGCACGTCCCGCGACCCCTGGTAGCGCGCTTCCTTCTCCTCCTTCTTGGGGTTGTGTTCGTCCACGTCACGGTCGAAGACGTCGTTGACGCCGTAGAGGAAGAGGTTCGCGGGCACGAGGAAGTACGCGGCGAGCGCGAGCACGACAGGCGTGGTGAGGTCGCTCAGTTCGGTGGCGGCGTAGGTCGCGCCGACGAGGACGGGGCCGGCGAGGTAGAGCCAGAACCGCGGCCGGGAGAGCGTGAGGAGGTACCGGAGGTCCATCTACAGGACGTAGTCGGCGGTGAGTTCGCCCGAGATGAGGCACATCGGCACGCCGATGCCGGGCGTGGTGTTCGCGCCCGTGAAGTAGAGACCCTCTGCGGCCTCGCTCGCGTGCGGCGGGCGGAAGAGCGCGGTCTGCGTGAGCGTGTGCGCCATCCCGAGCGCGGTGCCCTGATAGCTGTTGTAGCGCTCTGCGAAGTCGTCGACGGAGAAGGACTCCTCCACGACGATGCGGTCGCGCACGTCGACGCCGGTGTTCTCGGCGAGGTCGTCGAGGACGCGCTCGCGGTACTCCTTGCGGAGTTCGGGCGTGTCCTCGAGGCCGGCGGCGATTGGGACGAGGACGAAGAGGTTGCTGTGGCCGTCGGGCGCGACGGTGTCGTCCGTGTCGGAGGGGACGCAGACGTAGTAGGCGGGGTTGTCGGGGTACGCGGGGTCGTCGAATATCTGCGCGAAGTGCTCGTCCCAGTCGGTGGGGAGGACGAGCGTGTGGTGGGAGAGCGGGTCCACGTCGCCCTCGACGCCAAGGTAGAGCAGGAACGCCGAGGGCGCGTAGGTGCGCGACTCCCAGTAGGCCTCGTCGAACTGCCGGTACTGGGCGGGGAGGAGTTCCTGTTCGGTGTGGGCGTAGTCGGCGTCGCTCACGACGGCGTCGACCTCGTACTCGGCTTCGGCGGTCGCGACGGTGAACCCGGGTTCGTGGGGCTGAATGCGCTCGACGGCGGCGTCCGTGCGGAACGTGACGCCCAGGTCGTCCGCGAGGGTGACGATGCCGTCAACGACGCCGCGCATCCCGCCCTCGGGGTAGTGGACGCCGAGGTTGAAGTCGACGTGCGTCATGAGGTTGTAGAGCGCGGGCGTATTACTGGGGCTGCCGCCGAGGAACACGAGCGAGTACTGGACGATCTGCTTGAGCTTCTCGTGCTCGAAGTAGTTCTCGACGTGGTCTTCCATCGACCCGAGGAGGCTGAGGCCGCGGGCGTTCCTGGCTACGTCGAGCGAGAGGTAGTCGCGGAGGCGGGGGCGGTCCTCGTAGACGAAGTGCTCCATGCCCACGTCGTAGTTGCGCTCGCTCTTCGCGAGGTAGTCCTCGAACGCGTCGCCCGCGCCCGACTCGTAGGACTCGAAGACGGAGCGCACGTGGTCGAGGTCGCCGGTCATGTCCACGCGGTCGCCGTCCTTGAAGAAGACTCTGTAATGTGGGTTGAGCGGCTGGAGGTCGTAGAAGTCCTCGGGGACGTGCCCGAAGTCCGCGAAGAAGGACTCGAAGACGTCCGGCATCAGGTACCACGACGGCCCCATGTCGAACCGGAACCCCTCGCGTTCGAGGACGCTCGCGCGGCCGCCGAGCTGGTCGTTCTTCTCCAGGAGCGTCACGTCGACGCCGGCGTCCGCGAGGTAGCAGGCGGTCGAGAGGCCGCCGAACCCGCCGCCGACGACGACGGCGGACGTGGGGGAACTCATACCGGAGAGAGGGGGCGGACGGACAATAAAACGACAGGCAGCGCGACGCCCTCCTCAGGCGGGGCGGAGCTGGTGGGCGGTGACGGGGACGCCGGGGCTATACACGACGTGTGGGTCGCCGGCGGGGTGGTCGAAGCCGTTCGCGGCGAAGAGGTCGTTGTCGTCGAACGCGATATCGGCGTCCGCGACCCGCCAGGGCGGGTGTTCCACGTCGCCGTACCAGAGCCGACTGCGGCCCTCGGTGTAGAACCGGTAGCGTTCGACCAGCCACTCGGCGAGGCTCCCCGAGTCCGGCGTGGTCGGTTCTTCGACTGGTCGGTAGGTCGCGGCGAACTCACACGGGGGGACGCCGCCGTGGGTGCGCGTGGACTCGAAGCGGGTGCCGTCGTCGGGCGCGCGCTCGACGTGGGTGTCGGCGCGGTAGTACGGGAGGCTGAACAGGCCGCGGGCGAGCGCGACGCCGACGGGGTCGGCGGCGTCGAGGTTGTAGAAGTAGATGCCGGGGTCGCCGTCGACCTCGACGTACGTGCGGAGGTTGAGTTCCGCGAAGTCCAGTCCGACGCGGCGCGGGGCGTGCCGGGGGCGGACGCGTCCCATCAGGAACGGGACGACGGAGAGGTAGGCGCGACCGTCGAAGGTGTCCACGTCGACGCGGTCGGGGAGCGAGCGCTCCACGAGTCCGGGGTCGACCGGCCAGCTGGCGAAGCAGACGCGCTCCCAGTCCATGTCGATGACGCGCATACGTCTCGTGCAGCCGCGAGCCTCTTCTACCCGGCGGCCACCGACAGTGTTAATAACATCACTACCAATGTTGTTAATGAATGAGTCTCGGAGTTCCTTCGGATCACAACAATCGGTCGGCCGTCGTGCTCGGCGCGCTCGCCGTCCTCGCGTTCCTCGTCGCGTCCGCGTACGCCGCGCTCAACGGGTCGTACAAGCTACTCGGCATCTCCTGGGTCGCCTTCCTCGGGATGCTCGGGTTCGCCGCCGTCGGCTACCGCGACCCCTCCAGCAACCCCACCGCCCTCGTCTGGGGGTACGGCCTCTCCGCGGGCGCGATGATAGCCAGCGCCGCCGCGTTCATCGTCCCGCAAGCCATCGGCCAGCACCCCAAGTTCGGCGGGTTCGGCATCGCCGCCGGCATCGCCATCGGGTTCGCCGCGCACACCATCGGCCACGAGCTCACCCACCGCGACCTCCCCCTCGACACGACCACCGCCCAAATCGCCGCGCACGCGCTCTCCGCCGGCGCCATCATCGGCATCGTCTACGGGTCGATGCCCGACCTCGGATTGCTCCTCGGACTGGCCATCGTCTCCCACAAGGGCCCCGCGGGCTACGCCGCCGCCGGCCGCCTCCGCCGCAACGGCCGCCCCCTCAGCATGCTCGTCCTCCCCGCCGCCGGCGTCGGCATCGCCGCCATCGCCGCGAGCGCGCTCCAGATACCCGCCAGTCCCGAATTCAGAGGTATCGTCTTCGGGTTCGCCGCCGGCATCTTCCTCCACATCGCCATGGACTTCCTCCCGCGCTGCGAGGTCGGGAGCGAAATCCACGACGCCGCCGACCTCGACGACCACGCCCACCACGCCCTCGACCGCCTCCGCAAACACGCCGTCGTCAGCGTGCTCGCCGGCGGTAGCGCCGTGTTCGCCGCCTGGCTCCTCGTCGCCTAACTGTAACTCCGCCAGCGGTGCCCGCACTCGGTGCACTTGAAGAAGCGCGTCGGCGGTTCGTCCGCCGACCCGGTCTGCTTGATGGTGTACCACGCCGTGCCGTTCCCGCAGGCGTCACACTCGACTTCCGCCGTCGGTTTCCCCTCGTCCCCGCTTCCAGGGTCAGACTCGATGACGTCCGAGGTGTCCTGGGCGTCCGTGGAGACGAACGCCTCCGCGAGGTCCTCGTCCTGCGCCTCGCTGTACCCGCACGAGGAGCACACCATGGCGCCGTCCTCCTTTCGCATCATCGACCCGCACTCGTCGCAGAATTGCATACCCGACGTAGCCGCGCCCCGCGAAAAAACCCCTCGCCCGGTCGGGCGCCTACTCGGCGTCCGGGAGGTCGAACTCCTCTTCGTCCACGACCATCGGACAGTCCACGACCTCGTAGTGGTCGGTGTCCACGACCCGCCGGATTTCGGTTCCCTCGTGGGTGCAGTGGAGTTCCGGCGGTTCGCCGAAGTACTGGCAGTTGTGGCAGGTGCGGTTCTCGATGTGGCGCACGTCCCGGTCCTCCTCGCTCTCCACCTGCTGACCGACGGCGAGCGGTTCGCCCTCCTGCTCAGCGAGCAGATCACGCCACGCCTGCTCCCCGTCCACATCCGTCACATCGACCTCGGAGAACAGGTCGTCGAACTCCTGGTCGCCCGCCCGGGACTCCCCGCGCTCGCGCACGCCTGTGGCGAGGTCGGACAGCGGCGCGCTCCGCTCCTCCCCCCGCGCCTCGACCGCTCGCTCGTCGTTGCGCGACTCGTCGCGTTCGTCCGCGGGCGCGTCAGCGTCGTCCTCACTCATCGACGAGTTCCTCCAGTTCGTCGTCCAGACTCTCCTCGACGTCCGGCGCTTCCAGCGCGGGGCGTTCGCCCGTGGTGAGCGTCGCGGACTGGAACAACCCGAAGCGCCGCGAGGACTCCACGCCCGAGAACGTGCTCTGACAGAACGGACACGTCGCGTCCGTGAGGAGCGCAATGTCGACAGCGTTCTCGCACTCCTCGCAGACGGCCTCGCGGACGCCCTGCTCGTTCGCCATGTGCTTCAGCGCGCCCGCGGCGGCGCGCTCCTCCTCCGCGGTGGCGAGCGCGCGCGTCGACCGTCGGACGTCCACGAGCACGCGCGCGAGCGTGTCGACCTTCCCGTCGAGGTCCTCCGTGGTTTCGGTGAGGTACTCGAGGACCTCCTCGTAGTTCTCGAACCCGTCCGTCGCCCACTCCCGGAGATCGTCTACGTCCTCCGAAACCGCGCGCGTTTCCTCCTGGAGCTGCTGAACGGTCTCCGCCGCGGTGTCAATTCGCTCCGTGAGTTCGGGATGGTCGTGGGAGGCGTCCGCCTTCCCCTCCAGCGCCTCCGCGACCTGCACGACGCGCTCGCGAACGTCCTCGATATCGTCCTCGGTCTCGGTGCGGAGCTCGTCGAGGTTCTCTTCGAGCGAGTCCACGTCCCCAGAGAGGTCGTCGAGGGTGCTCTCGACGGAGTCAAGGTCGCTCTGCGTCGCGAACGAGACCTCCCCGGACTCCTCGACGGTGCGGAACGCGGCGACCAGTCGCATCAGGAACGTATCGGAGTCCAGATCCGACTCCGCGGCCCGTGCTTCGAGCCACTTCGCCGCGCCCCCGGAGACCGACACCTCCCCCGTGGTCTCGCTAGTCCCGTCCGGCATTCGTCCCTAGTTCGGGAGCGGATGCCTTAACGTGTTTGACCGCTAGAGTAAAATTCGTCCCGTGAGCTGTCGGCAAGAGTCAACGAATCTTACGGACGTTGCTCACGTCGAACCCTGCCTCGTGAATCTCCGTCTCGAACCGGATGATGTCCTCGTCCTCCAGCTGTGAGAGCACGCCCCGGAACTCCCGGACGAACATCGTGCGCACGCGCTCGTTCCCGCCGGTCTCCCACTCGAACTGGATAGTTCCGTCCACGCTCGTCACGAGGTTCCCGAGCTCCACCTCCGTGAGCGCCTCCTGGCTCACGTGAATGAGGATGAGGCCGTTCCACGACCGCGCCGCCTTCCGCAGCCCCTTCAGCGCGTACACGATGTCGCTGAACTGGAGTGCGCCCTCCCGCGTCCCCACGAGGTCGGTGAGGGAATCCACGACCACGAGGCTGTTCTCCGCGTTCGCGTCGAGGTAGTCCGCGAACGCCTCGATGACGTCCCGGCGGTCCGTCTCCTTCCCGAGGTCCGTGATGGACCGCGTCTGTCCGACGTACCACTCGCGGGGAACCGGACTCAACTGGAAGAACTCCGGGGAGAGGTCCTCGAACTGCACCGAGGTCAGACCGGCGTCCACGATGTCGTCGTCCATCGTCAGCGACACCTCGCGCTTGAGTTCGTTCCCGCTCGCCGTGAAGGAGAGGTAGTGGACTTCCTCGGGGAGTTCGGCAGCCGGCCCCACGTCGCCGTAGTGGAGGTCGAAGAGATCCTGGTCGTTGTACGCGAGACCGTTCATCACGGCGCTCGTGAACAGGAACTCGCGCGCGCCGGCGCCGGCTTCGCCCGCGAGCAGGACGACGCTCCCGCCGGGCGCTCCGCCCCCGATCTGGTCGTCCAACCGGGAGATACCGAACGGAATCCGAACCATGGAGGAGAGTGGGCGGGGGAGTGCTTACGAGTTGGGGTTGGGTTCGAAGCGTGCGCCCGCGTCGTCGGGGCGGACGACGCGAACGCGGCCGTCGCAGCCGGCGTCGTCGAGCGCGTCCCGCGCAGCGAGTCGGGCTTCGGCGGCGTGGGCGGCGTCCGTGACGCCGTACACCGCGGGCCCCCACGAGGACTGGCCGGCGCCGGAAACCGCGGGCGACCCGCGGAGGCGGTCCACCACCGCGCCCGCGGGCGGCCGGTAGACGCCGCCCTGTTCGTCCGCGTACCACTTCCCGTTCAGCCGGCCGAGCTCGGCGACAGCGCGCCCGAACCGCCCGCGGTCGCCCTCCGCGGCGGCGGGGAGGACGCGGCGGACGACGAGGCCCGCGATGGTGTCGGCGACGCCGGGGTCCGCGTCCTCGACGGTGGCGCGCATACTCGTCTCCTCCGCGTCGCCGTGGCGGCCGGGGTCGGCGTCCGGGAGCGCGAGCACGAACCGCCAGTCGTCGGGGAGTTCGTGGCGCGCGGCGACCGCGGGCACCGTCCAGCCGCCGGGGTCGGGTGCTTCCGCGGTGAACCGCTCGGTCGGGTGGCCGGCGTCCAGCACGAACCCGCCGGCCTCGAACCCGGCGACGCCGACGCCGGAGCGCCCGCCGCGGCCGAGTGCGGGGGCGCGTTCCCTGACGCGTGGCTCGCGGTCGTGCGCGCGGGCGACCGCCGCGAGGACGGCGAGCGCGAGCTGGGTGCCGCTCCCGAGGCCGACGTGCCGCGGGAGTTCGTCCTCCACGTCCACGTGCGCGCCAGACACGTCGAGGAGGGGTGTCGCGCGTTCGGCGTGCTCGCGGGCGGCCGGATGGTCGCAGACGACGGACTCCGCGGGCGCGGCCGTAACGACGGTTCGGGGTTCGGCGAGCGCGACGCCGAGACTCCCGTAGAGGCGCTCGTGGGCGAGCGAGAGGTTGCAGAACCCGAAGTGGAGGCGGGCGGGCGCGGAGACGCGAACGGACATACTCACTCCTCGGAGAGTGCGGGAAAACCGGTTTCGACACCGGTAACGCCTACGAGAGCACGGCGTCCGCGACGACGCTCGCGCCGTTCTCGAACGCGGGCGGGTCGGGCGGGTCGGCGGCGGCCGTAACCACCTCGCCGGGACTGGTGACGGTGCGAAAGCCCGTGGCGCGTTCGGCGAGCCGGGCGACGCCGCGCTGTTCGCTCGTGAACGGATATATCAGGGTAGGCGTGCCGGCGACGGCGGCCTCCATCACCGTCGAGTAACCGGGGCAGACGACGAGGTTCGCGGCGCGGAGCGTCGGCAGCATCGACGCCACCGGCTCCCAGTCCGCGCCGCCGACGACGGTGACCCGCCGACCGTTCTCGCGGAGGCCGGTTGCGGCCGCGTCGAGTTCGTCCGAGTACGTGCTCGGCACCATCAGTACGTCCGGGTCACCGACGACGGGCGCGTCCGCGTCGAGCGCGAGCGGCGGAACCCGGGAGACGCCCAGCGGGTCCGCGTCGCCGGGCGGCCACACCGCGGGAAAGAGGAAGTCGCGGGCCGCCGCGACCTGGTAGGCGGTAAGCGCCCACGCTCCCGCGCGCTCGACCGCGTCGTCGTAGAGGCCGGGCGCGTTGTGCGTGCAGACGTAGAGCGGGACGCGCGCCATCGGCGCGGCCATCGCCGCGAACATGTCGTCCGTCACGAGCGCGTCCGGGTCCTCGCGGCGGAGCCACCGGTAGAAGTCGCGGACGCGCCGCGCGCTGTCCGGGAGGCTGCCGGTGAGGACGTCCCCGAGACCGCCGTCGCCCTGGTAGTCGCCGATGAAATCGACGCGCGTGGGGACGTACTCGTCGTACCCGAGGAGGTCGGCGAAGCGTTCCCCGGGACCGCCGCCCGCAAGCGACACCGTCGCGCCGCGGGCTTCGAGTTCGCGCGTGACGGCGAGCATCCGGGTGGCGTGGCCCGCGCCCTCCGGGTAGTGTGCGACCGCGACGTGCATACGCGACGTCGACTCTCGCGTGGGGTGTAGTTTCCGGTCGCGCGGCAACGTCTGTTCGGTCGGGTGGGTTTATTCGTGCCGAGCGCCAGGTCGCGGTATGAGCGACCACCCCACGAAGGACCCGGGGCTGCGGAGCGCGGAAGTCACGGAGGGGCCCGAGCGCGCCCCGCATCGCGCGATGTTCTACGCGATGGACTACGACCGCGACGACCTCGCGAAGCCGATGGTCGGCGTCGCGAACCCGGCGGCGGACATCACGCCGTGTAACGTCCACCTGGACGACGTCGCGGCCGCCGCCTACGAGGGCGTCGAGGAGTCCGGCGGGATGCCCATCGAGTTCGGCACTATCACCATCTCGGACGCCATCTCGATGGGACACGAGGGGATGAAGGCCTCCCTCGTCTCGCGCGAGGTCATCGCGGACTCCGTCGAACTCGTGTCATTCGGCGAGCGCATGGACGCGCTCGTCACCGTCGCCGGCTGCGACAAGAACCTCCCGGGAATGATGATGGCCGCCATCCGCACCGACCTCCCCACGGTCTTCCTCTACGGCGGGTCCATCATGCCCGGCGAGCACGACGGCCGCGACATCACGGTCCAAAACGTCTTCGAGGCGGTCGGCGCGGTGTCCTCCGGGAAGATGGACGAGGACGAAATCGAGGAGATGGCGTGTCACGCCTGCCCCGGCGCGGGGTCGTGCGGCGGGATGTTCACCGCGAACACGATGGCGTCCATCAGTGAAGCGCTCGGCCTCGCGCCGCTCGGGTCCGCGAGCGCGCCCGCCGAATCCGAGGAGCGCTACGACGTGGCGCGGAACGCCGGCGACCTCGTCCTGGACGCCGTGGAGAACGACCGGAAACCCTCGGACATCCTCACGCGGGAGTCGTTCGAGAACGCTATCGCGCTCCAGGTCGCGCTCGGCGGGTCGACGAACGGCGTCCTCCACCTGCTCGCGCTCGCCGCCGAGGCCGGCATCGACCTCGACATCGAGGACTTCAACGCCATCAGCAGCCGCACGCCCAAAATCGCGAACCTCCAGCCGGGCGGCGAGCGCGTGATGAAGGACCTCCACGACGTTGGCGGCGTCCCCGTTGTCATCCGCCGACTCGTCGAGGGCGGGTACATGCACGGCGACGCGATGACCGTCACCGGCCGCACCATCGCGGAGGAACTCGACGAACTCGACCTGCCCGCGGACAACGACATCGAGACTGCCTTCCTCTACACCACGGACGACCCGCTGCACGAGGAGGGCGCGATAAAGGTCTTGACGGGGAACCTCGCGCCAGACGGCGCGGTGCTCAAGGTGACGGGCGACGACGAACTCTACCACCAGGGACCGGCGCGCGTGTTCGAGAACGAGGAAGCCGCGATGGAGTACGTCCAGACCGGGAAAATCGCGAGCGGGGACGTCATCGTCATCCGGAACGAGGGCCCGCAGGGCGGTCCCGGGATGCGGGAGATGCTCGGCGTCACCGCCGCGGTCGTCGGGCAGGGTCACGAGGACGACGTGGCGCTTCTCACGGACGGCCGGTTCTCCGGCGCGACCCGCGGCCCGATGATCGGGCACGTCGCCCCCGAAGCGGCGGCGGGCGGTCCAATCGCGGGCGTCGAGGACGGGGACGTCGTGACGGTGGACATCCCGAACCGCGAACTCTCCGTCGGCCTCGACCGCCACGAGATAGAGGAGCGCGTCCGGGAACGCGAGGAACCCGAGCGCCAGTACGACTCGGGCGTGCTGCGGAAGTACGGGGACCTATTCGGGTCCGCCGCCAGGGGGGCGGTGACGAACCCGGCGGCGCGACAGGACTGAGGCCCGGCGGGCTTAGGCGTTGTATCCGTGGCCGAGGAAGAGCGCGACGGCGTGCGCGAGCACGAGCGCGGCGAACGCGACCTGCGCGTCCGTCGACGGGAGACCCGCGATGAACAGCGGGACGTAGAGGAAGGGGAGGACGACCGCGCTCCAGAACCCCACGGCTTCCAGGACTCGGGGGACGCCGAGGGGGAGCGTTCGCGACCCGACGCGGCTGTTCTCGTGAGCGGTTGGAGGACTCGACATCACGACTACGTCTACACCACCCATCCCCATATAACGGGTCAACCGTTGGGTGGTTTCAGGACGTTTCACGCACCCCGTGAGCGCTGCCTGCACGGTTTTATTGACCGACGAGAGGAGTCGAGACGTTTCATCGAGCGCTCTCGATGCGCAATGTGGGATTGGGGGTTGGGGCCGGTAGTAGTTTAGTGAGGCCGCGCGAAAACCGATACATGACTGATGGGTTGACCGTTCCGCCGAACTGGCGACACGACGACCCCGAGTACGAGGAGGACGTCGGCCGCAAGTACGACCCCCACCCCGTAGTCGAGTACGAACACATCGACCGCGACATCTGGGTGGTGCTCGCGCCCGGCCGCGTCCCCGACCGCGTGGACGAGTCGAACAAGGGCTACCGGGTCGACCTCCGGCACGGCAGCGGCCCCGAGGACGTGACGACCATCCAAATTGCCGCGGTGCCGTCGCTCGCGGACGCCCACCACGTCGCGGAGGACCTGATGCGGCTGTTCACGGAGTTCCACACGGGGAGCACGCGCATCGCGCGCGTCGTGGACGACATCGCGGAGTCGAAGGCGGACGCGTGGCGGACGGAGGCGGACGCGGTGCGGCCGGCCGCCGCGGCCGCCCCGCTCTGAACTCCGGACCGCTTTACTCGCCGGAGCGCGAACGCCCCGTATGGCCACGCGCGCGTCCGGCGTCCTCGACCGCTTCGACCCGCAGACGCTCGCGGCGTGGGCGGTCGTCGTCTGGTCCGAACTCACGCTCGTCGTCTTCTACGTCGCCACGACGCCGGGCTGGGTGACCGAACCCCGGTACGTCGTCTACCCGTTCGTCTGGATAAACCTCGGCCTGCTCGCCGTCGTCCACACCCGCCAGTGGGTCCGGGCGCGCGACCCCGAACGTCGAACCAGACTCGCCGCGGGACTGCTCGCGGGCGGCTACTTCGTCGTGCTTGCCGCCGTCGGCGGCCTGCTCTTCCTCCCCGTCATCAATCCGCCGCACGCGGGCACGGCGTTCTCCGTGTCCTGGGTGATGCCGGGCTGGGGCCCCATCGTCACCGCCCGTGCGCTCGGCGTCCAACTCACCCTCGTCCCGTTCAAACTAATCGGGTACCTCGCGCTCTCCTACGTCCTCTACGCCCGCCTGCTCGACGCCACCCGACTGGTCGCGTCCGCCGTTCTCGGCCTGTTCTCCTGTGTCGGCTGCACGATGAGCCTCCTCGTCCCCCTGCTCGGCGCGAGCACGTTCGCGGGCGCGACCGCGTACACGTGGGACGCCTCCACTCTCGTCTACGTCGTCGCGCTCGCCACCCTCTACTGGAGCCCGCAGATAGAGTCCGTGATTCGCCGGCGCCTCTAGTCGACCTGCGTCTTCACGACCGTCACCGGCCGCGACGCGATGCGAACCACACGTTCAGTGACGCTCCCGAGGAGGTTCCGGTACGCCGCCGAGCGCTCGCGCGTCCCGACGACGATGAGGTCCACATCGTGCTCGTTCCCGTACGCGAGAATCTCGTCCGACGGCGTCCCGTGCACGAGCTCCGTCACCACCTCGACGTCGTCGGCCGCCGACGCGACGTCCGCGAGCGCGTCCTCACCCGCCTCTTCGAGCCCGCTCTCCAAGCCCTCGTGCTCCTGCACGTACTCGTCGCCCGAATACGCCGAGTACACCTGTTCGTCCACCACGTACAGCGCGTGCAGCGTCGCGCCCGTCGCCTCCGCCAGCGCAACCGCGTGCTCGGTCGCTTCCGCCGACGCCTCGCTGCCGTCCGTCGCCAAGAGGATACGGTCGTACATCACGCCTGAATTCGTCAGCCGGCAGGATAAAACGGATGGCTGGTCGGCAGTTTATCCTCGTGCGTGTTCTCGAGCGCGGGCGAACACGGTGGGGATGTCGTCGCGACGGTGGACGAGAAGCGCGACGCCGAGCGCGAGGTAGAACCCGCTGAACAGGACGAGTCCGCGGAAGTCCTGGAAGAACGGGAGGAACTGGAGCGCGAACAGGCCGAGCAAGGCGACCGCCTCCCGAAGGCTGATTTCGAAGTTGACGAGCAGCGTCACGGCGAAGAAGCTCTGCGCTGCCGTCAGCCAGATTTCGCCCGCCTGCTTCTGGCTGAACTGGAGGACGCCGTAGGAGCCGAGGGAGATGCTGTAGACGACCACGAGCGTCCCGATGAGGAGCGTCCACTGGTTCAGTTTCGAGGAGATGAGCGCGTTGAACGCCGACGTGGTTCGGAGTTTCCGAACCAGGTACGCACAGGCGATGAACTCGGGGCTCTCGCTCGCGAACGGCGCGACCCACTGAATCATGAAGAACGAGGACAGCCCGAGTTGCGGGCCGAGCGTCTCCAGTCCCTTCGCGAACGGCTTGACGGCGATGAGGATGACGAACGCGGAGAAGACGAACATCGCCAGCACCGCGGCGATTCGACGAGGCCGGGATCGGCGCTGGAGATACCCGGGAACCCCCAACTGTGGTTCGTGCGTCGTCTCCCCGCGCAGGATGACGACGACGTAGGCGGCGTACAGGCCGACCAGCACAATCGCGTCGAGCGCGTCGATTCCCCCCAGGAACGGGATGAACAGCGCGTACACGGTCGCCGCGGCGAGGAAGACGATTTCGATGCTGATGCGCGGTTCGAGCTGTACCGAGTCGGCGAGAAAGCCCTCGCGGTGCTTCACGGCGTCGTCGCCGGTGACGCGGGCGCGATAGATGGCGTAGAGCGCGATAATCGACCAGCCGAGGCCGACGAGAATCCGGTTCGCGCCGGTCATGTTGGCGACCGCGAGGTTGGCGGCGGTTTCCGAGGCGGGCGTTCCCGGCGCCGCGCCGGCCTCCCACGCGTACAGCGCGTCGACGGCGTACTCCGGCGCGACTGCGATGATAGCGAGCACCGCCAGCGCGAACGACCGCGGAACATCCATCTCGGCGGTCTCCGCGCCCCACGTCAAGACGAAGGCAGCCCCGATAACGGCGACACCGCTCACGAGAATGACCCCCGAAACCGGGAGCGATGGAACGAGTCCCAGCCCCCGAACCACCAACCAGGGAACCGTGAGCGCGATCACGGCGGCGAGCGCGACGAGCGGATGCCGTAGTCGACGTAGCATAGTCGACCCCAATACGAGTGAGTCAGTTATCGGTTCGGGCCGGCGAACCGCAGCTGTCGCTCGCTAACCCTGGTCGCTTCGTCAGAAAGTGCCCGGGGAGGGGTTCAGGAACCACGGTCGCAACGAGTTGCTCCCTGCTCTGCGCTCACTCCGTTCGCGCAGAACCGACGGGTTCTCACCCACTCCTCGTGCTGTTCGACGAACTACTCGCTTGCGCTCGTAGGTTCGTCAGAAAGTGCCCGGGGAGGGGTTCGAACCCTCGGCCTCCGCATGTCCCAGGTTCGAGGCTCGGCGGGCCTCGGGGGACACGCACAGCCACCGAATGGCTGCCGCACCGAATCTCGGAACCCTATGAGTGCGGCGCTATGACCAGACTAAGCCACCCGGGCTCGGTTTCCGGTAGACGGCTGTCGCCTATTAAGGTTCTCATCTGTTTCGGGGGACCCGCCGGGTTTATGTCTGCAGGTGCGTTTTTCGGGGGTATGGACGTACCTGCGGCCGTGGACGCGGCGCTCGATGGTGAGAGCGTCGCGGCGCGCATCCCGCTCCGTGGCGAGGACGCGTTGTTCGTCACGGCGACGCGCACGCTCGCGTACCGGGCGGACGGTCTCTTGAGTGACGAGTCGGTGGAGGAGTACCCGCACGCCGCCGAGCGCATCACGGTGTCGGAGGGGCGGCGGAAGTCGAAGATAACCCTCGATTACGGACTGGAGGGCGAGGAGACGGTGACGGTGCCCGCGGGGAAACTGGACGACGCGCTCCATCCGATTATCGCGGGCGTGCTGAACCACGCGGACGTGACCGCGACGGGGGAGACGGTGAAGCGCACGTATCGGTTCAGCGAACTCACGCTCATCGTGACGAGCGACCGCCTCGTGAAGCACGTCGGCGCGGCGGTCTGGAACGAGGACTACGAGGAGATAGTGTTCGGGGACGTGACCGAGATCGACACGGAGGAGGGGAACGTCGCGAGCCAGCTCGTCCTCGAAACGACGGGGCGCACGCAGCGCATCAAGGCGCCGAACGACTCCTTCCGTGACGTCCGGGAGACCGTTGAGGACGCGCTGTTCGCGGCGCACGACGCCGACACCTACCGGGAGTTCCGGCGCGCGGTTGCGAGCGACCACCCCGAGGAGGAGCCGGCGAGCGCGGTGGCGTTCGACAACGACGACCTCGAACCGCTCGGCGGCCGCGACGACGCGAGCGAACTGGCGGACGACCCGGCGGAGGCGGGCGCGAGCGGCGGGCAGGCGAGCGCGCAGGTCTCCGCGAGCGAATCGGATGCGGAACCGGAACCGCGGTCCGAACCAGAATCGCGGCCCGAACCGGAACCGCGGCCCGAACCAGAATCGGAGTCTGAGACGGAGTCAGCGGTGGACGTCGAGGCGCTTCGGGCGGAACTGGACGACCTCGCGGAGACCGTAGCGCGGCAGGACGAGTACATCGCGGAGCAGGAGGCGCTCGTCGCCCGGCAGTCGGAGTTGCTGGACGAGCAGCGCGAGCGCATCGAGGCCCTGCGGGAGACTATTCGCGACCGGTGACTTTGCGGACGCAGGAGGAGCCGAACGGGCCGAGTTCGCCCGTGTCGAGGTTCAGGAAGTACCCCGTCGAGATACTGGTGCCGCAGCGTCGGCACGTGAAGTCGCCCTCTTTCGTGACGATGTCGGGTTCGAAGCCGCCGTAGCCGCCCTTGCTGAATCGGACCTCGCTATCGTTGCGCTCGATGACGCCCCGGGATTCGGCTTCGTCGAGGATGCGCCGGGTCTTCTCGGGGTGGGTGGTGACGGCTTCGAGGCGGTCGACGGCGGCCGCGACGGAGAGGGTGTCGTCGTCCATCGCGGCGAGCAGTTCGACGCCGATTTCGACCGCGTCCATAGGGTACGCTGGCATCGCGGAGTACAAGACATTTAGCGTTCGCCGCCGGAATCGGGGTATGGTATCGGTGTCTCGCGGGGTCGTGCTGGCGGCGGTGGCGGGCTGCTGCGTGCTCGCGCTCGCGCTGTTCGTGCCGGACACGATGCTCGCGCGGGTGCGTGGCGTCGTGGCGAGCCCGTGGTTCCCCCTGGTTCTCGTCGCGCTGTACGCCGTGCGGCCGTTCCTCGCGTGGCCGGTGTCCGCGCTCTCGGTGCTCGTCGGGTACGCGTACGGCCTCCCGCTCGGCGTGCCGATAGCCCTCCTGGGTGCGGTGGGAACGAGCCTGATTCCGTACTACGTCGGCGGCCGCCTGCCGACCGCGGGGCGCGTCCTCGGCCGCGTTCGGTCAGGTGGGGAGCGCTACTTCGCGGCCGCGGGGGACACTCGCGGCGTCGTCGCGGCCCGGCTCGCGCCAACCCCCGCCGAAGTGGTGTCGACGGGCGCGGGCATCGCCGGCGTCCCCCTCTGGGCGTTCGTCGTCGGCACGCTGGTGGGGGAACTCCCGTGGACGATAGCCGCGGTCGGTCTCGGCGCGTCGCTCGACTCCTTCAGCCTCCAGAGCGCGTTCGACCCCGTTTTCGTCGGCGCGTGCGTCCTGCTCGCCGTGCTCGTGCTCGCCGGGCCGCTGTATCGTTCGCGCCGCGGCTAAAATATATTTTAGCTAACATATTTGCGTGGGTCAGTCCAAGCAAGGGTATGGAGACACCCCAGGAACCCGACCCCGTCGGTCGGCGCGCGCTCCACGAATCGAACCCCGGCCTCGTCTCGCCCGACCCCGGCGAGGGCGCGGAGACCGGAACCACCGTCGTCGGCGTCGTCGCCGACGAGAGCGTCGTGCTCGCGGCCGACCAGCGCGCCAGCATCGGCGGCCGCGTCGTCACCAACAAACACGTGCGGAAGGTCGAACCCGTCCACCCGACCGCCGCCGCCGCGCTCTCCGGCACCGTCGGCCACCTCCAGCAGTTCGTGCGCGTCCTCCGCGCCGAAACCCGGTTGTACGCCGACCGACGCGACACCGACCCGTCGATGACTGCGCTCTCCACGCTCGCCGGGAACGTCCTCCGGAACTCCGGCCTGCAGGTCAGCCCGCTGCTCGGCGGCGTCGACGACACCGGTGGCCACATCTTCGAAGTGGACGGCGCGGGCGGCGTGCTCCGAGACACGTACGCCGCCGGCGGAAGCGGAATGCAGCTCGCGTACGGCGCGCTCGAAGACGCCTACCGCGACAACCTCACCACCGAGGACGCACGAGCGGTTGCCGCGTCCGCGGTCGAGAGCGCGAGCGAGCGCGACACCGCAAGCGGGAACGGCGTCACCGTCGCCACCGTCACCCGTGAGGGCGTGCAGGTCGAGGCGTACGCCGACGCCGGGGAGGTGGCCTAGATGGAGAACCAGCAGGCGTACGACCGCGGCACCACCATCTTCTCGCCGGACGGCCGGCTCTACCAGGTCGAGTACGCCCGGGAGGCCGTCGGGCAGGGCGCGCCCGTCGTCGGCGTCCGGGGCGACGACGCGGTCGTGCTCGCCGCCGCGCCCGACGCCGGGTCGCCGCTCGTCGAGACGGACAGCATCGAGAAGCTCCACCGGGTGGACGACCACCTCGCCGTCGGCACCGCCGGGCACGCCGCGGACGCCCGCCGCCTCGTGGACATCGCGCGCCAGACCGCCCAGGAGGAGCGCGTGCGGTACGAGGAACCGATGCCGGCGGACGCGCTCGCCACCGCGCTCGCCGACCACGTTCAGGAGCGCACCCAGACCGGGGGCGCGCGGCCGTACGGCACCGCGCTCCTCGTCGCCGGAACTACCGAATACCCGACGCTCGTGGAGGTCGACCCGTCGGGCGCAACCCGCGAGTGGCGCGCGAGCGCCCTCGGTGACGGCGCACCCGACGCACAGGACTACCTCGAAGACGCCTACAGAGCCGGACTGAGCGCGGCGGACGCGGAAGCACTCGCGCGAGACGCGCTCGACGCCGCGGCCGGCGACGACCACCCCACGGAGACCGTCACGGTCACTGCGTCCGGCGCGGCGTTCGGCGAACGGTAGCGGGACGAGGCGTCAGGAGTACGCGCGGAGACCCGGGTACGTGGCGAGCGTCGCGGGAGAGATACTAGAGACGCCACCGAGATGCATATATACAATAAGTATTTCACAAAAGGCTACTAAGTAGTTAATGTCACGTCACTCGGCGTGGCGACTGATACTATGAACGGAATACAAGGCGGAGTCGCGGTCGTTACCGGTGGTGGCTCGGGAATCGGCCGACAGTCGTCAATTCGGTTCGCCGAAGAAGGCGCGAAGGTCGTCGTCGCTGACGTGGACGAGGACGGCGGCCACGAGACTGTCGAAATAATCGAGGGCGATGGCGGCGAAGCGACGTTCGTCAGAACCGACGTTACCGACTCCGACGACGTGGCCGCGATGGTGCAGACCGCGCTCGACGAGTACGGCGGGCTGGACTTCGCGCACAACAACGCCGGCATCGCGGAGGAGGGCGCACGCCTCGCCGAGTACGACGAGGAGGAGTGGGATCAGATGATCGACGTGAACTTGAAGGGCGTCTGGCGGTGTCTGAAAGCCGAGATTCCGGAGATGGTCGAACGCGGTGGCGGCGCCATCGTCAACACCTCGTCAGTCGCCGGCGTGAGCGCGAACGGGAGCGCACACTACGCCGCCAGCAAGCACGGCGTCATCGGGCTGACCCGGCGTGCGACCGTGGATTACGCTGACGACGGAATCCGATTCAACGCCGTCTGTCCGGGCGTCATCGACACGCCGATGGTGCAACAGGCAGGCGAGGACAACGCGGAAGAGATGGAACGCATCACCGCGGGTATCCCCGCGGGACGCCTCGGCGACCCCGAGGAGATAGCGGACGCCGTCGTCTGGCTGTGCTCCGAGGACTCCTCGTACGTGATGGGACAGCCGATAGTCATCGACGGCGGCTTGCTAGTGCAGTAGAACCGGCCACCACCCCCGTGCTATTTTGAGGCGTTCGGTGTTCCGAACCGCCAGTTCGACAGCGGAGTGCCGCGACCACGGCGCTAGCGCGTTCGCGGCGAAGGGGTTCGTTCGCTCGGCCTTTTAGCTCGCGCGCCGCTGGCCGTCGTCCGTGAACGCGCCGGAGAGCACCGCGTCAGCCGCGCGACGGCCCGCGTCCGTCAATACGTATCCCTCGGGAGTCTTCTCTACGAACCGCCCCGTCAGTTGTCGGAGGTGGTACGCGAACCCCGCCGAGCTCTCCGCGTCGGCCGCCGCCTGGAGGTCGGAGAACGACACCGGCGTCTCGCCGTCGCGCTCCGCTCGCACCAACCGCACGAGAACGGTGACGCGAACCTCGTTCGCGAGCGTGCCGAACGCCTCGCTCGACGCCGCGGGGTCGAGCGCGTCCCCGTCGGCGACGGTCGCCTCCGCCGTCCACGACTCACTCCACTCGTCCATACCCGCGATTTCGCGCCTCGCCCGCAAAAACAGTCGGGTGCCGGCAGAAGTCAGGGCGTGAAGGGGTCGCTGCAGTCCGCGAGCACGCCGTGCTGCGGGCAGACGTACTTGCAGTGGCGTTTCAGGAGTTCGGACTCGCACATCGGACACGTCGGCCCACCGCTCATACGGAGAGAAAGAACGGGAGGGAGAAAAACCGCTAGGTCAGCTCAGCACTCGCTCCAGCCGCAGTTCTGACACGTCTTGCAGCCTTCGGAGTAGTAGAGGTCCATCGTCCCGCAGTCGGGACATTCCGGCATCTCGCCGGCCTCGATGAGCTTCTTCGTCATGTCCTCGTCGGCGTCGTCGCCGGGTTTCGACTGCTCGGTGTCCGGCGTCGCGGTGCCGACCGGTTCGGTGTCCGCGTTCGGACTCTCAGAGGCTGCGCCGCCGTCGAGCTTCGCGACGTCCGCGTCGGCGTCCTCTTCGTCCTCGGCGAGTTCCGTGAGGTTCTGCTGTTTCGGCACCTGCTTGTCGATGTCGCCGTCAAGGTAGCGCCGCATCGCCGTGCCGATGGCGTCCGGGATGGAGTTGATCTGCTCGCCCTTATCCCAGGCGACCTTCGGGCTGCGGATGCCCTGCAGTTCGCTCGCAATCTCCTCGGGGTCGACGCCCGCGCGGAGCGCCGTCGAAACGGTCTTCGCGAGGGACTCGGTGAACGAGGCCGTGAACCCGCCGCTGTTCCCGATGTTCGCGAACAATTCGAACGGCCGGCCCTGCTCGTCCTCGTTGATGTTCACGTAGAGCTTGCCGTAGCCCGTGTCGATGCGCTGGGTGACGCCGTACAATACGTCGGGCCGCGGGCGTTTCTGCGCGCCGTCCACATCCACGTCGACGAGGTCGTCCGTGTCGGCGCCGATAGCGTCCCGGACGTCCTCGTTGTCGAGGAAGGTTTCGAGGTCGCCGAAGGCGTCCTGAATCTGATCGAGGAGGACTTCCGCGGCCTCGTCCTCGTCCGCGAACTCCGCGTTGTCCGCGCGCGTGGTGAGCACCTGCTTCGAGCGCGTGCCGTCCCGGTAGACGGTGACGCCCTTCCCGCCGTGCTCGTAGATGTAGCGGTACACGTCGTCCATGTCCTCGACGCTCGCTGAGTTCGGGAAGTTACACGTCTTACTGATGGCGGAGTCCACGCCGTCCTGGCAGGCGGTCTGGACGGCCGCGTGCTGCTTCCCGGAGAGGTCCTCCGTCACGACGAACAGTTCGCCGATGGCGTCCGGCACCGTCGACAGGCCGGTGACGCCGTCGAACTCGTTGTTCGCCATCTGCTCCTGCGCCTCCTCCTTCACGGCGTCGACGTCGATGTCGTTCGCCTCCAGCGTGCGGAGGAAGTAGTCGTCGAACTCCACGAGCATCTCGTCGCCCTGCACGTCGTCGCTGACGTTCTTGTAGTACGCGACGTTGTAGATGGGTTCACAGCCGCCCGTGGTGTTCCCGACCATCGACGTCGTGCCCGTGGGCGCGATGGTGGTCGTGTTGTGGTTCCGAATCGGGTAGCCGTCCGCCCAGTCGTCCGCGGACTCGCCCGTGTGGTGTTCGAACCACTCGCGGTACTCCGTCGGATTCGCGTACTTCGACTTACCCCACTCGTCGAAGGCGCCGCGTTCCTTCGCGAGTTCGTGGCTCGCGTCCTTCGACCCGTGGTTGATGTGGGTCATGACCTGGCTCGCGATCTCGTTCGCGGGCTCGGTACCGTAGGAGACGCCGAGCTGGACGTAGAGCTGCGCCAGCCCCATCACGCCGAGGCCGATCTTCCGCATCTCCCGGACCTTCTCCTCGATCTCCTCGACCGGGAAGTCCGACATGGTGACGACGTTCTCGAGGAAGCGCGTGCCCTGCTCGATGCGGTGGTCGAACTCCTCGTGGTCGAGCGCGTCGTCGAGGAACCGACTGATGCCTTCTTCGAGCGTGTCATACTCGTGTTCCTCGCTCCAGACGCGCCAGTCGGGCGCGTCCTGCGCGGCGAGCGTGGAGAGGTTGATGTGGCCGAGGTTGCACGCCTCGTACTCCTCCAGGGGCTGTTCGCCGCACGGGTTGGTGGCGAGGATGCGGTGGTCGGGGTGTTCCTCCACGTCGAAGGAGTGCTGTTTGTTGACGCGTTCGAGGTAGATGACGCCGGGTTCGCCGTTCTCGTGCGCGCCCTCCACGATGGGGTCCCAGACGACATCGGCGGGCATCGAGAGCGGTTCGCCGACCTCGACGTGGTCGCCGAGGCCGTACCGGGCGTACATCTCCTTCGTCTCCTCGGTGGCGATGTGGGGTTCGCCCGTCCGGGGGTTCGTGAACGTGAACTCCTCGCCGTTCTCCAGAGCGTCCATGAAGTCGTCCGTCACACCGACGCTGATGTTGAAGTTGGAGAGATGTCCTTCGACGGCGTTCCGGAGGTGCTTCGGGACCTTGCCCTCGTCGTCGATGAGACCGCGCGCCTCCTCGAGCGCCTCGTTGAACGTCGTGTACGTGTAGTCGTCGGGGTCGTTGAGCTTGAGGCAGTGCGCGAGGCTGACGTCCTTGTTCTTCGAGTGGATGAACTCGATGACGTCCGGGTGACTGATGCGCATGACGCCCATCTGCGCGCCGCGGCGCGCGCCGCCCTGCGCGATGGTTTCGCACATCTGGTCGAACGTCTCCATGAACGTCATCGGGCCGGACGCGATGCCGCCCGTGCTGCCGACGGGGTCGCCGTACGGGCGGAGCTGCCAGAACGCGTACCCCATGCCGCCGCCGGACTGGAACACTTCCGCGGCCTCCTTCGCTGTCTCGTGGATGTCCGTGATGTCGTCGCCCGGGGAGTCGACGAAACACGCGGAGAGCTGCTGGAGTTCGTCGCCCGCGTTCATCAGGGTCGGGCTGTTCGGCATGAACGAGAGGGACTCCATCAGGTCCTGGAACTCCGCTGCGGTGTCCTCGACGTGCGCGCGAACGCTCTCGGGGAGGTCGGGGACGACGGTGTCGTACGCGAACTTGTTGACGTTCTCCGCCGTCAGCTCGGTCTCCTCGTCCTCGTCGTCCGCGGTGACGCCCTCACCGAACACCTCGGCGGCGAGTTCGTCGCGCCGGGGGTGGTCGGGCTTGAGCTGGTCGGGCGTGACGAGCACTTCGACGCCCTGCTTCTCGGACTCGTAGACGGCTTCGGCGAGCGCGATGTTCTTCGCGACGCGGTCGAAGAGGTCCTCCTGCGTCTCGACGAGGTCGCCCTCGGCGTTCTTCTTCAGGTAGCGCGCGGGGAGGATGTTGTTGTACGCGTTCGCGGTGAGGCGGTCCTCCAGCGCGTCGCCGGTGACGCGCTTAATCGGGAGTGTGATGTCGCCCGCGGATAGCTCGTTGGAACTCATTGTCTGTACCTCCGGGATTCGGCGTGTAGGGGAGTCGGGTCTCGTTTCATGGTAAATTTCCGGGAGTCAGGTGACGACGATGTATTACTGTAGCCCGAACCATATACCTAGTGGATTCGGCGACCGGGTGTCGTCACCGCACCCGGCGCGTGGTGTCACGTCCGTAGGACCGCCGCGAGTATAACCGTACGCAAAGCGGAGTGAAAGTGGAATTGGAGCGCGGCGGACACGTCCCGTGTCGCGGCAGGTTCCAGTTTCACGCCCCGGGTAGCCCACACGCTTTTGCCCGTGGTCGTCCGTCCTCCGAGTATGCTCACAGCAGCACTGTTCGCAGCGATTGGCGTCGGGTCGCCGCTCGGCAACCTCCTCGTCGCCATCGTCGCGCTGCTCGTCATCGTGCTCGTCGGACGCTTCCTCCTGAGCGTCGCGTGGAAGCTCCTGCTCGTCGCGGGCGTGGTCGTCGCCGCGCTCTACCTGCTCAGCGTTCTCGGGCTGTCGTGAGGAAGTTTCCGACGATGTCGTGACCGACGCCGGTGAGCACGCTCTCCGGGTGGAACTGCACGCCTTCGAGCGGATAGGTCTCGTGGCGGACGCCCATCGCGAGCGTCTCGCCGGCGTGGTCGGTGGTCGCCGTCACGTCGAAGCACTCGGGTATCGCGGTGCAGACGAGCGAGTGGTAACGGCCCGCGTGAAAGCCCTGTTCGAGGCCGCGGTAGACGCCGTCGCCGTCGTGACTGATTGGGTACGCCTTCCCATGTACGGGTTCGGGCGCGTGTCCGACGGTCCCGCCGAACTCGTGGACGGCGGCTTCCATCCCGAGGCAGACGCCGAGCGTCGGCACCTCGGGGGAGACCTCGCGCAGAACGGGCATCGTCACGCCCACATCGCGCTCCGTCGCAGGGTGGCCGGGGCCGGGACTGACGACGATGGCGTCCGGGTCGGCGTCCCGAACCTCGTCGAGCGACGCGGTGTTCTTCAGGACGGTGGTGTCGTGGCCGCGCTCGGAGACGTACTCCACGAGGTTGTACGTGAAGGAGTCGAAGTTGTCCACGAACAGGACGTTCATTCCGATTCCTCCGTGATTTCGGCGAGCGCGTCGAGCACGCCGCCCATCTTCTTCTCCGTCTCCTCGAACTCGCTGTCGGGGTCGGAGTCCGCGACGACGCCCGCGCCCGCCCGCACTCGAATCGTATCCGACCCGGCGGCACGTCGCTCACGGCTCTCGCCGTGTTCGACCGTGGCGGTGCGGATGACGATAGCGAAGTCCGCGTCGCCGGTCCAGGAGACGTAGCCGACGCCGCCGCCGTACGCGCCCCGCGGGCCGTTTTCGAGGGCGTGGATGAGTTCCATCGCCCTGACTTTGGGCGCGCCGGAGAGCGTGCCGGCGGGGAACGACGCGCGGACGGCGTCGAACGCGTCGTACTCCTCGGCGAGGTGTCCCGTCACCGTGGATTCGATGTGCTGGACGTGGCTGTACTTGAGGACGCGCATGAACTCGGGGACGGAGACGGAGCCGGGGTCGCTGACGCGGCGCACGTCGTTCCGCGCGAGGTCGACGAGCATCGTGTGTTCGGCGCGCTCCTTCTCGTCGGCGAGCATCTCGCCCGCGAGCCGGCGGTCCTCGACGGGACTCGTCCCCCGGGGACACGTGCCGGCGATGGGGTTGTTCAACACTGTCCGCCCGCGAACGGAGACGAGGGTTTCGGGGCTCGCGCCGACGACGGTGCGGTCGCCGGTGCGGACGACGTACATGTACGGCGAGGGGTTCACGTCGCGCAGCGACTCGTAGAACCCGAGCGAGTCCACGTCGCCGGTGAGTTCACGCGTGCGCGAGATGACGCCCTGGTAGATTTCGCCGTCCAAGACGGCCTCCTTGGCGGTTTCGACGGCGTTCGTGTACTCGTCGCGTGCGCCCGCTGACTCCCCGGTCTTCCGGAACCCGCCCGTCTCCGGATGCGGGGCGTCCGCGAGTTCGGCGGCGACGCGGTCGGCTTCGGCGGCGAGCGAGTCGTACACGTCGCCGGGGTCGTCACTGGGGCCGACGACCGGCGTGAACACGAGCGACACCTCGTCCGTCGTGTTGTCGAAGACGAGCGTCTGCGTGGTGAGGACGAACTGGGCGTCCGGGAGCGGCGTCTCCGGGCGTTCGACGTCGACCTCGTCGAGCCAGAGGTCGTAGACGGCGTCGTAGGCGAGGAATCCGACGAGTCCGCCGTCGAGGAGTTGACGGTCGGCGTCCGGGAACCCTCTCCGAACTGCGTCGGGGAGCGCGGTGCGGAGCGTGTCGAGCACGTCGTCGCCCTGCTCGGGCGTGACGTGGTCGGCGGCACCCGTGCCGGCGAGGGATTCGACGGTCGCGCCGTTCGGCTCTACAGTGACGAGCGCGTCCGGGTCGTAGCCGACGAACGAGTAGCGGGCGTGCCGGTCGTCGGACTCGTGCTGAAAGGCTCCGTCGGGGTCGCTCGCGGCGGTCTTGCTCGCGGATTCGAGGAGGAAGGAGTGGTCGCCGTCGGCCAACGCGGCGTACGCGGCGAGCGGCGACGCGTCCGTGTCGAGGGTGGCGCTCGCGTACGCGACCACGGGGTCGTCGCCCGCACAGCGCTCCACGAAGTCGGCGCGCTCGACGTTCACGCCACCACCCCGTCCGCGTTCTTCGCGGCGGCGACGAACGCCTCGACAGCGGTGTGGTCCTTCACGCCGCCAGACGCCTCGACGCCGGAGGCCACGTCCACCGCGAACGGCCGGACGGTCTCGACCGCCTCGGCGACGTTGTCGGGGGTGAGGCCGCCGGCGAGCACGACCGGGGAGTCGACGCGCGCGGCGAGGTCGCGGGTGACCGTCCAGTCGTGCGTTCGTCCCGTGCCGCCCGCGCCCGAGGCGTCCGTCGAATCGACGAGCAACGCGTCCGCGGCGGCGTCGTAGCGCGCGGCGTCCTCGGGGCTGTCGGCGTCCACGGTCTTCACGAGCTTCGCGTCCACGCCGTCCGCGAGCACGTTGAGGTCGGCCGCGGAGATGTCGCCGTGCACCTGGAGGACGTCCGGCCGCACGCGGTCGGCGAGGTCCGCGGCGTCCGCGGGCGTGTCGGGCATCGTCACGAGAACCGTGGTGACGAACGGCGGAGTGTCCGCAACGAGGTCGGCCGCGCGCTCGGGGTCGAGTTCGCGGGGCGTGTCCACGGGCACGTCGACGATGAAGCCGAGTGCGTCCGCGCCGGCGTCGACCGCCGCGGCGGCGTCCGCCTCGCTCGTGATTCCGCAGATTTTCACGCGCGTCATTTCGACGCCTGCAGGGTGGCGAGCGTCTCCGCGGCCGCGCCGGTGTCGATGGCGTCTCGCGCGCGGTCGACACCCGCTTCGATGCTGTCGGCTTCGCCGGCGACGTAGATAGCTGCGCCCGCGTTCGCGAGAATCACGTCGCGCTTCGGTCCGGTGACGACGCCTTCGACGATGCCGCGCAAGTCCTCGGCGTTCTCCTCGGGCGTCCCGCCCTCGATTGCCTCGATGGGCGCGCGGTCGAGCCCCATGTCGGCGGGCGTGAGCGTGTACTCTTCGACAGTTCCCCCATCGACTTCCGCGACGACGGTTTCGTCGTGAATCGCGATTTCGTCGAGGCCGTTCCCGTACACGACGAGCGCGCGCTCGGTCGGCATCCGGGTGAGCGCGTTCGCGAGCAGCGGGACGAGGTCGGGGTCGTAGACGCCCATCAGTTGGGCGTCCGCGCCCGCGGGGTTGGTGAGCGGCCCGAGGACGTTGAAGACGGTGCGCATCCCGAGTTCGCGGCGCGGGCCGATGACGGCCTTCATCGCGGGGTGGAACGCGGGCGCGTGCATGTAGCCGATGCCGTCGTCCTCGATGCGTTCCTCGACGGCGTCGGGGCTGGCGTCGAGGTCGACGCCGACCTCCTCCAGCACGTCCGAACTGCCGGAGGAGGAGGAGACGGAGTAGTTGCCGTGTTTGGCGACGGGGACGCCCGCGCCCGCGACGACGAGCGCCGTGGTGGTGGAGACGTTGATGGTGTCGTAGTCGTCGCCGCCCGTGCCGCAGGTGTCGACGAGCGGACTGCGGTCGGGGTCGATGGTGCGCGCGGCGTCCCGCATGCCCTGCGCGAACCCCGCGATTTCGTCCTCCGTTTCGCCCTTTGCGCGGAGTCCGGCGAGCAGCGCGCCGATCTGGGCGTCCGTGGCGTCCTCGAACACCGCGGACGCGGCGCTCCGCGCGTCGTCCAGTGAGAGGTCGTCGCCGTCCGTCACGCGTCGAATGTAGTCCTGCATAGTGGCCACCAATGTCCAACTGTGGGTTGTAATGTACAAGTGTGTACGTCGACTTAAGTCTGTCGTGAGTGGGCGTCGACGCCGAGTCGAAACCGTCAAGTGTAGCGCCGGCCTACCGAAAATCGCAGGCGGGTTGGTGGTCTAGTCAGGCTATGACACCTCCTTGACATGGAGGAGGTCGGCGGTTCAAATCCGCCCCAACCCACTTCTGACGAACCGCAACGATGAACGATAGTGAAGAGTCCGTTCGTCGAAGTGGACAGGCGGATTTGAACTAGGGAACGAAGCGGAGCGAAGCGACTGAAGTTCAAATCCGCCCCAACCCACTACATTTGAGTACTAGGATACGCACGACGATGAAGTGCGGCGTCCTGCAATGGAAAGAGAGAATGTCATAGGTAGATACGGATACTCACACCATCAGAATAGAGAAATACTCTAACACACGGGAGTATATTAGCTGACGAATGGTATAACGCACCGGAATTAATCGATTCTGTCGACAGAGTCAAGCACGTTCTGATCCGATATCTGTATCTGAGGATTGTACGAGATATAGAATACTGATAACCCCTGTGAGACCCACTGAAAGCGACAAATCCCCTATGAGAACATCCGGAAGTTGGATAGAAACAGCTGTTAACACTCCAATTAGTATCACTCCGATCCCTATCGACAAAAATAAACCGATGAGCGTGTATTCAACTCGTCGAAAGTCGTCCTCCACTGCTGCATGCGTTAACAACGCGACACCGATAAGGACAGGAATGGCCTGATATATTGAAGCTGGATTATTCAAGAGTATCCCGGTCCCGATGAGGAAAAATATAAAATATACTATAAACTTTACCACTCCAATAAGTGACCGTTCGAGTTCCCTCATGTTGAATGAATTCGCCCCCGGCATACTAATATTTATCCGAAGGATATGTCGATATACATTTATACCGGATCAAGTCGTAGACTATCAAGGCGGAACTGGCGAGTAGACCCATCAGCATTTATCGTCTGGTAATCAACAAGAGCCTCAGTAATTCCATTAATTGAGGTTGTTAATCGGAACCCAAAGTCGTAGACTGTATCACTACTAAGAGACAGTTGGACACTACGTGACTCATTCCCATAAACGCTAGCGCCGGGAGATTGGAAATTAAAGAATGTTTTGGAGGAAGAGTTGCGAGGGTGAATCCACATGTCATAGGTCGCACTTCCACTGATAAGCATCCCGTTATGCCAGTAGTTTGCAGTTGCCCGATAGGTTCCTCCGTCCCCCTGAGCTATATAAAAGTTTCCGGTTAGCTCAGCCCATTGCGTGATACTCCCTATAGCAACAATTTCAACAATAGATGTTAAAATATTATCCTCGAGATAATAGTGGGAGTCCCGATATCCAACGCCACTCCCGCCAACGTTGCCATCTATGAGAAGAAGTTCCCCGCTAAACATCTCGCCGGGTGTTGTGTATGACTCAGTTGATACACGGTTCGTCTGTCTTCTATCTACTGAAGGAGTGGTGTTCGTGCTATTTTCGTCGATGGTGGATCGTTCAGCCCGAGCGGCCTCAAGATCTCTCCGTAATTCTGGAGAAACGCCCATTAGTTCGTTAAATGCTTTCGCTTTCGCGACATCCACACGGAGTTGGCCATTAAGAATTGCTTGCGTATAACGTTTCCAGATTTCGCGAACCTTTTTTGCGATTTCAGGAGAATATTTATTCGCGTAATAGTCGTACAGCTTCTGAGGATCAGACTCCCGGATACGTTCTTTTATATTATCACCTTTTTTCACGCCTAAATCGCCTTTACTTTCCGGACTTGCTGTAGCTTCTGAACTTAGTGCAGCTGTTCCAAGACCGATACTACCCACAGCCTTCAGGAACATACGGCGGTTTCCTGCAGGTTCCTGACAACGTTCTTTTTCCATCGCACCTACACCACACACGCCAAGTATTATTAATTTATCTACCAACACACATATATTTATAAGAAATCTCCTAAGGTAGGTGTATTGATGGTGCGGAGGAGTAGACAGATGCCAGTAGAAAACACCTAATCGGGAGTCTAGTACTGTTCGCCGGCTTCGATGCGGGTGTCGAGGTGGTTCTCGAAGGGGACGAGCGGGGTGTGCGAGTCGGGCGGAGTTCTATACTGTTCCGCCGGAGCGTTAGCGTTCCTCCTCCGAACTGTGGGAGAACAACTGACGGGGTGAGACTACTCGCTACTGAGGAACGTGTGTCCGATACTTCCGATGAGATAGAGCGTCGAGCCGAAGAAGAGAACTGTCGTAAGGAGCGTGGAATCGCTCGAAAAGCCGTTCTGAGTCAGTATCGATTGAATCGTGGATAAGGTCGCCGCGAGCGCCAACACGAAGACGGCGGTACAGCGGCGTATCGTCCGTCGGAGAGCGGGGTCTGACACGTCATATATCTTGTCTGCATGACTAATAATAACTTCCGGGCTCTGTTCGGTCGTCGGTCCGTCCCGGAGCGAGGTCTTCTATCGTAGTGGCTTCCTCGGCCACGCGTCTCCCCCGAGGGCTGGGTGCTGGCGCGCGTCAGGCAGCAGTTCGGGTGTCCGCGAGGCGTTCGACGGCGGTGTCGGCGAGGATGGCGAGGAGGAGGAGCGCGGTGGCGAGGAGGACGAAGAGCGGCCCCCAGACGACGCCGGGCGTGAGGACGAAGTGTTCGTAGAGCGCGTAGGCGACGGTGAGGACGCAGGGGACGGTGAACGCGGCGAGCGTGATGTCGACGGGGGCGCGGGTGACGGCGGCGCGCGCGACTACGGCGACGACGAGCGCGAGCGGAACGGCGACGACAGCGGTGAACGGGAGGGGCAGTCGGACGCCAGGGAGGAACGTGGTGAGCGAGGCAACCAGGACGAGAGCGGCGAACACGCGCGGGAGGGCGTGGACGGCACGTTCGCGGTCCATACGGAGAGGTCTCTCGGGAACTGAGTTAGTGTTTTCTCCCGGAGTATGTTCGCAGATCAGTTCTCGTGGCGTTCGCCGGCCTCGATGCGAACGTCGAGGTGGTTCTCGAACGGCACGAGGGGGCATTCGTAGGCGTCCGAGTACGCGCAGAAGGGGCTGTAGGCGCGGTTGAAGTCGACGAGCCAGACGCCGTCGCGTTCGGCGTTCTCGTCGAGGTCGAGGTAGCGGCCGGCGGGATAGGTTGTGTCGCCGTTCGTCTCGTCGCGGAAGGGCACCCAGAGCTGTTGTTCGCTGGGGTCGCGGCGGTAGGCGGTGAGGGTGTGGGTGTCGCCGTGGAGGTCGAATTCGAACTCGCCCCAACGGTGGTACGTTTGCTCGCCGTCCTGCGTGGTCTCGACCTGGATGGTGTCGTGGTCGTCGAACTCGCGGAGTTCGAGTTCGAACCGATAGGTTGGGTCGGGGTCGTAGTAGTCGAGGGCGTCGAAGTCGTCGCGTTCACCCATGGGAATCGGAGAGCGAGGGTGTTCCGCGAAGTACTCGTCCTTCTCGGCGCGCTCGCGCTCGATTCGCTCCGTGTAATCCATACCGACGGTTCGGCGCGCGGCGTGAAAAGCCCTCGTCAGTCCGTGGTTTCCTCCCCGAGGTCGAGGTGGTCCGCGAGCCGTCGATGGGCCTTCTGCGTTCGCTCTTCGCGCTCCTCGGCGTCGACGTACTTCGCGAATCGGTCGTCGATGTAGCGCTCCCGGAGTTCCTCGTCGTCGGGCGCGTCGGGAGCGTTGTCGAGGTACTCCTGCCAGCGCTCGCGGGTCGCCCACTCGCCGGTGAGGTTCTCCTCGCGGCGGAGCCAGTCGTAGTGTTCAGCGAACGTCCCTTCGTAGCCGTCGGCGCGGCGGACGTCCGCGATGATGGCGCGGCCGACCTGCGCGCCGTGGCCGGCGGCGATGAGCGCCTGGTCGGCGACGCCCGCATTGGGACCGGCGACGTACAGGCCGTCGAGGGGCGTCCCGCCGTCCTGCTCGACGATAGAGGCGTCGAACTGCTCGTACTCGCCGTCCTCAACGAAGTCGGCGGGGAGACTGTCGAGGTACTCCCAGTCGTACTTCGTCGCTGCGACGACGTAGTCGGCGTCGAGGCTGCGGTCGTCCTGCGTTTCGACGCGGAAGCCGCCGTCCGTCTCGAAGACGCCGGTGACCATGTCGTCGACGACCGCACAGCCGGCCTCGCGCGCGTGGTCGTGCGCGAGGTCGTAGAACGTCTCGGGGTCGATGCCGGCCGGGAATCCGAGGTAGTTCTCGATGAACGCGGCGCGACGGAGCGAGGAGCTGCCGCGGTCGAACACCGTAGTGTCGAGTCCGTAGCGTGCGGTGAAGACGCCGGCCGCGGCACCGGCGGGACCGCCGCCGACTACCACGACGCTGGGCGTGGAACCACTCATAGTTTTAGGTTCACCTAAACACCTATGGGTGTTTCGGAGTTACGCGTCGAGCGGCGCACCGCACTCGGGACACTCCTCGTCCGCGATAGACACCGAGAGGTCGCACTCGGGACAGAACGCCAGATAGCACGCGCGCTCACCCATGAGTACGAATAGCACTCCCCGTCTGTTGAACCTTCGGGTGAGAAGGCTTCTGCAACAACCTTCAAGAGTTTCCCGGTGCACTCTCCGACAGACATGGATATCTCCGACATCGCGACTCAGGACTACGTCTCAGTCGACGCCGAAGAACGCATGGGGAAAGTGCGCTCGCTCTTCGAGGAGGAGAACCCGAAGGGCATCATCGTCACGCGCGCCGGCGGCGCCGACTTCGAGGGCGTCATCACTCAGAAACAACTCCTCTCCTCCCACATTGAGGACGACACCCGCGCCGTCTCCCTCACCAACCCCTCCAGCGTCCCCAAACTGAAGCGAACCGAGAACGTCCGCGATGTCGCCCGCAAACTCGTCGAAGGCAACACGAAAGTCGCGCCCGTCTTCGAAGCCGACCAGCTCTGGGGCGTCGTCACCGAAGACCTCATCCTCGAAGCCGTCCTCGACAACCTCGACGCGCTCACCGTCGACCAAATATTCAGCGAGGACATCGTCACCATCGACGAGGACGCCAACATCGGCACCGTCATCAACCGCCTCCGCGAGAACTCCATCAGCCGCCTCCCCGTCCTCGACGAGGACGGCGCCCTCACCGGCATCGTCACCGTCCACGACCTCGTCGACTTCATCGTGCGCGACGTCGACAAAACCACGCGCGGCGACCGCCGCGGCGAAATCGAACGCCTCCTCGACCTCCCCGTCTACGACGTGATGTCCAGCCCCGTCACCACCACCCACCCCAGTGACAGCGTCGAGGACGCCGTCCGCACCATGCTCGACGACGACATCGCCGGCCTCGTCGTCACCCCCGAAGACGACGACCGCGTCGTCGGCGGCATCCTCACCAAGACCGACGTCCTCCGCGCGCTCTCCTACACCGAAGAAGAACGCATGGACGTCCAGATCACCAACATCGACCTCCTCGACACCATCGGCCGCGAGGACGTCCGCGAAGGCATCGAGAAAATCACCCAGAAGTACAGCGACATGCACGTCCAGCACGCGCACGTCCGCTTCCACGAACACAAAGAACGCCTCCGCGGAACGCCCCTCATCTACTGCCAGATCCGCCTCCGCACCAACAAAGGCCAGGCCGCCGGCACCGGCGAAGGCTACGGCTCCGACAACGCCCTCAACCTCGCCCTCGACCACCTCGAGCGCAACGTCCTCGAACTCAAAGGCATCCAAGCCGACGAAGAGTACAAGGGACAGCTCCTCCGCAAACTGAACGAGCTCTAGGACTTTTTTACGGTGAGCGGGTCGCCGGAGGCGACCCCGAACCGTAAAAACCTCCACTAAAAAGGCCGAGCGCGCCGGCGGCGCGCTCGGTACTACCCGCGGGCCGTTCTTCCGCGACCGCATCCGCGCCGCACAGCAATACGCACCGCGACCGCCGCACAGCCACCGTTACAAGACGGTTACAGTTCTCGTCGGTAGATGGCTGTCTCGAGTTCTTCGCCGGCGAATTCGGCGGTGCGACTGCCGGCGTGCCGGAAGCCGCGGCGGGTGTAGAACGCTTGTGCGCGTTCGTTTCCCGCGAGCGCTTCGAGCACGAGCGCGTCCGTGTCGTCGGGGAGGCTGTCGAGGGCGCGTTCGAGGAGCGCCGTCCCTATCCCGTCCTGCCAGTGGTCGGGGTGAACGTAGAGTTCCGTCAGGCCGGCGTCCCCCGAGTCGACGAACCGCTTTGTGTCCACCCAGCGGACGCGGGCGTATCCGACGATGTCGTCGTCCAGTTCCGCGACGAACACCCGACCGTTCGCCTCGCGGAGTTCCTCGAAGCGTCGTTGCGCGGTGTCGTCGGGAACGGCCGTGGAGAGCGAGTCGAGCACGCTCTCGGGGACGAGGCCGCGGTAGGCCGCGCGCCACGCGAGCGTGTTCACGCGCTGCAGTCCTCCGATGTCGTCGGGCGACACGAGGCGTCGAACCTCCATACGTCGTCGTGGCCGTCCAGTGAGAAAAACGGTGGTGCTACGCCTTGAGCTGGAGCCAGAGGTACGCGAACACCACGAAGAGAGCGCCGCAACCCGCCGCGCCCGCGAGCACCCAGAAATCCGCGTTCATGTGACGTTCTCGATGCCGTCGTTCGTGATTCGGAACTGAGTGCGGACTTTTTTCCGTGTCGGGGTCGCGTCCGCGACCCGCTCCACGCAAAAACCTCCACTAAAAAGCTCGCGCGACTCCGTCGCGCGATGCGTTCGATACATCATGTGACGTTCTCGATGCCGTCGTTCGTAATTCGGAACTGAGCGCGGTCGCCCTCGGGTTTCGCGCGGTGCTTTTCGAGGGTGGCGCGGCGGCGGTCGCCCTTGAAACGGTCGAGGCGAACCACTGTTCCAGTCCAGTGCTGGAGCGTGTGGCCGCCGAGCGGGCGACTGGTGTCGGAGTCCGGGTCCGTGTACACCTGGTTCGTGATGACCACGGCGAGGTCGTGCTTGCGCGCGAGCGAGAGCAGGTGCGTCACCTGTTTCGCGACCTGCCGGAGGGCGTCCCCGGCCTCCTCGTCGTCGGCGCGACGAAGCCGGTAGAATCCGGTCGCGGAGTCGAGGACGACGAGGCTCGCGTCGGGCGCGAACTCGCTCGCGTCCCGCACCGCCTCCGCCTGCTCGTCGAAGTCGTGCGCCTCGGAGACGACGATGCGCGAGGACGCGGCGCCCGGATCGCTCGCGTTCGCCTCTAGCACGTCCCGGAACCGGTCGACCGAGAGGCCTTCGGTGTCGACGTAGACAACGGTGTCGCCCGCGTCCGCGGCCTCGACGGCGGCCGAAAGCGCGACGTTCGTCTTCCCGGCGCCGGGCGGGCCGTAGAGCTGGGTGACGGCGCCGCGCTCGAACCCCCCGCCGAGGAGGTCGTCGAGCGCGCCGCACCCGGTGGTGAGGGGAGAATCGGTCACTACCCCTACGTTGCGCGCTATCCGGGAAAAACACACCGAACGGCGGAGTGCTTTTACTCGCCGCCGTTCGAAATCGGGCCGTGATAGTCGTCGCGACCGCGGACTTCGAACTCTACCACGAACTCCTCGCGGAACTCAGGGACCGGGATGTCTCCTTCACGACCATCGAACCGGGCGACCCGATTCCGGAGGACGCGGCGGTGCTCGTGACCGGCGCGTCGGACGACGTGGACGCGGACCTCGACACCGTCGTGGCGGACGCCGACGACGCGCGGAAGGCCGTGGACGAGGCGCTCGCGGTGCTCCGCGGCGGGACGGGGCGAACCATCGTCGGCGTCGACCCCGGGCCGAACCCGGGCGTCGCAGTGCTCTCCGGCGACCTCGTCGTCGCGGCGTTCCGCGTGCCCGTCGAGGACACCGTGGACGTGGTGCTGGAGGAAATCGAGGGCGCGCTCGACCCGCTCGTGCGGGTGGGCGACGGCGCGCGGCTGCACGGCGCGCGCGTCGTGGACGGCCTCGCGGAGGCGGGGGTGACCGTAGAACTCGTGGACGAGACGGGAACGACACCATATCTCGGCGCGGGCGTGCGGGGGATGGACGACGTGCTCGCCGCAGCGAACATCGCGCGCCTGGAGGGCGAGGTCGTCACGTCGCGGTCGTTCGAGCCGACAGCGGGCGAGTTACAGGTCATCAAGAACCGGTCGCGGGAGCGCTCACCGGAGAATCGCACCATCCCGGAAACGCTCGCGCGGCGGGTCGCGCGCGGCGAATTGACGCTCGACGAGGCTATCGAGGAACACGGAGAGTAGGCGAAACAGGGGTGCACCGTCACCGCTATGTGTATCCGTGCCATACGTTGGCATACGTCTGTCGTCGGAAGGTTCTTCGGGCGACAGGTCACACCTTCACCCAACTAACGATGAACGAAGTCCAACTCGAGGTCGCGAAAGCCTACCCGAACGACTCGGGCCGGGGTATCGCGCGCCTCGACCCCGACACGCTACTCCACCTGAAGCTCAGCCCGGGCGACATCATCGAGATCGAGGGCGCCGAGACCACCGCAGCGAAGGTCTGGCGCGCCGACCGCCAGGACTGGAACACCGACACCGTCCGCATCGACGGGTTCACCCGGCAGAACGCCGACGTCGGTATCGGCGAACGCGTCAAGATACGGAAGGCCGAGGCCGAGAAGGCGGACAAGCTCGTGCTCGCGCCGCCCGAGGAGGCCTCCGTCCAGTTCGGCTCGGACGCCGCCGGAATGGTCAAACGCCAGATTCTCAAGCGCCCGGTCGTCGCGCGCGACATCGTCCCCGTGATGTCGTCGACGAACCACCCGTTCATGCGCTCGCCGGGCCAGGCGATTCCGCTCATCGCCGTCGAAACCGAGCCGGAGGGCGTCTGCCTCGTCACCGAGGACACCGACGTGGAACTGCGCGAGGAACCCATCAGCGGGTTCGAGCGCACCGGCGGCGGTATCACGTACGAGGACATCGGCGGCCTCCAGAACGAGATTCAGCGCGTCCGGGAGATGGTCGAACTCCCGATGAAGCACCCCCAGATATTCCAGAAGCTCGGCATCGAGCCGCCACAGGGCGTGCTCCTGCACGGCCCGCCCGGCACGGGAAAGACGCTGCTCGCGAAGGCCGTCGCGAACGAGACGAGCGCGTCCTTTTTCTCCATCGCCGGCCCCGAAATCATCTCGAAGTACTACGGGGAGTCCGAACAGCAGTTGCGGGAGATATTCGAGGACGCGAAGGACGACTCGCCGTCCATCATCTTCATCGACGAACTCGACTCCATCGCGCCGAAACGCGAGGACGTGACGGGTGAAGTCGAGCGCCGCGTCGTCGCCCAGCTGTTGACGATGATGGACGGCCTCAAAGGCCGCGGACAGGTCATCGTCATCGCGGCGACCAACCGCGTGGACGCCGTCGACCCCGCGCTCCGCCGGCCCGGCCGGTTCGACCGCGAAATCGAAATCGGCGTCCCGGACGAGGTCGGCCGCGAGGAAATCCTGAAAATCCACACGCGCGGAATGCCGCTGTCCGACGACGTGAACCTCGGGAACCTCGCCGACGACACGCACGGCTTCGTCGGCGCGGACATCGAATCCCTCACGAAGGAAGCCGCGATGCGCGCGCTCCGCCGGTACCTCCCCGAAATCGACCTCGACGAGGAGGACATCCCGCCGAGCCTCATCGACCGCATGATCGTGAAGCGCGAGGACTTCCGCGGCGCGCTCAACGAGGTCGAACCCTCCGCGATGCGCGAAGTCCTCGTCGAACTCCCCAAAATCTCGTGGGACGACGTGGGCGGCCTCACCGGCGCGAAACAGCAGGTGAAGGAGTCCATCGAGTGGCCGCTGAACTCCCCCGAGAAGTTCGGGCGGATGGGCGTCGAACCGCCGAGCGGCGTCCTCCTCTACGGCCCGCCCGGCACCGGGAAGACGCTGATGGCGAAAGCCGTCGCGAACGAGACGAACGCGAACTTCATCAGCGTCCGCGGCCCCCAGCTCCTCTCGAAGTGGGTGGGCGAGTCGGAGAAGGCGATTCGGCAAACGTTCCGGAAAGCCCGGCAGGTCAGCCCGACAATCATCTTCTTCGACGAACTCGACAGCCTCGCGCCCGGCCGCGGACAGAACGCCGGAAACAACGTCAGTGAGCGCGTCGTCAACCAACTCCTCACCGAACTCGACGGCCTCGAGGACATGGAGGACGTGATGGTCATCGGCGCGACCAACCGCCCCGACATCATCGACCCTGCCCTCATCCGGTCCGGGCGCTTCGACCGCATGGTAATGGTCGGCCAGCCCGACACCGAGGGCCGCGAACGCATCCTCCGCATCCACACCGACGACACGCCGCTCGCGCCCGACGTGAGCCTCCGCGAACTCGCCGAAATCACGGACGGCTACGTCGGCTCGGACCTCGCGAACATCGCCCGCGAAGCCGCCATCGAAGCGCTCCGCGAGGACGACGACGCCACCGAAGTCGGCATGCGTCACTTCCGGAAAGCCATGGAGAACGTCCGCCCCACCATCACCGACGACCTCCTCGACTACTACGAGGACGTCGAAGAACAATTCAAGGGCGGCCAGACCGCCGAACAACGGAGAGAAGGCAGCCACATCGGTTTCCAATAACGGACCTTTTTTCCGCTCGGGTGCGCTTCGCGCACCGCTCGCGCAAAAAATCTCCACCAAAAAAAGCGGCGCGGCGGAGCCGCGCCGTGAATCGCCTCGCTCGGGTTCTTCGGTCACGCGAGCGAAGCAAGTGTGACTTAGTCAGAGCTTTGCTCTGACGCAAAACCCCTCGCTCGGCGAACAGTTCTATGGCTGGAGAGGAGTGAGAAACGGGAGAGTGAGAACGTCGTGTCGGTCGGACAGCGAGGTTATTCGTCGTCGACGACGACGGCGTTGACCTGGCCTTCCTGGCCGGGGCGGGAGGTGACGCGGGCCGTGCCGGCGTCCGTCTCGATGAGCGCGCCCTTGGTGATGATGTTCCGGCGGACGTAGTTCGGGTTCGCCTGGTTCTCGGTGACGTCCTCGATGGTGGCGTGCGTGGTCTCGCCGTCCTCGGTGACGTTCGCGACGTTCGTGGAGAGGGTGCGGACCTTCTCGTCGCCACCGCGGGAGTCGACGGTGCGGAACTTGGGTTCGCCGACGGTGGTTTCCGTGGGCGAGCGACCGAGCTCGTGCTTCTTCTTCTTGCTGTGCGGTCGGCTGCGCCCACCCGTCTTCGTGCGCTTGGAGCGGCCCTGGTATTGCATACCCAATACGAGGCTCAGCGCGTACTAAAAAGGCTCGGAACCGGACTCGCGGGGAAACCACGCGATTTACGCCCGGCCGGCGTGGAGTACGGGTGATGAGTCTGCGCGTGACGGTCGCGGCCCCGTTCAAGCAAACCGGGAAGGCCCGTATCGGCGAGCACGAGTTCGTAGTAGCGCTCTCGCTGGACCGGGACTGGCTGTCGCCGGACCAGGCGAAGCGCGTCATCGACATCGCCACCGGGGAGGGGCTCGTGTCGCGGGACGACGGCGACCTCATCGCTGACTTCGACCTCGACTCCGTGGAGGTACCGGAGGACTTCTCGCCGGACGAGTCGGTGTTTCGGGAGCGCTCGGCGTTCGAGCGCGCGGTGGACGCGCTCGAATCGGAGGGCGTGGAGAAGCAGGAGGTCGTCGCGGCCGTGAACGAACTCCAGCAGGACCTCGGTATCACGGCGGACGCGGCGGCGGTCGTGTACGCGCGACGAGAGGGCGTGAACGTGGACGACGCGGCCGCGAAGGCCCGGGGGGGACTGTGATGGTCGCGGAATCCCTGAACGACGGCGTCCGCATCGCCGAGCTGCTCGCCTCGGAACTGACGGGCCGGGGGGTCGGCGCGTTCGCGGACGTGTCGGTGGAGAACGCCGACCTCGACGTGGAGCCGACGGCGGACGGCGCGCGCGCCTACGACGTGCACCACGCGGGCGAGCGGATTGCGCGGGTGTTCGTGCAGCCGGAGCGCGCGCGAGTCGAGTTCGAGACGGGGCTGGACGCGGCGCGCGCGGCCGCGGCGGAGCGTGACTTGCGGACGCGACCGAAAGCCGTCGAGCCGCCGTGGTTACTGGTGTTCGTGGAGGACGCGGCGGAAGTGAAGCGGGTGGTGGACGTATTCGACGCGGCGCTGTAACGGCCGGGTGGGGTGGAGCGTCGCGCGGCGGCGTCCCCCGGCGGAACCGGAACCCCTAAACCGTTTTAGGCCAGCCTAAACAGCATGGCAGATGTGACTGCGAACGACGCGCTGACCGACCACCACGATGTCGTCATCGTCGGCGGCGGCGTCGCGGGCCTGTCGGCCGCGACGTTCACCGCGCGACACGGCCTCGACACGCTCGTCGTGGACGCGGGCGAACCCATCCTCCGACGGAACGCCCATCTCGAGAACTTCCCCGGATTTCCCGCGGGCGTCAACCCTCGACAACTCCTCGACCTCCTGCGCGAACAGGCGGACACCGCGGGCGCGCGGCGCGTCGAAGGCCGCGTCACCGAGACCATCGCGACGGACGACGGGTTCCGGGTCGAAACTGCGGACGACGCGTACGCGACCGAGTACGTCATCACGGCGACGAAAGGCGATACGAGCTACCTCACGGGGCTCGAAGGCGTCGATATCGTAGATCGCGGGAAGACCTACGTGGACGTGGACGAACGCGGCCGCACCGGCGTCGCGGGCGTGTACGCCGCCGGCCGCGTCGCCGGGAAACCCCATCAGGCCGCCGTCTGCGCCGGCCACGGAGCCGAAGTCGCGGTGTCGCTGCTGGAGGACGACAACCGGCCGTTCTACCACGACTGGGTCGCGCCCGACGGCTACTTCACCGACCGCGGTCGCGACCTCCCACCGGGCTGCGAGGAGCTAGACGCGGACGAGCAGGACACCCGCCAGCGGCGGGCCCGCGAGACGATGCGCGAGCGGTTCGCCGACCCGCACCCGGACGACCAAGTCACGCATCCGAGCCTCCGCGAGGACTGACCCGGCTCACGATGAACGGGGACGCGCCCTACCTGCTCGCCGTCTACATTGTCTTGGAACAGCGCGGTTCGCCGGTCAGCACGAGCGCCGTCGCGGAGTTGCTCGACCGCTCGCCCTCGACCGTCACGGAGCAGTTCAAACACCTCGACCGGGACGGCCTCGTCCATCACGAACCCTATGAGGGCGCGACCCTCACCGAGGACGGCCGGGAGCGCGCGGCCGCGCTCCACGAGGCGTACGTCACCGTCTCCTGGTTCTACCGGAGCGTCCTCGACCTCGACTCCCGCGAGGCGGACGCGATGCAGGTCGCGGGCCTCCTCAGCCCGGGCGTGGCCGACCGGCTCGCCGCGATGCTCCCGTACGACGCCGACGAGAATCGGTAGGCCGGCCTACTCGGCCGGACGGTCGGACTCTCGCGAATCGAGCGGGTCGAGTGGGACGATTTTTCGGCCGTGTTCGGTGTCGAGTACCGCAGCATCCACGCCGAACACGTCCGCGAGCAAGTCCGAAGTAACGACCTCGGAGGGCGAACCGTGCGCGTGGACGCGGCCGTCGCGGAGCGCGACGACGTTATCGGCGTATCGGGCGGCCTGTTCCACGTCGTGCAGGACAACGACGACGGTCATCTCGCTGTCGTCCCGGAGCGTCTCCACGATGGTCATGACGTCGAGCTGGTGGTGGAGGTCGAGGAACGTCGTCGGTTCATCCAGTAGGAGCACGTCGGTGTCCTGCGCGAGCACCATCGCGATCCAGACAAGCTGGCGCTGTCCGCCGCTCAGGCTGTCGAGCGCGCGCTCGCGGAGGTGTTCGATGCCGGCGAGTTCGATAGCGTCGTCGACGGCCTGCTCGTCTTCGGGCGTGGACGACCCGAAGAACCCCTGATGCGGGTACCGGCCGCGTTCCACGAGGTCCTCGACGCTGATGCCGTCCGGCGACGTGTTCTGCTGGGCGAGCAGCCCGAGGCGGCGCGCGAGTTCTTTCGACTCCATCGACGCGACCTCGCGACCGTCCACGAGGACGGTGCCGTCGTCGGGCGTTATCTGGTTCGCGAGACCGCCGAGGAGCGTGCTTTTCCCGCTGCCGTTCGGGCCGATGAGCGCGGTTATCTCGCCGGGAGGTACTTCGATGGTCTCGCCGTCGATGACCGGGTTGTCGAGACCGGGGTAGCCGATGACGAGGTCGGTCGCGCGGAACTCGGCCGGGTCGTCGTTCCCGGTCATACTGACCCGAGGTCTTCCTTCTTCCGCATGAGGTAGAGGAAGTAGGGGCCGCCGACGAGGCCGGTGATGATGCCGACGGGGAGCTGGACGGGACTCAGTGCGAGTCGCGCGCCGACGTCCGCGCCGACGAGGAGCGCCGGCCCGAGGAACAGACAGCCCGCGAGAAGGCGTTTCGAGTCGTTTCCGACGAGGTTTCGAACCATGTGGGGGACGATGAGGCCGACGAACCCGACGAGACCCGCGACGGCGATGGCGGCTGCGGTGGAGAGGATGGCGATGCCGGCGACCGCGAACCGGACGCGTTCGACAGGCATTCCGAGCGCGCTCGCGGTGTCCTCGCCGAGCAGGAGCACGTCGAGCTGGCGGGAGACGGCGAACGCGAGCACGAGCGCGACGACGGTGAACGGGAGCGCGATGCGGACTTGTTCCCAGTCGGTGCCGAGGAGCGAGCCGGCGAGCCACGCCTGCGCGGACATCACGACGCTGAGGTCGTCGATGAAGAAGAACAGCGCGCGCTGCACGGAGCCGAAGACGGTGCCGACGACGACACCGGCGAGGACGAGGCGAACCGGGCTGGTGCCGTTCTTCCACGCGATGAGGTAGACGATGAGGAACGCGACGGTTCCGCCGACGGCGGCGAGCACCGGCATCACGGGCAGGAGGCTCGTCATGAACGTCAGCGTGACGAGGACGACGAGTCCAGCGCCGTCACTGATGCCGAGCACGTAGGGGCTCGCGAGTTCGTTCCGCGTGAGTATCTGGAAGATAGCCCCGGAGACCGCGAGGTTCGCGCCGACGAGAACGCCGACGATGATGCGCGGGAGGCGGATGTTCCAGACGATGAGCTGTCGCTGACTGAACCAGTCCGGCACGCCGCCCGTGAGGAGGAACGACCGCCAGACGTCGACGCTGAACACGACCTCGGGGTCGAAGACGGTGTGCCACGCTTCGGCGAGCGTCAGGGGGAACGCGCCGAAGCTCACCTGAAGTATCGTCGCTGCGAGCAGGACGAGCACGCTGGCGAGCGCGATAACGGCGAGCCGAGAGGTCGCGTACCAGTCGCTCCAGCGTGCGCGGCCCTCCGCGAGCGAATCAGAAACCTTGCTCATCGAACGCTAGAAGTCGCGGTTGACGATGTCGAGGAGGCGTTGCCGGTCGAAGAGCTGTTCGCTCTCCGGGAGTTCCCCGACGGGGCCCGGCCACTCGCCGAAGGTGTCGGGATACACCTGTTTCGCGACGGCTTCGGTGGAGAACATATCGACGAGCGGGCCCATGTACTGGCCGGCGCTCCGGATGACGTTGCCGTTCTGGACGGCGCTGAGGCTCTGGCCGTTCTCGTTGTTCTCGAAGGGTTCGACGACGTTGTTCACGAACTGCTCGTGCGTCGAGGACGTGAGCGCGCCGACCGCGCCGATGTAGTCGGGGTCGACTCGGAGGAGTTCCTCGTACCCGATTGGGCCGTCCGGGTACTGTCCCTCGAAGGCGTCCTTCATGCCGAGGCGGTAGTAGGACTTCGTGTTGTTCCCGAGTCGGTGAATGGGGGCGATGCGGAACCGGCCGGAGTCCGGACTGACACCGCGCCAGATAGCGGCGATGGTCGGGCGTTCGCTCTCGGGCGGCAGGCCGTCCTCGATGGTGCTCATGAGGTCGTCGTGGAGGGACTGCCAGGCCTGAAACTGCTCCTGGCGCTGGAAGACTTTCGCGTATTTCTCGAACGCCTCGTAGAGCGTGTAGGGGTTCGGGTCGCTGGAGACGGCGGCGGTCGGCGCGAACCGAAGCGGTGTGCCGAGAAAGGGACCGGTCTGGGATTCGATTTCCTGGTAGTCCGACTCGCTCCACTCGGTGAATCGGTCAAGCGTGCTCTTCGGGATGAGCCAGACGTCCGCGTCGGCGGCGTAGAAGTTCTCCTTGTCGTAGCCGGATTCGGCTCCGCTCGCGAGTTTAACGACCTCGCTCTCGTCGAACTCGAGGTCGAGAAGGTCGTAGAACTTCAGCGGGGCGCGTTCGAGGCCCGTGGTCGCGGACGGGTGGATGCCGAGTGACATACCGAGGTCGAGCAAGGGCCCGGAGACGACGCCGTACGATTCGGGCACCTCGTCGAACGTGTAGGGGTCGTTCGGTTCGATGTGAACGGTGTACGGCGTCGGGCTCTCTTCGGTGGTGTCACCCGTCGTGCTGGTAGTCGAGTCCTGGGTCGTCGAGTCGCCGCTGTCGCTGGAACAGCCGGCGATACCTGCCGCGATGAGACTTGCGGTGCCTGCGAGTATCTTTCGCCGTTGAGGCATATCGTTTAGGTATGCCTAAACAATCTTAGTAGCTCGCGGGGCGACAGCGAACGCGCCGTGTACCACGTAACACACCGTGTTACGCGCATCTACGTGCGTTCGTCAGTCCACTCGCGGAGCGACACGGCGTTCTCTCGGACGGCCGTGAACTCCTCGCGCGCCCACGAGACGACCGCCGGATGGTCGGTCTCGACGACCTGAAAGCCGCCGCTGTCGTTCCCGATAGAGAGGTAGACGGTGTCGTCGATGATGTCGACGTTGCACGGAAGCGACGCGCCGGTTCGATAGTAGACAGGGTCGTCGCAGTCGGCTTCTATCGACCGGCGGCGGTGCGCGAGGTCGTCGTTCTCGGCGACGACTGCGGCCGCGCTCGGGTCGTAGACGACGGTCGCGTCCGGCGCCGACTCGTCGTACGAGGTAGCCGCGTACGCGTACAGGGGGAGCGCGGTAAACGACCCGACGAGCGCGCGCACCCGGTTCGCGTCCACGACCGCGTCCGCGACGGCGCGTGCGGGCGCGGACGGGTCCGCGCTGTCCGAACCGAGGAGGCGGGCGTCCGCGAGACATCGCGGGTCGAACCCGAACCAGTCGGTCGGAAGGCGTTCGAAGACGCCGTCGAGGCGCTGGCCGACCGAGACGGTTCGGAGGAGCCGAGTGAGGTCTTCGTGGACGAGGTGTCCGAGGTCGGTGAGCGCGTACCGGTCGGGGTCGTACTCGTGGACGATCCAGGAACGGTCTTCGAGGTCGCCGAGGATGCGGCTCAGCGTTACGCGGGTCGCGCCGGTCGCGTCGAGGAGGTCCTCGCGCGGATGTGCACCGTCGGCGAGCACGTCGAGGACGCGCATCCGGTGCTGTGAGCGCGCGAGGAAGGCGACGGCGTCGACGAAGCCGTCGTCGAGCGGCAGTCCGTCCGCGGAGGATACGTCGGTCTCCATTCTCTACTACCACCTATTTAGGCCAACCTAAATCAAGGTGGTGTTGTGGTGACTGGGTTTTTACGCGCGGGCGTTCTCGGAGCGGGTATGCGTGTGGGAATCGTCGCACAGCGCGGGAACGCGCGCGCGGCCTACCTCGCGGCGGACATCGCGGACGCGCTCCCCGAGACCGTCGAGGTGTGGGTGGACGAGGAGAGCGCGGACGCCGCCGACCTGGAGGGCCACGAGGTCTCGGAGTTCTCGACGTGCGACCTCGTGGTGAGCATCGGCGGGGACGGCACGTTCCTGTTCGCGGCGCGGGGCGCGGGGAGCGTGCCGATTCTCGGCGTGAACCTCGGAGAGGTCGGGTTCCTGAACGCGGTCGCGCCCGACGACGCCGTGGCGGCGGTGAAACAGGAGGTCGAGCGCTACCTGGAGACGGGTGCGGTGCGGTCGCGGGACGTGCCCCGCATCGAGGCGTCCGGCGCGGACTGGGTGCTCACGCCCGCGCTGAACGAAGTCGTCGTGCAGGGACCGCAGCGCGGCCACGGCCAGGGCGTCACCGTCGAGGTTCGAGTGGACGGCTCGCTGTACACGGCGAGTCACGCGGACGGCGTCCTCGTCTCCACGCCGACCGGGAGCACGGCGTACAACCTCAGCGAGGGCGGGCCGCTCGTCCAACCCGGCGTGCACGGGTTCGTCGTCACCGGGATGTGCGCGGACAACGCGATGCCGCCGCTCGTCACCAGGACGGACAGCGAGGTCACGGTTCGGGTGGACGACGCCGAGTACGCGGTCGTGTCGAGCGACGGATCGAACACGCGCGAGGTGGGGACGCCGAGCGAGGTGACGCTCCGCGAGGCCGACGAACCCGCGCGGGTCGCGGGACCCGCGAGCGACTTCTTTCAGGCGCTCGGAAAACTGGAGTAGCCTTCCGATACCGAAAGTAGTTCCGTGCTACCACGGGAAACACTGTACAATGAGCGAGCAACTGCCGGACGTGCAGGCGTCGACGCCGGACGTCTCCGTCGGACTGAGCCAGGTGGGCGTGACGGGCGTGGAGAAACTCGTGAAAATCGCGCGCCCCGAGAAGCGCCCCATCGTCCTCTCCGCCGAGTTCGAGGTGTACGTCGACCTCCCGAAGGAGCGCAAGGGAATCGACATGAGCCGGAACATGGAGGTCATCGACGAGACCCTCGAAGCCGCGGTGAGCGAGCCCGCGTACCGCATCGAGGACGTCTGCGGGGACGCCGCCGACCGCCTGCTGGAGAAGCACGACTACACGTCGCGCGCGGTCGTGGAGATGGAGGCGCAGTACGTCACACAGGACGAGACGCCGGAGTCGGGGAAGCCGACGCAGGGCACGATGGACTTCCTCGCGTCCGCGACCGCGCAGGAAGGCGAGCGCACCCGCGAGGAGGTCGGCGTGCGCGTCACGGGGATGACGGTATGTCCCTGTAGCCAGCAAATGATGAGCGCTCGCGCTCGCGAGAAACTCCGCGAGCTCGGCGTCGAGAGCGACGACGTGAAGGAGTTCCTGCGGGAGGTCCCGCAGGCCGGGCACAGCCAGCGCGGGCACGCGACGCTCACCATCGAGACGACGGGCGAACCCGACGTGGACCTCATGGAGCTCTCCGAGCTCGCGAAGGACTCGATGAGCGCTCGCATCTACAACATGGCCAAGCGCCCCGACGAGGACCACATGACGTACGAGGCGCACGCGAACGCCCGGTTCGTCGAGGACTGCGTGCGCGCGATGGCCGAGAGCGTCGTCGACGAGTACGACCACCTCGCGGACGACGCGGTCGTCACGATGAAACAGTCGAACGACGAGTCCATCCACCAGCACAACGCGCACGCCGAACGCGTCGCCACGCTCGGCGACCTCCGCGCGGAAGTCGAAGAATAGCACCGCGAGCACCGCGAGCGGCAGGGTTTTTGGTCGAGGTTTTTCGGGCGAGCGGTCGGCGAAGGCGACCCGAGCACGAAAAAGGTCGCGCTGAACGCGTCGCCACGCTCGGCGACCTCCGCGCGGAAGTCGAGAGATAGCACCGCGGGCGGCCGCGTGTTCGCCGCCGTCCTCGGGGTTATCGCTCGGCGGGGTGTATCACGAGCGTCGCCCGTATTTTGTGCCGAGCCAGAAGGCCGTAACCGGAACGACGACGAACGCGAACACGGTCGCGGCCGTGCCGTAGAGGAGGACGGTTTGCCCGACGGTTCCGACCATCGGAGCCCACGACGCCGTCCCGGCTACAATCGCGTCCGCGAGCCACGTCACACTTGCGTCGAGGAGGAACGCGGCGAGGATGAGCGCGCCGACGGCGGCGGGGAAACGGAGGCGACTGGACTGGGTTCGCAGCGACATACCTCGTTGTTTCACTCGGAAAACATAAGTGTGTAGTCCGGTCGGCGGTCGTTCCACCGTAGGCGAGACCGTCAGGCGTCGGTTGCGAGTTGGTTGGCGCGCACGACGACGTAGAGGAGGACGAACGCGGTGCCGACCGCGAGGACGAACTGGGTGACGAGCGAGAGCGGGACGATGAAGAGCGGGGTGACCGCGACGAGTTCGACGAGGAGGTACTGGAGGAGGAACGGAATCGCGGCGGTCGCGCCGACTGCGACGACGAGTTTCGCGAGCGGGACGGCCTCGGCGAGCACTTGCGGGGTGTCGAGTTCACCGTCGGGGGTGAAGAACGGCTTGGAGGGCGCCATACCCGGAGAGTGCCGGAGAGACGATAATAAGCCTTGTCCACCTATTCGAGCGTGGTGGCGTCCTGCCAGCTTCCCTCGAATTCAGCGGTGACGTCGTCGGCGAACTCGGGGTCTTTGAGCGCGACGAGCGCGAAGGACTCGTCGGGCTGCACGGGGTTCGGCATTTCGATGCAGACCTCCTCGCCGTCCACCACGACGACGTTGCTGTCGACGGTGTCGCCGATGCGGACGCTGAAGGCGTCGTGTTCGGCGAGTTCGGAGACGTAGGTGGCGTTGACTTCGTCGGGGAGTTCGTGGGAGAGCTCGCGGGCGAGGAGGACGGAGACGGTGACGCCGCGGTCGAGGGCATCGAGGAGGTGGTCGGTGATTCGACTGGATACGTCGCCGATGTCGAGGCCGGAGGAGGGCGTCGCGGAGAACAGGACGACCTCGTCGGCGGCGGTGTCGAGGCGTTCGAGGAGAAGGTCGATGGTCTCGTCGGGACCGACGGCGGCGGTCCAGAAGCCCGCGTCGGGGGCGGTGGGGGCGGCGAGGTCGCCGGTGAGTTCGTCGACGACGGACTCGTACTGGTCCGCTTCCTCCTGGAGTTCGCGTTTCCGGTCGTCGAGGAGGCGGTTGAGGGCGTCCTCGGGGTCGACGGCGGCGTACTTCTTCGGCCGGCTTGCGGCCTGACTGCGGACGAGATGCTGGGATTCGATGCTCGCGAGTACGTCGTAGATGCGGCCCATGGGGACGCCGCTCGCCTCGGACAACTCCTTCGCGGTTGCCGGGCCGGTTTCGAGGAGCGCGCGGTACGCGCTCGCCTCGTAATCGGAGAGTCCGAGGTCATTCAGGCTGGCCATACCCCGGATTCGGCGCGCGCTCGCAAAAACCCTGGGTCAGTTTACAGGGACTCCTGAACGAGGTCTGCGAGTTCGGCGGGCGTCTCCGCGCCCTCGCGGGTCGCGTCGGCGGTGACGACGCGCGAAGTCCCCGGGTCGACGCCGGGCGCGTCGGGGACGACGACTTTCTCGTGGTCGGCGAGGCGGACGGCCGCGCGGTGGAGGTCGCTTCCCGCGCTCGCGCCGACTTCGATGGTGAGCGGGCGCGTGACGAGGCGGGAGGCGGCGGTGGCGTACCCGGCGACCTGCACGCCCATGCGTTCGGCCGCGCCGGCGAACGCACTGACGGCGTCCGTCGCGACCTCCCGGTACGCGGGGTCGTCGGCGAGGTAGCGGAGGTCGACGAGCGCGTTCGCGAACAGGGCGTTGTCGTCGATGGGGTGGAGCGGGCGGTCCAGGAGGCCGACGCCCGCGCGGGGGCCGTCGTCGAACGCACCGCTCTCGGACTGGAGGCGGTCGATGGCGTCGGACGCGACGGCTTCCGCGCTGTCGAGGTAGTCGCGGTCGAGCACCTGGGCGGCGGTGGCGTACGCGCGGACCGCGGCGGCGTGGTCGGCGAGCAGGCCGGACTCGCTGCTCGGGTCGTCGAAGTGCGTCACCCGTCCGTCCGCGACGAGCGTGTCGAGGAAGTCGAGGGCGCGTTCGGCGTACCGGCGCGCGGTGTCGTCGTCCGCGTACGCGGCGTACCACGCGAGCGCGTCGGCGGCGCGGGCGTTCCCGGTCGCGAACGCGGTGTCGTCCACGGGCGTGGTCGCCTGCGCTTCGGCGAGTTCGGCGTTCCCGAACGCGTCGCCCGTCCAGAGCGTTCCCGTGAGGTAGTCCACGAGGTCGGACGCGATTCCCTCGTAGGACTCGTCGCCCGTGACGAGGTAGGCGTGGCTGTACGCGCGGAGGAGCGCGGCGTTGGTTTCGAGCAGGTACTCGCGCTGGGGGTCGCTCCAGTCTCGGCCGTGCGCGAACCGGCCGAACGCGCCGGAGTCCGCGCGGAGGTTGCGGTCGAGGGCGTCGAGCGTCTGTGTCGCCTGGTAGCGCTCGCGCTTCAGCGCGAACTCCACGGTGTCGGAGAGCGGGAACTTCTCGCTCGACCCCCAGCCCGCGAAGTCCGAGTCGAACTTCTCGTCCAGCTGGCCCGCGACCAACCGTTCGATTTCCGCGGTAACCTCGCCAGCGGGCGGTTCGGGGTCCCGGAGCGCGCGCGGGATGCGCGCCGCGTCGGCGCCCTTCTCCTGCCAGACGCTGTGCACGCGCTCGATGACCTGCCGGAAGCCGTCGGTGTCGAGGTAGGTCGCGCCCGCGATGTGCGCGCCCGACGGCGTCAGGAACACCGTCGACGGAAACCCACCCATGTTGTAGCGCTCGCGCACCCGTGGGTGGCGGTCGGCGTCCGCGCGCACGGGAACGAACTCCTCGTTCAGGTTCGCCGCGACCCGGGGGTCGGCGTACGCGCCCGCATCCATCTCGCGACACCGCCGACTCCACCGCGTCACCAGCGACAACACGAGGGGTTTGTCCTCCCGTTCGGCTTCCTCGAACGCCGCGTCGCCCCACTCGCGCCACTCCACCTTCGTCGCGTCCGCGGACTCGTCCATACCCGGGAGAGACGCCGTGTTCGGGAAAACGCTTCGAACCCGGTGACTCGACCCAACCGTTAAACCCACCCAGTGGGTAGGAGAGCGTGATGAAACGGCTGCTCGCGGCACTCCTCCTCGTGCCCTTGCTCGACATGCTCTTCCTCGTGTTCCTCGCCACGCAGTTCTCGTGGGAGGTACTCGTCGCGCTCGTCGTCCTCACCGCCCTCCTCGGAATGCTGTTCGTTCGCGCCGAGGGCCGCCACACCATGCGCCGCGTCCAGCAGGCGCTCGCCGAAGGCCGGCCTCCCACGGACGAACTCATCGACGGCGGATTGCTCCTCGTCGCCGGCGCGTTCCTCCTCACGCCCGGCCTCGTCACCGACTTCATCGGCCTCCTGTTCGTCGTTCCGGTGACCCGCGCCCCCATCCGCTGGGTGCTCAAGAAGTACGTCATCACCCCCAAGCTCGACGAGAAAACCGGCGGCTTCGCCACCGGCAAAGTCTACACGTTCGGCTTTCCCAACGACGACGCAGGCCCGAACACCCCCGACGGGAACGCAAACGCCACCGAGAACACGTACGACCTCAGCGAGGACGCCTACGACGTGGAATTCGACGACAGCGAAGACGACGACGGAAAGTAACCACCCGACGGCGGCACGGCTGCCGAAAGGAAACCCTTAAACAAACCACGCAGTATAGAACGAAGTGAGCGGGCCAGTAGCTCAATTAGGTAGAGCGCCACTCTGATAAGGTGGAAGTTTGCGGTTCAAATCCGCACCGGCCCACTGCTTCTGTCGCGAACACCGTGCGCGACTGAATAGTGCACGGTGCGAACTCTGAACCAGTCGCTTTCATCATTTCCGGCGGTAGAACCCCGTTACGCATAGTCCTGAGTCGCGGACTCGTTTAAAACCGATTGTGCATCACTCGTAGAGAGTGAGTTCAACCTCTACATCTACGGCATCGTCATTGAAGTTCGTCGGCGGGCTCGCTGCGCCCATGTTCGAGTTGTCCACGATGAACACGTAGTCACCAGACTGCACGGACCCGGAGACCTCCACGCTCGTCGTGTCCGGCGCGGAGACGCCCGTGAGGTACTGGAAGCGCTCTTGATTCTGGAAGTGACTGTACTCGCCACTCGTCATCACGTAGAAGTCCACAGCAGGCCCATTCCGCACGATACCCTCGTATTCGATAGTGCCGCCGTTCGGGAGCGCAAGCTCGCTTCCCTTCCAACTGTCCTCCGTGACGGTGTAGTTCCGGTTGAGCGAGTCGATCTGTTCGCGCTCACCACCGCCGCCACCTCCACCTGCGTTGTTCGTGTCGTCGGTCCCGGTCGAGCAACCGGCGAGTGCGGTCGCTGTCATAGTTGCAGCCCCGAGAACTGCAGTCCGGCGCGTAAGCCGTGTCATAGGTACACCTATAGAAGCCCTCGGAAAGTAGTATTGGTTAGAGAACGGTACGGTTCTAGTTCGCACTGGCGCTCCCGAATCGTGTTTTTCGATACCGTCGTAGTTCGGGACACCCGAGAAGATAAGCAGGCTTGTACTGTCCGCGAAGAACGTGATTCTCCCCTGGCGATTTTCTCGGCCCACATCGCGTCCGTTTGAATCTGCCGCACGTCCGAGACACGGTACTCGTTCGTTCTCGTTCGGAGAATCCCGCTTTTCTCAATGGATCGCTGGTTCGTCAAGCGCACACGATAAAAAGATTCGGCGCCGTCACTACTTCTGTTCCACCGGCCACTCAGCCCTGCGTGTTTCCGCACTCCGTGCAGGTGAGTTCGAAGGCGCCGCTGGCGAGTGCGAGGTCGTGTTCGCGTTCTTCGTCGCAATCGGGGCAGTAGACGTAGGAGCGGATGTCGTCCCAGTCGTGTTGGCTGCCGGGTGCGCCGAGCGCCCAGCCGGTGACGCGTTCGTCGCTCTCGTTGTAGCCGGTCTGGAATTCGCCGGGTTCGAAGCGGACGAGTTCGCGTTCGCCGACTTCGACTTCGCGTCGTTCCTTCCCAACGTCGAAGGTGGCGGTGCCGGATTCGACGTAGAACACTTCCTCCTGGTCGTGGTGGGTGTGGAGGCCGCCGGAGAAGCTGTCGCCGGGCGCGAGTTCGAAGTAGTTCATCGCGAAGTCGGTGGTGCCGAGCGCGCGCGAGACGGGTTTGCGGACGTCGTGGACGTGAAGCGGGTTCACTTCGGTGTCGACGTCGTCGATGGCGACGTGCTTCATGGTGGGGGCTTCGACGGGGCGTGTGAAAACCATGGGGGTGCCACAACGTTGATACGCGGAGCGGCGGAAAGCTCGACTACGCGGGTAGGACGATGAGTCAGGCGTACACGCCAATGGACGACCACATTTTCGAGTCGGTGGCGGGGGTGTCGAGCGTCCTCGTGCTGGGGCCGGACGGGGACGGAGTGACCGGGTCGGGCTGTCGGCAGTTGCTCGCGACGCCGCGCGAGCACGCAGAACACGTCGTGGGAGTGACGTACGACGCCGACGCGGAGTTCCGCGAGCGAATCGCGGACCAGGGCGCGGCGGACGCGAACCGCACGGTTCTCACGACCGACAGCGGGGCCGCCGAGTCGGCCGTCGAGTGCGTGTCGGTGGCGAACGGCTCGCGGCTGCTGTCGGTCGTTCGGGAGCGCGTCCGGCGTATCGAGGGCGAGCCGGGCGTCGTGTGTTTCGACGCGCTCTCCCCGCTGCTAGACGATATCGGGCTGCCGCGGACGTTCCGGTTCGTGAATCGGTTGCTACCGGAACTCCGGGAGCGCGACGTGACCGCGCACTTCCACTTCGACCCCGCGGCGACCGACCGACAGACCCTGAACGCGATTACGACGGTGTTCGACGCGGTCGTGCGCGCGGACGGCGACGACTGGGAGCTGGTGTGGAAGCGCCACACCGAGTGATTCAGGTAGCTCGCCGCCCGAGTAGAAAACATGGCTGACACGCCACCGTGGCCGGTGTTCATACTCGTCGTCGCCGCCGGTATCGTCCTTCCCGGCATCACGCGCGGTATGCTCGCGGGCACCGCCATCGGCGAAATCGGACTCGTCTCGCTCGGCGGGAACACGTTCACCGTCGGAATGCTCGTCTGGGTCGTCGGCTACGGCTCCGCGCTGTTCGTCCTCTGGTACGGCTGGCTCCGCCCGCTCGACCTCCAGGGCGCGACCGGCGAAGGCGAAAACTAGACGCGCTAGACGAGTTCTTCGTACTGTGCGCCGGTCTGTTTCAGTTTCTCCGTGGAGTAGAGGCGTTCGTGGTCGACCGGAAGGTAGTCGGCGGCGAGTTCGTCGATTTTTTCGTCGACTGCGTCGGGGTCGCGGCCGTGCACCATCGTGAAGAGGTTGTACGGCCAGTCCTGGTCGGGGCGTCGGGGCCGGTGGTAGCAGAGGGTGACGTAGGGGAGTTCGCCGACGGTTCGACCGTACTCGTCGAGGCGGTCGTCGGGGACGTCCCAGACGACCATGCAGTTGTTCGTGAATCCGGTGACGACGTGGTTGACGATGCAACCGACGCGCTTGATGCAGTTGTCGTCCAGAAGCCGGTCGATGGCCGCCAGCACGTCCCCGGTGTCGGTGTCGAGGGCGGCCGCGATGTCGGCGTACGGCGTTTCGGTGAGCGGGAAGCCGTCCTGGATTCCGAGGATGACGCGGCGTTCGAGCGCGGAGAGGTCGGAGCGCGCGGTCTCGCTGAGTCGGGTGGCGGTCGCGTCGGTCGCGTCCATGGTTTCGTGTCCTCGCGGGTCGTCGCTCCCCGCTCGTTCGGTCGGAGGCGCTTGCAGCGCCTCCCGCGCGAACCGGTCCGTGTTCATCACGGGGAATTCGAGGTCGATATAGTAGTCGGTGAGCATCGGGAGGTTCAGGACGTTACAGCCGGTCTCGGATTCGATGTCGGAGAGGATGCGGTCGCGGACCTCCTTGGACGCGGCGGTGACGACGAACCACATGTTGTACGCGTGGTCGCGGCGGTAGTTGTGGTTCACCTGCCGGTGGGCGTTGATGGTGTCCGCTATCTCGTCGAAGCGGTCGTCGGGCGCGCGCACCGCGGCGAGCGTGGAACTCCCGATAACGGGCGGATTGAGGACGGCGCCGAACCGCCGGAATACGCCCCGCTCGCGGAGGCGGCGAACGCGGTCGAGCGCGTCCGTTTCCGTGGTGTCGAGCGCTCGTCCGACCGCACGGAACGGGCGTTCTTCGACGGGGAACCCGCTCTGGAAGCCGTCCACGAGGCGGGCGTCGACGTCATCGAGGCGGTCGCGCCAGTCGCCGTCGAGTGCCATACTCGAACGAGGGCGTGGACGATTATCAGTTGTTGGATTGAACCGCGTGGATTTACGGCGGCCGCGTTCCTACTGTCAGAATATGAGCGAGAGTTTCGGCGAGTGGCCGTTGAAGCGGCTGATGACGGAGGTCGTCGGGTCGGGACACAAGTCCGCGGAGGACATGACGCGCGCCCAGGCGACCGAGGCATTCGAACGCGTCCTCGCGGACGAACCCGACCCGACGACGCTCGGAGCGTTCTGGCTCGCGAACCGCTGGAAGCGCAACAGCGCGGAGGAACTGGGCGCGTACACGGACGTGATGCGACGGGAGTCCGTCGAGGTCGCGGAACCCGACGTGGACCCCGTCGATTGTGGCGCGAACTACGACGGGAAACTCCGCACCGCCCTCCTGGGAGTGGGCGCGGGCATCGTCGCCGCCGCCGCCGGCACGCCCGTGGTCACGCACTCGGGCGACCGCGTCCCCACCCAGAAGGGCACCGCGTACAAGCACGTGCTAGACGACCTCAGCGTCGAAACCGACCTCACCCCGGAGGAGTCCGCGGAGATGACCGACACGACCGGGTTCGGGTTCTACTACCAGCCGAACTTCAACCCCGAAATCACCGGTATCGAGGACCGCCGCGACCAGATGGGCGTCCGGACGTTCGTGAACACGGTGGAGACGCTCGCGAACCCCGCGAACGCGAGCGTCCACCTCGGGAGCTTCTACCACCTCGCGTTCGCGAAGAAGGTCGTGAACACCTTCCAGGAGAGCGAGGAGAGCTCGGTGGAGCGCGTCATCATGTTCCAGGGAATGGAGGGCTACGACGACATCCGCCCCGGCTCCACCACCGTCGCCGAGTGGGACGGCGGCGAACTGGCGGACTTCACCATCGAGACCGACGAGTACGGCATGGACTTCAGCGACGAAACCCTCGAAGTCGACGACGTGACTGCGGACTCCGCGACCATCACCGAAGAAGTCCTCGCGGGCGACCGTGACGACGACTTCGCGGACGCCATCGCACTCAACGCCGCGTTCCGAATGTACGCCCGCCGCGACGTCAACAGCCTCGACGACGGCCTCGACGTCGCCCGCGACACGATCGCGAGCGGGCAGGCAGCCGAAACCCTCCACGACCTCCGCGCCTTCTAACGGACTTTTTTACGGTTCGGGGTCGCCAGAGGCGACCCGCTCACCGCAAAAACCTCCACTAAAAAGGCCGCGAACGCGGAGTGTTCGCGGTGGGTATCGGTTCCGCAGAGGCCGCTGATGGTATTGGCGTTTTCGTGGCGTCGCGGAGTTGCGCCCGGAACCGTTAACGCCCGTGGATGTGAGGCAGGGGTATGGACGAGCGCGACGTCGTCGTCGCCGATTCGCTGGAGGGGGACCCGGAGTTCCTCCGGGCGCTGTTGGCGCACACGTCGGAGGGAATGCTCACGATAGACGCGGACAGCACTGTGCTGGCCGCGAACCCCGCGATAGAGCGGATTCTCGGGTACGAACCCGAGGAGCTGCTGGGGAGTTCGAAGCTGACGATTATTCCGGAGCGGTTGCAGGACGCGCACCTCGAGGGCATCGGGAAGTACGTGGAGACGGGTGAGAAGCACATCGACTGGACGGGCGTCGAACTGCCCGCCGAGCACAAGGACGGCCACGAGGTCCCGGTGTCGGTGAGCCTGCAGGAACACGAGTACGACGGGAAACAGCTGTTCACGGGTATCTTCACGGACATCAGCGAGCGCAAGCGCCGGGAGCGCGAACTCCGGGAGCGAAACGAGGACTTGGAGGAGTTCGCGAGCGTGCTGAGTCACGACCTCCGGAACCCGCTCTCGGTCGCGCAGGCCCAGATTTCGCTCGCGCGCGAGTTCGGAGAGGACGAGTACTTCGAGAACGTGGAGGACGCGCTCGACCGCATCGACGGCCTCGTGGACGACCTGCTCGCGCAGGCGAGAGAGGGCCGGGGCGCGGAGACGGCGCCGTGCTCGCTCCAGCGCGTGGTCGAGGACGCGTGGAACGGCGTTCTCACGGAGGACGCTTCGGTGGTGTTGCCGAGTCGCGCGTGGCAGGTGGAGGCCGACGAGGGACGACTCCAGCAGGCGCTGGAGAACCTCGTGCGGAACGCAGTCGAGCACGCGGGCGCGGACGGAACCGTGACGGTCGGCGTGCTGGACGACGAGTCCGGGTTCTTCGTGGAGGACGACGGCCCGGGGTTCCCGACGGACGTGCTGCGGCGGGGCGCGCCCGGCCCCGAGAACGGGCACTACGGCCTGCACGTCGTCGAGCGAGTGGCGGACGCGCACGGCTGGACGGTCCGGTTCACGAACGCCGCGGACGGCGGGGCGCGCGTCGAGTTCCGGGACGTATCGCTCTCCCGGGCTTAGTCCAGGGTTTCCGCCCAGTTCACGAACGTCTCGAAGCTGTAGGTGACGACGAGGAAGAAGGCGGCGAACGTCGCCCAGCGGAGCAGGTGGAGTTCGCCCGTGTACGCGAGCGAGACGAAGACGTACGCGAGCGATGCGCTGACGAACGCGGCGACGTAGAGGTTTCGACGAGCCGACATACTCACGAGTCGGCGAGCGTCACGGTTCAATGTAGCGGCGGAGCGCGTCGTCCACGAACTCCGCGGGAACACTGTCGAACCACCGGGCGGCCTCGATTTCGTCCTCGTCCACCCCGAGCGTGTCCGCGTCCGGAATCGGCCCGTCGGCGCGCGCGTCGTAGACGACGTACTCGGCCGTGAACGCCGTCTCGCCCGTCGCGGCCGAGACGTACGTCTGGTCGAGCACGACGAGCACGTCCCCGAGAACCGGGTCGAGTCCGGTCTCCTCGCGGACTTCCCGCCGCGCCGCCCCCGCCGGGGTTTCACCGGGTTCGACCGCGCCGCCGGGAAGCACCCAGCCGTCAGACCAGCGGTTCCGCACGAACACGAGTCGGTCGTCGGGGTCGCGGACGCGCGCCGCTGCGGTCGTCGCCGTCCCCTCGGTCGCCCACTCGCGAAAGTGGTCGAGGCGGCTTTCAGGGAGGCGGAGTTCCTGTGGTTCGCGCGGCGCGTTCATACCCCGACTCCCCGTCCTCGCCCGATAAGCCCACCGCACACCAGCAGCGTTTTCCCGACGACTCGCCTTCCCGTAGCCATGACCATCGACGCGACGCTGCACACGAGCGAGGGCGACATCGAGGTCGAACTCTACGACGAGAAAGTCCCGAACACCGTCGAGAATTTTGTTGGGTTGGCGACGGGTGAGAAGGCGTGGACCGACCCTGAGACGAACGAGAAAGTCGAGGGCGAACCATACTACGAGGACGTGCCGTTCCACCGCGTCATCGACGACTTCATGGTTCAGACCGGCGACCGCACCGGAACCGGCCGCGGCGGTCCCGGCTACGAGTTCGACGACGAGTTCCACGAGGACCTCAACCACGACGACGCCGGCGTCCTCTCGATGGCGAACTCCGGCCCGAACACGAACGGCAGCCAGTTCTTCATCACGCTCGACGCCCAGCCCCACCTCGACGGCAAACACGCTGTCTTCGGAAAAGTCACCGACGGCATGGATGTCGTCGAGGACATCGGCAACACACCCACCGACCGCAGCGACGAACCGATGCCGGACATCGTCCTCGAATCGGTCGAGATTCACGACGAGTAAGGCGAGTCGTGAGCCAGCCAGCACGCACGCTGGCGTCGTTCACGACGAGGAGAGCGAATCGGCGGGACTAGCTGGCGCGCGGAGAGCGATACGTGTTAGTCCCCGGAGGAGAGTTATTGTAGTATGAGCGACGACGAGGGGTTCGACCCGAGCAGCGTCGGGGAGACGGACGCCCCGCCGGTGTCGGAGAAACCCTATAAGCTGATTTTCGAGGCGAACAAGTGCATCGGCGCGGGGAAGTGCGCGAACGTCTCCGCGAACTGGGAGATGGACCTCGATTCAGGGATGGGGAAGCCCGTCTCGTACTTCTTCGACGAGTCCGAACTCGACCACAACCTGAAGGCGGCGGAGGTGTGCCCGGCGAAGAAGGATACGGGCGTGATTCACGTCATCGACCGCCGGACGAACGAGGAAGTCGCGCCCGACCCGCACGGCGACGGCACCGTCAGCGTCGACTGGTAGTCGTCAGATTCAGGTAGACCGACCGATTCGGTAGGGGTGCGCGAGGGTGGCTGAGCCAGGCCAAAGGCGGCGGACTTAAGATCCGCTCCCGAAGGGGTTCGTGGGTTCAAATCCCTCCCCTCGCACCTGCGACGAACGACAGTGAGGAGCGGTGCGAGCAGCATGGGATTTGAAGCAGGGAGTGGAGTGTAGCGGAACGACTGAGGTTCAAATCCCTCCCCTCGCATCGTTTCTGAACGGAGTGAAGAACGATGCGGTAGAGGGATTCTGAAGTAGACCAGACGCAGCGCCCGAAGGGCGACCGTCTGGGCGTGGTTCAAATCCCTCCCTTCGCGGTGTTCTTCGAACGTGGGTGAGAAGACGCGAGAGCGGGGATTGGAAAACGGGCGGACGCGTTCTCGTGGTCGAATCGCGATTGTTCGGAGGCCCGAGTACGGTGAGCGATATCGCTACGACGTTGTTGACGTGGGGTCGCTCCAACAGCGAATTGGATTGTTCTGGACGAACCGTGGTCGATTTTAATACCCTCGGTATGGTTAACTACCTCCAGAAAATAGTAGGGAATATGGTAGAATGGTCTCTGCGTAACGCGGTTGCACCGATAGCGCTGCTGAGTGTGGCGGCCCTCGGATACGCACTCGTGCTCGCTGGAGGCGTACCAAGTGGATATGAAGGCACCACGGTACTCGCCGGTCTGTTCGGCGTGGTCTCCTTGGCTGCAGCGGGACTTCGTGAATGGGTCTCCGCTGTAGCGGCAATCGCAGTCGCAGTTGGGTACTGGTTCGGAAGTACGGCAGGGCTATCCACTGCCGGATTTTACTACATACTCGTCATCGCCTCCCTGCTTGCGTTCTTCACTAGCACAATATACTCCTCAGTCAGACAGGCCACCCGAAAAACCCCTGCCTGAGTCCGATAGACTCAAGCCGCGAACGGAGTGAGTCTGACGTTAGTTCAAATCCTTCCCCTCGCATCTGCAACGAACGACAGTGAGGAGCGATGCGAACCGGAGGGGTTTGAAAACCAATAGACGCATTCTCGTGAGCGAAGCGAGCGAAACCATCTGTGCAGGGTTCAAATCTCTCCCGTGGTTGTGACGCGAAACGCCCTTTTCGGTGAGTCTCTTTTGGTGGGGTATGAGTGTCGAGTCTGAGTTCGAGGCGAGTGAGCGGTTCGAGCGCGCGGACGGCGTGTTCGAGGTTGTGGGGTCTGATTGGGATGCGTCGGTGGTGCCGGGCGAGGACGAGTATCGGGTGCGGGTGGAGGTGCCGACGTTGGATGCGGTGGTGGAGGGCGAGGTTGGGTCGACGGTGTCTGAGGGGTGGTTCGAGACGTTCTCGATGCGTATCGAGGACGTGGGTGGGGTGACGTACGCGGAGTTGACGGCGGAGCCGGTGGTGGTTCGGGAGGGCGAGCGCGTGACGGTGGAGGCCGAGGTCGAGGCGCGGGAGGGGAGTGTGGCGGACGACGCGCTGGCGGTGGTGAACTACGTGGAGGGGACGTGGTTCGAGGGTATCGTGCCGGGGTACGAGTACGTGGCGGAGGTGCAGGAGATGCGGGAGCGTGCGCAGCAGCGGGCTGAGGACACGCCGCTGTAGCCGTGCGTCGCTGGGCTGTCGCGTGGGCGGCGGTGGTGTTGGTGGCGTCGGTGGTGCCGACGGGGTCGCCGGCCGCGGGCGGGCTTCCGGTGGATAAGTTCCTGCACGTGGCGGGGTACGCGGTGTTGGCGTGGCTGGTGGCGCGCGACGAGGCGGTCGTGGCGGCGGTCGTGGTGGCGGTCGCGTTCGGGCTGTGCGTCGAGGGTGTCCAGTCCCTGCTGGCGTGGCGGACGGGGAGCCTGCTCGATGCAGGGGCGAACCTCGCGGGCGCGTTGGCGGGGGGTGCGGTCGCGGCGGTGACGAAGCGGCTTTACGCGCCGGACGGCTACGACGGGTAATGAGTCAGCCGAGCCCCGAGGTGTACGAGTCGGGTCGGGGGATGGACGCCCACAACAAGGTGATGCGGGAGTTGCGGGGCGAGCGCGACGAGACGTACGACCCCCACGAGCCGACGCGCGTGTGGTTGGACGAGGACAACACGCCGAGCGGCGTCTATCAGAGCCTCACTATCATCCTCAACACCGGCGGGTGTCGGTGGGCGCGCGCCGGCGGCTGTACGATGTGCGGGTACGTCGCGGAATCGGTGGAGGACGGGAGCGTCGAGCACGAGGCGCTGATGGACCAGATTCAGGTGTGTCTCGACCACGAGGCCGAGGAGGCCGAGGAGAAGTCCGGCCTCATCAAGATTTACACGAGCGGGAGTTTCCTCGACGAGCGCGAGGTCCCGGCGGAGACGCGGAAGGCGATCGCGGAGACGTTCGCGGACCGGGAGCGCATCGTCGTCGAGAGCCTTCCGGATTTCGTGCAGGAAGACCGCGTGCGGGACTTCGTGGATGTCGGTCTGGAGACGGACGTGGCGGTCGGTCTCGAAACGGCGAACGACCGCGTGCGTCACGACTGCGTGAACAAGTACTTCGACTTCGCGGACTTCGAGGACGCCGCGCTCGAAGCGAAGGAAGCGGACGCGGGCGTGAAAGCCTACCTGTTGATGAAGCCGCCGTTCCTCTCGGAGGGCGAGGCCGTCCAGGACATGAAGGACTCGATTCGGGCGTGCGCGGACGTGGAGGGCTGTCACACCGTCTCGATGAACCCGTGTAACGTCCAGCGGTACACGATGGTCGACCAGCTCCACTTCCGCGGGGGGTACCGGCCGCCGTGGATGTGGAGCATCTGCGACGTGCTCGAATCGACCGCGGACGCGGACGCCATCGTCGTTAGCGACCCCGTCGGCCACGGCAGCGATAGGGGGCCGCACAACTGCGGGGAGTGCGACGACCTCGTGCAGGAAGCCATCAAGGACTTCGACCTCCGCCAGGATCCCTCCGTGTTCAGCGAGGTGTCCTGCGAGTGCGAGCACACGTGGGAGGAGGTCGTGGCGCGGGAGACGAGTTACAACCTCCCGCTCGCCGAATAAGTGTCAAGAGAGAGTGGAAAACGCCTAAGTCCCCCAACCAACTAGTATTAGTCGAGTTTCCTTGCGGAATTAAATCGGTGGGTTCTTTCGAGAGCAAGCGATAGCTACGTCCGCGTCCGAGTCCCGCACTCCGGACGCGTCACGCCCACACCCGTCCACGCGAATGCATCGCCCGTCGACCAGCCAGCCCCACCGAGTATGCAAGACGACACCCACACGGAGACCATCGACTGGAATCGCTTCTGGAGCACGGCCGACGACGAGGACTACGATAGCGCCACGCCGAGCACGAACGTCCTCCGCGACGTGCTCGCGGACTTCCTCAACGAACGCGGCACCCCCGAGCGGTTCGCCGATGTCGGCTGCGGCCCCGGCGTCGTGAGCTTCTTCGTCGCCGACGAGTACGACGCGGAGGTCGTCGGGTACGACGCCGCCCAACCCATCCTCGAAGAGAACCGCGAACGCGCCCGCCAGGAGGGCTACGAGAACGTCACATTCGAACACGGCGTTCTCCCCGACTGGAACCCGGACGGCGAGTTCGACCTCGTACTCTGCTTCGGCACACTGTGTTACGTCGCCGACTCGAAGCGCGCGCTCCAAGCCCTCTACGACGCCGTCGCGCCTGGCGGAACCCTCCTCGTCGGGTATACGAACCGGTACGCGAAATCCCACTACGAGTCGGTCGTCGAGAACCCGCCCAACCCCGAGGAAGCGGGACGCGAGATAGACCCGGAGCGGTTCGCCGACCGCTTCAGCCTCGTTCTCAGCGGTGAGAGTACGCTCTCCTACCGAGACATCCACGACGCGCTCGGCACGTGGCCGCGCAGCCCCTGGGAAGTCGTAGAAAAACCCGAACGCTGGATGTGGCGAAACCACCCGCTCGTATGGGTGCCGAAGTAGGCAGAAAACACTTACCGCCGCTCACCGACAAAAAAAACCTAATGCACCGCGCTCGGGCCGTCGCGCTCGTGTGCTGCGCCCTCCTGCTCACCGCCGGGTGTCTCGGCGACGCGCAGAGCGGCCACCTCGAAGGCCACGCCGTCGACGACGCGCCCGCGAACGCGACCGTCGTGGCCTACGACGAGGTCGAGGCCGAGGAGATCAAGCAGGTGGTGCGGGACGCCGCGGCCGCGGGCGAGGCGACGGTCGAACTCGACAGTGGAGAGTACGAGCGGATGCGTGACACCTACGAGGCGCTCGACGGCCGGTTCGTGCGGTATGACGGCGACCTCGTGGAAGTCGTGTTGCTGACCGAGCAGTAGTCAGTCGAACGCGCGGAGGACGCCCTGCCCGTCCGTGCCGCCGATGTCGGGGAGGCTGGCGCGCTCGGGGTGCGGCATGAGAACGGCGACGGTGTCGTGCTCACCGAGCACGCCCGCGACGCTGTGCTTCGAGCCGTTCGGGTTCGACTCCTCACGTACGTTCCCGTGTTCGTCGCAGTACCGGAACAGCACTCTGTCTTCGGTTTCGAGTTCGTCGAGTCGGTCGTCGTCGATTTCGAACCGGCCTTCGCCGTGCGCGATGGGGATGGAGAGTACGTCGCCCTCGTCGTACGCTTGGGTCCACGGCGTGTCCGGGTTCTCGACGCGGAGGTGGACGTGTTCGCACTGGAAGCGCGCGCTCGCGTTCGTCGTGAACGCGCCCGGCGTGAGGCCGGACTCGCTCCCGATTTGCGCGCCGTTGCACACGCCGAGCACGGGCACGCCCTCGGCGGCGAGGTCGCGTACTTCGTCCATCACTGGCGAGTGGGCGGCCATCGCGCCGGCGCGGAGGTAGTCGCCGTACGAGAACCCGCCGGGGAGCACGATGCCCGACGTGTCCACGGGGAGGCCGTCCTCGTGCCAGACGATTTCGGCGTCCACGTCGAGCTGCTGGAGGGCGCGCAGGGCGTCTCGGTCGCAGTTCGACCCGCCGAAGCGGACGATAGCGACGGTCATCGCGAGACACCTCCGTGAGCTCGCAGACCGGCGGTATCGGTGATGGCGACGGTCATCGCGAGACACCTCCGTGAGCTCGCAGACCGGCGGTATCGGTGATGGCGACGGTCACCGCGAGACAC
>NZ_JAZHPG010000013.1:0-36874 GCF_036418315.1 Salarchaeum sp. III | reverse complement strand
CCGAGGCCGCCGATACCGATGAGGACGCAGTAGTCACCGGGAACGAGTTCGCGCGCTGCCTTCTTCACGGCGTGGTAGGCGGTGATGCCGGCGTCGGCGTGCGGCGCGATGTCGACCGGGTCGGTGTCGTCGAGCGTGATTGTGGCGCGTTCGCTGGTGAGAAGGTACTCCGCGAACCCGCCGTCGTGCGTGAGTCCGGAGAACGCGGCGTCCTCGCAGTACATGTCGTTGCCGAGCCGGCACGCACGGCACGTCCCGCACGTCCGGAGCGGATGGCAGAGAACCGCGTCCCCCTCTTCGACGGTCGTCACCTCGTCACCGACTTCGACGACGGTTCCGGCGTTCTCGTGGCCGAGCGTCATCGGGAGGGACTGGTCGGCGTACGGCTCCCACATTCCCTCGATGATGTGGTTGTCCGTCTGGCACCAGCCCGCACCCTCGACTTCGACGACGACCTGGTTCGAGGTCTCCAGGGCCGGCCGCGGCACGTCCTCGATAGTGAGCGCGTTCTCCATGTCCTCCGTGTACTCGTGCAGTCTCGCGGCGCGCATACGAGACGGTTCGCCCGCATCCCACCTAAACGTACGTGGCGTACGCGACCGAGCGTATTTCCCGTCGCCAGCCGAACGGAAGTCGTGACCCTTCGAGACTGCTCGCACCCAATCGAGGACGGGATGCCCGTCTACCCGGGCGATCCCGCCGTGGAAGTCGAACCGGCGGCGACGATGACGGCCGACGGCTTCCGCGTCCACCGCCTCGCGCTCTCCACGCACGCGGGGACGCACTTGGACGCGCCGAGCCACCTCGAACCCGACGGCGCGACCCTCGGCGAGTACGGCGTCGAGGCGTTCCGCTGGGACGCGCGCGTCGTTCACTGCGACCCCGGACGGGAGGGCTGGATTCGCGAGGGTGACGTGCCCGAAGCGGGTGACGCGGACGCGGTCGTGTTCGCCACGGGGTGGAGCGACCACTGGGGAACCGAACGGTACCGCGAGCATCCCGCGCTCACGCCCGACGCAGCGGCGCAGTGTGCCGGTTTCGAGTATCACGTCGGCGTGGACTGTCCGAGCGTCGACCCGGCGGGGAGCGAGGCGTTTCCAGCGCACCACGAACTCCTCGGCGATGGCCGCCTGATTCTGGAGAACCTCACCAACCTCGCGGACCTGCCCGAGCGCGTGACGCTGCACGCGTACCCGATACCGGTGGACGCGGACGGCGCGCCTGCCCGCGTCGTCGCGGAGGACTAGTCGTCGGTGGCGAGCGCCTGCGCTCGCTCGCTCACCGTGCTCCGCCGGTACATGAAGACGAACGCGGCGGTCGCGACGAGGATGAAGCCCGCGGCGACGGCGAACGCGACCGGCATCGAGGAGAGGTCGGTGATGACGCCGACGGTGAGCGGGCCGACGACCTGCCCGACCTTCCACGAGAGCGAGCGCAGACTCATACTGGACGCGACGGAGTCGAAGCGCTCGCCCTCGGTGACGAACAGGCTCATGCTCGCGGGGAGGCGGACGCTGTCCGCGACGCCGAGCACCGCGTACGCGCTGAACATCACGGCGAGCGCGCCGGCGTTCGTGACGGTGCCGACGACCGGGAGGACCGCAGTGGTGAGGAGATCGTTTGCGGGGCCGGCGAGCGGGAGCATCGCCGTGCCGACCGCGTACAGGAGCGCGCCCGCGACGACGAAGCGGTGTTCGCCACCGAGGCGGTCGGTGAGGTCGCCCATGTACCCCTGGAGGACGGTTTTCGCGAGCTTCCCGCCGGCGAGGATGCCGCCGATGACGAGCGAACTCACGCCGAACACGGTGCGGGCGTAGATAGGGAGGAAGAGGATGACCGCCATCTTCCCGAAACTGAACGCGAGGCGGAACGTGACGAGCGAGCGCACCATCGGCCGACCGAGGAGGGCGACGAGGGTCTCCCGGCCCGTCGCGTTCTCGGGGTCCGTCATCCCGCCGGGGTTGTCCCGGAGGAAGAGGAGGACGAGCACGGTCGCGGCGAGCGTCACCGCCGAGAGCACGACGTACGTGAATGTGAAGCCGCGCGCGTAGAGGAGGTAGCCGCCGACGAGGTCGCCCGCCATGCTCGAGAAGGCCGCGACCTGATTGTACGTGCCGAGCCACCGCCCGCGCTCGCCAGTCGGGCTGATTTCGCCGACGACCGCCGACCCCGTTATCCAGAGGACGCTCGCGCCGACGCCCTGGAGGATGCGGACGAGGATGACGTGCACGGCGCTCTCCACGAAGATGAACCCGACGAACACGAGGACGTTCACCAGGAGACCGGCGACGAGGTAGCGCTTCGCGTTCCCCGTGTCGATTTTGCGGCCGAGCGGGAGGACGATGAGGAGTTGCGCGAGCGCGAACGTCGCGCCGAACAACCCCTCGACGAACCCCGTGGTGCCGAAGAGGTCGGCGTACAGCGCGAGCGCGAGCAGGAGCGTCGAGTACGCTTAACTGCGCGCGAACGCCGTGCCGGAGAGCGCGACGAACTCGGCGTTCTTGAAGAGCGAGAGCGGACTCCCACGGTCCTCGGAGGCGGCCACGATACGCCACGCTACCCGCGCGCACTCCTTAAAAAACGCGTCCGGCGAGGGGTTTGCCTAGAGTTCGATGCGCTCGACGAGGCGCTCGCCGTCCCCGCTCGTGTTGATGGCGACGATGCGGATGCTGTCTTCGAGCATCGACCGGTCGAGCTTCTCCTTCAGGAGGTTGTCCACCTGATAGACGCCCGCCGCGTTATGCATCTTGATTTCGACCAGCACGGGCGTGTCGTCTCCGGGTTCGAGCGCCACCTCCTGAATCGCCTGACTCGAAATCGTGTTGATGCCGCGCCCACCACGCTCGTAGGGAATCCGCGACCGGCCGCGCTCCATATCGAGACCGTCCGCGACCCGAATCACACCCGCCTCCGTCGTGAGCGGTTCTTCTTCCGTGTGGTGACAGAGAATGGCGTGCAGGACCTCGGCCTTCACGCGCACCGCGTCCGCCGTGCCGTAGAACTCGGGCAGGAGTCGGTCGAGCAAATCCGCGGCGAGCGGAATCGAGTAGTAGGAGTGGTCGTCGCGGTGGACGACGTGCCCGATGTCGTGCAGGGTCGCCGCGAGCGCGACGATGACCGCCTCGTCCGCCTCCTCCAGGCCCTGGTCGCTCGCGCCGTTGAACGCCACCCCACCCGCCTTCAGGAGATCATACAGTCGCAGCGCGCGGTCTCGCACGATTTCGATATGCTTCGCGCCGTGGTCGTTGTACCCCTTTCGCGCCACCGGGTTCACGTTCTGCGCTTCAAGATAGGCCTGAATCTCCTCGTCCGACTCGACGTACGCCAACACCTCGTTCACTTTCTCGTCCGGGAACGAGTGGGTCTCGTTCGGGTCGTACGCGTGCGTTCCACTCATCTCGCTCATACTCCAGCGTCCGACCGCCGCGCCGAAAAAGACCGCGGGTCACACCCACCCACACGAGCAAAAGGCCTATAATCAGGTACAGGCTACCAATAGGTAGAGATGCTCACTGCACCAGCGTTCATCGGGGGTCTCCCGGGCGGGATGGAGTTCGCGGTCATCCTCCTGCTCGCCGTCCTCCTATTCGGCGCCAACAAAATCCCGAAACTCGCCCGCTCCACCGGCCAAGCGATGGGTGAATTCCAGAAGGGCCGCGAAGAAGTCGAACAAGAACTCCAAGACATCCGTGACGGCGACGCACCCGCCGACACCGAGTCCGAAACCACCACGGACTCCGACAACACGGACAAGACGACCACCAACTAACCGACACGGCTTTTTCGCGCGCCCCACTCACCCCGATAGGGGCGCGTGGCCAAGCGGACAAGGCGAGAGGTTCCTAACTTCTAGATCGCGGGTTCAAATCCCGTCGCGCCCGTTTTCACGACTCGCTTTGCGAGTCGGAAAACGCGGGCGACTCCGCGAGACGCCGCTGGCGTCTCGCTGGCTCCCACTCGTTCGCTTCGCTCACTCGCGGGAGTCCCGTCGCGCCCGCTATTCTGTTCGAGCACACGGCCCAGTGGGGGTCTGGGTAAACACCATCACGGTGGGTTGTGTAGTGGTGTCGTATGTCTCTTAGTGCGCGGTTGGTTCGGAACGCGACGGTGCTCGTGGACGTAGGTGACGTGACGTTCCTCGTCGACCCGATGTTTTCGTCGCCGGGGGAGAATCCGCCGGTGCCGAACACGCCGAACGACCGCCGGAACCCGCTCGTGGCGATGCCGAAGGTCGATGTTTCGCACGATGCGGTGGTTGTCACGCACCGCCATCAGGACCACTGGGACGAGGCAGCGAGGGAGGCGGTCGACACCGATGTACCGCTGTTCTGTCAGCCCGCGGACGCCGACGCGTTCGTCGAGGAGGGATTCACGGACGTTCGACCAGTGGACGAGGTGGCGACGTTCGCGGGCGTGGAGATTCATCGGACGCCGGGGCGCCACGGGCACGAGCAGTTAGCCGAGGACATGGGGCCGGTGTCGGGGTTCGTGTTCGAGGGCGACGAGTCGGTGTACGTCGCGGGCGACACGGTCTGGTACGACGCGGTTGCAGAGACGCTCGACCGGTTCGACCTCGACCTGGTCGTCCTCAACGGCGGGGCAGCCCGGTTCGTGGAGGGCGACCCGATCACGATGGGCGTCGAGGACGTGGCTGCCGTTCGCGAGGCCACTACTGCCGAAGTCACCGTCGTCCACATGGAAGCAATCAACCACTGCTTGCTGTCGCGCGAGGAACTACGCTCGTCGACGGAGGACGTCCACGTTCCCGAAGACGGCGAGCGCGTCACGCTCTGAGGGAGGGGGGAGGGAAGTCACGCGTTATCGGTCGATAGGCCGGTCGTTTTCGGTGGAGTCGGCGAGCGCGCGGCGGGCGTTCTCGCGGACGGCGTCCTCGGTGAGCGGGTGGACGCCAGCGAGGGACGTGTCGTTGAGCCAGACGACGCCGTCGATGTCGCTGGCGAGTTCGACGAACTCCGCGGTGGTGAGGGCGGTGGGGAGACGGGCGGTGCGGCCGGAGAGCGCGTAGTCGTCGCGGAGGAGGCGGTGGTCGTGGTTGGAGACGCTGCCGAGGCCGAAGTGAGCGACGGGAAGTCGGACAGTCACCTCGTGGTCGTCGGGGCCGGTGGAGTGAGCGTCGAGGTGGAGGGGGTAGCCGCCGCCGGCGCGCCGGCAGAGCGAGCCGTACGGGAGGCCGGTGACGCGGACGCGGTCCCGGGCGACGCCGGCGGCGTCGAGCGCGTCGGTGACGGGGAACGTGACGGCGAGCGCGGCGAGCACGCGCGCGAGCGCGTCGACGCGGAGGTCGTCGTACGCGAGCGCGGTGACGAGACCGCGGTCGAACAGGGCGTCGACGGGCGCGCGGCCGGTGTCGCGAGCGAGGAGGACGCGCGGTGAGAGGGACGCGACCGCGTCGCGGTCGGGGACGGTATCGGTGTCGAGGACGAGCGCGTCGGCGCGCTCGCCGCCGTCGAGGCCGTCGGTGACGGTGAGGCGGTCGGCGGGGAGGGCGGGCCAGCCGTCGCTCTCGCGGACGGACGAGAGGGCGCGCCGGCGGTCGGCGTCGTCGCTGACGACGACGACGCGGGTATCCTCGACAACGGGCGGAGCGGGCGCGCGGGCGTTCGCGAACGCGGCCGCCGGGGTGCGGGCGACGCCCGGCAGGGGGCCGTCGGGACCGAGCGCGTGGCCGGCGGCGAGCAGGGAGTCCGCGCTCCGAACGCGAACCGGCGCGAGCATATCGAGAACCGGCGCGAGGATCCCCACACCGTCGATGCTGTCGGGGAGGACGGCGACGGTCGGCCAGCGCGGGAACACGTCCGCGATGTCGTCCAGGCTAACTTCGAGATACTCGACGAGCGCGTCCGGAATGGACGCGTCGTAGAGGTTCTCCGGGTAGAACGGGAGGTCGGCGGCGACAGCGTCGTACTCGGTGCGTGGGAGGGCGTTGTACCCGCCGATGCGGGCGAGCGTGTCGAAGAAGAACGCGCGTGCGAGCACGCTCTCGACGCCGTCAGCGAGCGGTTCGTCGCGGGAGAAGTGGTGCGTGTAGCCGTTGTCGAGATGGATGGCGGGGTCGCCGGGTTCGACCGTCGCACCGAGGTAGTACGCGAGCGGCGCGACCTCGTACACGTCGGCGTACGTCTCGGGGACGGTAATCGTGACACCGGTGTCCGGCTGGGAGACCGCGTCGGGAATCCGGAGTTCGTCGCCGGGCTCGAACGCGGGCGGATGGCCGCGGAGCGTCGGCCACGAGCGCTCTGGCGAGAACTCCTTCAGGCTGCTGCCGGTGTACGAGACGGCGGTCATGAGCGCCCGCGGGTCGTCCGGGACGGTGATGGTGTGGTTCGGTTCGTTGTGCCGGGAGCGCGCGCCGACCGTGACCGTGGTCTCGCCGTCGAACGTGAGCGTGAGCGGCGCGTCGTTCTCCTCCCGGGACTCGTAGACCCCGGTGAGCGGGCCGTCGACGCGCAGCAACACCTTCATTCCACACTCGATATCGAGGACGTACGTCCCGGGGCCGAGCGAGCGCTCGGCGGCGTTGAACTCGCCGAGGTGCGTGCCGTCCTCGTCGCGCAGGAGAACACCCGTGTGGGTGCCGACGACGAGGCCAGACGTCTCAAACGCCACCGCGTCGTCCACGGGCACGGGGAAGAGAGCCGGGACCGCGGACCGAAGGCTGACGGGGCCGGATGCGTAGAGGGAGAGCGCGGCCTCCGTCACGTCGTCAGTGACAGTGACGGTGCCGTCGCCGGCCGCACGGAACGACACGAGGTCGGGACGGCGGCGGGGATTCATGCGTTCTGTCAAGCGCCCAGCCGAATTTATGGATGCCGGTCTAGTGGGAGGCGAACCAGTCCGCGAGCGTCTCTAGACGGTGGATAGCGCGGTTCGGGTCGCCGATGTTGTGGTGTTCGTTCTGGTAGACGACGAGCTTCGAATCGACGCCCTGTTTCTTCACGCTGACGTAGAGCTGTTCGGCCTGCGTCGGCGGACACCGCCAGTCCTCCTCGCCCGCGGTGACGAGGAGCGGCGTCTCGACGTTCCCCACGTCGTCGATGGTGGAGATTTCTCTGTACGTGTCCTCGTTCTCCCAGGGGAGGCCGAACTCGTCCTCGTGCCAGAGGTGGTTGTCGTCGGTGCCGAACGTGGAGCGGAAGTCGTAGATGCCGTGTTCGGCGGCCGCGGCGGCGAACGCGTGGGACTTCGTGACGGTCGCGGCGGTGGTGATGCCGCCGTAGGAGAAGCCCGTGAGGTAGCGTTCGTCCTCGTCCACCCAGCCGCGCTCGGTGAGGTACTCGACGCCGGTGACCACGTCGTCGACTTCGAGGTCACCGCGGGTGCCGCGGAGGCGTTCGGCGAACTCGCGGCCGTACGAGGTGGAGCCGCGGTAGTTGGTGCGCAGGACGACGTAGCCCTTGTTCGTCCAGAAGAGGTTGTCGAACCGGAACGCGGGGTCGTCGTATGCCATCGGGCCGCCGTGGACGGCGGAGACGACGGGATGCGGGTCGGGGTCGTCGGTGTCGAAGTCGGGCGGGAGGTAGACGAGGCCCTCGATGGTGACGCCGTCCGAGTTCTCCCACTCGACCCGCACGCACTCGGGCGTGTGCGCGTCGTCCACGATGTCGGCGTTCACGCGGCTGATTCGGGTGAGCGCGTCGTCGGTGTCGTCGTCGAGTACGTCCGCGGGGAGCGTGTGCACGTCCGCGCCGGTCGCGGGGTCGTCGAGGCGGAACGCGAGCACGCCCCCGGAGACGTCGAGGAAGGAGAGCGAGCGGCCGGTTCCCTGCGCGTCGAACACGCGTTCGGGGCTGTCGCGGTCCGCCGCAAGCCGGACGAGCCGGGTGTTCCCCTCGTCGCCGACGAGGCTGACGAGCGTGTCGTCGTCCAGCCAGCGCGGCGCGCCGTCCATGCCGAGCGTACGGTCAAGCGACCCCGAGACGGACGACAGTTCCCCGTCACCGGGCTGGAGCACGTACGCCTCGGTGGGCTTGTACCAGTTGTAGGGGTCGCCGCCCGCGACCGCGAGCCGAGTGCCGTCGGGCGACCACTCCGGCGCGTTCAGACGGAGGTGGGCGTCCGTCTCCCGGCGGAGGCCGGTGCCGTCGGGCCGGATGGTGTAGAGGTGGGTGACGTGAGTGTCGTCGGGGTCGTCCTCCTGGTTCGCGAGGAACGCGATGCGGTCGCCGTCGGGACTCCACGCGGGCTGGATCGCCCACCGCGACCCCTTCTCGGCGTCGAACGCGTCGTCCAGTCGGACGGTCGTCCGGTCGGCCACGTCCACGACGAAGAGATAGGTCGCGACCTCGTCCAGCCAGCCCGTCCCGTTCGTCTTGTGCTGGAGGCGCTCGATTTCGACGGGGCCATCGTCGTCGCGCTGTTCGAGGTACTCCTCGTCCTCGTCGGTCGGGTCGCGGCCGGACACGACGAGGCGTTCGCCCTCCGGCCCCCAGTCGAAGTCACTGACGCCGTAATCGCGGTCGGTGACCTGACGGGCGTCACCGCCGCGCGCGAGGTCGAACACCCACACTTGCGCTCGAGGCCCATCGCCGCCGACCGGTCCCGTGTCGTCCTCGTCGGCATCGTCCTCGCGCTCGACCGCGAGTTCGGCGTCCTCGTCGCGCGCACCGACGAACGCGAGCTTCTTGCCCTCCGGCCCCCACTGGGGGTTCGACGCGTCGGACGCTCGCGTCAGCCGGTAGGGGTCGCGAGATCCGTCTGTCGGCGCGACGAACAGCGAGGTCCGCGAGTCGTCCTCCGATCCGTCGAACTCGGTCGCGAGGAACGCCACCCGGTCGCCGTCCGGGGACACCGCGGGTGAACTCGCGATGCTGTAGTCGTAGTACCGCTCCGCCGAGAAGTCGTCAGCCATACGCGTTCCTCGGACACGCCCACAAAGAGCCTAGGGACTCCGGAAATCCGCTCGCGTCACTCCACCCGGGTTTCGTCGTCGCCGTGAGAGACGGTGACTTCGTGGCCGGTGTGGCGCGCGTGCGTCCGCGCCCATCGCGTCGCCGGGCGCTCCGCGAGGAAGGAGTCCCCGCTCGGACACTGCCGGCACTCGACCCGGAAGGGCGTCACGCCGTCCGGGAAGTGGCCGGTGTGGCGGTGGTGGTCGAGCGCGAACTGCTCGACCGCCTGATTCCCCGCCTTCAGTTCGTCGAGTTCGTACGCGAGGTCCCACTCGTCGCCGCAGCGCGAACAGGACACCGTCGGCGTGTCGTCCACCTCGTCGGCGTCCATGTTGTCCACGTCGGGGAGGTCCATACCGAGTGAAATTGGGGCACGCACTTCAGCGTCCGGGAAACGCGTCGTCGTCCTCGATGACGCCGGGGTCGGCGCTCCCGACGGGTTCGGGGTCGTACTCGGGGCCGACGCCCGCGGTTCCACGCGTCCCGCGGTCGACGGGCGCGCTCTCGTCGCTCTCGGCGTCGCGTTCCGTGCGGTCGAGTTTCCGGTCGACGCGCGCGACGGACCGCCCGAGGTCGGCGCGCTCGTAGTGCTCGCGCGCGGCTTCGAGGTGGACGCGGCGCACGCCCAGGTCGTCGCCCTCCAGAGAGGCTTCCGCCTCGCGCTTCTGCCCACGGAGGTGCGCGAGCGCCTCCCTCCGTCGCCCCTCGGGGATGTCGTGCTCGGCGAGTTCGCCGATGGCGTCCTCGACGACGGCGACGGCGCGCGCGTCCCGGCCCGACGAGGCGTACTGGTTCGCGCGGACGACGCTTCGACTGTAGAGCGGCTCCCACGCGTCGAGGAAGTCGTGTTCGGCGGCGACCGCGCGCGCTCGGTCGAACGCGTCGACGGCGCGGTCGTGGTTGCGCGCGCTCCGGTGGCGGTGGCCGACCGCGAGCAATCGGGCGTACTCCGCGCGGCCCGCGACGCCGTCGAGGTCGATGCGGTCAGCGGCATTCACGGCGGCCGCGTGCAGGAGTTCGGGGAATCGGGCGTCGGTTCGCGCGACCGCGCCGGTCCAGTGGAGGGCGTTCGCGAGTGCAAACGCGAAGTCGTCGTCCGACTCGGTGGCCGCGGCGGCGAGCGCGTCCCGCCACGCCCGGCCGCGGTCCCAGTAGTCGGCGTCGAGCGCGCGGGACTTCGCGCGGTCGTAGTCGCCTGTCGTGGCGAAGTGTTGGTGGACGTACGCGCGGGCGCTTCCGGTGTCGTCGCGAACGACCCGCGCGAGCGCGACGGCGTGGAACCACCCGTCGTCGCGCTCGGCGAGGTCGTCGGGAGTGTAACCGAGGCGGCGGAGGCGGTCGCGGGCGGTCGGCCAGTCGGGAGAGACGGACACGAGGTCGCACAGCGCGTCCGCGGCGTTCACGTCACCGATGTCGTCGAGGTCGTCGAGCTGCGCGGCGAACGATTCGAACGCGCGCCGCGTGCCGGTGGCGAGGCCGACACGCGCGACGGCGGCGTGCCGGACGAGCGGATAGCGGACGGCGTGCACGGCGTCGGCGGCGCGCCGGCTCGCGGCCGTGGTGGCAGCGAGAAGGCGCGCGACGCCGGGCGGGTCGAGGAAGAACCCCGCGAGGAACGGAAGCGCCTCAGGGTTCGGAACGGCGTTCAGCACGGTCTTGGCGGCTTTCCGGTCGCCGTCGGCCGCGTCCGCGAGCGCGTCGCCGAGCACGGGACCAGGCAGGCGGAGGGCGAGGCGGCCGTCCGGGAAGTCGAGGCGGACGCGCGCGAGCCGCGTCGATTCCGGGACGACGACGGTCCGGTCATCGACGGTCGCGTCGGTCACGGTGTCGATCGTCGGCGCGTCGGCGGGGAAGTCGAGCCGGTAGCGGCGCTCGCGGTCGTCGCGGCGTTCGTGGTCGCCGAGCACGCGCGTGACGCGCGCGACGGCGTCCCCGGTACCGACGGTCCAGCGGGAACGCTCCATCGACCGATGGGAGGGCGGCCGGGCGTAATAGCCCACCGTCTCGACCGAAGAATTATGCCGGCCCGCGGTCGTGTGACGTGTACGTGAAACGAGACGGGGTAGTCGATGGCTGATGGAACGTCGCTCAGCGCGGACGGTGGCGGTCGGAGCGCCGGGCGCGCGCTGCTCGCGGCCGCAGTGGTCGTCGGTGTCGTGCTCGCGACTGGTGTCGCGCCGGCGTTCGGCTCCGTCGCGGGCGGCGCGCCGCTCGCCAGCCTCCTCCCCGTACTGAACCCCTCCGCGGAAGCCGGGTCGTCCGGGTCCGCGGGGAGCGGGTTGTCCGGCGGCGGGCTGGGCGCGCTGAACGCCGGGTCCGAAACTGGGGTCGGCGGCGACCTCGCGTCGAACGACTCGGCGTTCCGGTCGCTGAACGACGAGGTGCACTTCGTCGTCGAGAGCCAGCAGCCCGCCTATTGGCGGACGAACGCCTACACGACGTACACGGGCACGGGCTGGTCGACCGAGGGAGAGCAGCGCGCGTACGACCCGCCGGTCGCGTCCCGTGACGGGAACGCGGTCTCGTATCGGGTGACGCTCCGGCAGGCCGCGACCTCGCTCCCGACCGTCTGGGCGACCCGGACCGTGAACGCGAACACCGACCTCTCGGTGACGCCGACGAACGGCGTCGTCGCGGACTCGCGTCTCCCCGCGGGCACGACGTACTCGGGGACGAGCGTCCGGCCGCCGGACGACCCCGACGTGCTGCGGTCGCTCAGCACCGATTACCCGAGCGGCGTCGAGTCGACGTACACCCGGCTCCCCGAGGAGTCCCGGGACGCGCTGACACCGATTACCGACGACATCACTGCGGGCGCGGAGACGCCGTACGACGCCGCGACGCGCGTGGAGAACTGGCTCGAATCGAACAAGGAGTACTCGCTGAACGTCAGCCAGCCGCCGGGCGAACACATCGCGACCGAGTTCGCCGTCGAGATGGAGAAAGGGTACTGCGAGTACTTCGCGACGACGATGGCCGCGATGCTGCGCACGCAGGGCATCCCGGCGCGCTACGTCGTCGGGTACTCGACCGGCCAGCAGACCGGCGAGGACGAGTACACGGTTCGCGCGATGAACGCCCACGCGTGGGTCGAGGTCTACTTCCCGGACGCGGGCTGGGTGCGCTTCGACCCGACGCCGGCGAGCGAGCGCCTTAGCCAGGAGAACCAGGCGCTCCAGAACCAGACCGGCTCCGGCTACCAGACCACCACGCCGCCGACGACGACGCAGGAACCGAGCAGCGGCGACGAGAGCACGACCACGCCGACCGGAACGACCGACAGTACGACCACGACGGACGGGACGACTGGTGGAACGACGACGGACGGGACGACGGACGACGGCTCAAGCACGGACGGCGACACTCCGGCTGACGACGGAAACGGGTCGAACACGGGCGACGACTCGCAGTCCGGAACAGACGATTCGCAGTCGGATAGCGGGCTGTCGACGGCGCTGAACCGAACGCCGGTTCCGGGCGCGTCCGTCGAAGTGACGGTGTCGAACGCGAACGGCCCGGTCGCGGGCGTTGGCGTGTTCTTCAACGGCGAGCGGGTCGGCGTGACGGACGAGAACGGGACGGTCGTCGCGACGGTTCCGTACGCGCGAGAGCTGGCGGTGCGCACGGAGACGGAGACGGTGGTTGCGGAGACCGAGGACCGGTCGGACGGGTTCGCGTTCACGTCGGGGACCGCGTCTATCCCGACCGAAGCGGCGAACAACTCCTCGACGTACGCGGTGAACACGAACGCGTCCGTCTCGCTGCTCGGCCGGACGGTGACGGGGAACGAGGTGACCGTCGTGGCGGCGGTCGACGGCGTGCCGGTCCGGGATGCCGCGGTCCTCCTGAACGACGAGCAGGTGGCGACGACGAACCGCTCCGGGCGGGCGCGCGTGACCCTCCCGGCGGAACCCGGGAACGCGACAGTCCGAGTCGAACGCGACCCCGTGAACGGCTCCACGACGGTGCGCCTTGAGCGGTTGACGCTGTCGGGCGAGCCGTCGCTCCCGCTGGCGCTCCCGGGGGCGGCCGCGACGGTGACGGCGACGCTGAACGGAACACCGGTCGGCGACGTGCCCGTGTTCCTCGACGGCGAACAGGTCGGCGTCACGGGCGCCGACGGGACGGTCCGGGTGTCGCTGCCGGTCGCGTCGTCCGCCGCCGTGACCGCCACTGCGTACGGCCAGGAGCGCACGCTGACGTTCGACGGGCTCTTCCTGCACGCGGGCGGCGCCGCGCTCGGTCTGCTCGGAGTGCTCGCTGGCGGAGTCTACGGACTCAGGCGGTACGGAACGTCGCCGCGCGGCCTTCTCGCGTGGCTGGCGCACGCTGCAGTCGCGGTCGCACGCGGCGCCGCGAACCTCGTCGTGGCGCTCGCGGGACGCGCGGTCGCGGCGGTGCAGCGCGCGCTCGATGCGGTCGCGAACACCCTACGCGGCCGGCGGTCACCCCGCGAGCTCGCGGCGGCGTTCGCGGCTTGGCTCGCCGCGCTCCGCGTCGACGCCGTGGAGCAAACCCGGTCGGTGCGCGAACGGTTCGGGTCGGGCGCGGAGTCCGGCGAGTCGGACGAGGTCGCGGCGGCGCGGCGGACGCTGCGGGACGCGTGGAACGACTTCCTCGCGGCAACCTCGGTGCGGCGGCCGTCCCGGCACACGCCGGGCGAGCTCGCGGCGCACGCGGTGGAGCGCGACGACCTGCCGGCGGACGCGGTGCGGGAGGTGCGGGACGCGTTCCGCTCGGTCGAGTACGGCCAGCGCGACCCCGACGACCGCCTGCCCGCCGTCGAGGAAGCGATGCGTGAGATAGAGGCCGCGCAGCGACCCGAAGACGCCGAGGGAGGTGCGGACTAATGGGGCTCCGAACGTGGGTCGGCGGGACGGTCGGGCTGGCGTCGCTCGCGGCGGCGTACGCCTACACGTACCGACCGAGCCTGGTCGAATCGGTCGCGCCGCTCGCGGCGGTGCAGGACGCGCTCGGCGCCGTGGAGCCGACGCCCGTGCTCGCGGGCCTGGGCGCGCTGCTCACGCTGTACGCGGCGCTACGGGCGTGGCAGCCGTTCGGACGGGCGGGAACGCGCGCCGAGGGGTCGCCGGCGGCGCGGTTCGCCGCGTACCGCGAGCGCCCGCCCGAGTTCGTGTACGGCGACGACCGCACGCGAACCGCAGCCGCGATGGACGCGACGGTGGCGAGCGCTGTCGACGGCTCGCGGGACGCTCTGACGACGACGCGATCGGCGCTCCGCAGCACGACGGTCGCGGTTCTGGAGCACGCGAACGACGTCGAGGACCCGGATACGGCGGTCGCCGAGGGGTCGTGGACGGACGACCGGGTCGCCGCGGCGTTCCTCGCTGACGACCGCTCGTATCCGCTGTGGAGTCGGCTGCGCGCGTGGGTGGACGCGTCCGCCGCGCGGGAGCGCCGCATCGAGCGCACGCTCGCCGCCATCGAGGAACGGAGGGCGAACGATGAGTGACGGCGTGCGCGAGCGCTCCGGCCGGTGGAGCGTCGCGGGCGTCGGCGCGCTCACGCTCGCGGGCGTCGGCTTCCTCTACACCGCGCCGCTCGTCATCGCCGCCGCGGCGATTCCGGCCGCGTTCGCCGCGTACGACGCCCTCACCACTGTCCCATCGCAGGGCCGGGTGCGGGTGACGCGGGAGTTCGGCGCGACCGCGCCCCGGCCGGGCGAGCGCGTCACGGTCACGCTCACCGTCGAGAACACCGGTGAGTCCGCGATTCCCGACCTCCGCGTCGTGGACGGCGTGCCGGACGAACTCGCCGTGGCGTCGGGCGCGCCCCGGGTGTCGACCGCGCTCAGTTCGGGCGCGGACGCGGCGGTTGAGTACGAGGTCGTGGCGAAGCGCGGAACGTACGAGTTCGGCGCGCCGGTCGCGCGGGCGCGGTCGTTCTCCGCGTCCACGACGGTGACCGTCGACGTGGCGCCCGAGGGCGACGCGGAACTCGCCGGGCAGCGCGCGGTGGACGCGCCGCCGATAACGGACTCCACGACGCTGCGCGCGGGCACGCAGACGACCGACCGCGGCGGGAGCGGCCTGGAGTTCCACGCGACCCGCGAGTACCAGCACGGCGACCCCGTGAATCGCCTGAACTGGCGGCAGTACGCGAAGACGGGCGAACTCTCCACGGTCGAGTTCCGGGAGGAACACGCGGTGCGCGCCGCGCTCGTCGTGGACGCCCGACAGCCGACCCGGGTCGTCCCGGGGCCGGGCGAACCCACGGGCACCGAACTCGCGGGGTACGTCGGCCGCCGGTTGCACGGCGCGCTGACCGCGGCGAGCATCGACACCGACGTGACCGCGGTCGGCCTCGCCGCCGACCACGGCGCGCCGCTCGGCCCGGACAGACTTCCCTGGGTGGACGCCGCCGACGGCCGAGAGACCGCGGACCTCGTGTTCTCCGCCGTCGAGGCCGCGGCGGACGACACCCCCGACCCGGACGCCGCCTGGCAGTCGACGCCGCCGAACACGGAGTCCTGGGACGCCGCGACGACCGACTGGGTGCCGGAACTCGGCGAGCGCCTCCCCGCCCGCGCCGAGGTCGTCCTCGTCTCACCGCTGCTCGACAACTGGCCCGTCCGGACCGCGAGCGCGCTCACCACGCGCGGCTACGGCGTCACCGTCGTCAGCCCCGACGTGGTGCCCGAGTCGGCCGTCGGCGGGCGTCTCGCGCGCGTCCACCGCGACCTCCGCACGCGAACCCTCCGCGAGCGCGACGTGCGGGTCGTCGACTGGAACCTCGACGACCCGCTCGACACCGTACTCGACGCCTCGCTCTCTCACCTCCTCAGCCAATGACCCGAACACTCACCGACACGACCTGGCGACCGACCCGTCTCGGGACCGCAGTCGTCCTCCTCGGCACGCTCGCGGTCAGCATCGCGCTCGCCCGCCCGCTCGGCCTCGAACCCTCGATAGCGCTCGCGTGGACGGCCGCCGTGCCGTTCGCGCTCGGCCTCTGGCTCGTCGACCGGGAGCGCTGGCGGCCCGCCGCGCGCTTCCTCGCAGGCGTCGCCGTGCTCCCGCTCGGCGTCGGCGTCGCCGTCGGCGCGGTGTACGCGGCCGTCACGCTGTTCGGCTCGCTGTTCCCCCAGCCGACCGCGGCGCAGGTCGCGGAGGCGACGCTCGTCGTGCTCGGCCGGCTCGCCGTCGTCGTCGGTCTCACCGCGGCGGCGCTCGGCGCGACCGTGAGCGTCGGCGACCTCGCGGACCGCGACAGCCTCCGGCGGTTCTCGAAGGTCGCGGCCCGCGCGGCGTTCGTCGGCATGGTCGCCGCCGGCGTCCTCGGCGCGCTCGCCGTCGTCGGCCGCACCGAACTCGGCGGCCGCCAGGGCTCGGTCGGCAACGCCGTCGGAAACGCCATGGACACGCTCACGGGCGCGCTTCTCACGCCGGGAACGGGGACACCACACCTGTTCTCGTTCGCGGCGCTGCTCGTGCTCGCGTCACTCGCGGTCGCGGGCGCGCTCCGGTCGCTCCCTATCGCGGAACTGCTCGACGCGCCCGACGCCGTGACCGCCGCACGGCGCGCGCTCTACCAACTCGCCCTCTTCGGCCTCGTGCTGCTCGCCGCCGGCACGCTCACCCGGTTCGCGATGTCGCCGATGCGGCTCCGTCGCGTCCTCCCGATCGCCGCGTACGACAGTCTCCGCACGGTCACGACGCTCGGCGCTCTCCGAACGCTACTGGTCGCGGCGGCGGTTGTCGGGTTGGCGGGCGCGCTACTGGGGTGGCTGTTCCGGCGGCTCGCGCGAGCGTCCGCGGGATCGGCGGCCGTTCGGAACGCACCAACCGCCGCCGCCGGCGCGCTCGTCGCGGGCGCGTTCGCCGTGCACGGCCCGCTCGTGGACGAACTCCGCGCGTTCGTGCTCGCGAACGTCCCGTACACGGTCGCCGGCACGGTCCGCGAGCAGTCGGGCGCGGTGCTCGACTACTACGGGACGTTCACCGTCGCCGTCGTCCTGCTCGCGGTCGTGCTCGTCGCCGCGACGATGACGCTCGTCGCCGCGCGAATCGGCGTCGGCCTGCGCGTCCTTCCCGTCGACACGTTCGGTCCCGCGCTCGCCGCCGCCGGCCTGTTCGTCGCAGCCGCGTTCGCCGGCACCACGGACGCCGTCACACCCGTTCGGTTCCTCGCGTGCGTCGTCGCCGCGCTCGTCGTCTGGGATGCCGGCGAGTACGCTACCCAGCTCGGGGACGAAATCGGCCGGCACGTCTCCACCGCCGGTGTCGAGGGCGTTCACCTCGTCGGCACGCTTCTCGTTGGCGTCGCTGCCGCGGCGCTCGCCGTCGGCGTCGCGAACTACGGGACCGCGATGTCCTTCGCGAACCCGAACGCGCTCCCCGTCGCCGTCGTCGGGAGCGGGGTCGCGCTCCTCGCGCTCGTGTTCGCACTCAAGTGATCAGTCCGCGACCGCCGGGACTTCGAGGCTGTCGAGCACGTCCGCGATGACGGCTTCGCGGTCGACGCCGCGGACGTTCGCCTCCGCGGTGAGGACGAGTCGGTGCTGGAGCGCGGGTCCGGCGACGCGTTTCACGTCGTCCGGCACCACGTAGTCGCGGCCCTGCACGACCGCCGCGCCCCGCGAGGCCTCGAACAGTTTCTGGATGCCGCGCGGGCTGACGCCCACGTCCACGCGGTCGTCCTCGCGCGTGCGCCGCCCGAGTTCCACCACGTAGTCCCGGAGGCGTTCCTCCATGTCCACCGTCTCGACGGTCGCCTGAATCTCCCGAACCGTCTCGGGGTCGAGGACGCGCCCGACGGTCGGAATCTGGGTGTCGCGCTCGGCGCGCCGGTCGATGAGTTCGCGTTCGCCCGCGAAGTCCGGGTAGCCCATGTCGGTCTTCACCATGAATCGGTCGCGCTGGGCTTCGGGGAGGCCGAACGTTCCCTCCTGCTCGACGGGGTTCTGCGTCGCGATGACGAAGAAGGGTTCCGGGAGGTCGTGGGTCGTGCCGTCCACGGACACCTGGCCCTCGCCCATCGCTTCGAGGAGCGCCGCCTGCGTCTTCGGCGGCGCGCGGTTGATTTCGTCCGCCAAGACGACGTTCGCGAACAGCGGCCCGGGGCTGAACGAGAACTCGCCCGTGGACTCGTTGTAGATGTTCGACCCCGTGATGTCCGCGGGGAGAAGGTCGGGCGTAAACTGGATTCGGGAGAACTCGAGACCGAGCGCGGTGGCGAAACTCCGCGCGGTGAGCGTCTTTCCGGTTCCGGGGACGTCTTCGAGGAGGACGTGGCCGTCGGCGACGAGACTGGTGATGACGAGTTCGAGGAACTCCTCGCGGGTGATGACTGCGCCGCTCACCTCGTCCAGGACGTCGCGCAGGCGAGAGGCCGCCTCTGCGTGTTGCATACAGGAAGGCGCGACCCCGGGAGTAAATACGTGTCGCCGCTACGGGGGGCGTTCGAGCGAGAACCGGTCCCGGGTGTAGGAGTAGAAACTTCCCGCGAGCCGGCCGACCGCGTCGAGTTCCCGCACGTCGAGTTCGCCCTCGGGCGCGAGCGCGTCGTCGACGTGCACGTACTCCACCTCGCCGACGACGAGCACGGAATCGCCGACGCGGAGCGTGTCGTACAGCGAGCACTCGAAGTTCACTGGGGACTCCGCCACCCGCGGCGGCTCCACGCGCTCGGACTCCGCGCGCGTCACGCCCGCGTGCTCGAACTCGGACTCCTCTGCGAGAAGGGTCGCGCTCGTCTCGTTCATCGCCTCCACGGTCTCCCCGGTGACGACGTTCACCACGAACTCCTCCGTCTCCCGGACGTTCCGCGTCGTGTCCTTCGAGCGCTCGTCCGTGTCTATCGGCGAGAACATCACCGTCGGCGGCTCCACCGACACGACGTTGAAGAAGCTGTACGGCGCGAGGTTGTCCACGCCCTCCTCGCTCGTCGAGGACACCCACGCGATGGGACGCGGCACCACCGCGCCCGAGAGCGTGCGGTACATCGACGCCACATCGTCCGGCGCGTACTCCATACCCCGGCCACTCCCCGCGGCACGGAGTGACTTTCGACTCGCCTGCGGAAACGGCTGCCGGGGCTGCTACGGGAAGATGGACTCCGGTAGGTAGGCCGTGACCGTCCAGTTGGGGGCGTCGACGACCTCGCTGATTTTGAGGTCGACGATGGCGGAGCAGAGGATGTAGGCCTCGCCGCGGGTGAGGCCGCGTTCGGCTTCGAGGTGGTCGATCATGTGCCGAATCGCTTTCTTCGTGGCGACCATGAGGTCGTCGGCGATGCCGGTGGTGGCGTACATCGGTTCGTCCGCGCCGGTCGGCGTGTACGGGTGGTCGCTCTCGAACTGGGGCTGGGAGATGTCCATGTCCGTCCGGACGTCGAAGCGCGCGGTGACGAACATCGGGGCTTCGATGCCGGTGACACAGACCTCGCCGTCGCCCTGGGCGGCGTGACAGTCGCCGGTGGAGAACAGCGCGCCCGCGACCTCGACGGGGAGGTAGACGGTGGACCCGGCGGTCATGTGCTTCACGTCCATGTTCCCGCCCACGTCGCGCGGCGGGAGAGTGTCGTGTTCGCCGTCCGCGGCGGGCGCGTTCCCGATGGTTCCGGGGAACGGGTGGAGCGGGACCTCGATGTCGTTCACGAAGTGGCCGGTGTCGCCGTCGAGTTCCCAGGCGTGATAGCCGGACTCCTCGAAGTCCTCGGGGAGCAGGCCGAGGCCCATGTCGCCCGGCATGAAGCCCGTGTACCCCCAGCCCTTGTGTTCGAGGTCGAGGAGTTCTACTTCCAGCACGTCACCGGGTTCCGCGCCCTCGACGTAGACCGGACCGGTGAGGGGATGGACGGGGTCGAAACTCACCTCGCCGAACTCCTCGGCAGTCGTCTCCATGTCGACCTGACCGTCGACGGCGTCCCGGCACTCGAAGCGAACGACCTCGCCCGGTTCGACCGTGAGGAGTGGGTCGAGGGAGTTGTCCCACGCGTTGTGGATGTTCTCGTCGTCGTCGCTCAGCTCGTAATCCACACTGTATGCCATACAGTTACAAACGCCACGGGTCGGCTTAAGGCTAGGTGGCGCTCGCGACGGCGGCGGCGGTGTGGGGTGACGCAACGCCTTTCCCCCTCGACACCCACCACTCGTGTATGACATTCGACCCCGCGGACGAGGGCCTCGACGCCGACGAAGTCCAGGAACTCGTGAACGACACCATCGAGAACAACGAAATCGTGCTGTTCATGAAGGGCACGCCGATGATGCCCCAGTGCGGGTTCTCGAAACGTGCGATCGGCCTCATCACCAAGTACCGGGAGGACGTGGAGACCGTGGACGTACTCCAGAACCTCGACGCGTTCCGCGCCGCGCTCGAAGACCACTCCGGCTGGGAGACCATCCCCCAGACGTACGTCGAGGGCGAGTTCGTCGGCGGGAGCGACATCCTCTCCGAACTCGAGGAACGCGGCGACCTCGCGGAAACGCTGAACGCGGAAGACGTCGAGGTCGACGCGAGCGACGACGGCGACGACCAGACCGTCGAATCCCCGTTCTGACGAACTACCGGTCTTCCGCCGACTCGGGCACTGCGCGCTTTCCGTCCCGATAGCGTTCACGCGCGACTCCGCGAATCGAGTACACTACGTAGAGAACGACGCCGACGGCGGCGAGAGCGAGTGCCGTGACCGTCAGCGTTTCGACAACTGTCACACGGACGGGTAGGCGCTCGAAAAGCAAAAAGGCGGAGACGCAGACAGCCGTCAGTTCCAGGGCGCGAAGTCGGGGTCGACCTCGCGTTCGCGGCGGTCGATGCCGTCTATCTTCTCGATGTCTTCGGGGTCGAGGTCGACGCCGAGGCTTCCCCAGTTGTCCCGGATATGTGCTTCGCTCGTGGCTTTCGGGATGGCGGTGACGCCCTTCTCGCGCGCCCACGCCAGCGCGACCTGCGCGGCGCTCGCGTCGTGCTTCTCCGCGACCTCCGTGATGGTGTCGTCGTCGAACACTTCACCGCGGGCGAGCGGGCTGTACCCGACGAGTTCGATGTCGTGCGCTTCCGTGTACTCGCGGAGTTCCGCCTGGGGGAGGAAGGGGTGGAGTTCGACCTGGTTCGCGAACAGCGGCGCGTCGAGGGCTTCCCGGGCTTCGTCGAGGTGGCGGGGTTCGAAGTTCGAGACGCCGATGTGCTCGATTTTGCCGTCGTCGTAGAGTTCGTCGAACGCGGAGAGCGTGTCTTCGGCGTCGTACTCGTTCGCCGGCCAGTGGACGTAGAGCAGGTCGACGTAGTCCGTCCCGAGCTTATCGAGGCTCTCCTCGAAGCTCTCCAGTACGTCGTCGTGGGAGAGTTCGCTCGTCCAGATTTTCGTCGCGAGGAACACGTCGTCGCGGTCAACGTCGGCCTGTTCGATACCGTCGCCGACGGCGTCCTCGTTCCCGTAAATCTGGGCGGTGTCCACGTGACGATAACCCACGTCGAGCGCGGTTCGCACGGACTCCGCGCACTGCTCGGGGTCCTCGTTCTGCCAGGTGCCGATGCCGAGCGCGGGCATACCGCTGTGTCGGGGGTAGTCGAACTGAGACATATCTGTGTGATGGTGCGTGCCGGGAAAAGACGTTTTGGTAGCGGCGCTACAGGTAGTGTTCGGTGACGAGGCGCTTGAGGAGCGAGAGGTCGCCGACGTGCAGGAGTTTCGCGATGGCGCGCGGACTCCCGTTGTTCGCGGCGGCGAGCGTGCCGAGGTCCGCGTCCTGCAGGTCGCTGAGGAGGCGGTCGTAGCGGTCGTCGTCCGCGAGGTAGAGGAGGCGCGTCATCGCAAGTCGGCGCTTCGCGCCCGGAGCCACGTTCTCATGCCAGAGGTCGGCGTACGTCTCCATCGCCGCCTTCGACGTGTCCACGGTGCCGGTGAGGCAGCGGTCGGCAGTGATGGCGGCGGCGCGCGCGGACTTCATGCCCTTGTGGATGCCCTCCCCCCAGAGCGGGTCGATGGTGGGGACGGTGTCGCCGATGGCCATGAAGTTGTCCGTGCAGAGCTGGCCCGGCTCCTGGATGTGCGCGGACCCCCGGTGCTGTTTGCCCTCCAGTTTCGTCGCGTTCTCGAACCGGGGATCGTTGTCCAGCCAGTACTCGAGGTAGCCGTCGATGCTCATCCCCTCCTTCCCGCGCGTCTGGTAGGTCTCGCTCTGGATGTAGCAGAGACCGACTTTCGCCGTGTCCTCGCCCGTGTGGAAGATCCAGGAGTAGCCGCCGGGCGCGAGGTCGTGGTCGAGGCGGAGCATCATCGCGTCGTGGAGGTCCGCGTACCCGGGGTGGTCGACCTCGACGCCCTCCATCTCCCACTCGATGCCGATGGCCTGATTGTGGCGCTCCAGGTCGCTGACGCCGAGCTGTTTCGCGAGCGGCGCGGCGGGACCGGTCGCGTCAATGACGATGTCCGCGTACACCTCCTCGTCGCCGCTATACTCGACCCCAACGATTTCGCCGTTCTCCAGGATGGGTTTCGAGACGCGGGAGCCGAAGCGGTACTCCGCGCCGTGCTCGCGGCCGTCCGTGACGAGGAATCGCTTGAAGTCCGCGAACTCAAGCACCGCACCGGGCTGGTTCTGGACGAAGTGCTCGTTCGGCGATTCGAGAACGACGGTGTCGGTGAACTGCATCACCATGTCGTCAGGAATCCCGAACGCACCCATCATGGAGGGGAACGTCCCCGCAGTGGACTTATTCGATTGTCGCGGGAACTCGTCTTCTGGTTCGGTTTCGAGAACGAGAACGTCGTAATCGCGCTGGGCCAGGTCTCGCGCGCACTGCGCACCGGCCGGACCCGCGCCCGCGATTACAACGTCGAAACGCTCAGTCATACCCAGAAAAATTCCCGTCGCGCTAATCAACCTTTCCGAATACGCACGCTCAGCGCCCGTATTCCGATGTTTCGCGGAGAACAGAACGAACGGGGAGAGAGGAGTAATATCCTTTTCAGAAACAGTTAATACAAGAGAATTTATATTTTCTCGTATGACCGGGATGACGGTCCACCGGCGCGTCGCGGACCGCCGCGCGATAGCCGTCGGCGCGCTGGTTCAGGCGTTCGTGCTCGCCGGGCTCTACCTCCTCGTCGCGCCGTACTACCTCTACGGCATCGTCCCAATCGCCGTGGGTGCGTTCGTCGGCACCATCAGTCGTGCGTTCGAAACGGAAGGCGTCGATGGTGCGGCGGCCGTCGGCCTCGGGTCGTTCCTCGGCGTGCTCCTCGTCGGACTCATCTTCTGGCTGAACTCGCCGTTCACGGTGACGCAGACCGTCGACATCCTGTTCGTCTACGGGACGTGGACGACGTTCGGCGTCATCTGCTTCGCGCCCATCGCGGCGATCATGGGCGGCGTCACCGCGCAGGTCACCGCCGGCTACGGCGGACGGGCAATCTGAAAGGCATAGACGCTTGGAAGTGTCGTGATGGAGGGGGGTAAGTTCACCCACCAAGTATACATCTAACTCTAAAAATTTACCTTTGGTTTTAAGTAGAATAATAACTATTTTCTGGAGGGTGCCACGCCACCGCGACCAGAGTAACCTAAGTATATTTGCATTTATATTTTCATGGGTTTTTTATATTTATGGCTCCAATACAGAGATAATGAACGGAAATAGAAAAGCAGATGACGGTCGGAATGATATTTTACAAAGCATCGGAACCCTCGCTATCTCCGTATTTTTTGGAGCTATTGCCGGCGTCGGTTTGTTATTGATTTATGCAATAGTAGTTTGGCAGCTTCAGATATCACTTATTGGCTCTTTCCTAAGTGTAGCCACTGGGGCTGCACTTATTTTATTGGGTCTATACGGAATCTACAGAGCATGAGGTATTCCTATGACCTATTTGAAATATTGGTCGATAACATGGTGTTCTCCAACGGGCCCACCCAAGATTCGGGAGTACGCATGAAAGGTGTCTCCATCAACTGTACCAGTTGTCCACGTGAATTTACCGGTTGATTCCGAATAGAAGCTAGCTTCTTCAGGAGTTATTGTCTCCGAACTCCCAAGATAATCCACTCCGAAAAGTATAGATTGATACCCAGACCCGGTACTATGCGTAAGAGGGGTTTCAATTTCATCCACTCCGTCATATAGCCAAGTCATGCTGTGTTTATGAGTAGCGACTACGTTCGAACCTTGTAAGCCGAATATTGTCGGAGTCGCTTTCTGAGTTAGGGTATACGTGGCCTCTTTCCAAGAGCTCCCCCCGCTCCCCCCATCGGACGGTGGTTCAAGTGACCCAGTAGGCACTCCAGTAGACGCACTGCTTGAGGGCTTATTGGATATTTCTAAGTTTCGAGTGTGTTCAATAGTAGTCCCTAATTCGCTTTTGAGGATTTCGCTAAGCGCCACCCATTGTTTATCTGTAAGGCGTTTCTTAATTATATTCTCAAACTCTAAGCGCTTGGCTTCTGGGAGACTGGAGGACTTTTTGAACAACGACTTGGCAAATTCACGAACCTGAGGAGGCTTTGTTGGGTCGAACTCCGTATTTACAGAGTGTCCAGATCCAGAGCTGGCAGTGACCGTTCCAATCCCAGAAATCCCGACCGAAGAGACTCCAATCCCCTTAAGGATTCTGCGGCGGCTTACAGACGGCTTTTTACCTCCTGCGTATAAGTCTTCTTTTTGACTCATTCTATCTAAGAATCTCTACGTCGGTACTTATACTTTTTGATTGTATAGTAATAGTTATATTAGAATAGTGGAGGCGTTCGCGGAGCTCTCGCACGACGACCAGCCCGTTCACAGCGTCCCTGACGACCAGGGGCGACTGATGGTGCAGGGACTCCTCACCGCGACGCTCCCGACCGCCATCGGGTCCGCGCTCGGCGTGCTCGCCTACCACATGGACAACCACTTCCACAAACCAGTCTACACGGGCGAACCAATCACGTGCGAAACCACGCTTACCGACGTGGAAGAACGCGACGACCGCTACGACATCCGCGGCGAAAACGTCTGCACGAACGCGGACGACGAGGAAGTCCTCACCGGCTCGTTCGAGGGCGTCGTCTGGAAGGAATAACGCGGTCGCGCTGCGCGGAAGCCTGCACCAACAGCCTACCGCGAGCGCGTCAGCGCTCGCGGCCTTTTTGGTGCAGATTTTTGCGGTGAGCGGTGCGCCGAAGGCGCACCCGAACCGGAAAAAGGTGCGTTAGTAGAACTCGCGGACGAGGTCCATTGCGCCGTCGGGCGCGCCGTCGGTGTCGATGTCGGCCATGTTGCCTTCGACGCCGTGGGATTGTTCGTAGGACTGGGCGTCGTCGTCCTGGTAGAGGATGCCCATGTACTCCTTCTCGCTGTCGAGGATTTTGTCCTTCGCTTGCTCGCGGTCCGTGGGGTCGTAGTCCGCGTCTTCGCCGCCGAGGTCGACGAGGCTGTCCCGGAAGTAGTCGTAGGTGTCGACGTCGTTGAACGTCACGCACGGGCTGAACGTGTTCACGAGGCTGAAGCCGTCGTGGTTGATGGCTTCCTCGATGATTTCGGTGTGGCGCTGCGCGTGACTGCTGAAGGACTGCGCGATGAAGCTCCCGCCGGCGGAGAGCGCGAGCGCGAGCGGGTTGACCGGGGGCTGCTTCGAGCCTTCGGGCGTGGTCGCGGTCTCGAAGTCCGACCGGCTGGTCGGGGACGCCTGGCCCTTCGTGAGGCCGTAGATGCGGTTGTCCATCACGACGTACGTGATGTCGATGTTCCGGCGCACGGCGTGGATGAAGTGACCGACACCGATACTGTAGCCGTCGCCGTCGCCGCCCGCGACCATCACTTCGAGGTCGGGGTTCGCGAGTTTGACGCCCGTGCCGACGGGGAGCGCACGACCGTGAACGCCGTGGAGCGCGTACGACCGCATGTACGTCCCGATCTTCCCCGAGCACCCGATACCCGCGACGACGAACGTGTCGTCGGGCGAGTTCCCGGTGTTCGCGAGGGCTTTCATCATGCCGTTCATCGTGCCGAAGTCGCCACACCCGGGACACCAGGTGGGCTGCTTGTCGGACTTGAAGTCGGTGAATCTGACGTTGGAGCTCATGCTAGTTCCTCCTGGATGTCCGCGGCGAGTTCGTCCGCCTTGAACTGGACGCCGTTGTACTTGTTCACACGCTTCACGCGGGTAAGCGTGTCGTGCTCGACGAGGTCGGCGAACTGGCCGGTCGCGTTACACTCGACCACAATCACGTCCTCGGCGGCCTCGATGGCCTCACTGAGGTCGGGCCGCGGGAAGATGTAGGGGACGGAGATGAAGCGCACGTCCACGTCCTCCTGGTCGAGGTAGTCCATCGCCTCGATGAGCGTTCCCTCGTTGGACCCCCACGAGATGACGAGGTTGTCGGAGTCGGCGTCGCCGAACTCGCGGTAGGAGAAGTCTTCTTCCTCCTCGGCGGTGGTGACCTTCTGCTGGCGCTTGTCGACCTGTTCGACGCGCACGTCCACGTCCTCAGTACGGCGGCCGAGCTCGTCGTGCTCGAGGCCCGTGCTCATGTGCACGCCGCCCTCCGTACCGGGGAAGGCGCGGGGGCTGACGCCGTCCGCGGTGACGGCGTGCGGCTTGAACTGATCCTTCTCGTTCTGCCACTTCGAAATCTCGTCCTCGTCGACGACCTTCCCGCGGTCGATTTCGACCGCGTCCATGTCGAACGTCTCGGGGTCGAAGGTCTGTTCGGTGACCGCCATCGCGAGGTCGGCGGTGAGGTAGACGGGCGTCTGGTACTTCTCCGCGAGGTTGAACGCTTCGATGGTCTTCCAGAAGCACTCCGCGACCGTGGTTGGCGCGAGGACGAAGCGCGGAATCTCGCCGTGGCCGCCGTAGAGCATCTGATTCAGGTCGCCCTGTTCCTGCTTCGTCGGCATTCCCGTGCTGGGGCCGGAGCGCATGACGTTCGTGATGACGAGCGGCGTCTCCGAGGTGGCGACGAGGCCGAACGTCTCCGTCATCAGGTCGATACCGGGACCGCTCGTCGCGGTCATGGAGCGAGCGCCGGCGCGCGCGGCGCCGAGCGCCATGTTGATGGCGGCGAGTTCGTCCTCGGCCTGCACGACGTGCCCGCCGAAGTTCTCGATGCGGCCCTTGAGGTACGTCATCACGTCCGTCGCGGGCGTGATGGGGTAGCCGGCGTAGAACTTACAGCCGGCGGCGATGGCGCCCATCCCGATGGCTTCGTCGCCGTTCAGGAGGACGTAGTCGTTGTCCGTGGTTTCGAGGTCGAAGTCGAACGCGAGGTCGAACTCCTCCTCGACGTACTCGGCGCCGAGGCGCGCGGCCTGTTTGTTGTTCTCGACGATTTTCTCGCCCTTCCCGCCGAACTTCTTCTCGAGGGATTCGTCGAGGTTCTCGATGGGGAAGTCCGCGACGGCACAGACGGCGCCGAGCGCGACGACGTTGCGCATGATGGCGCCGCCCGCGTCCTCCGCGAGCGACTTGAGCGGCACGTCGAGGCCGGTGACGTCCTCGGGCGCTTCGAAGTCGGAGAACTCGGTGCGTTCGCCGTCGTAGATGATGACGCTGCCGTCGTGAAGCTCGTCGAGGTTCTCGTCGACGGTGCGTTCGGTGAGCGCGATGAGGATGTCGAGGCGGTCCACGACGCTGCGGACGTTGTCGACGGACGTTCGTACCTTGTATGCGGTGTAGCCACCTCGGATGCGGGACGCGAAGTCCTTCGAGGTGAAGACGTGCCGGCCGGCGCGCGAGAGCGCCTGTGCGAATATCTTGCCGGTGGAATCGATTCCATCGCCGGCTTCCCCGCCGATGGCCCAGTTCAGGTCCTCGTGCATGTGGTGTAGGCTTCCGAATCGCCCGGCAAAAAGCCTTCTGAACCCGGTGGCCGACGCGAAAGCGAGTATTGTGCGGATTCACGAACGATTACTGAACGCTCGTTCGTGTTTCTCCCAGTAACTGTCCGGTCCCTACCCGGACAGGGGTCGAAATACTGTTTCGGCCTGACTGCCAGGCCGGCGACGACACTCCTCGGAGCGGGCCGGTCGCGGACCGCGGCCGACGTAACCCCTAACACAACTGCTTTCCGCCGGCCACGGCAACCATCGGTATGGATACGACGGACGTGACGGTTCGCGCGGTTCGCGCGGTCGGCCCCGACACCATCGCCATCCAACTGGACGCGCCCGCGGAATTCGACGCGAAGCCCGGACAGTTCGTGCAGCTCGCGGTCACCGTCGACGGAAACGAGGAAGCCCGCCACTACACGCTCTCCTCGCCGGACACCGACGACCTCCTCGAGGTCACGGTCGGCGTCGACCCCGACGGCACCGTCGGCCCCTACCTCGAATCGCTCGAACCCGGCGATACAGTGGGTATCAACGGTCCGTTCGGTCACGCGTTCTACGAGGGCGAGCCCGCGGTGACGCTCGTCGTCGGCGGTCCCGGCGTCGGCCCCGGGGTCGGCATCGCCGAGCGCGTCCTCCAGGACGGCGGCGATGTCGCGGTCGTCTATCTGGACGACACACACGCGCACACGGACCGGCTCGCCAGCCTCGCCGACCACGGCGCGGACGTCTTCCTCGTCGGCGATAACCTCGAACCCGCGGTGGACGCCGCGCTCTCCGCGGTCGGCGGCCAGGTGTTCGTGTACGGGTTCAGCGAGTTCGTCCGGGAGGTCGCGGACCTCCTCGAGGAGCGCGGCATCGACACCGACGACGCGAAGATAGAATCGTTCGGGTAGCGCGGGGAACGAGCTTAAGTTTTCGCCGACCATTCCACCGTGTAGAGCCTGGCATGGAGGACTCCGAACGCGACGTGGACCGGGTGCTGGACCGACTCACGGAAGTGTACGGAGACATCCCCGTCCACCGCGAGTCGACGCCCGTGCCACGCGAGATGTACGTCGAGTGCATGAACGCCGCGGACAACGATGAACTCGGCGGTGTCCGCAGCCTCGTCTCGCACGAGAACGAGTTCCTGCTCGTCCGCGAATCGGACGACGACGCCTGGGACGTTCCCGGCGGCAGTCTCTCCCGGAACGACACGCACGCCGCCGCGGGCACGCAGTACGTCGCCGAACAGGTCGGTCTCGAGTGCACCGTCGTCGACGCGTTCGCGGCCATCAAACGCGAGTTCACGCTCGTGGACGGCGGCGAGGGCGTCACCGGCCTCTGGGTGTTCTTCGAGGCGGAGACGTTCGAGACCGACATCTCGCCCAGTTCCGGCATCGAGGAGGCGAAGTGGTTCTCGCATCCGCCGAACGCGGTCGGCCCCCATCTCTCACAGCGACTGTCGGCCGCGACCGGCGACGACTAGTGTTCGACGTACTCCACGAGCACGCCGCCCGTGTCGCGGGGGTGGAGGAACGCGACCGTGTGCCCCCACGCGCCCGCCCTCGGTTCCTCGTCCACGAGTGAGACGCCGGCGTCCCGAGCGTCCGCGAGCGCGTCCGCGATGTCGTCCGTGACGAACGCGACGTGGTGCATCCCCGGCCCGTTCTCCTCCAGATAGTTCCCGATAGTCGTCTCCGCCGCCGTGGGTTCGAGGAGTTCGAAGTAGGCGTTTCCGAGGTCGAGGAAGCAGACGTTCATCCCCTGAAAGGACTCTTCGTGGACGAGTTCGGCGTCGAACAGCGAGACGTACTGGTCTGCGAGAGTCGCGGCGTCCTGTGTGGCGACGCCGACGTGGTCGAGACGCATACGTCGACGTGGGGGCGGCGCGAGGATAAAGTTTAGAGCGCGGTGCCGGGCTGGTACTCACCGAACACGTCCCGGAGGACGTTACAGATCTCGCCAACCGTCGCGTACGCCTTTACCGCCGCGACGATGTGGGGCATGAGGTTCTCGTCGCCCGCGGCGGCCTCACGGAGCGCCGCGAGCCGCTCCTCGACCGCGTCGTCGTCCCGTTCGTCCTTGACGGATTCGAGCCCCTCGATTTTGCGCTTTTCGTCCTCCTCGGTGACCTCTTCGATGTCGACTTCGGGTTCGTCGTCCACCTCGAACTCGTTCACGCCGACGATGGTGCGCTCGCCGTCCTCTATCTCCTGCTGGCGTTCGTACGCCACGTCCTGAATCTGGCGCTGCACCCACTGCTGCTGGATGGCGGACAGCATTCCGCCCTTGTCGTCAACCGTATTCAGGAGGTCGAACGCCTCGTCCTCAATGTCGTCCGTGAGGGATTCGACGTAGTAACTGCCGGCGAGCGGGTCGATGGTGTCCGCCGCGCCGGACTCGTGCGCGAGAATCTGCTGCGTGCGGAGCGCCGTCCGAACGGACTTCTCGGTGGGGAGCGACAGCGCCTCGTCCTTCCCGTTCGTGTGCAGGCTCTGCGTCCCGCCGAGCACGGCGGCGAGCGCCTGGTACGCGACCCGGACGACGTTGTTCTCGATCTGCTGGGCGGTCAGCGTGGAGCCGGCGGTCTGGGTGTGGAACTTCAACTGCTTCGACTGCGGGTCGTCGGCGTCGAAGCGCTCCTCCATGATTTGCGCCCACATCCGGCGGGCGGCGCGGAACTTCGACGCCTCCTCCAGAATGTTGTTGTGGGCGTTGAAGAAGAAGGAGAGCTGGGGCGCGAACTCGTCCACGTCCAGGCCGGCGTCCAACGCGGCTTCGACGTACTCGATGCCGTTCCCGAGCGTGAACGCGACCTCCTGGGCGGCCGTCGAACCGGCCTCGCGGATGTGGTAGCCCGAAATCGAGATGGTGTTGAAGTTCGGGGTCTCCTGCGCGCAGAACTCGAAGATGTCCGTGATGATGCGCATCGACGGCTCGGGCGGGTAGATGTAGGTGTTGCGCGCGACGTACTCCTTGAGAACGTCGTTCTGGATGGTTCCCCGGAGTTCCTCGCGGTCGACGCCCTGCTTGTCGCCGACGGCGATGTACATCGCGAGCAGCACGCTTGCGGGGGCGTTGATGGTCATCGACGTGCTGACCTCGTCGAGCGGGATGCCGTCGAACACCTTCTCGAAGTCGGCGAGCGTGTCGATGGCCACGCCGGACTTCCCGACCTCGCCCGCGCTCATCGTCGCGTCCGAGTCGTACCCCATCTGGGTCGGGAGGTCGAACGCCATCGACAACCCGGACGACCCCTGGTCGATGAGGTAGCGAAAGCGCTCGTTCGTCTCCTCGGGCGTGCCGAAGCCGGCGTACTGCCGCATCGTCCAGAGGCGGCCGCGGTAGCCCGTGGAGTAGACGCCGCGCGTGTAGGGGTCTTCTCCCGGGAATCCGAGGTCTTCCTCGTAGTCGAGGTCGCTCACGTCGTTCGGCGTGTAGAGGCGGTCGACCGTCTGCCCGCCGGTGTCCGTATCGAACTCGTCCTTGCGCTCGCCGAACCGGTCGAGCACGGGGTCGAGGGTCTCCGCTTCCCACTCCTCCTTCGCCTCGCGGATACTCGCGAGGTCGTCGTCGTCGAACATACCCCGGAAGACGGGCGAGGTCGCCTTAATGGTTGTACGTTAGGGAACCGACAGCGCCGTCATTCGCTCCCGTGCGCGTGCCCGTCGTGCCCGCCGCTCCCGCCGTGGTCGCCGTTCCCGCTCTCCCCGCCGGTGCGGTGGAGGTAGTAGAGCGCGAGGAAGGCGGCAGTGGCGAGCACGTTGAGCGCGGCCTTGTAATTGAGTTCGATGGAGATGCGCTCGACGGTCGCGCTCGACGGGTCGGGGATGAGTCCGAGGAGGTCGAACGCGATGTGGACGGCGACGCCGGTGACGACCGCGGCGACGAAAATCATCGCGGAGAGGACTGCCGCGAACGTCGTGCCGTAGTACTCCCGGTAGGCCTGCATGATAGGAGGGATGACGAGGTCGGCGTAGATGTAGGAGAGCACGCTCCCGAACGGCAGGCCGCGCGTCCAGAGAATCGCGCCGAACGGGACGTTCCCGACGGAGCAGACGAACGTGACGATACCGACGACGGCCCCCAGGATGGCGGTCCAGACGACGTACGTGTACTCGCCGACGATGGGACCGGCGAAGACCGCGTGCCAGACGGAGTCGGGGACGAACCCGGCGATGAGGCCGGCGAACACGAACCCGATGGCGATTTCGTCCCAGAGCATCCCCCACTCCTTGAGTTGCTTATCGGCGAGCGCACGCCACCCGGAGAGCGAGGTAGCCTGCTCCACGACGGTGGTGTCGGCTTCTTCGGGGTCCCAGCCGCGCTTGCAGGACTCTGAGCAGAAGTAGTAGGTCGTCCCCTCGTACTCGATGGTGTGCTCGGTCTCGTCCGGGTCGACTTCCATCCCGCAGTTCGGGTCGCGGACAGTGGTGTCGTCCGACGCGTGCTCGCGCGCGGACTCGATGACTTCGTCGGGGACGAATCGGAACCCGACCGCCATCAGGCCGATGAGAAGGACGCCGCCGACGAAATCCGCGACGACGAACTCCCAGCCGAGCAGTATCCAGATGACGAACCCGATTTCGATGACGAGGTTCGTGGACGCGAACATGAACGCGCCCAGACTGGCCGCGGCGCTCGCGCCCTTCTTGAAGAGATTCTTCGCCGTGGCGATGGCGGAGTACGAGCACGAGGAGGAGACGAACCCGAAGAACGTCGCGGTGCCGAGCGAGCGAACGTCCGCGCCCTCCAGGTGCTGGGAGATGTCGTCCTCGGAGAGCCACGCTTCGACGCCGCCGGCGATGGCGAACCCGAGCACGAGCGCCCACCACGTGATCCACGCCATCTCGACCGCGGTCCGCACCGTCTCCTCCGCGCCCGTGAAGAGGTACGTATCGAGCGGTTCCGTCGACGCAATCGCACCACCGGCGACGATGAGGGCCGCGAACGCCACCAGAACGAGGTAGTCCCGTCGCTCCATACACGAGAAAAGGGACGCCCCGTTTACGCCGTTTGGGGCTCAGAATCCGAGACGAAACCCGCGGAAAACCCGGCGTCGTTAACCGCCGGTGTCGTACTTGTAGGTCGCAGTCTCGGAGTCGATACCGAAGTCCTCCGCGGTCTCCTGTGGCTCGCTGTCGCCCTCGTCGGACCGGAACCGCCGACGGAGCCGGCCCGGGACCGAGAAGTCATCGACAGCGAGCACGAGCGGAACGGCGTCCTCTCCCTCCGTCTCGCGGACCTCGGTGAGCCGCCGCACCAGCGGTTCGGGGAGCGTTGACTCGTCGACCCGCTCGAACCCGAACTGCTCCAAATACTCGGGTTCGACGCTGAGCGAATAAACGCGGTCGAACCCCTGGTCGTACGCGGACTCCACGAGCCGTTCGATGACGTGCGCGCCGACCCCGCGGTTCCGCCAGTCCGGCAGGACGCCGATGTTCGTGAGTTCGCAGACGGACGTGTCGTCGCCCGAGTGAACGCGGAGCCGGCCGAACCCGGCCTTCTCTCCCGTCTCCTCGTCCACCGCGAACACGTAGTCCCGGGAGCGAAAGGCGGGGTCCGGCATTCCAAACTCGTCGAGCCGGTCCAGCAGCCACACCTCCTCGTGTTTCTCCGCGGGCCTGACGTGCATACACGAAACGTCTGGCCCGCGCATCAAAAGCGTTCCTCCAGAACAAGAGGACCGCATCCGCCCCGACATTATAAGACACGGCCGGCAGAATTTGCGCGCATGGAGTCACTCGACGACGTGAACGAGGTCGTTCACGAACCCAGCGAGGCGTTCGCCGACGGCACGAACGTCCGCGCGTTCATGCGGGAATACGACATCGTGGACGAAACCGAACTCCGCGAGCGCTCCGCGCGTGACCTCGACTGGTTCTGGGGCGAACTCCCCGACTACCTCGGACTCGACTTCTACGACGACCCCGACAGCGTGCGTGACGAGACCGACGGCCCCCAGTTCACCGAGTGGTACCCCGGCGGCTCTCTGAACATCGCGCACAACACCGTCGACCGGCACGCCCGCCGCGACTCCGGCACCCGGAACCACGTCGCCACCATCTGGGAGGGCGAGGACGGCGAGGTCCGCGAGCAGACCTTCCACGACATCTACCGGGAGTCGAACCAGGTCGCGAACGCGCTCGAGGAACGGGGGATCGGCAAGGGCGACACTGTCGGCCTCTACATGCCGATGGTGCCCGAAGTCGTCTCCATCCTCTACGGCGTCTTCAAGGTCGGCGCGATTGCGGTGCCCATCTTCAGCGGGTTCGGCGTGGACGCGACCGCCACCCGCATCGCCGACGCCGAGTGTAGCGTGCTGTTCACCGGGGACGGCTTCCGCCGCCGCGGGAGCGACGTACACCTGAAGGACGGCGCGGACGACGCCATCGAACAGGCCGGCCACGTCGAACACACCATCGTCTTCGACCGACTTGGGAGCACGACGGACGACCTTCCGTGGGACGACGACCGCGACGAGTGGTGGACGGAGGCCGTCGAAACCCAGTCCGGCGAGTACGACACCACCGAGATGGCGTCCGCGGACGAGTCGATGCTCCTCTACTCGTCCGGCACGACCGGGAAACCGAAAGGCATCGTCCACACGCACGCGGGCGGCCTCGTCCAGCCCGCGAAGGAGATACACTTCAACTTCGACCACAGGCCCAGCGACCGCTTCTTCTGGGTGAGCGACATCGGATGGATGATGGGACCGTGGACGCTCATCGGAAATCACGCGCTCGGCGGCACCGTCGTGATGTACGAGGGCGCACCGGACTATCCCGACCCCGACCGGTTCTGGGACCTCATCGACACCCACGACGTGACGACGTTCGGCGTCAGCCCGACAGCGATTCGCGCGCTCCGCAAGCACGGCGACGAGTGGCTGGACGGCCACGACCTCTCCAGCATCCGCCTCCTCGGCTCCACGGGCGAACCCTGGGACCCCGAATCCTGGCGGTGGTTTCACGAGCACGTCGGGGGCGGCGACGCACCCATCATCAACATCTCCGGCGGCACCGAGGTCTTCGGCTGCTTCCTCGCGCCCCTTCCGACCGAACCCCTCAAGCCCTGCACGCTCGGCGGCCCCGGTCTCGGCATGGACGTCGACATCGTGAACAGTCAGGGCGAGTCAATCGCGGACACCGGCGAGCGCGGGTTCCTCGTCGCGCGCTCCTCCTGTCCGTCGATGACCAGGAGCCTCTGGAGCGGCGACGAACGCTACCTCGACGAGTACTGGAGTAGCTTCGAGGACCTGTGGGACCACGGCGACTGGGCGCAGAAGGACGACGACGGCTTCTGGTTCCTGCACGGCCGCGCGGACGACGCGCTCAACGTCGCCGGCCGAAAGGTCGGGCCCGCCGAAGTCGAGGGCGCGCTCATCGACCACGACGCCGTCATCCAAGCGGCCGCCGTCGGCGTCCCCGACGACACCACGGGCGAAGCCGTCGTCGCGTACGTCATTCTCGCCGACGGCTACGAGGCGTCGGACGCGCTCCGCGAAGAGCTGCGGGGACAGGTCGGCGAGGAACTCGGAAAGCCGTTCAAACCCCGAGAGGTCCTGTTCGTCGACGAGTTCCCGAAGACGCAATCGGGGAAGATCATTCGGCGCGCCATCGAGGGCGCGTACACCGGCGAGGACATCGGCGACCTCTCCAGCATCGAGAACCCGGACGCGCTCGCGAAACTGAAGGAAGCCCGCTAGAGGACGTCCGCGAGGTTTTCCGGGTAGACGGTCAGTTCGTCCAGAGACTGGATTTCGACCCACTCGACGGGGAACGTCTCGTCCAGCTCCGGTTCCTCGCCCACGAGTTCGTCTCGCTCGTACGGCCAGTCCTCGACCGTCTCTCCCTCGTAGAGTCGCCACACCTCGTGGCCGCGCTCGCCGTCGAACTCGAACGCGCGCTCGAACGTTCCCAGCCGTCGCTCGACGGTGAACTCGACGCCGAGTTCCTCCGCGAACTCGCGGACGACGGTGTCGCGGCTGTGTTCGCCGAACTCGAACCCGCCGCCGATTGGGCGGTAGAACGGGTCGTCGGTCGCGGGGTCGCGGTGGCGCGCGAGCAACACCTCGTCGTCGCGTCGGAGGACGCCGAGCGCGACCGGTCGAATGTCCCGCCACGTCTTCTCGGGCATGGACGCGAACCCATCCACAGAGCGGCTATAAGCCTTCGGGAACCCGGGTGGGGTCTATCGTCCGGGATTCGGGCGCGTCGCTCGTCGCGACGGCGACCGTGCCGGTGGCGTCGCCGTCGGGGAGAAGAAGCGTCGCCCCGGCGACCAGCGGCGCGAGGACGCCCGCGACGACCGTCCCGGGATACGCGAGTGGCGCGCGCACCGCGACGATGTCGTCACTGTCGTAGTCGAAGCGCCGGGCCGCGTCGAGGAGGACTGCGTGCGTGTACAGGTCGTCGGCGGCGAGTGCGACCGCGTCGCCGCTGAACGACACCGGGGGGAACGCGGGGTTCTCGCTCCACACGTCCCGCTCGAAGTGAGCGCGACTCGGGTCGTCCGGCCGTTCGCCGTACCCGACGTACTGTCCACCGGCGGGAAGCGACACGTCGTCGAGCGTCTCTGTCGGCCCGACGGAGGCGCGGGCGTCGACCGCACCGGTCGCGCCGAACCGGACGCGCGCGCCGAGGAGCGTCGCACCGAGGAACGCGAACACGGCTTCCGGTGCGCGGTCGTCCGCAACGGCGACCGTCGCGTCCTCGTGGACGCCGCGATGCCGGAGGAAGTTCCCCGTCTTGAACACCGTCTGCCGGAGTTCGCGCCGGTTGTACTCGCGGGGCGGCGCGCGGAGTTCCGTGGACTCGGGAAGGTCGTTCACGAGGTCGTACAGCGTCTCCATACCGGAGAAACGCGAGGGCGTCGCTTAAACGACCGTCCTTTGTGGCGAACACGACACCCACTCCCTGCTGTGCGCGGGTGGGTGGCGAGTTTCGCAAATCCCACGCACAGCACTCGTTACGTGATACCTCCGGTTGGCCGCCCGATAGTATTTGAAGGTACGGAGGGATACGGTGGGGAGCGGTGGGGAATCGGAACGGGGCGTGAAGCGGCCGTCGTCCCGACGGTGCCGCACCGCGCGCCGGAGGCGCGCGGGAGTTTTTCCCTCCAGCGTCAGAGCGACGCGCTGACTAGCTCCCCCTCGCTCCGCTCACGGGTTCCCCGTTCGCTCGTCCGGCGGCCGTCGGCCGCCTG
>NZ_JAZHPG010000006.1:0-3707 GCF_036418315.1 Salarchaeum sp. III | reverse complement strand
ATATTACCATTTTCTTGTTACATACCTGTTAAAACCTACTAATCAACTTTTTTACTGCGTTTTTCAAAATCTAATAAATATCCAATCGAAACCTGGGAGTGGTGGGATATAGACATCCCTAAGCACATAAAAGACGCAAGTTCTTATTAAAGAATAGCATGAAAATAAATAAAGAGCGCAAACACCTTTACTCCAGATTTCGCCCCGTTTAATGAAGACTTGAATTCGAGATAATTTGCTAACCTTTAGCTTAAACTCAATTTTTTTGATGGGGTTTTGTAGAATAAAGAAACTTCATAAAGTCCTCTTTACAGAAAGCATGTAGCACGCAAGGTTGCTTTTCTTTATTTTCCAAAGCAAGGTGTTCTGACGGAAACATTTTTTCAACATTTAACTTTATAAAAGGCAACTTTTTTTGTACCTTTTGAGAACGAGTGTTTATCTTCCTAGCTCCAGCAAAAACATAGTTTAAATTAAGTTCCTCAAATGCTATTCGTAAAATAGCTACTTTAGAAGATAGATTATATCCCTTCCCCCAATATTCATGACCAATCCATGAGCCTATATGACACGACTTTTGTTTATAATCAATAAACATCAAGGTAGTAATACCTATAACTTCACCTAATTAATCCAGAATTACACGAAATACAGTTTTACCTTCCTTCTCTTCTTGAATAACAGATCTCACAAATTGTTTTGTATTTCCAACCGTTCCTTTTGGTAAGCCCAATGCATCTCTTACTGGTGGAGCAGAGGATAATTTATAAATTTGTTCGCAATAATCCATGCTATGTTTAACTAAGCGTATTTTTGACATACCTTATCTTCTCCTCTGATTATTCTGCATCCTTTAATTAAATAATGACTTAACCTTTTGTGCAACTTCCTTAGGTTTAACATCAATAGATTCTAACTTGTCTATATCGACCCACAATGGCAAGTACGTTCCTCTATTTCTATCCATGTCTGTGTACTCTTCACCATCGCCAGTTCCAAAAGTTCCATTAATAATATCAGATAAGAAAAAATATTGAGTTCCTTTGTATTCAACTTCAGCTATGCATTCTTTGATCTTTACTTCCACACCTAATTCCTCTAATGCTTCGACTTTTCTTGTCTAATTGATAAAAATGGCTTATCCATACTCTTTTTATGAGAAATTAAATGTAAACTTCCATCTAACATGATACCTGTTTTTATTCGAGCATCTTTTTTTGCTAGTTCATAGACAGCTGCACCACCTAATGAGTGTCCAATAACTCCAACTGAATCTAAATCGAATTTATTTCTAAAGAATTCATCAGTTTCATTCCAAACAGATAATGAATCTAATAAAAAGGACATGTCTTCTACTCTTATATCAATAAGTTTTTTTAGAGATTCAAAATCAGTACCTGCCATTTCTTCAACAACATTACTCTGATAAATCATACCTTCATCGGGGAAGATTGTGAATAAAGTATCGTATGTAGCTCCTACAGTTATAACGATATTTCCTTTTAATACTAAATTATTAATATTAAATAAATACATATCCCGATCAACACCTATACCAGGGGAATATAAGATCACAGGATATACTTGGTTATTTTTTTTAATAGGAGCGTCATTATAAAAATTTGACTTTAAATTCCAAAGATGTTCTTCATTAGCACCCATTTGTTTAAATATCTTTAATGCTTCATTAATTTGAGGTGAAAATATATTTAAATAATTTGAAGTATCCTCCTCTTGCCAACCTTCATCTATTGGATAAAAAAGACTAATCATGAACTTCCTTTTTTCATTCATTTCACTCAGAGATTCCATTCGATTATGATCGATAATCTCTTTAATTTTCCTCCCTACTTTCATCTAAAAGCTCCTCTTCTTATAAATAATTTAAAACTATATAATGGAAAATAAAAACAGCTTACCTCCAAACTTCGATAAAAGTATGTATTTTCCTTTATCCTCTTAAAAAGCTTGCAAAGAAAACCATTAAAAAAGACGCGTTATTCAATAAACGCTGGTCTTATGCGGAACACTTGAATTCGAGATATTTCTTCAAATCTGAATGTTTGATTAGAGTAATCTTCCTTTGATTAATGTAAGAACTTCTCCTTCTAAACTGACATTATCCCCTTTAACAGAAACATTTACCTCTCCACCGCGAGAAGACGCTTGGTATGCAAAAAAGTCGCTTTTCTTTAATTCTTTTTTCCAGTATGAAGCCAAAGCACAGTGAGAAGAACCTGTTACATAATCTTCTTTTATTCCAATTTTGGGTGCAAAGTATCTAGAAATAAAGTCATATTTATCTGAACTAATGCTAGTAATAATGATGCCTGTGCTAGGGAGTTTTTTTATCTTATCCAAATTTGGTGTAGCAGTATTTACTGATTGGTCGTTATCTAGTTCTAATATATAACGGTCTTCTGCCCATGCTACTTTCTTTATTGGTTGGTCAATAAGATCCATTAAATTCTGATCGATTTTTATTGATTCTGATTCTTTTATTTTAAATGTTAATTTTATCCGACTATCAACTTTTTCTGCGTAAAGTACTCCAGCCTTTGTCAGAAATTTAATAGGAGAAGCCGCCATATGTTCTTCAAACAATATATGTGCAGCCCCCAGGTTTCCATGACCACATAAATTAATTTCACCGAGTGATGTAAACCATTTAATTCTAAAACCATCTTGCTCTTCAATTACATAAGTTGTGATTGGTTGATTTAGTTCTTGCGCATATAATTTCATCCATTTATCAGGAACATTACTTTTTAAATAAACAATAGCAGCTGGATTACCCTTAAACTTCTCAATTGTATATGCATTGACTAAATATAATTCATCACTCACTTTTCTATCACCTCCTGAATAAATATTACCTTTTAAGTTTATTTAAATAATATTAATTCAATAAAAATAGCGTTAAACCTTCTTATATTAACGCGCCTCGTGAATTGGATTAGTTTCTTCCAATGGTATTAAGACTTTAAACATTTTCATTCAATTGCATGCTTAAATACTCGTTTATAGCAGGTTTGCCATTTGGATTATTCAATATAGATTTTACCCAACTATCTCTCTCAAAACTTAACACTTTTAAATCCCAGCAACATGCAATTAACCCTTGGGGAGTTACATATTCAAATGTATAAGGTTTCTCATGTGATTCAACATATACATGATGGTTAAGTTCATTTTCGTTAGACCACCAGTCTATAAAAATAAAATTTGCCCCTGAACCTTCATGAGCACATATGAAACCAACACCGTATCGATTCTCTTTAACTGCTGGATTTGGGAGAACATCGGTTGCAAGATTTTTTGACACTTCAATTAATCGTTCACTTGGTTTTTCACTTAAATAAGAGATTCCGTATACTTTTATAATCCAACCTTCATATTCCCATAATTCATGAAACCTTATTGATCGTTTACGATAATTGCTCTGTAATTTTATCAACCCTTCTCTCCCTTTCTGAAAAATTTTATAAAGCAGTTCTCTCCTATTACATAATAAGGATCAATCCATTTTACCATAAATACCCATAAAATTTTGCTCAACATAAGTATTCTTGTGAGTATTATTTTAATTATTTTGAAATCAACCCCTTAAGATTACTGCCCATAAATAAACAAGAAGCGCGAATCTCTGTTAGTTACAGATTCGCGCCCTCGTATATTATTATTAGTCAGATTTGTTCTGGCTTTTA
>NZ_JAZHPG010000025.1:0-63473 GCF_036418315.1 Salarchaeum sp. III | reverse complement strand
CAGTCGTGTTCGACGGATTCTGCAACAATTTCGTTGGCGACGGTGTGGATGTACTGTTTGCGCCACGCTTCTTCGCGCTTACCAAGGCGAAGAAGGGCGTTGTGCGCGGCTTGTGTGCCACACTGTTGCATCTCTCCACGTTGCTTCTCGAACTCCCGGCACCAGTGGTCGTAGTCGTCACCCTGCCAGAACGTGCCGGTGGAGGCGACGGCGAGGCTGTTGACGCCGAGGTCGATACCGAGGACCGTTTGGTCGGGGTGCCCGGTATCTGCCGAAACCTCTGTGTCGTCGTCAGTCCGCCGGGTCGAGAGGTGGAGGTAGAACTCATCGGTCGCCGCATCGTATCGGAGCGTACTCTCGCGGAACTCGTAGTCCTCGGAGAGTACGTACCGCTCGTAGGGTGTCGGACTGTCTGCCGGGAGAACAAACGATGGTTCGACGCGGCCCTCAACAGTTGCCAGCGACACTTTGTTGCGGTAGAAGGTCGCGCTTCGCGTATCGTAGTCCATCGTTTCGGTGGTGAACGTGGGACGGGAGACGCGCTGGCCTTTCTTCCAGCGTTCGACACACGCTTTGACGGCTTCGACGGCGCGTTTGATGGCGGCTTGGACGAGTTGGGCCTGTAGGTTTGTTTCCTCGCGGAGTCTGGAGTAGAGTGCGTCCCGTACTTGCCGTTTGTTGGTTTTACACTCGGTGTAGGAGGTGTTCGACCAGCAGTAGTCGGCGGTTTGGCTCGCGCAGTAGAGGTATTGGTCGGCGGTTCGGTGGAGTGCGTCGCGGTGCGCGTCACTCACGGAGAGTTTCACGACGGTGGTTCGACGCACGTCCATGACTTCAGAGAGGTGGCGGCGATACTTATAGGCTCGGGAGTCGGTCGGTCGTAGTATGCCGGTTGTGTCGTGTCATGTCGGTTTCTTCTCCGGCCTACTCGCTCCCTTCGCTACGCCTCGGTTGCTCCTTGAGGCCGGAGGCTCCACCTTGAATTACGCTGAAGTCGTGGACTTCCTCCTTGTCTCTCTGTGACACAGCGACGCCGGTAGGTTCTGCAGGTGTACCCCTCCTTTACGTCCGCGCTCGCGAAACACGTGGGTATGTCCGACGAGACTGACGAGACGCCCGGGTTCGACACGCGAAGCGTGCACGCCGGGAGTCAGCCAGACCCCGCGACTGGGGCGCGCGCCACCCCTATCTACCAGACCACGTCCTACGAGTTCGCGGACGCCGAGGACGCGGCCGCCCAGTTCGCGCTGGAGAAACCCGGGCACATCTACTCGCGGCTGATGAACCCGACCGTGGACGTGCTCCAGGACCGCCTCGCGGCGCTCGAAGGCGGCGTCGGCGCCGTCGCCACGTCCTCCGGGATGGCCGCGCTGAACGTCGCGACGTTCCTCCTCGCAGAAGCCGGTGACAACATCGTCGCGGCGAACGCGCTCTACGGCGGCACCCACACCTACCTCAGCCACACCGTCGAACGCCGCGGCGTCACCACGCGCTTCGTGGACACGCTCGACGTCGACGCGTACGAGAACGCCATTGACGAGGATACCGCGTACGTGCTCGTGGAAACCATCGGAAATCCCGCGCTCGTCACGCCCGACCTCCAAGCTATCGCTGACATCGCGCACGAGCACGACACGCCGCTCGTCGTGGACAACACGTTCGCCACGCCCGCGCTCTGCAATCCCATCGAGCACGGCGCGGACGTCGTCTGGCACTCCACCACTAAATGGCTGCACGGCTCCGGCACGACCGTCGGCGGCGCGCTCGTCGACGCCGGGACGTTCGACTGGCAGGCGAACGCCGACGCGTATCCCGAACTCGGCGCGGACAACCCCGCCTACCACGGCGTGAACTTCGCGGAACGCTTCGGTGACGCCGCGTTCACGTACGCCGCCATCGCCAGGGGCCTCCGCGACCTCGGGAACCAGCAATCTCCGTTCGACGCGTGGACGACCCTCCAGGGGATGGAATCCCTCCCGCTCCGCATGGACCGCCACTGCGAGAACGCGCAGGTCGTCGCGGAGTACCTCCAGGACCACGACGCGGTCGCGTGGGTGAACTATCCCGGCCTCGACTCGCACGAGACGCACGACGCTGCGAGCGAGTACCTCGATGGCGGCTACGGCGGGATGCTCACGTTCGGCCTCGACGCGGGCTACGACGCCGCCCGAGCGACCGTCGAGAACACCGAACTCGCCAGCCTCCTCGCGAACGTGGGGGACGCGAAGACGCTCGTCATCCACCCCGCGAGCACCACCCACCAGCAGCTCAGCGACGAGGAGCAGGCGGACGCTGGCGTACTCCCCGAGATGGTGCGGCTCTCCGTCGGCATCGAAGACCCCGCCGACATCGTCGACGACCTCGACCAGGCCATCACCGCCGCCACCGAGTAGCCTGAAACGCGCCTTTCAGCCTGCTGAAGACACTTACTGCGAGCGCACGACCACCCCCGTATGCACCGACGCCGCGTTCTCGCCGCCGCCGGCACGCTCGCCGCCACGGCGGCCGCGGGCTGTCTCACCGGCAGTCCGGCTTCCGACACGACCGACCGAGAGACGCCCGACCCGCCGAAGACCGAGACGACCACGGACACGCCCGCGGTTCCGTTGTCGGTGTCGCTCGACCGCTACCAGCCCGGGGTGGTCGCGATGACCAGTCCGGACTCAATCGGCGACAGGGGGGCGCTCTTCCTCGACATCGACGGCGACGACGCGCCCGCCCGCACCGACTTCCGATTCCGGTTCGACGGGTCGTCGTACGTGCCCGTCGACCCCGACGACGTTCGGCTCTGGCGCGCGTACGGCAACCGCGAGGACGCGTACGGCGTCGACGGACGCGACGGCTGGCTGCTCTTCGACCTCCCCGACTCGGGTGCTGCCGCGGACGCGCGGCTCTCGTGGCCGGGCGGCGAGTGGACGCCCACGCGCTCACTCCGCGAGCGACTCGCCGCCGGCTTCGACTTCAGCGTCGACTACGACTTCCCGGAGACCGTCGAGCACGGCGAACGCCCTACCGTGTCGCTCGCGGTGACGAACGACGCGGACGCGCCGGCGCGCTACCTCGCCGCGCTCAACCGCGCCGGTCCCCGGGTCGCGCACGCACCCATCGAGACGATTTCGTTCGTGCTCGACCCCGGCGAGACGCGGACGTGGACGTACGAGGACGACTACTTCGAGTCCGACGACGTCGACGAGAGCGAAGTCGGGGACGGCGACCCGGACATGACGTACTACGTCGACTCCGCGAGCGAGAACCGGGAGTTCCAGGTCAGGATTGTATGAGGCCGTCCTCCGCGAAGACCTCGTGGAGCACGTCCATGCGCGCGACGACGACATCGCACTCGGGGCGAACGTTCGGCTTCGGGAGGAACCCGACGGCGCGGCCGGCGCGTTCGAGCATCGGCAGGTCGTTCGCGCCGTCCCCGATGGCGATGGTGTCCTCTTTGTCCACGCCGAACTCCATCATCGCGGCGTCGAGCGCGTCGTCCTTCGTCCCCTCGATGAGCGGTCCCTTCACATCGCCCGTCAGGTGGCCGTCCTCGATGGGAAGCGAGTTCGCGGTGATGGCGTCGACCTCCACGTTCTCCCTGTCGAGCGCGGCCTGCACGCCCTCCTCGAACCCGCCCGTGAGGATGACGACCGTGTGGCCGGCGTCCCGCAGCGCGCTGATGAGGTCGGCCGCACCCGGTCGGAGATACACCTGCTCGTAGGCCGCCGCGGCTTCCGCTTCGGGGAGGCCGTCGAGCAATGCGGCGCGCTCGCGCAGGCTCTCCGCGTACGCGAGTTCGCCCCGCATCGCCCGCGCCGTGATGTCCTCCACGTCCTCCGCGACCCCGTACTGCTCCGCCAACAGCACGAGCATCTCGTCGTCGGACAGCGTCCCGTCGAAATCGAACGCGATGAGCGCCATACCCCGAGTTCGTCGCCCAGCGGTTCAAACGATGCGGTTCGCGCAACCGCGTTACGCGCCGTCGGTCCGCGTGAACACCACGACGGTTCGGTCCCCGATATCGTCGAGCGCGTACGTTCTGCTCGTGTACGCGTTCCCGAGCTTTTGGGCGACCGCGGGTTTCAGCGCCGGTGTCGTGACGACCACGGGCGGTGTGTCGGCCCCGACCGCGCCGGTGCGCTCGACGCTCGTCACGTCCGCGCCGAGCGCCTCGGTGTACCACGGGAGCGGCATTCGCGCGTGCCACGCGCCCGTCGCGGGCGGGTAGTCGACTCTGGTCTCGTTCATCGCGAGCCGCTCGCCGACGTAGAGGACATCCGCGTCCTCGCCGCCCCTCGCCGTCGCTCTGTCGATGTCGTCGACGACGGCGCGGAGGTCGTCGGGTGCCTGTGCGTAGTAGACGATTTGGTGGCCGGGGTCGCCCAGTGGGCTCTCGTGGGGCTGCTGGTAGCTCGTCTGCGCGAGCGTCGAACCCGCCGAGGCAACGAGGAAGACGAGGAGGCCGGCTGCGGCCGCGGCGCGGATGACGTGCATCGGCGCGCGGTCGCGGAGTACATCGGGTTCGCGGGCGGGAAGCTGGCTACATCCCCAGCGGTAGACGGCGACGGCACCGACCGCCGCCGGAACGCAGAGCGGGACGATGGCGTGTACGGTTGACCATGGAACCGGGAGGTTGTTCGCGAGCGGGTAGCCGACGATGGCGGCGACGCCGCAGTAGAAGTTGAACGCGACGACCGCGCGAGGCGAGTCACCGGTGTACCGGTCGTAGAGGAAGCCGAGGACGGCGAGAACGGTGACACCGAGCGCGCCAGCGACGATGGTTTCGGCGGTGTCCGTGAAGTACGGGAGGTAGGCGTGATTCTGAATGCTCCCTTCAGCCCAGTACTCGATGGCGGCCTGGAGGGAGCCGAGCGTGGCTTCGCCGACGACGGCGGGGAGGTTTGCGAAGTCGCCGGTGAGGGCCTTCCAGAGGCCGATTGGTTGGCCGGGGCCGGCGCGCGGCGCGTAGAAGTAGACGACGACAGCGAGGAAGAGCACGCCGGAGAGTACGCCGTGCGCCCACCACGCGCGGACGCCCGCGGCGGCGCGGTTCGCGAGCGACTGGAGCGTGGTGAGAGCGTCGCCGTCCGTGTCGCGGGCGCGAACGAGGCCGCGGTCGAGCACGAGCACGCTCGCGCCGAGCCACGTCATCAGCCAGAGGAGTACGCTCTCCTTCGTCGCGAACGCGAGGCCGAGGGTAACTCCGCTCGCGTACAGATAGCGGGGAGTACGGGTGTCGTACGCGCGGACGAGCAGGCCGAGCGTCACGAGCATGAACGCGGCGAGCGGGAGGTCCTTGCGCATGAACCGTGAGTAGTAGAACAGCACGGGATTGAACGCGAGTGCGACGCCGAGCGCGACGACCTCACCTCGACGGAGGTGTTCGCGGAAGAGCCAGGCGGCGAGCGGGAGGAGCGCGCCGATGCCTGCGACGACGACGCGCGCGGTGAAGTCGTTCGCGCCGAATACGGGGAAGACGACCGAGTTCACGCGAGCGAAGAACGGGCCGTGGAGGATGGGGCGGTACTCCCAGACGCCGTTCTCCATGAACCGGAGCACCCAGTAGCCGAACCAGGCTTCGTCGTAGTAGAAGACGCGGTCGCCTAACTCGATAAGGCGAGCGAGGAGACCGCCGACGGAGAGCGAGACGAGGATCGCGAGGACGCGTCGCTTCGTGAGCTGCTGGTGGAGGGCCATCATCCGCTGCTGCCCCCTCCCACAGCATATCTTTTGTGCTGACACTTTAAGCGGGTTCCCGAACGAACACAACCCCTAATAGTCCGTCCGCTGTATCCGGTAGGCGTACATGCGCTCCGAGGACGAAGCCTACTTCGAACGACTCGAATCCCGGTTGGACGAGGCGTTCGACCTCGCGGAGCGCGCGAAACAGAAGGGCGGCGACCCCGAACCCGAGGTGGAGATTCCGGTCGCGAAGGACATGGCCGACCGCGTGGAGAACATCCTCGGCATCGACGGGGTCGCCGAGCGCGTCCGCGAACTCGAGGGCGAGATGAGTCGGGAGGAGGCCGCGCTCGAACTCACCGAGGACTTCGTCGAGGGTACCGTCGGCGACTACGAGACCGACGCGGGGAAGGTCGAGGGCGCGGTCCGCACCGCGGTCGCCCTGCTCACCGAGGGCGTGGTCGCCGCGCCCATCGAGGGCATCGACCGGGTCGAAGTGCTCGAGAACGACGACGGCACGGAGTTCGTGAACGTCTACTACGCCGGCCCCATCCGCTCCGCGGGCGGGACGGCGCAAGCGCTGAGCGTGCTGGTCGCGGACTACGCCCGCGCGCTCCTCGGAATGGACGAGTACCGGGCGCGCGACGACGAGATAGAGCGCTACGCCGAGGAAGTCGCGCTCTACGACTCAGAGACCGGCCTCCAGTACACGCCGAAGGACAAGGAGACGAAATTCATCGCCGAGCACATGCCCATCATGCTCGACGGCGAGGCCACCGGCCAGGAGGAGGTCTCCGGATTCCGCGACCTCGACCGCGTCGACACGAACAACCCCCGTGGCGGGATGTGTCTCGTGCTCGCGGAGGGAATCGCGCTCAAAGCCCCGAAGATTCAGCGGTACACGCGCAGCCTCGACGAAGTGGACTGGCCGTGGCTCCAGGACCTCATCGACGGTACGTACGACGCGAGCGACGACGAGTCCGACGCGAGCGCGGAGAGCGCGGACGCCGACGCCGCCGAGAGTGAGGCGGGCGACGGAGGCGAGACGGGCGAGGCGAGCGCCGATGAGCCGGACGGGCCGCCGCGGGTCGACCCGTCGGGAAAGTTCCTCCGCGACCTCATCGCCGGCCGCCCCGTCTTCGGCCACCCCAGCCGCGAGGGCGGCTTTCGGTTGCGGTACGGGCGCTCGCGCAACCACGGGTTCGCAACGGCGGGCGTTCACCCCGCGACGATGCACCTCGTGGACGACTTCCTCGCCACCGGCACCCAGATAAAGACCGAACGCCCCGGCAAAGCCGCCGGCGTCGTCCCCGTGGACAGTATCGACGGCCCGACCGTCAAACTCGCGAACGGCGACGTGCGCCGCATCGACGACCCCCGCGAAGCCCTCGAAGTCCGGAACGGCGTCGAGAAAATCCTCGACCTCGGCGAGTACCTCGTGAACTACGGCGAGTTCGTGGAGAACAACCACCCGCTCGCCCCCGCGTCCTACGTCGTCGAGTGGTGGCAGCAGGACCTCGACGCCGCCGGCGCGGACCTCCAGGCGCTCGAAGACTCGCCGTACGTCGACCTCGAACACCCGACGCCCGAGCAAGCCCTCGACTGGGCCAACGAGTACGACGCCCCGCTCCACCCCGAGTACACCTACCTCTGGCACGACATCACGGTAGACGAATTCGAAGCGCTCGCCGACGCCGTCTCACGGGGCGAAATCGACGGCGACGAACTCGTTTTCCCCGCCGACGACGAGATTCGCGAGACCGTCGAAGCCCTCATCCTCCCCCACCACCAGGGCGAGTCCATCCGGACGACCGACTGGAAGCCGTTCGTCCGGTCGCTCGGCCTCACCACCGACCTCGAAAAGCAGTGGGACGACCTCAGCCCCGACGCTCGAGACTGGGAGAACGCGATGAAGGCCGTCGAGGAAGTCGTGCCCTTCGCCGTGCAGGAACGCGCCCCAACCCGCATCGGGAACCGCATGGGGCGCCCCGAGAAATCCGAATCCCGCGACCTCTCCCCGGCAGTTCACACACTCTTCCCCATCGGCGAAGCCGGCGGCAACCAGCGGGACGTGGCGAAAGCCGCGAAACACGCCCCCGATATGCAGAGCACGCCCGGCCAGATAGACGTCCGGCTCGGCGTCCGCGAGTGCCCTGACTGCACCCAGCACACCTACGAAGCCCGCTGTCCCGACTGCGAGGTCTGGACCGACCCCTACTACGAATGCCCCGACTGCGGCGTCGAAGCCCAGCCCGACGAATCCGGCCGCATCGAATGCCCGCGCTGTGAGCGCGAACTCGACAACGTCACCACCCAGACCATCGACCTCCGTCAGGAGTACGCCGACGCCCTCCACTCCGTCGGCGAACGCGAGAACGCCTACGACATCCTCAAAGGCGTCAAAGGACTCACCTCGAGCGAAAAAGTCCCCGAACCCATCGAGAAAGGCGTTCTCCGCGCGAAACACGGCGTCACCACGTTCAAGGACGGCACCGTCCGCTACGACATGACCGACCTCCCCGTTACCTCAGTTCGCCCCAGCGAACTCGACGTCACCACAGAGCAGTTCCACGAACTCGGCTACACCCACGACATCAACGGCGACCCCCTCCAGCACGACGACCAACTCCTCGAACTCAACGTCCAGGACATCGTCCTCAGCGACGGCGCCGCCGAACACATGCTCAAAACCGCCGACTTCGTCGACGACCTCCTCATCCAGTACTACGGCGTCGAACCCTTCTACGAACTCGACGACCGCGACGACCTCGTCGGCGAACTCGTCTTCGGCATGGCCCCCCACACCAGCGCCGCGACAGTAGGGAGAGTCGTCGGCTTCACCTCCGCCGCCGTCGGCTACGCCCATCCCTACTTCCACGCCGCGAAACGCCGGAACTGCTTCCACCCCGACACCAAACTCTGGTACGACGACGAAGACGGAACCACTCACTACGGCAACATCGAGGAGTTCGTCGAAACCCGTCTCGACCCCGAGACAGCCGACGTGGACGACTTCGGCACGCTCGTCCAGGAACTCGACGGCGACGTGTACGTTCCCTCGCTCACCGAAGACGGCGAACACGTCCGGAAACCGGTCGAAGCAGTCTCCAAACACCCCGCGCCCGACCACATGGTTCACGTCGAGACGCGAAGTGGCCGCGAAATCACGGTCACGCCCGACCACACGATGCTCCGCTGGAACTCGGGCCGGCCAGAGGAACTCACGGCGAGCGAACTCGAACCAGGGGACATCCTTCCTTCACACCCGGAAATACAGTCGTCTGCTGAAATCGAGAACCGGGCGCTCGCGGATGATGGCGCGGTCGAAACCGATGTAGTCGATAGTGTGACTATCACTCAGAGCGACACGGAGTACACGTACTGTCTGACTGTTTCGGGTACGCATTCCCTCGTCGCGAACGGCCTCTACGTCGGCCAGTGCGACGGTGACGAGGATTGCGTGATGCTGTTGATGGACGGTCTGCTGAACTTCTCCAAATCATTCTTGCCTGACAAGAGGGGTGGGCAGATGGACGCGCCCCTGGTGATGTCGAGCCGCATCGACCCCTCGGAAATCGACGACGAGGCGCACAACATGGACGTTGTGCGACAGTACTCGCGGGAGTTCTACGAGGCGAGCCGTGAGATGGCTGACCCGGAGGCGGTGGACGTGGAGATCGCGGAGAAGAACCTCGGCACCGACCTGGAGTACACGGGGTTCGACCACACGCACGACACGTCGAACATCGCGCTCGGCCCGGACCTCTCGGCGTACAAGACCCTGGGGTCGATGATGGAGAAGATGGACGCGCAGCTCGAACTCGCGCGGAAACTGCGGGCGGTGGACGAGACGGACGTGGCGGAGCGCGTTATCGAGTACCACTTCCTCCCCGACCTCATCGGGAACCTCCGCGCGTTCAGCCGGCAGGAGACGCGGTGTCTCGACTGCGGGAAGAAGTACCGGCGCGTGCCGCTGACGGGTGACTGCCGGGAGTGTGGCGGGCGTGTGAACCTCACCGTCCACCGCGGCTCCGTCAACAAGTACATGGACACCGCGATTCAGGTCGCGGAGGAGTACGACTGCCGCGAGTACACCAAACAACGCCTCGAAGTCCTCGAACAATCCCTCGAAAGCATCTTCGAGAACGACAAGAACAAGCAATCGGGTATCGCGGACTTCATGTAGGAGTTACGCCGCAGGCACTCCTTTTAGTCCAGGTTTTGCGAGGAGGGTGTGCGAAGCGCGCTCGACGACGTAAAACGTGGGCGCAGGACGATAAGAACAAGCAATCGGGCATTGTGGGCTTCGTGTACTTGACCGCGAGCCAGCGGTCGGCTCTAGGTTGAGCGGGGGCCGAGGAGGTCTTGAATCGCGTCGCTGAGGAGGCTGACGGCGAGGATGGTGGCGAGGAGGGCGGCGACGGGTATCGCGACGGTCCACCAGTATCGCTGGAAGGACGAGATGTTACTGCCTATCATGTCGCCCCAGGAGATGACGGTCGGCGGGCGGAGCAGGAGGGGGGACGGCGGCGTGCCGAACCGGAGGAAGGAGAGCGTCGCTTCGATGGTGATGAAGAGCGGTATCTGGGAGACGGCGGCGACGGTTGCACTCCGGGAGACGTTCGGGAGGAGGTGCCAGCGCACGACCTGCACGGCGCTCGCGCCGCTCGCGTTCGCCGCGCGCACGTAGTCCTTTGCGACTTCGTCGAGCGCGCGACTGCGGACGACGGTGGCGACGCTCCCCCAGTTGACGAGGCCGAAGGAGACGACGAGCATGAAGAGCGTGCCGTCGCCGGAGAGCCACCGCCAGACGAAGAACACGAGGAGCGCCGGCACTGCTTTCAGGCTCTCCGCTGACCCGGCGAGCACGCGGTCGATACGTCCGCCGGCGTACGCGCTGACGGTGCCGACGAGGGTGGCGAGCGGGACGATGAGCGCGATGGCGACGAGCGCGAGCTGGACGACGTTCCGCGCGCCGAACACGAGCAACTGCACCATGTCCTGTCCGAGCGCGTTCGTCCCGAGCGGGGCCGACCAGGTGCCGTAACACCGGTCTCCCACGGGGTTGTAGCACTGCACGACGTTGTACTTGGGGACGCTCGTGTAGACCGGCGGCTGGTTCCGATAGGGGATGTTGACGGCGGGCGGGTCGAGAAAGACGGGGCCGAGCGTGCCCGCGAGGAAGACAGCGAGCGCGGCGAACGTCCCGGCGGCGGCCGCGGGATGGCGGGCGAAGTACGCGAGCGCGTTCCGGGCGTCCTGGCGGTCGGCGTTCGCGACGACGGTGCCGCTCGCGACGACGAACAGCCAGAGGCTCGCCATCCACAGCCACTCTAGTCGACTGATTTCGTATCCGAGAAGGCTCCGGCCCGGCGTGACGGCCGTGTATGCGAACGCCGCGAGAACCGCGAGCACTCCCGCGAGCGCGGCGACGGCGGGCGGCGAGTAGCCGCGACTGGTGTCCGCCGTCCAGTCGATCCGTCGGTCGCCGGGCGTCCCGGTCATTCGCGTTCACACCGCCACGAGACACCTACGTAACGCCGCGCTAGCCGGACAGAAAATCCGGTACACGTGGATTTATGAGTGATGTTTCATCCATCGTGGGTATGGCATCCCTCGGCGGCGACGCCCGCTACGTCCTCGGCCGACTCGCGTGGGCCGTCGCCGTCGTCTGGGTCGTGCTCACCGCGACCTACCTCGTGCTCGCCGTCCTCCCCGACACCCGCCGCGTCTTCTTCGCGGAAGTCGAGATGGGTCTCGGAGCCGTTCTCGACGCCGACGGCGGCCCCCTCGACCAGTACCTCGCGTGGATGCATGCCTTCCTCACGGTCGACTGGGGGTGCTCGCTCTACTACGACACGTCGGTCGTCTCGCTCTACGCCACCCGGCTCCCCGTCACGCTCACCTACCTCGTCCCCGGCGTCCTCGTCTCGCTCGCCGTCGGCCTCGGCGTCGGCACGTACGCCGCTGTCGAACCCGGAAGCCGCCTCGACCGCGCGCTCTCCGTCGTCTCCTACGTCGGCCTCGCGGTACCCGCGTTCCTCCTCGCGGAACTCGCGTTCGCCTACCACCCGACCGTCCTCGGCTGGGTTCGCGTCTACGACCCCGAACTCGGCCTCCTCCACGCCCAGAACCTCACCCGTCTCGCGCTCCCCGCTGGCATCGTCGCGCTCTCCCTCACCGCCGTCCAGATACGCCACGTCAAGGGCGTCACCGCCGACCGCCTCGACGACCCCTTCGTCAAGACCGCGCGCTCGAAGGGCGCGGGCCGCCTCCGCGTCGCCCGCCACGTCTTCCGGAACACCTGGCCAACCCTCGTCTCCACCGTCCTCGGCGAAGCGCTCGGACTGCTCGTCCTCACCACCATCGTCGTCGAGGGCGTCCTCGACGTTCCCGGGGCTGCCGTCGCCGTGTTCAACGGGTTCGGCGCGGGCGACCCGATGCTGAGCTTCACCGCCGTGTTCGGCATGGTCGCGCTCGGCGTGCTCGGCTCCCTCCTCCGGGACGTCGTCCGCCTCGCCGTCGACCCCCGCGTGACCTGACCTACGCCGGCCCGAGGTAGCCCCATGCCTGCAGGCGGTCGCCGTCACCGTTGATCCACCGTTCGCCGATGTCGTCCCGGTAGTACATGTTCGGCATCACGATGTCGTCGATGCGGTCGTACGCCTGCTCGCGCGCGGCGTGCATCGTGTCGCCCTTGCCGGTCACGACGATGGGCATTCCGTTGTCGCCCGCCGCGCGCCACTGACCATCAACCTTCTTCGCGTCTTCGAGATGGATCCCGTCGCGGCTGTCCGTCTCGAACACCACCGCTGCGTTCCGCGAGTTCTCGTCGTACGTCTCCTCGTCGTCGAACGGGAACGGCGGCAGGACGATCCGCACGCCGATCTGGTAGCCGGTGTGCACTTCTACTTCTGGGTCATTACCATGTGCGAGGTCGTAGAAGAATTTGCCAGTCGATGACTCGATGGACTCTTGCTGCAGCGCAATCGTCGGATAGCCAAAGCGCGGCGTGAACTCCAATGGGTAGATTCCGGTCTCGTTCACGATGCAGTTGATGTCGATGCTCCCAACGTATCCTTCGTTGGCGAGCCAGTCTTCCAGTTTGCCGAATGTCTCCTCGAACAACTTGTTCTGCCCGGCCCAGAACATCGACGTCCCCATTTCGCCGGTCGAGAGGCCGATGTTTCCGGGAAACAGCTTCTTGTGCTCGAAGTTGAAATTGACCTGGTCAATGAACTCGTTGCCGTTGAAGAACCCGCAGATAGCGACCTCCACACCCTCGACTTTCCGCTGTAGTTGGAACCCCCTCATTCGGTGGCCCCACGCCTTCTTGTAGGCGCGGAGGACGTCGACGACGTCGCTGCCGTCGTCCTCGTTCCCGACGTACAACAGTCGCTTGACGTTCTGCACCTCCCCGAGCGGCTTAATCACGTACGGCGCCGGGTTCTCCTGGACGTGCTCGATGCCCGCATCGAACTCGTGGAAGACGTGGTGCTCGACGGTGTTGACGCCGTGCTCTTCGAGAACCTCCATCGCGTACCCGCGGTCCTCCTCGAGATGGTCGGTGTTCGGCGTGCCGCCGACGACCGCGTTCCCCTGTTCGCGGAGTTCCTGCGCGAGTTCGCCGGTCCCGATGTCTGAACCGACCCAGATGTCGTCGAAGATGATGACGTCCGCCCACTCGACGTCCGCGCGCCAGTCGTCCGTTTTGGGTACGAACCCGTCGCCGATCTCCCTGTCGCTCTCCGCTTCGATGTAGTACTTCACGGCGTGGCCTTCTCTGTGGACCTGCCAGGCCAGGTCGGTAATCAGTGCAGCGTCAGCGGAGACAAACAGGAAGTTCTTCGCGTCCATACGGACTGGACGCCCCCAACCTCCTAAACCGTGGGGGCGCTCGCACACTATCGACTTCGATATACGTCTCTCTCGGTGGATTCCGATTCCACCGACGGAGAGACCATTACATCCGCTAGCTCACTTTGAATAGCTCTCCGTCGGTCGTCAGAACACTCACGCCGTCCTCTATTTCTCTGACGCCCGCTATCTGTGACTCGAACGGAATCTCGTAGACAACGTCGCCGTCCAGCGTCGTTACGCCAACACTCTCCTGGTTTTCGCCCCACGTGTATATTTGATCGCCGGCCCTAACTGCCTCCCAGCCGCCCAGTTTGGCGGCGAGTGATTTCTCCCACTCCAACCGTCCGCTTTCCCGGTCTACCTTGTAGAGGTAGCCGGTCGAGTCTTCGGGTTTCTCCCCGATGACGTAACAGTTGTTTTCCGTTATGACTGGTGGGTGTGCCCAGTCGAGTGGGAGTGGCTGCGTCCATGTAGTCTGTAGTTCGCGGCCGAATCGAGAAACAATGCCGTTCCCTTCGACGTAAACCCCATCTTTTCTGACGGATAGCGCTGAGCCAACTGTGAATGGCCCCCCGTCTCCACCGCGCTTGAATGTTCGCTGTCGTTCGATAGCCCCTGATTCTTGATTCAGCATCGCAATCACTCCACTCGTGTCAACCGCGATTATGGAGGCCTCAAGAGGCTTCCAGCCGCTAATCCCTCCGTCACCAAGCGATGTTTTCCAGAGAACCTCACCCGTCTCTCGGTGGAGTGCGCAGATGTCGCCGGTGGACAGCCCGAAATAGACCGTATCGTCGGTGACGCGCGGCGGGCGTAGCGAGGCCTGTGCACTGAACTGCTCGACGAAATCGACCGTCCACAGCTCCTGGCCCGAGAGATCGTAGGCGACGGGTGCACGCCCGCCGATGAACACCTGCTGGTCGTCAACGATTGGTCGCGTGGATTGCAGAGGGATGTCGCGCTCCCAGGACGCGTACTCGACGATGTACGGGATCTTCGCCGTCCGGGTGCCCGTCGTGAGATCGACGCCGAGGAGCGTTCCCGCGTTCGATTTATTATCCCGGCTGCGAACCTGAATGGTGAAGTAGGCCGTATCGTCTGTGACTGTCGGGCCAGCGATCATCGTCTCGCCTGCGGAGTAGACGTGGGTTTTCGTGTACTCCGGGGAGAGACAGCCAGCGAGCAGGAGTCCACCACCGCCGGCGACGCCCGAGAGAAACTGTCTTCGATTCATTATTTTATATTTGGGTATTCAGTTGGGATTAAGTGTATTATATCTAATCAGATAATACACTTTTGTACGTGCAAGTGTTCGTATGGGGGATTGTTTGCTGTGTCTTTAGTATAGTCGTAAAGTTTGTATTTCCGCATGGGCAGCGACCGTCTGTGTAATCATAATAACCCCACGTCATCTTACTCTTAGTGTCTATACTGACGTCTATTCCTTCGGCAGCGGTGTTTTCGACAAAAACTTTGACACCAGCTGTGTCATTCTTAGCATCTGGGAAGAAATTATTTCCGGGGTTATTTGAGCCACCATAGCTCAACGGAAGATCCCAGTACCACTGACGTATCCCACCATCGTTAGTAGTTCGACGTATGGTTCCGTTATTTACATCTGATAAGGTGAGCGCGTAATCAATGATTGATGCAACGCCAGCAACCCACGGGCCTCCCACCCCGGAAATAATATTGAGTACTGTATCGAGGATTAGACTTGGGTCTTGTGAATCTGTAGAGTTTGGAACAGCGTCCTCAAGATTCGCTTTATTATATGAGTTTTCTTCGTCGTGCTGTGCCCAGAATTCTACTTTTGAGGCGTACGGGTAGCCGGGCCGTTCGTCACAGGGGAGTACGAGTGGATCAGGGGGATCGCTAAAGTACGCTTGCAGGTGGAATGGTTTTTCACCGCCTTGCGCTTCTATCTCGTCGTAATCAGTGTCGATTCCGTATGCAGGACTCCCTTGATTGTACCTGATTATAGAGGATGTGGCGAACTCATACTCCCACGTCATTGTAGCACTTGACGCACTGCAATTATCGTCGAAAACGTGGGTTAGAGAGTTTGGGCCGGCGTTACTTTGGTCGAATATTCCAACATCATGTCCTGATGTAGATTCTGTTGAAACTCCATCTCGGCTATCTACTTTCTCGGAACGTGCCGCTGTCCTCCGGGCGGTTCCACTGTCTAAACTGGTCTCGTCCAACACATCGAGGCTTTCAAAGCTATTCTCTCTTGGTATTCCCGTTGTGGGGATGTCCATTCTGTCGAATGACTGAATGCTTACTTTGCGTTTAGCAGTGTTGAGGCTCCGCTTCACCAGCTCGCTAGTGAACCCTTTGCTACTCTCTCCCAATGTGAATGCAATATCGCCAAATGCCCCAGATGGCCTACTTACGACTCCTGTTGCTTGAGAGTCAGTCATCTGAATATATCCCTTTAGGCCGACTGTAGAGTCTCGTACTACCTCTTGATGTGCTTCCTTATTAGACGAAAAATGGTATTTTGATATATTGTCTGAATCCGCGGAGTCGTCTATACGACTCCTTTGGCCAATCGGGATTCGAAATCCCGCTACGTTTAGAACTCCTTTAAGCCCATCTTGATTCAAATCTAGGATTGCAGTAGCAGTCGTCTGCCCCTGCTCTGTCATGGGGCAATAGGAATATCCGACGTATCTCTTATTAGACTCCTGGTCTGTGGCGTTCCCAAGTATCCGTTCGGTTGCGGGGAACGAAGCTGCCAACACACCTTTCACCGCTTCCCTGCGATTAATACTAGTGAAATCCACCATACTACTCTGTCTAAACTATCTGTAAATAAATCTTCCCCAGGGAAAACACATTCTTTCTTAATACTGGCTCCTATGACTGATATTGAATTCTATACTTCTTATCATCTGAATTTCTCACTAATGTCGTTTAAAGTGAATGTATGCTCTGCATCTTGGTTGCTCTCTATCCAGAAACTCGTGTGCGCGCACCACTCCCGACTTCTATATCGCAGTATTGGATTTATCGGGTGGTTGGTGGGTGCTTTTATCCCGGCTGGCGTCGATTCCTCACGTATGGCAGACGACCCGCCAGAAGTCGCGCTCGGCGCAACGATTCACGACGAGGACGGCCGGAAACTCGGCACCGTCCGCGGGTTCGACGAGGACGGCTTCTACGTCACCACTCGCGAGGGCGTCGAATCCCTCTCCATCGAACACGAACGCGCCGGCCACGCCTTCGGCGAGGCCGAACTCACCTGGCGCTGTTCGGAGTGCGGCGAACTGGGCGACCTACACGACGGACTTCCCGATGAGTGTCCGTCCTGTGGCGCCGAAAAAGAACAACTCTACTACTGGACCGAGGATTAGAACGGGGCCTGCGGGCCTTCGTCGTCCTCGCCGTCCTCGGTCGTTTCACCGGGGAACGAGGGACTCATACCGCCGTCACCGCCGTGCCCGCCACCCATGCCGGTGTCCGCGTGAACCGTGTTGATTTCGGGGATCTCCTTCGTCATCCGGGACTTGATCGCCTGAATCGTCATCGGGCTGATGCCGCAGCCGGAACACGCGCCGCCGAGGGAGATGCTGACCGTGCCGTTCTCCCGGTCGATGTTCTGGATGGCGTGGTTCCCGCCGTGCATCTGAATCTGGGGGAAGTTCCGGCGGAGGAAGTTGTTGATGCGCTCCTCCAGGTCGTCGCCGGACTGACTCTCGGTGCTCATACTGCGGGATACGGTGTCTGGCGGCTTAAGTTCTTGGACTACGCGAAATCGAACGTCGCGCGCAACTGCTTCTTCAACTCCGCGACGTACACGTCGAGCGTCTCCTCCGCTTTCTCGTCGCTCACGGGTACGCCAGTCAGGCGGTCGATGGGGTTGTCCGGGAGTTCGATGCTGAACTCGCCATCGCCCTCGTAGTGTGGTTCGCTCTCGTTCAGAATCTGTTGGTCGATGGCGTGAATCAGCGTGGAGTCGTACGTCCCGTTCAGTTCGTTGAACGCCCGCTTGTACGCGGTCTGGAGTTCCGAAAAGTACTCCGTATACTTCTCCTCCTCGAACTCCTCGGGCGTGAAGTCGCTCATACTCCTACTCGGGGGAGTCGGGAGTAAAAACCGGCCGATTCACCATCAATAAACCAAATACGGAGATATAGAATTGGGTGTGGCGGGTGACCGACACCGATTTGCCGGCGCTCCGCCACGTCCCTGTATGCGCCGCCGTGACCGCCTCGTCGCCGCCGCCGTCGTCACACTGGCCGCGACGCTCTGCGGATTCGTCGTCCTGGGCACTACCAGAGGGTTCATCGGTTACCGAACCGCCCGCCTGCTCTCCGTCCCGTTCATCGCGCTAGCTGCCGTGAGCGCTGTCTACGCGTTCTCCGTTTCCGTGCTCGCGTACGCCGGCGTGCTCGACTTAGGATAACTGCGCCGCGACCAGCCGCCCGACCTCGTCGACGAACGCTTCGACGGCGTCGTCCGGGATGGTCGCGCCCGCCGCGACAGTGTGGCCGCCGCCGTCACCGCCGACGGCACGGGCGGCCTCCCCCATTACCACGGAGAGGTCGAGGCCGTCGTCCACGAGCCGACTCGTCCCCCTCGCCGACGCCTTCAGCTCCGCCTCGTTCTTCCGCGCGAGCGCGACGATGGGTTTGTCGTACCGCACGCCGTCCGCGCTCATCGCCATCCCCGCGACGATGCCGACGATGGTGTCCCTGATTTCGTCGCCCGCGTCGAACCACTGCACGTGCTCCTCCTGGGTGACGCCGTGCTCCTCCACCCAGCGCACGCCCGCGGAGAGGTTCCGCCGGTGTTCTGTGAGGAGTTCCCGAGCATCCGTGAGCGCGCCATCTCGGTCGCCGAGACACACCGCGAGCCCCACGTCAGCACGCTCGTAGCGCGCTGTCGCGTTCAGGAGCGTGGAGAACTCGCTCGCGTCCCGCACCTCCGTCCCCGGTTCCTCCTCGGTCAAGGTGTACGTCGTTCCGACGAGATCCTCGACGTCCTCCGTGCTGACGCCGTTGCGTATCGCGCGGCGGATGAGCGCGCTCGCCACCGTCTGCTTCTCTGCGACGGTGAGTTCCGCCCACGTCGGCCACTCCCCGTCCCGCCGGAGGTCGCGGTCGAGGCCGGCGAGGAAGCGCACCGCGCCCTGCCGGTCGTTCGTGATTCCCGGTATCTGCACGTCGCTCGCGTACGCGAGGAGTTTCGGCAGCGGGCGGGTCTGCACGCCGTACACGGCGAGGCCGCGCGCGGTGTCGAGCACGCCCGCCTCCACGCCCTCCTTCGCGACGACGGTGTTCGCACCGACCAGTTCCCCGCCCTCCGTCTGCATATCGCCGACCGCGCCGACGACGGCGAGCGCCGCCAAATCCCTGTTCTCGGGGCCGCCGAGCGCCCGCGCGAGCACGTACGCCGCGCCCGCCCCCGAGAGTTCGCTCCCGCCGTCCACGCCTTCGAGGAGGGGATTCAGGTGGTGTTCGATGTCGACATCGGCGGGCTGGTGGTGGTCCGCGACCACGGGCGTGAAGTCGTATTCGACTATCTCGTCAAGCTGCCCGCTCCCGAAGTCCGTGAACAGAACCGTGTCGTAGTCCGCGTCGGCGATGTCTGCTATCTCGTCGGGGCCGAGTTGGTTCTCGAAGCGGGTCTCGTGGTCGATACCCGCCCGGGAGAGGGCGTGGGAGGCGACGCCGGCGCTCGTGAGGCCGTCGGCGTCGATGTGGGACGCGAGGAGGACCGCGTCCGCGTCGCGGAGCGCGTCCGCACATCGGCGTGCGCGCGCTTCGAGTTCGGGGACGGGGAAGGACACCGTGGACTCACTCATCGAGAAGGACTAGGCCGCTCTCGGCTATAAACGTCCGCCCTACAGGTCGTCGAGCACCGCGTCCGCGAGCGATTCGAAACTCGCCTCGTCGGGCACGACATCGACCGCGATGCCGCGCTCTTCGGCTGTCTGCCGGGTCGGTTCGCCGATGGTACCGACGACGGCGCGGTTCAGGCCTTCTATAGCCTGCGCGCGACACCCGCGGTCGTCCGCGGCGTCGAGGAAGTGCTCGACGGTGAGACTCGACGTGAACAACGCCGCGTCGAGGTCGCCGGCGGCCGCCCGTTTGGTCGACACGCCGCTCTCTTCCGGGCGAGTAAGCCGGTAGAGCACGGTTTCGTGGACGTACGCCCCCGCCTCGGTGAGGCCGTCGAGCAGCACGTCGCTCCCGTGGTCGGAGCGCGCGACTTCCACGCGCAACCCACCGACCTCGCCCCGGAGCGCGTCCACGAGGCCGGTAGACGAGTACTCCCCGGGAACCACGCCCACGTCGAACCCCTCCGTTTCTAGTGCAACCCGCGTCGATTCGCCGATTGCGCACACCGTCGCATCACCGGGCGTCCAGCCCGCCGCGCTGACGAGTTCAGCGCCCGTCTTGCTCGTGAACACCGCGTAGTCCGCGTCGTCTCGGGGCGTGTTTCCCGTGGGTGCGACTTCGAGCATCGGGTCGAGCACGGGCGTCGCGCCACGCGTTTCGAGGTGTTCGCCCGCCCGCGCGAGCCGGCCGTCGTCGGGCCGGAAAACGGCGATGTCAGGCATCGAGGAACGCCTCCACGTCCTCGCGGACGCGCGCCACCTCGCCGATGACCGTCACGGCCGGCGGTTCGATGCCTTCCGCGTCGCGCACGTCGACGATTGTTTCGAGGGTGCCGGTGGCGACCGTCTGACCGGGTCGCGTCCCGCGCTCGACGAGCGCGACGGGCGTCGCCGGGTCCATCCCCGCCTCGCGGAGTTCCCGCGTGTACTCGGGGAGTTTCCCCACACCCATCAGCACGACGAGCGTTCCGCCGGTGGCGGCGAGCGCGCTCCAGTCCACGCTCGACTCCGCCTTCGTCGGGTCCTCGTGGCCGGTGACGAGCGTGACGCTCGACACGAAGTCGCGGTGGGTCGCGGGAATCCCCGCTACGGCGGGCGCGGCGAGCGGGGAGGTGACGCCGGGCACGACCTCGAACGGAACCTCGTGGTCGGCGAGGTACTCCATCTCCTCGCCGCCCCGCCCGAACACGAACGGGTCGCCGCCCTTCAGGCGAACCACCTGTTCTCCCTCGCGCGCGAGTTCGACGAGGCGTTCGTTTATCTCCGACTGGGGCGTGCGCTCGCCGCCCGCACGCTTCCCCACGTCCTCGCGCTTCGCGTCGGGAATGGTCTCCAGAATATCGGGCCCGGGGAGTTTGTCGTGCAGCACCACGTCCGCCTCGTCCAGCAGGCGGCGAGCCTTCACGGTGAGAAGTTCGGGGTCGCCGGGCCCGCTCCCGACCAGGTACACGGTTCCGGTCATTCTCGGCGGGCCTCCGCGATGAGGTCGGCCGCGCCGCGCTCGCGGAGGTCGTTCGCGAGGTCGCGGGCTTCGGGCGCGTAGTCGTCGATGTCGAGTTCGCGCGTCTCCACGACGGACTCACTGCCGTCCTCGTTGAACACCTGGACGTGCGTGCGGACGACGCCGCCCTGGATGAACGCGTGCACGCCGATGGGGGCGATGCAGCCGCCGCCCAGCTCTTCGAGGACGACGCGTTCCGTCGTCGTCTCCACCCGCGAACGCGGATGGTCGAGCGCCGTGTGCACCGCGTCCGCGACGTCGCCGTCGAGCGCCGTCACCGCGAGCGCGCCCTGTCCCGGCGCGGGTACGTGGTCGTTCACGTCGAGGTCGGTGAGCGCCACGTCGTACGCCAGTCCGCTGCGTTCGAGGCCGGCGCGCGCCAGCACGACGGCGTCGTACTCGGTCTCGACCTCGCGCTCCATCGCCGCGCGTTCGAGCTCGGAGAGCGAACTGAACCACTCCTCCACGTCCCGGTCGTACTCGCGCTCGTCGTCCTGATGGATGTCGTCGCCGTCGCGCTTCTGGTCGCGCGCCTCCGCGGACTGCTGTTCCTTCTCGTAGTCCAGTCGGCGCTCGTGCTCGGCCTGCAACGCGGGCGCGAGCAGTTTCTCCAGTCGGGTGTCGACGTTCCCGCGAATCGGCTCCACAGTCAGGTCGGGGCGCGCGTTCAACACCTGCGCCTTCCGCCGGAGACTCGACGTCCCCACGACTGCGCCCTCCGGCAGATCGTCGAGGTTCTCCCCCTCGACGGTCGCGAGCACGTCGCCCGCGCTCGCGCGCCGCGGCACCGCCGCCGTCACGAGGTCGTCCGGCACGTCCGTCGGCATGTCCTTCATCGAGTGCACCGCCGCGTCCACCTCCCCTTCGAGGACGCGTTCGTCCAGCGCGCGCACGAACGCACCCGTCTTCCCGAGGTCCTGGATGCGTTCGTCCGTGATGCGGTCGCCCTCGGTCTCCACCTCCACGATTTCCACCGTGTACCGGCGGTCTTCGAGGGCGGCCTGCACCTCGGCCGCCTGCCGGCGCGCGAGCTGAGACCCCCGCGTCGCCAGCCGAATCGGCTCGCTCTTGTCCATACGAACACTGGGAGGGCGTCGTTGAAACCCCCTTCCCTTCTAGAGCGCGTCCGCGTACGCCTCGATGGTCTGTTCTACGTCCTCCTCGGTGTGGCCGTCCGCGACGAACTGGCTCTCGAACTGGTTCTGCGAGAGCATGATTCCGTGGTCCTGCATCTGCGGGCGGAACACGCGGTTCCAGCGCTCCACGCTCGCGTCACCGACGTCCCCGCCGTTCCGCGGCCGTTCGCCGTCGCGCGTGAACACGACCTTGAACAGGCTGTCCGTCCCGACGACGGAGTACTCGGGCGCCTGGTCCGCGACCACGTCCGAAAGGCCCGACCGCAGTTGCTCGCCGAGGCGGTTCACGTGGCCGTACACGTCCTCCTCGGCGGCGTACCGGAGGGTTTCGAGGCCCGCGGCCATCGTCACCGGATGTCCGGAGAACGTTCCGGCCTGGAACACGTCGCCGGAGGGCGTGAACTCGTTCATGATTTCGGTCTTCCCGCCGATGGCGCCGACCGGGAACCCGCCGCCGATAATCTTCCCGAACGTGGTGAGGTCGGGGTCGAAGCCGTACTTCCCCTGCGCGCACTGGAGGCCGCCGACGCGGAAGCCCGTGATGACCTCGTCCCAGACGAGGAGGGAGCCGTGGTCGTCCGCCAGGTCGCGGAGGGTTTCGTGGTAGCCGGGTTCGGGTTCGACGATGCCCTTGTTCGCGAGAATCGGCTCCACCAGCACCGCGGCGATGTCGTCGCCGTGCTCCTCGAACACCTCGTGGGCGGCCTCCGGGTCGTTGAACGGCACGGGGAGCGTGTGCTCCGCGAACGACGCCGGAATCCCCGGCGACGACGGCTGTCCCTGCACCGCTCGCGGCTCGTCGCCGCTCGCGCGTTCCGTCGGACGTGGTCCGACGCGCTCCACTAGCGTGGACTCCTGCGCGCCGTGGTAGCCGGACTCCATCACGACGACCTTGTCGCGTCCGGTGTAGCCGCGCGCGAGCCGCACGGCGGAGACGGTGGCTTCCGTCCCCGAGTTCACGAACCGCACCATCTCCACCGAGGGAACGTGGCGCGTCACGAACTCCGCGTGCTCGACTTCGAGTTCGGTCGGCATCCCGAACATCGGGCCGTCCGCCGTCCGGGACTGAATCGCGGACGTGACGCGGTCGGGGAGGCTGTGCCCGAGCAGGAGCGGCCCCAGTCCCATCACCCAGTCCACGTACCGATTCCCGTCCGCGTCCACGACGTGGCCGTCCTCGCCCGACCTGACGAACGTCGGGTACGGCACGGGCGCGGCGCGCACGGATGAGTTCACGCCGCCCGGCAGCGAATCGAGCGCGCGGTCGTAGAGGTCGCGCGACGTATCGCGGTTCATACCCCGAGGTTGGACCGGACTCGGGAAAAGGATTGACGCTCCACGCTCGCCGGCGACCCGCGCCGCCGCCCCCGGCGTTTATACGCTCGCTCGCGTCCGTTCAGGTATGACCGAACGTCTCGACGGGGCGCGCGTCGGCCGCGTCGCGCTCGCCGTCACCGACCTCGACGCCGCCGCCGCGTTCTACCGGGGCGTCGTCGGCCTCGCGGTTCTCGACCGAACCACCGACGCCGCGACGCTCGGCGCCAGCGACACGCCCCTGCTCGAACTCCGCGCTGACGAGGGGCTCCCGGAGCGCCCGCGCTCGGCCGCCGGCCTCTACCACGTCGCGTTCCGGTTCCCGTCCCGCGGCGCGCTCGCGGACGCCCTTGAACGCGTTCGCGAGACCTGGCGGCTCGACGGCGCGGCCGACCACGGCGTGAGCGAGGCGCTCTACCTTGCTGACCCCGAGGGAAACGGCGTCGAACTCTATTACGACCGACCTAAAGACGCGTGGCCGGTCGCCGATGGCCGCGTCGAAATGACGACTGACCCGCTCGCGCTTGACAACCTCGCCGCGGATGCCACCGGCGCGGACGACGCACCGCCCGGGACCGACGTGGGGCACCTCCACCTCGAATCCACTGACCTCGCGGCCGCCCGCGCCTTCTACGTCGACGCGCTCGGGCTTTCCGTCCGCCAAGAGCTCGGCCAAGACGCGCTGTTCGTCGCCGCCAGCGACTACCACCACCACATCGGCCTCAACACATGGCGGGACCGCACCACGCCCGCGGCGGGCCGCGGCCTTGACTGGTACGAACTTCTCGTCCCGGACACTGGAACGCTGGACGCGGCCGCCGACCGCCTCTCCGCCGCCGACTACTCGGTCGAGAAAACACACGCGGGCCTCACGGTCGTTGACCCGGATGGCATCACGCTCCGTGTGCGCGTCGACGAGTAGCGCTGCTGCTCACCGATTTGGAACAGCGAAAGAGTGGATGATGGATGGGAGTTCGCTGTCGGTTCCCGCGCGATACGACCCGCTACGCTACGTCAGACTGCGTCCGGACCGGTCTTCCCTGTCCGGACCTGGTAGGCGTCGGAGACGGGGATGACGAACACCTTCCCGTCGCCCTTCTCGCCCGTGTGCGCCGCGTCCGCGATGGCTTCCACCACGTCCTCCGTGGGGATGTCCGCGACGACGCACTCGATTTTGACCTTCTGATGGAGGTCGACCGTGTACTCCTCGCCCCGCCACTGCCCGGTCTTCGCGGGCTGACTGCCGCGCCCGGAGACGTTCGTGACGGTGAGCGACGGCGCGCCGATTTCCGCGAGCGCGGTCTTCACCTCGCTCAGGCGGTCGGGCCGAATGACGGACATCACGAGTTCGATTTCGGCGTCGGACTCGAGGTCGAGGCCCTCGTCTTCGCCACCGTCGGTGACGGGACGTTTGTCCGTGCGTCCCCCACTACCGTCGGTGACGGGACGTTTGTCCTCGGGGAGGTCGACGCCGCCGTCGGTGACGAGTTCGGGGTCGTCATCGGTGTCGCCACCATCGGTGCGGAGGTCGCCGCCGTCCGCGCGGACGGTGGCTTCCTCGCCGCCGAATTCGGGGTACGCGGCGATGCCGTGTTCGCCCTGGTCGAGTCCCATCTCTTCTTCGTCCTCGTCGACGCGGAGGCCCCAGATGGAGTCCGCGATGGTGAGAATGACGGCCATCGTGACGATGGTCCAGACGGCGATGACGATGACGCCGGCGACCTGCATCGCGAGCTGCGCGGCGCCGAAGCCGTCAGCGGCGAACACCGGGATGAGGATGGTGCCGATGGCACCTGCGCTCCCGTGAACGGCGAACACGCCGCAGACGTCGTCGATCTTGAGGTTGTTAACGACCCAGCGGTGAACGATGGGCGTCTGGATGCCGCCGATGAGGCCGATGATGAGCGCGCCCCACCAGGTGACGTGGAAACACGCGCCCGTGATGGCGACCAGTCCGGCGAGCAGGCCGTTCGCCGCGAAGAGTGGGTCGGGCTTGCCCTCCCGGAACGTGGTGACGAGCGTGGAGCCGACCGCACCGATACCCATCGCGAGCGTGGTGTTCAGCGCGACGCGACCGAGGTCCGCCCCGTTCACGGCGACGCCGGCGAGCTCGGTTGCGTCACCGACGGAGACGACGGCCTGGGTGCCGACGTTGAAGCCGTACCAGCCGAACGCGAGGATGAACGTCCCGATGACGGCGAACACGACGCTGTGCCCCGGAATCGGATGGGGGTTGCCGTCCGCGTCGAAGCGACCCGTCCGTGGGCCGACCATGTACGCCGCCACGAGTCCAGCGAGGCCGCCCAGCATGTGGACGACGGTTGCGCCCGCGAAGTCCTCGTAGCCGGCGCCGATGGCCTGCCCGAGGTATCCGGCGCTCGAAAGCAGGCCGGTCCCGCCCCACGCGAACCCACCGATGACGGGGTAGATGAACGCGGTGAGGCAGATAGCGGTGAACACGTACGCGCTGAACTTCATCCGCTCAGCGACTGCGCCGGAGACGATGGTCGCGGCGGTCATCGCGAACACCGCGCCGAACAGCCAGCCGACGTACGCACTGGGGTCGCCGATGTAGGCGAACGCGGCGTTCACGTCGACGGCGACGCCCTCGGTGGTAATCATCCCGGCGAGCGCGTAGATGGCGTTTCCGATGAGGAAGAACACGATGACGCCGAGCGCCCAGTCCATCATGTTCTTCATGACGACGTTCGCGGCGTTCTTCGCGCGGACCTGTCCGGCCTCCAGCAGCGCGAACCCTGGCTGCATGAAGAAGATGAGGAAGCAGACGACGAGCGTCCAGACCGTCTGAACGCTACTGGCGAGTTCGATGAGGCTCGCCATCACGCCACCTCCGTCGTTCCGCAGTCAGCCGTTGGACGTTCGTCTACCGATGTTGCCGTGTTGTGTTTCAACATGCGTCTAACTCACGGAAGGACACCATGAAAGAGGAGAGTATAATGGTTTGCTTTACGAAACAAAAATATCGGGTCTGTTGGTGTGCATATGCACAAAACCTAATCAGACATTATGGCCTTAAGGATGTATTCTGTCCAGTTCCGTGGCAATTGTTTCCACAGCGCTTTCCGAACGTAGTGTCAACTAGATGCTTCTATCGTGGGTTTGCCCAGTGTTTGCGCCGCGCGCGCACCCCCGAACACACGACGCACGGCGGGCTCTCACGAAACACGATTTCTCTTCGGCGCTTCCGCGACTCGTTCGCTGGTCAGTCGAGGACGGGAGCCACGTCCTCCGCGAAGTAGGTGACGATGAGGTCGGCGCCGGCGCGCTTGATGGAGAGCAGGCTCTCCAGCGCCGTCTCCTCGATGTCGAGCCAGCCCTTCTCGGCGGCGGCGTGCAGCATCGCGTACTCCCCGGAGACGTTGTACGCGGCGACCGGATGGTCGAACTCGCGGCGCACGTCGCTCACGATGTCGAGGTACGGGAGCGCCGGCTTGACCATCAGCGCGTCCGCGCCCTCCTCCACGTCCCGCCGGGCTTCGCGCATCGCCTCCCGCCGGTTCGCGGGGTCCATCTGGTAGTGCCGGCGGTCGCCGAACGCGGGCGCGCCGTCCGCCGCGTCCCGGAACGGCCCGTAGAACGCGCTCTCGTACTTCACCGCGTAACTCATCACGGGGAGATTCTCGAAGCCCGCGTCGTCGAGACCTCCGCGTATCGCGCGAATCATGCCGTCCGTCATCGAGGACGGCGCGACCATGTCCGCGCCCGCCTCCGCGTGCGACACCGCGGTCTTCGCGAGGAGGTCGAGCGTCTCGTCGTTCCGTACGGTCAGCCGACCGCCCTCTCGCGCGTCCGACTCCAGGACGCCGTCAGAGGGCTGCTCTTCCCATTTCTCTCGCGCTTCGCTCGTGAGAACGCCGCAGTGGCCGTGCTCGGTGTACTCGCAGAGGCACACGTCCGTGATGACGTAGGCGTCGGTCTCCGCCGTGATGTCGCGGACGGCGCGCTGCACGACGCCGTTCTCCGCCCACGCCCGCGTCCCGCGCTCGTCCTTCGACTCGGGGATGCCGAACACCATCACCGCCTCCACGCCCGCGTCCAGCGCTTCCTCCACCCGCGGCACCGCCTCGTCGACGGGCACGCGCTCGTGGCCCGGCATCGACTCGATGGGGACTCGCTCGTCGGTCGTCGCGTCCACGAACACGGGCACGACGAGGTCCGAACTGTCCAGACTCGTCTCGCTCACCAGTTCACGGATGCCGTCCCGTCGAAGCCGGCGCGGCCGCCGCGTGAGGTCCATATCTCGAACTGGGGCCGCGGCGAGTAAAAGCGTTCGCGAACCCCGACCGGAACCCGGAATCGGAATCGATTTTCCGCGTCCCGCGCTCGTACCGGTGTGTCCTCCCGCAGACAGTTCTACGCGCTCTACCTCGCGCGGTTCGCCGCCGGGTTCGGCATCGCGACCGTCTCCATCCTCCTCCCGTTCTACGTCGAATCGCTCCGTGCCTCCGACTTCATGGCCGGCCTGTTCTACACGGCGTTCACGCTCGTGCAGACGCTCGCCGTCGTCCCGCTCGCCTACTGGGGCGACAGCGGGGACAAGCGCCGCGTCCTCCTCGCGTGTCTCGCGCTCGGCGTCCTCACCTACGCCGGGTTCGGGTTCGTTGCGTCCACCACGGGCGTCCTCGTCGCGCGCGGCTTCCAGGGCATCCTCGCCACCGGCATGGGCCTTCTCACGCTCGGCATGGTCGGCGAACTCGCGACGGGCGCGACCCGCGCGAACCACATCGGGAAGGCGAACGCCAGCCGGTTCGCCGCGTCCATCCTCGGCATGTTCAGCGCCGCCCTCCTCTACCAGGGCTTCGGGTTCGCCGCCGCCTACGTCCCCGTCGTCGCCCTGTTCTTCCTCACCTTCCTCGCCGTGCTCGTCGTTCTCGACCCCGACGAGACCCGCGTTCCCGGCTTCCCGTTCAGCGACCTCGCGCTCAACCGCCGCATCCTCACCCTCACGTCCTTTCGCGCGCCCTACGCCGTCGCCGTCACCCTCACGCGCTCCTGGCTCGCGCTCTTCGCCGGCGTCACGGTCGCCCGCGGCGGCCTCGGATACGCCCCCATCGTCGTCACCATCATCCTCACGTCGGAGAAGTTCACGAACATGCTCTGCCAGCCGTTCACCGGCCGACTGAGCGACCGCTTCGGCCGCTCTCTCTTCGTGTTCGCCGGCGGCCTCACCTACGGCGTCGTCGCCCTCCTCGTTCCCCTCACGCCCGCCATCGGGAGCACGCTCGGCGTCCCCACAGCCTTTCCCTACCTCGGCGAACTCAGCGCCGCCTTCCTCCCGCTCGTCGTCCTGAACGGACTGCTCGGCGTCGCGGATAGCGTCCGCGAACCTGCGAGCATGGCCCTGTTCGCGGACGAGGGATCCGACGGCGACGGCGTCGCGTCGAGTTTCGGCATCCGCGAACTCGTCTGGCGGCCCGGCAGCGTCCTCGCGCCCCTCCTCGGCGGCTGGGCGTGGAGCGCGTACGGCATGGACTCCGTCTTCTACATCGGCGGCGCGTCCGCCGTCCTCGCCGCCCTCCTCTTCCTCGCGGTGCTCGCGTCCTCTCACGGCCCGCGAGCGCTCACTGAGTGGTAACCGCTCTTGCCCGCCGACGCGAACCCAACGGACATGTCCGCCTTCCTCACCGGCGACACCGTCAGCCTCGACCCGGCCACCGAGGACGACGTCGAGTTCTTCGCCCGCGCGTGGAACGACCATCGCCTCCGCACCCCGCTCCTCCTCGCCGAACCGACCACGCGCGAGGAGATGCGTGAGAGCCTCCTCGATGACGAGGGCGCGCGGTTCGTCGTGCGAGTAGACGAGGGCCGCGTGGGCGCGTGCTCGCTCTTCCGCGTGGACGAACGCCACGGCCACGCCACCGTCTCCTACTGGATTCGCCCCACCCACCAGTGCGAGGGCTACGCGAGCGACGCGCTCGACGCCGTCTGCGAGTACGCCTTCCGAGAGCGCCGCCTCCACAAACTCCGCGCCGGCCTCGTCGCATCCAACGACGCCTCCGCGGGCGTCCTCGAATCCGTCGGCTTCCGCGAGGAGGCGCGCCTCGAAGACGAACTGTTCTACGACGGCGCGTACGCCGACGAACGCAGATACCGCCTCCTCGAAAACGAGTACCGCTAGTCCGCCGCCGCGGGCGACGTGTCGCCCGACGCCGCCGCGTCCGACTTCGCGTCGAGGGCTTCAACCACTAGCTCTGCAATGTCCGTAATCTCGATCTGGTCCTCGAAGCTCCCGGTCTTCCGGCCGTCCTCGTACATCGTCATGCACATCGGGCACGCGACGACGAACCGGTCGACGCCGGAGCCAGCGTCCGTGTCCTCGAGGGCCTCCCGGATGCGCTCCTCCGAGGGTTTCGGTTCCTCGTCGAAGTCCATCCAGAGACCGCCGCCGCCGCCGCCGCAGCAGAAGCTGTTGGAGCGGTTGCGCGGCATCTCGTCCAGGGTCACGCCGGTCGCGCGGATGACCTCGCGCGGCGCTTCGAACTCGCCGTTGTACCGTCCGAGGTGGCAGGGGTCGTGGTAGGTGACGGTGTAGTCGAGTTCGGTGCCGGAGAGGCCGAGGCGGTCGTTGGTGACGAGTTCCTCGACGACCTGCGTGTAGTGGTAGACGGAGTCCGTGTTCTCGAACCCGAACTGGTCGTACTCGTTGCTGAATGTGTTGTACGAGTGGGGGTCGGTGGTGACGATTTTCTCGTAGTCACACGACTCGAACGCCTCGATGTTGTCCTCGGCGAGCATCTCGAAGAGGCCTTCCTCGCCGACGCGGCGCACGTCGTTCCCGTCGTTCTGCTCGTCCTCGTACAGGATGCCGTAGGAGACGTTCGACTCGTGGAGGATGCGCGCGAGACTGCGGGCGACCTTCTTGTTCCGGTCGTCGTAGCTCGGGTAGTCGCCGACGTACCAGAGGAACTCCACCTCCTGTTCGCGGGCGTCCGGCACGTCGAAGTCGAGGTCCTCGACCCAGTCCGGGCGCTTGCGGGCGGGGTCGCCGAAGCTGTTCCCGTTCTGGAAGAGGTCCATCATCGTCTCCTGGACGTTCTCGTCCATCTGGCCGGACTCGGTGAGGCGGCGGTTCATCTCCGTGAACTGCGTGACGTGTTCGATGTCGACGGGGCAGGCGTCCATGCACGCCATGCAGCTCATGCAGGACTCCATCGTGGAGGAGTCGATGACGGAGGTGCCGCCGTCCGCGACGATGGCTTTCTCCTCGCCGTCGCCGCTGTCGAGGCTCTCGCGGTAGTTCTTCAGGTCGAGAATCACGTCACGGGGGTCGAGCGGGCGACCCGATGCTTTCGCGGGGCAGACGGAGGAACAGCGGCCGCACTTGGTGCAGGCGTCGTGGTCGAGCAGTTGTTTCCACGAGAAGTCGTCGATGTCGGAGGCGCCGATTTCGTCGGGGCTGGCGTCCTCGGGAACGCGCGGAAGGCGGCTGCCGGCGTTCTCGTCACGCGTGACGACGTTCGCGAAGCTCGAAATCATGTGGAACGGCTTCGCGTAGGGGACCGTGGCGATGAACGCGAGCGCGAGCAGGGCGTGACTCCACCAGAGCGGCGCGTACGCTGCGGTCGCCATCTCGGGCGTGACGCCGACGAGCTGGAGGACGTCCTTCGTGAACCAGCCGACGAAGCTCGCGGTCTCGAAGGACACGTCGCGGGTCGCGCTCGTACCGAGGATGCGGACGCCTTCCTGGATGTAGCCGCCGACGCCGAGCGCGAAGAGCGTCCAGAGGAAGAGGCCGTCCTCGGCGGACGTGTGCTTGCCGTAGAGGCGGTCGGTCTTCGCCCAGTACCGGCGGTAGAGCGCCATGCCGACGCCGACGACGAAGAGCAGGCCGAGCGCGTCCATCACGAACGAGTACGCGATGTAGAAGTCGCCCGTCCAGAAGGAGGGCTGGCCGAGCGCCTTCGTCCAGATGTCCATGTCGATAGCGAGGATGGTGGTGCCGATGAGGAGGGTGAGGAAGCCCCAGAGGATGAAGAGATGCATCACGCCGGCGTACCGGTCGCGGTCGAACTGCTTCTCGTTCGACGCGACGATTTTCGCGGCGGAGACGACGCGGCCGGCGAGGTCGTTCACGCGCTCGCGGGGGTCCTCGCTTCCCCGGGTGTAGCGCGCGAACCGGTCGTAGACGCCGTACAGGAAGATGGCGATGGCGACGGCGGCGAGGTAGTAGAACAGAGCCTCGCCGACGTGGCCGATTCGCCAGAATGTCGGACGGGTCACGTCCGACGCCTGCGCGAGTAGTGACATACGCGTTATCCCGGGTAGGACGCGCTTAAAGGTTGTCACAACGGCTAACGATGGGAGGCTGGTTGTGCGTTCTGTCTACCACTTGTAATCGTCACGGGAGGGCCGTGGTGAGCGCGTCAGCGTACGCGCTCGCGGCGAACACGAGGGCGCACGCGACGGCGAGCCAGTCGCGTGGGGCGAACGCCAGCGGCGGTGGCGTGGGGTTGTAGGAGAGACAGCGCGCGCGGAGGGCGAGCGCGAGGCGGTCGGCGCGCTGGAGGGCGCGCCGGAGGCCGCCGACGCCGACGAGTCGCACGCGGTCGCGGACGCTGCGCTGGTCGCCGAGTCGGGCGCGCGAGGCGTCCCGGAGCCGCCGCACGTCGCGCTGGAGGAGCGGGAGGAAGCGGAAGACGAGGCCGACGCCGACGCCGAGCAACCGCCCGACTCGTCCGGGAACGAGCCACGCGACCGCGGCCCGGGACTCCGAGACGGGCGTGGTGTGGACGTAGGCGGCGGCGAGCAGGAGGAGGAGGAGCGTCCGCCACGACGCGAGCGCCGGCTGGACGGCGTCCCCGAGCACTAGCCAGGGCGCGCCCCACGTGAGCGCCTGAATCAGGGGCGCGAGCACGAGGAAGGGGAGGACGGCGAGGTACTCGCGGAGCGCCGCGCGGGGGGAAAGCCCGCACGCGAGCGTCGCGACGACCGCGAGCGCGGAGAGCACGAGCAACCCCCTGCGTGTCGTGTGGGCGAACGCGGCGGCGGCGAACCCGGCCTGGAGCGCGAGCTTCGACCGGGGGTCGAGGCGGTGGCCGAGCGAGTCGCCGGGTTCGTGCGTCAGCACGGGTCGCGCACACTGGCGTCGGGAAGTCGCTCGCGCACCTCCATCGGCGGCCCGTCCGCGAGCACCTGTCCGTCCGCGAGGAGGCAGACGCGGTCCGCGCGCTCGAACACGTCCCGGAGGTCGTGCGTCACGACGACGAGGCTCGTCCCGGCGTCGTGGAGGGCGTCGAGGCGGTCGAGCACGCTCTCCCGCGCCGGCTGGTCGAGGCCGGTAAAGGGTTCGTCGAGCACGACGTGGTCGGGCCGCATCGCCAGCACGCCCGCGATGGCGACGCGCTCCTGCTCGCCGCCCGAGAGCCGGCTCAATAGTGCGTCACCCCGGCCCGCCATGTTCACCGCGGCGAGCGCCGCGTCCACCCGCTCCTCGATTTCCTCGCGCGCGAGGCCGAGGTTCTCCGGGCCGAACGCCACGTCCTCCCGGACCGTGCCGGCGACGAACTGGTCGCGGGGGTCCTGGAACACCATCCCGACGCTCGCTCGCGCCGCGACGAGGTCGTCCGCGACGGGTGTTCCGTTCACCTGCACGTCGCCCGCGTCCGGTTCGAGCAGGCCGTTGAAGTGCCGGACGAGCGTGGTCTTCCCGCTGCCGTTCGCACCGGCGACGACGACGAACTCGCCGTCCGCGATGTCGAGGCTCACGCCGTCGAGCGCTCGCGTCTCCGCGTACTCGTGGACGAGCGAGTCGACGGAAATCATCAGGCAGCGGTGATGTCGTCGGCGCGGACCGCGGCCAGGGTCGCGCCCATCTTGAGGAGTTCCGCGGGGACGAACGGGACGGCGGCGGTGAGCGCGGCCTCCACCAGTCCGACGTTCCCGACGTACGCGAAGAAGACGGTGCCGAACGCGTAGATGAGGACGGTGGCGACGGCCAGTCCGGCGACCAATCGGGGGAGTGAGATGGCGTCGAGGTCGCGGAGGCCGCCCGCTCCGTGCGCGGCGTACCCGACGACGGCGGCGGCGAGCGGATAGCTCCAGAGGTAGCCGCCCCACTGTCCGAACAGCTGTCCGAGCCCGCTCGCGCCGTACGCGTAGACGGGGACGCCGACCGCGCCCGCGACGACGTACAGCGCCATCGCCGCGAACCCCCAGACCGGTCCGAGGAACGCGCCCGCGAGGAACACGCCGAGGACCTGGAGCGTGAACGGCACGCTCGACACGGGAAGCTGGAAGGAGACGTAGGCGAACACGCCGGTGAGCGCCGCGAACAGCGCCGCGCGAGCGAGGTTGCCGACGACCTGGTCGCCGACCAGGTCGACCGATTCGTGGTTCGTACTCATACCCACACGCCTTCCGTCAACCGTGTTCAAACTACTGGTTTACGAGTACTTCTCAGGGCGTGAGAACGCCCAACAAGCCTTTAATGGAGCGGGACGTGCTCTTTGACCATCATGAACGAGAAGACCGAGGAACTCCGCGACATCTTCCTCGACGTCACCGAGGAGGACACGGTCACCGAGACCCAGACGGAGACCCACGGCACTCTCGCGTCCGACGACGAGGTGGACGACCGCCTCCGCGACACCGTCGCCCACATGCAGGACGCTCTCGACTTCACCACAGACCTCGCCACGGACGAGTACGTCCGCGTCGTCCGCGGGTTCTACGCCGACGAAGCCGACGCCGCCATCGCCCGCGACCTCGACACGACTCCCGAAACCGTCGCTCGGGCCCGCCTCGACCTCCACCTCCTCGCCGACACCGACCTCGACGCACCCTTCGAGTTCGACGCGCTCGAATCGGCGCTCGACGACCACGACACCCTCGTCGACGCCGCCGACGCCCTCGACGTCAGCGCCAGCACCGTCCGCCGCTACCGCCGCGTCCTCACCACCCGCCGCGACATCCGGCGCGTCAACGACCGCTACCGCGACGAGTTCGACGCCATTCTCACCGACCGCGAACTCACCGACCCCCTCACCGAGAGCGTGCAGGAGGACGGCCTCGACGAGGCCACCGAAGGCCAGGAGATGGACGTCTCGTTATAGAGTTCAAGTAGGAAGGCGCGGCCAGCGGGTGGCGTGCCCACCTTCAGCGCGCTGGCGACGGCGGCGTACTGTCCGCGCCAGCTCTACTATCGACAGCGCGACCCGCCCGACGGACTGCCGGCCGCAGCGGAGCGCGCGCACAGTCTCGCTGGCCGGTACCCCGACCTCCTCGTCGCGTCCGACACCGCCCTTCGGACGTTCGACCTCGCGGTCGACCCCGAAGCCTACCGACGGCGGCTCCGCGCGCTTAGCGAACGCGACTGCTGGCAGACCCTCACCGACCCGCCCGAGAGCGACGTGCTCGTCGAAGGACGCGACTGCCGCGGCACGGTCCAGAAAATCGGGTACGACCCCCTCCGGCCCGTGCTCGTCTCGCCCGGCGACCCCGCGGACAGCGGCGTGTGGGAGCCACAGCGGGTGCGGGCGGTCGCGGCGGCGCTCGCGCTCGCGTGGCGCGAACGCACGCCCGTCGACTCGGCGCTCGTCGAGTACCCCCGTCACGGCGTCGTCCGGGAAGTCAGACTCACTGCGGGGAATCGCGCGCTCTACCGCCGCACGCTCCGCGCCGTCGAGGGATTGGACGGCCCGCCGCCCCGCCTCCGCGACACCGCGCGCTGCGGGAGCTGCGACTACCGCGCGGAGTGCGGGACGAAGACGCGGAGCCTACGCTCGCTCCTGTAGCCAGCGCTCGATTCGGTCGGCGTTCTGGCCACGGCGGTGAATCACGCCCGCGTCCGCGTCGACGACGGTGCTCTCCCCGCCCGGCGTCTCCCCGCCGTCAAGGACCACGCTGGCGGCGTCCCGTATCTCGGGGTTGAGGTCGGTGACGCGGCGGGCGTTCGAGCGGCCGCTCCGGTTCGCGCTCGTCGCCGTCACCGGCCCCGCGGCGTCGAGGAAGTCGAGCGCGAGCGCGTGGTCGGGCACGCGAACGCCCACCGTCGGTTTCCCGCCGGTGAGCGCGTCCGGGACGTGGTCGCGCTTCTCGCAGACCACCGTCACCGCGCCCGGGAGGAATTCGCGCATGAACGCCTCCTCGCGCTCGCTCGCGTCCACGTGGTCGAGCGCGTCGTCCACGCTCCCGACGCCCATCGACAGCGGTTTCGAGCGATCCCGAGCCTTCGCCGCGAACACGCGCTCTATCGCCTCCGGGTCGAGCGCGTCGCCGGCGAGACCATAGACGGTGTCGGTCGGGTAGACGACGAGTTCGCCGTGCTCGATGGCGGTGGTGGCGTCCGCGAGCGACATCTACAGGTCGTCGACCGCGGCCTCGATTTCGTCGTAGTCCGGGAACTCCGGCCACTCCTCCGCGACCCACGCGTACGCCACGGTCCGGTCCTCGTCGATGACGTACACCGCCGGCCGTGGTTCCTCGATGCCGGCCATGCCGTCGAGGTCGTGCTCGATGCCGTACTTGCGCGCCACGTCGTTCGCGGGGTCGCTGAACAGCTCGTACTGCTCGATGCCGCGCTCCGCGATGGTGCGCTTGTGCTCGTACGGCGACGAGATAGAGAGGCCAACGACCTGCACGCCGTACTGCTCGAACTCGCGCTCCGCGAGTTCCTGCCACGCGTACGTGGCCGGGAACGCGCCGTCCATCGAGTGGAACACGAGCACCACCGGCGACTCGTCGAGGAGGTCCGTGAGCGAGGCGTCCTCCCAGTACTCGTCGTTCACGAGCGGGCGCGTGAAGTTCGGCGCGTGCTCGCCCTCGGTCACGTGGTCCGCGTCGGGGAGGTCGACGACGTCGAAGTCCATCAGTTCTCACCCCCGTACGTCCGGTCGAGGTACTGGACGATGTTCCCGGACTCGGCCATCGCGACGCCCGTGTTGTCGTCGATGATGGCGGGGACGGTGCGCGCGCCGACGACGCGCTTCACGGCGTCGCGCTCCGAGTGCAGGGGTTCGACGAACCGCGAGTGGTAGTCGAGGCCGTACTCGTCGAGTTTGTTCACGACGCGCTCGCAGAACGGACACGCCTGCAGTCGATAGAGCAGGATGTCGGCGTCCGCGCTCTCCGGTTTCGGCGTTGCTTCGCTCGCGCTCATGGTCGAGTGTTCGGTCGAACCCGGCGTAAACGTGTTGCCCGCGGCACGCAGGGGGTAACGTTTAATCGGACGGGGACGAAATCCATGATTATTGTGGGTTTGTCTCCGGTACTGACACCGCTGGTGTTCGGCGTGACGCTCGGGACCGATACGTACGCCGCGCTTGGCGCCGTCGCGATAGTCATCCTGATGGCGCTCTCGGCGTTCTTCTCGTCCTCGGAGATTGCGTTGTTCTCCATCGCTCGCCACCGCATCGACGCGCTCCGCGAGGAGGGCGTTCCCGGTGCGGAGGCCGTGGCGTCCCTCAAAGAGGACCCGCACCGCCTCCTGGTGACGATTCTCGTCGGGAACAACCTCGTGAACATCGCGATGTCCTCCCTCGCCACCGCGCTCGTGGGAATGTACGTCACGAACTCCGCGGTTGCAGTGCTCGTTTCGACGTTCGGCGTCACCGCGCTCGTCCTCCTGTTCGGCGAGTCCGGGCCGAAGTCGTACGCGGTCGAGAACACGGAGTCGTGGTCGCTCCGGGTTGCGCCGTTCCTCAAGCTCTCGGAACGCGTCCTCTACCCGCTCGTCGTACTGTTCGACTACCTCACGCGGGTCGTGAACCGCGTTACGGGCGGGCGCGCCGCTATCGAAACCTCGTACGTCTCCCGGGACGAGATTCAACAGATGATCAAGACCGGGGAGCGCGAGGGCGTCATCGAGGAGGAAGAACGCGAGATGCTCCAGCGCATCTTCCGGTTCAACAACACTATCGCGAAGGAAGTGATGACGCCCCGGCTCGACGTGGACGCGGTGCCGAAGGACGCGCCGATCGACGAAGCCATCCAGACGTGCGTGCAGTCCGGCCACGAACGACTCCCGATCTACGAGGGCAGTCTGGACAACGTTATCGGTGTCGTCGCGCTCCGCGACCTCGTCCGTGAACACGTCTACGGTGAGGGTGACGAAGTCTCGCTCTCCGACCTCCTCGAACCGACGCTGCACGTTCCGGAGTCGAAGAACGTCGACGAACTCCTGCAGGAGATGCAGGACGAGCGCGTCGGGATGGTCGTGGTCCTCGACGAGTTCGGCACCACGGAGGGACTCATCACGACCGAGGACCTCATCGAGGAGATTGTCGGCGAAATTCTGGAAGGCGAAGAGGAGAAGCCCGTGACGTTCGTCGACGACGATTCGGTGGTGGTGCACGGCGAGGTGAACATCGACGAGGTGAACGACGCGCTCGACATCGACCTCCCCGAGGGCGAGGAGTTCGAAACCATCGCGGGCTTCATCTTCAACCGGGCGGGCCGGCTCGTGGAGGAGGGTGAGACGTTCGAGTACGACGGCGTCGAACTCCGCGCGGAGACGGTGGAGAACACCCGCATCATGAAGGCGCGCGTCTCACGGGTCGAAGAACCCGTTGAGGACGCCGAGTCGCTCGAGGCCGAGAACGAATCCGAGCCTTAGAGAACCGCGTCGACGGCGACGTACGCGCCGTAGCTCGCGCCGAGCGCGATCGCGAGCGACCCGACCCACGCCAGCGCGGTGAACACCATTTTTCGCGTACTCACGCCGCCGCCTGCACCCGCCGCGGCGTACCCGCTACCGATGATGGCGGAGACGATTATCTCGTTGAACGAGACGGGGATGCCGAAGAACACAGCGGCCTGTGCGATGGCGAAACTCGGGATGAGTGCCGCGATCGACCGCCGCGGCCCGAGGCTGGAGTAGTCCTGACTGAGCGCTTTTATCATTCGGGGTGCGCCCGTCCACGACCCGGCGAGCAATCCGATGCCGCCGCCGACGAGCACGTACGTGAGGGGGATGTCCTCGCCGACGAGCGGGAGGAGCGGACCGACGGCCAAGCCGACCTGGCTACCGCCGGCGCTGAACGCGACGAGGCTGCCGAGCGCGAGGAGGAACCGGCGCTGGCCGCGCGCGGGGTCGCGGTCGATTTCGCGATAGAGGACGAGCGCGACGAGCGCGGCGACGCCGAGCGTCACCGCCACGCGTCCCGGAATTCCGGGCGTAACGGCGCCGGAGAGCGACCGGCTCACGCCGCTCGGCCCGAGGAACACGAACTTCACGTTCGCGACGATGACGCCGACGACGCCGCCGAGAACGGGAATGACGACGCGGTCGCGGTCGAGGCGGCGGAGCGCCCGCGCGGTGGCGTACGCGATGCCGCCGCCGACGAACGGCACGAGCACCCAGAGCGCCACTATCTGCTGGTACTTCGCCCACGCGGGCGCGCCCCCCATCGCGAGGCCCGTCCCCACCACCGCGCCCGTGACGGTGAACGCGGTGGCGATGGGGTAGCCCGCGAACACGCCGATAGCGACGAGCACCGCGGCGATAGTGAGTGCGATGACCGCCGCTGTCGGGGAGAGTGACTGACCGATGATGAGGTCCTGTCCGACCGCTTCGCTCACGTTCGCACCCTGGAGGACGGCGCCTGCGAGCCCGAGAATACCGACGAGGAACCCCGCGCGCATCACGGGAATCGCGTTCGCGCCGACCGCGGGCGCGAACGGTGTCGACCCGGACGACCCCGCGCCGATAGCCCACGCCATGAAGAGGCTCGCTATGGCGGCGATGACCAGAATCGCGAGACCTGCCATACGCTCCCGTGTGGAGGGTGACGCTTGAGGGTGTCGCTTAGTTCGTCGTCGGGTTCGTGTCCGCGTCCGTCTCCGGGAGGTCCACGCCCTCCGCCGCCGCGACTGCCTCCACATCCTTCTCCGTGTCCACGTGCCAGCGCTCGACGTCCTCCTTGTACGATTCGAGGTACTCGCGCACCGCGTCCTTCAGGTCGTCGTCGTTCACGTTCACCTCGAACACGAACTCCTCCTGGGAGCGCACGTACCGGATGTTCGCGCTCACGAGATCGTTGTCGAAGTAGTAGGGCGCGATCTGCGTCATCACCTTCCGGTACACCGTGTTCTCGATGGTCCGCAGCGCTTTCCGGCCCGCCGTGTCCGCCGCGCGCGCCACGTAGTCGATAGAGTCCTGCCACTTCGACACCGCGCCGTCCACGTCGTCGTCCCCTAGCTTCTCGTAGGACTCCGTGAGGCGCTCGCCCGCACTCCCGAGGTCGTCGTCCGGGGACTTTCCCGCGCGCTCGCCCTCCCCCTCGCCGACGCTCGCCTGCTCGGCCGTCTTCTCCGACACCTCCTCGTCGATCCGCTCGTGCGCCTTCGGCCGCCACTCGTCCCACGCCGCCAGCGCGTCCGAATCGACGCCCGCCTCCCGGAACGCGTGCGTCACGCGCTCACCGTGCTCGACGATATCGCCCCAGTCCCCCCGAACCTTGAACCCGGAGATACTCTCTTCCATCGCGGTTTGAACCGCCTACGACGCCCGCCGCCTTACGTGTTACCGCTGCGAACGATTCACACGACCTCTTTCGTCGCCCTCTCCCGTTTCGCCGTCACCAGAACGCGTTGCGTTCTGGTTGGCTCACGAGACGCGGCGCGTCTCGTGAACGTTCGCGCGTTCGGGGAACTGTCGTTCCGCCTGTTCCCCGCTCACGTGTTCCGCGGCGTCCGCAGAACCGCGGGACGGTTCTGTCGGGATACGAGAATCGGAAGCCGATTCTCGAACGCGTAGCGCCGCGCGTGCTCACGCGTCGCTACACTCCGCGTTCGCCTCGTTCGTGGCGTCTCCGACGCCACGTAACCGACACCTTAACGCAATCCCCGGCCCGTTTTTCCGGTATGCCAATCGAGGACCGCGAGAACGCGCACGTCATCACGCACGCGCTCGCGAAGGACACGCTCTCCCGGATTCGGGACGAATCGACGGAGCAGGTCGGATTCCGAAAGGGCCTGGTGAAGCTCGGCCGCATCTGCGGGTACGAGGTCATCGACGGCGTGATGGAGACCGAGTACGTGGAACTGGAGACGCCGCTCGCGCCGACGACGGGCGAGCGCGTGAAGGGCCTGGACGACGTGGTCATCATCAACGTGCTGCGGGCGGCCACGCCGTTCGTCGAGGGGCTGTTGAAGGCGTTCCCGCGCGCGAAGCAGGGCGTCATCAGCGCGGGCCGCGACGAGTCCGGGCAGCGCGAGGACGGCACCTTCCCAATCACCGTGGACTACGTGAAACTCCCCGAAATCAAGGAGGAGGACACGGTCATCGTCGCGGACCCGATGCTCGCGACGGGGTCCACGATGTGCACCGTCCTCGAAACCGTGCTGGAGGGGCAGGCGGAGCCGGAGAACCTCTTCGTGCTCTCGGCGGTGTCCGCGCCGGACGGCCTGCTGCGCGTCCAGGACGGCTTCCCCGAGGCGGACCTCCTCACGGTCAGCATCGACGACCACCTCAACGAGGAGGGCTACATCATCCCCGGACTCGGCGACGCCGGTGACCGCGCGTTCCGCACGAAGTAGGGACCGTAACGCCCAACGTCGTTCACGAGAGTCGCCACGTATGACTCCGGTCGTGCTGTTCGTGCTCGCCGTCGGCCTGCCGCTCCTGGTCGTCGCCGTCGTCTACGGCGGCGCGATGCTGGTCGGCGTCGCGCCCGATTTCGCGCTCATCGTGCTCACATTGCCGCTGCTGGCGCTTCTCCTCTACGCGCTCTCCGTGGTCGAGACGAAGACGGAGCGCGAGCGCGACCTCCCGGACTCGCTCTGGAAGCGTCTCGCGTCGTTCGCGCGCGGTGGCGACGACGGCCCTGACATCGAGGCGCGCGACCGCATGAACCCCGAGGAGCGCCAGCGTATCGCACGACAGATTCTCGTGTTCTCCGTCGCGGGCCTCCTCTGGACGTTCGGGGTGGCGTACGGCTTCTGACGCCGCAGTTCTTTATACCTCGGCGTGTATGCGGTACGTATGTCGGAGGACTCCTGCGACCACTGCGGGGACGACGTATCGGACGCTCTCGCTCGCACGGTCCGCGTCACCGTCGACCGCTCCCAGATTGACCAACAGCGGCTCTGCCCGACGTGCTTCGCGGACTGGATCGACCGCTACGAGGCGGAGATGCAGCCCGAGGAGACGACCACCGTGGACGACGAGAACATCATCGTCGACTAAGTTACCTATCGCGGATACGTCGGCGCGTGTATGAAACGACTGATTCGCATCGTCGCACTCTACGGCGTCCTCGTCCCCGGCCTCGTCGTCGCGATAGCGGTCGGCGTCGCCGCGTATCAGGAGTTTCCGCCCGGAAACGTCGCGCTCGCACTGGCGTTCGCGTTCGCGTGCGTCTCGCTCGTGTTGACGAGCGGCGCGGACGACCACATCGAGAACGCGAAGGCGATGGGGCGTAACCCGATGACGGCGTGGCGGGACCTCCACGAGCACGACGAGTGGAACCGCACCTCGCCGCGCATCGTCGCGATTCGCGCGTTCTTCATCGGTGGGTTCGTCATCGCCGGCGCGACGCTCGCCGCCATCCACGTCGCCTAACCCCTTTCCTTCACCTCGAACCCCACCGTAGTCGTGCGTTTTTCTCGTGAATGTTCCGAACGAAGCCGACCCCCGGACGGCTCCGTACTCCTCTTTACTTCTCGGTGTCCGTACCGTCCGTTCCGTCCGCCTCGCTACCCGCGCTCAGGCCGTTGTTCTCGGGGCGGTCGAGCGCGCGCTCGGCGTCGCTGTGCGCGGAGTAGCCGTCGAACCACCGGACGAGGCGCTCCAGTCGGTCGACGACGTGCCCGGGTTCGCCCGACCGGGAGAGTTCGTGGCCCTCCCGCGGATACCGGACGAGGCGGGTGTCGACGCCGTTCTTCTTCATGAAGAGGTAGAACATCTCGCCGTTGTTCACGGGGACGCGGAAGTCGTTGTCCGCGTGCACCACGAGCGTCGGCGTCTCCACCTGGTCCGCGTACGCCACTGGACTCTGCTCCCAGAGGAAGTCTGGTTCCTCCCAGGGCGTCGTGCCGAAGTCGCCCTCCACGAGCTTGAACGCGTCCGTGGAGCCGTAGAACGAGGAGAGGTCGTAGACGCCGCGCTGGGCGACCGCGCCGTCGAAGTACTGGGTGTGGCCGACGATCCAGCCGGTCATGTACCCGCCGAACGAGCCGCCGGTGACGAACGTGTCGTCCTCGTCGACGTACTCGCGGTCCGCGACGGCGCGCGTGCCGGCCATCACGTCCGTCATTGTCACGTCACCCCAGTCGCGTTCGATGGCGGTCGCGAACTCCTCGCCGTAGCCCGTCGAGCCGCGGGGGTTCGACCAGAAGACGACGTAGCCCGCGGCGGCGAGCGTCTGGAACTCGTGCCACATCGTGCCCGCGGTGCTCCACATCGCGTGCGGGCCGCCGTGAATCTCCACCGCGAGCGGATAGGTCTCGTCGGGGTCGAAGTCCGGCGGGGTGAGCACCCAGCCCTGGATCTTGGTATGGCCCGGTTCGGCAGACGGGTCAGTATTGGTATGGCCCGGTTCGGCAGACGGGTCAGTACTGTCGCCCTCGCCGTTCTCGAACCACACTTCCTCGGGTTCGGAGACCGCGCGGTCGTCGAGGTAGTCGCTGTTCAATCGGGTGAGGCGGACCTCCTCGGCGCCGCCGGGCGTCGCGGCGAACACGTCGCCGGGGTGGTCCCATTCGGACTGCGTGAACGCCACCGCGTCCGTCGAGACGGAGAAGCCGTCGATGTGGCCACCGGTGTCGAGCACCGTCTCGACGCCGGTCTCCGTCGTTCGTCGCAGCACGACCCGGCCCTCGTCGGGCGTCGCGAAGTACAGCGAGTCCTTCCGGAACTCCAGCCCGAGCGCGCTCACGGTGCGGTCGAGACCGTCCGTGACGGTCTCCGCGTCGCCCGTTTCGAGGTCGAGCACGTCGATTTCGGACTGCCGCATCGACGCGTTCTCCAGCGGCGTCCACGTGTACGCGAGCGTCTCCGGCGTGGCGGCGAGCATCGGCATCCAGCCCGTCACCTCCGTCACGGTCTCCGCCGTCCCAGCGTCGATGTCGTACGCGTCAACGTCGAACGTCATCGAATCGTCCGGTTCCGCGCCGCGCTTCACGCCGAAGTAGACGGTAGTAGAGTCGCCCCAGGTCGCGGAGACGTGGTCGAAGTCGCCGTCCGTGACGCGCTCTAACTCATCGGTGTCGGCGTCGAGGACGTAGACGTGGTTGCGGGCGTTGTCGATGTAGCGCGCGCCGGCGCGGTAGATGTGCCGGTCGATGACGCGGGGGTCGGGCGGTTCGCGCTCGTACTCCTCGTCGGGGAGTTCGAGGTCGATTCCGTCCTCGCGCTCGGTGGGGGTGACCGACTGCGTGAACAGGAGGCGCTCGCCGTCCGGACTCCACTCCGGGTTCGAGACGCCGCCCGGTACGTCCGTCACCCGCCGCGCTTCGCCGCCGCTCGTGGGCAGAATCCACAACTGGGGGCGGTCGTCGTCCCCGCCGCGCGTGCTGACGAACGCGAGGCGGTCGCCGGACGGCGACCACCGCGGCTGGGAGTCCGCGCCCTCGCCCGTCGTGAACTGCCGCGGCTCCCCGCCGCCCACAGGCACTACGTGGACGGTGCTGTCGTAGGACTCGTCGTCCTCGGGGATGCGCCGCACGAACGCCACGCGGTCGCCGTCCGGCGAGACGCGGGGGTCGCTCGGCTTCGCGATATCGTGATGCTCGCTCGCACGAATCCGATTCATACGTTCGGGTGGCAACCCGACACAAAGGCTATTTCGGTTCGAAACTGAGCGGTGACCGCGCGTCCCCACACGGTCACTCGATGTCCGCTCGACCGCTCGTCGCGTCCCGAAGCCGGTCGCGGAGCGCGTCCGCGTCCGCTGCTGCGACGGTCACGTCGAACGCCACGTTTTCGCCGTACTCGGCATCGAACGAGCAGTTCGCGGATTCGAGGATGCCGCGCGCCGTCCCGGAGTCGTCGTAGTCGACCGTCACCGAGAACGCCTCCTGCGGGCGCTCCTCCACGGTCCCCGCGTCCGCGACGGCGTCCTTCACGGCCTTCGAGTACGCCCGAACGAGACCGCCGACGCCGAGGTTCGTCCCGCCGTAATATCGCGTGACGACGACCACGACGTTCTCCAGCTCCTCGCCCTGCAGGACGTTCAGCGCCGGTTTTCCCGACGACCCCGACGGCTCCCCGTCGTCGCTCTGGTACTCCCGCAGCATGTAGTCAGTACCCGGCCCGCCGGACTCCACTCGAACGCGGTACGCGGGGACGTTGTGGGTCGCGTCGTCGTACTCCGCGCGCACGGCGTCGATGAACGCCTCCGCGTCCTCGGTCGTGGCGGCGTGTCGGACGTGGCCGATGAACTCGGAGCCCCGCACCTCGAACGATGCCTGTCCGGCGTTCGCGACGGTTCGATACGATTCCGACATCAGGACAGTTCGACGGACCGCACGAAGCCGAGGTTCATCAGGTCGGTGACGAGGTCGCCGGGGAGGTCTTCGTCTGTGACGAGGTAGAGACGGGGTTCGTCCGTGAACTCGGGGTCCTCGCTGATGGTCTGGCGGATGCTGATGCCGTAGTCCGCGACGAGACTCGTCACCTGCGCGACGATGCCTGACTCGTCGGCGTCGTTCACGGCGATGGTGATGACCGTGAGGTCGAGGACGGGCGCGAGGTCCATCAGGCTCGGAATCTGACTGATGTTCCGGAAGATGCGCGTGAGGTCGTCGTCCGCGAGGATGGCGTCCGTCGTGGAATCGACCACGCGCCTGTCCACGCCGGCCTCCTGCGCTATCTGCGTGTATGGAATCTCGATGTCGCCGGAGACGACGCGGCCCTCCGCGTTCACGGAGAAGCCGCGTTCGAGCAGGAGGCGGATGACGGCCTGCTGGCCGGGGCTTCCCTCGAACTTCTCGAGTATCTCGTCGAACATCTACAGCTGGCCTTTCGTGCTCGCGACGCCCTGCCGGCGGTCGTCCACGCGCGTCGCGTCGTCCAGCGCGCGCGCCACGGCCTTGAACGCGGCCTCTATCTCGTGGTGCGCGTTCTCGCCCTCGATGTCGACGTGGATGGTCGCGCCCGCGTTCGTCGCGAACGACCGGAAGAAGTGCCGCGCCATCACGCTCGTGAACTCGCCCACGTACGCCTGACTGAACTCGCCGCTGAACTCGTAGAGCGGGCGGCCGGAGAGGTCGAGGACGACGCTCGCGACGGCTTCGTCGAGCGGGACGCGGCGGTCGGCGAACCGCTCCAGTCCCGATTTGTCGCCGAGCGCGTCCGCGAACGCGTGCCCGAGGACGATACCAACGTCCTCGACGGTGTGGTGGTCGTCGATGTCGAGGTCGCCCGCGCAGGAGACCGTGAGGTCGAACAGGCCGTGTTTCGCGAACGACTCCAGCATGTGGTCGAAGAAGCCGATTCCCGTCTCGACGTCGCTCTCTCCGGTTCCGTCCACGTCGAGGGCGACCTCGATTTCGGTTTCGGCGGTCGCGCGTGCGACGCTCGCGCTTCTCTCGCTCATACCTCCTCTATTACCGGCCCCCACAAGGGTCTAGCGCTGCCCGACGGCCGCCTGCGCCTCCCGGAGCGTGAAGTTCCCCTCGTAGAGCGCGGTGCCGACGACGGCGGCGGCCGCGCCCGCCTCCTTCGTCGCGACCACGTCGTCGACGGTGGCGACGCCGCCCGACGCGACGACGGGAATGTCGACGGCGCTTGCGACGCGCTCGATTTCCTCGGTTCGAACGCCCGCTTCCTGTCCCTCCACGTCCACGTCCGTGAACAGGATGCCGGACGCGCCGAGCTCCTCGTAGCGCCCCGCGGCCTCGGCGGGGTCGAGACCCGTTCCTTCGGTCCACCCGGAGACGACGACCTCGCCGCCCTTCGCGTCGAGACTGACGAGCACGCCGTCGGGATAGCTGTTCGTCACCACGTCCACGATTTCGGGGTCCTCGACGGCCGCCGTCCCGAGGATGACGCGGTCCACGCCGAGGCGGAGGAGGCCCATCGCGTCCGCCGCGGTGCGCACGCCGCCGCCGAGCTGAATGTCGACGTCAACGGCCGCGAGAATCGCCTCGACGGCGTCCGCGTTCTTCCGCTGCCCCTCGAACGCGCCGTCGAGGTCGACGACGTGGAGAGTTTCCGCGCCCTCATCCACCCAGTTTTCGGCGGCGGCGAGCGGGTCCCCATACGTTGTTCCCGTTCCGCGCTCGCCCTGCACCAACTGCACCGCCTCCCCGTCCTGCATGTCCACCGCGGGGACGACTTCGAAGGACTCGAACATACCCCTGAGTTCACACCCGACCGGGAAAAACGCCGACGGTTCTTCGGGGGGTTCAAACGCCCCGAACGAGTAGCCGGGATAGATGGAACTGCTCCTTGTCGTCGGTCTCGCGGTCGCCGTGTTCGTCGGTTTCAACATCGGCGGGTCGTCGACGGGCGTCGCGTTCGGCCCCGCCGTCGGGAGTAACGTCGTCTCCAAACTCGGTGCGGCCGGTCTCATGACGGGGTTCGCGCTGCTCGGCGGGTGGACCGTCGGCCGGAACGTCATCGACACGATGGGTGGCGACATCGTCCCCGCCGACACGTTCACGCTCGCCGCGTCCGTCGGCGTCCTCTTCTTCGTCGGGCTGGCGCTCTTCATCTCGAACACGTTCGGCGTCCCCGCCTCCACGTCCATGACCGCCGTCGGCGCCATCGCCGGACTGGGCGTCGCGTCCGGCACGCTCGACTGGGCGGTGATGGGCGAAATCGTCATCTGGTGGCTCGTCGCACCCATTCTCGCGTTCTGGGTGTGCGCCGTCATCGGCCGCTACCTCTACCCCTACCTCGACGCCGCGTTCCCCATCGAGAAATCCGAACGCTCCGTGGTATACCTGGAGGGACTCCGCCCCCGTATCGCGGACGACGCTACCGGCCGCGAACTCCTCGCGAGCGCGCTCGTGGTCGTTATCGGCTGTTACATGGCGTTCTCCGCGGGCGCGTCGAACGTCGCGAACGCCGTCGCCCCGCTCGTCGGGAGCGACGCCATCACCGCCAGCAACGGCGTCCTGCTCGCCGGCGCGGCAATCGGCGTCGGCGCGTTCACCATCGCCCGCCGCACTCTCGACACGGTCGGGAACGACCTGACGGACCTCCCGTTGCTCGCCGCGCTCATCGTCGAGGTCGTCTCCGCCAGCCTCATCACCTTCCTTTCCGTCATCGGCATCCCCGCCAGCCTCGCCGTCTCAGCCACCATGTCCATCGTCGGACTGGGCTGGGGGCGCGCCACCCGCACCGTCACTGCGAGCGACGTCGCCCGCCGAGACGTGGACGCGAAGGTCAGCATGAACGCGCTCGCAGCCGACCGCCCCGACGAAGTCCCCGCGATGGGCGAGGAGGACCCGGACGAACTCGTCGCGAGCGACCTCTTCAACCCCACCACCACCGCCCGCGTCGTCGTGCTCTGGGTGCTCACGCCCTCCATCGCCGCGGTCGCCTCGTGGGGACTGTTCAGCCTGATACCGCTTTACACGCCCTGAGGACGGACGCATCCCACAAGCCATATGACTCCGGCCGTAGAACCGTCAGGTGATGCCAACCGTCGAATACCTCAACTACGAAGTGCTGGACGACCACGGCTGGGATATCGAGGACGACGACCTCTTCGAGAAGGCCGCCGACGCCGGCCTCGACGCCGAGGACTACGGCGAACTCGACGTACCGCAGGGCGGCTACATCCTCGAATCCGCCGAGGCACAGGGCTACGACTGGCCGTTCTCGTGTCGCGCCGGCGCGTGTGCGAACTGCGCGTCCATCCTCAAGGAGGGCGAGATCAACATGGACATGCAGCAGATTCTCTCCGACGAGGAAGTCGAGGAGAAGGACGTCCGCCTCACCTGCATCGGTAGCCCCGAGACGGAGGAAGTCCGCATCGTCTACAACGCGAAGCACCTCGACTACCTCCAGAACCGCGTCATCTAAACAACGGCGTATAACGCTCGTTACACAGACGCGGCCCCTTCCAGGGGTGGCGATAGTTCAGACCAGCCGTTTCCGGCCTGAAATCGGTCTCTACTGGCCGTTTTCTCTTGCAGCACTAACTGCGTTCAGAACAGACCCGCGTTTCCCACTTTCGTTCTGACAACGTGGGTACAAAACAGTCGTACTGATAGCACGCGGGTCGTACTGTCAGTAGGTGTGAGGCTCTCACGCTTTCTCTCGCACTCGTACCGATGTTTCTGCTCAGCCACACTCCACCGACAACGCAGCGTTCGTGTTCTCGCTTGCCCTTCACCTTCGATCACTGCTGCACACGAACGGAAGTGATTCTCGGGAACAGCTATTCGGACAGGGTCTCAACGACATCGTCAACTGTGAACAGACCGAGGTCGTCCCGCTCCTCGGCCGCTTCCTCCACTGAGGATGCGAACCCGCTTCGGCTAAACAGTACGTATTCGTAGTTCACGTCGCTGTCAGCCGGCGACCACTCGATTTCGGGTGCCTCCCGTTCGAGCTGGGCGAGCACGTCGTAGCCCGTCGGTTGTTGCTGGAACTTCGCTTCCCCGACCAGTAGCGTGTCGCCGTTCGTCGGGGCCACGATATCGATTTCACGGCCGTCGGTGTCCCACCACCGACCGGGGGATTCCGTGAACGTGTACCCGTCCCCGTACTCGTAGAGAACTGCCCGCTGGCAGAGTCGTTCGAACGACGAACTGACGAAGTCCGGAAGATGCGGTTCGACCAGTTCGTCGTACGCGTCCGCTCCGAACACTTCGTACCGAGACGAACGGCCGTGCACGAAGCGGAACCAGAACGCGAACAGTTGGTCCCTGATTCGATACCGGCTGTTCCGACTCCGGGACGGGTCAACGGTTACTGGGTACTCCTGCTCGATTATCTTGAGTTCCCGCAGCCGGGAGAGGTAGTAACTCGCGCTGTTGGCGTTGATGCCCGCCGCCTGAATGATCTCGTTTCGCTTGTGGTTCCCCTCCGCCATCGCTTTCAGGACGGCGAAATACCGGTCAACCTCGTCCAGTTCCCGGTACAGGACGTCCTCGGGCTCCTCGTGGAGGCCGCCATCCCGGAGCAGCAAGGTCTCCGTGATATTCCCTTGGAGTGACTGCGTATCGTCTACTGCTCGGAGGTACTCCGGTGTCCCCCCGAACACACCGTATGCGATCACCTGTTCGGCTGGCGCGTAGTTCGGGAAGAACTCCATCGCGGCCGCGAACGGGAGCGGACCGATTTCGAGTTTCCCGTTCGGCCGTTTCGATATTCGCCCGTACAGCGGTGAACTCCCGTCGAGTGCGATTTTGTGTATCATCCCGATCGCCGAGCCAGTCAACACGAAGGTCGCAGCTGTATCAGCGACTTCGTGGTCCCAGATTCGCTGTATGAGGGAGGGGAGCGCTTCGTTTTCGCCAACGAGATACGGGAACTCGTCGAGGATGACGACCGCGTCCTGCTCAGCGAGGTACCTAAGAACGTTCTCCCAGTCCTTCCGAATCCGATTAACTTTCGGGAACACCGTTGTGGCGTCTGCGATGAAGGAGTCGAGTTGTTGCTCCGTCGTCCCGTGTGCAGCTTGATGGTACACCGCGTCGTCACGGTTTTCGATGGATTTGACGACGAGCGCTGTCTTCCCCATCCGCCGGCGTCCGTAGACGACGCTCAACTCCGCGGACCTACTCTCGTATAACTCGTGGAGTCTGTCGAGTTCCTGTTCTCGGTTGACGAACGCGGGCATACCTTCACTTTCGACTCACCAGCACATAAACCGTGCAGATAGCGTAGTCTAAACTATCGTAGTTCAAACTACGGTAGTTGAGGCAACAGTAACGGGAACCCCGTCATCTAACGCGGCAGCGTTACGGTTCGCGGAACCGAGGTTCCGCACCAATCTAACGCGGCAGCGTTACGGTTCGCAGGACAGCCGTCCTGCGTCAACGCGGCGTCCAGCTTTTCCAGTTCTTTCTCGCTCCCGTAGCCGGCGGCTCGACGGTCGCGGCGATTGCGGGCAGTAACGCCTAACACGCCGGCCCCCAGTGATTGGGGTAGTGTACGCGACGATTCCCGACATCCTTCGACTCCTGTTCGTGCCGGCGCTGGCGTGGGCGGCCTACCACGACGTGCGCGTGCGGCGGGTGCCGAACGAACTCTGGTATCCGTTCGTCGCGCTCGGCCTCGGACTGCTGGCGTGGGAGTACGTGCTCGTCGAGCGCACGAGCCTCTTCCTCGTCCGGGCGGTGGTGAGCCTGCTGGTGATTCCGCTGGCGTACGTGTTCTGGTTCGTCGGCGGGTTCGGCGGCGCGGATTTCAAGGCGTTCTGCGTCGTCGCCTTGCTCTACCCGACGTATCCGAGTTACTACGTCGCGGACCTCGCGCTCCCGCTCGTCCGAACCCAGCTCGGCGTGTTCTCGGTGACGGTGGTGACGAACGCGATGCTCGCGAGTCTCGGGTATCCGCTCGCACTCGGCCTGCGGAACGCGCTCGCGGGCGTGGTCTCGAAACTGATGTTCGTCGGGCGGCCCATCGCGGTCCATCAGTTGGCGGAGGCGCACGGCAGCCTCCTCGAAACCCCCGAGGGGTTCTCGCGCGGCGCCCTCGATCTGGACGCGCTCCGGATGTACCTGCGGTGGCGCGGCGTCACGCTCGGCCAGGTGCTCGCCCACCCGGAGCGCTACCGCGACCCCGCGACCATTCCCGAGGAGGCGAACGACCCTGGGGACGGGTCCGTGACGACAGAGGCGACGCACGCGCCCGTGTCCGAACCCGCCCCCCGGGAGGATGTCTCGGAGTACGACGACCCGTGGGGGGCGGCGCGCTTCCTCGACGACATCGACTCCACGGCGTACGGAACCACGCCCGGGAACCTCCGCGACGGCCTCGACGTCATTACGAACCAGGAACGCGTCTGGATAACGCCGGGCGTTCCGTTCATCGTCCCGCTGTTCGTCGGTCTCCTGCTGGCGCTCACCGCCGGCGACCTCCTGTTCGCCCTGATGCGACTCATCGGCCTCGTGTAGGCGAAACGTCCTTCCCGTTCCGGCCGAACCCGAAAACATGGCTCTCGACAGATACGACGCCCTCGCGGGCGGTCTCGCCCTCCTCGGACTCGCCGTTTTCGTGTACGCCGTCCTCGTCGCGTTCCAGCCGATTCTCGGCGGCGTCGTCGCGCTCGCCTGTTTCGCCGTCGCGGCCGTCGTGCGCACTCGGGACGACAGGCACGCGATGGTCGTCGCGCTGCTCGCGCTCCTCGTCCTGCTCGTCACGATAGCGACGGGGACGCTGTACGGCCTCCTCCTCGGGCTGATCCTCGCCGCCGTCTGCTACGTCGGATGGCGTGTCGTCACGGGGCGCACCGCGGGCTGACAGAAAGATTATCCGTACCAGCACCGTCGATTCTCCCATGTCATCAGAGTTCGGCGTGGACCTCGACTTCGGGGACGACGGCCTCGTCCCCGCGGTCGCGCAGGACGCCGACACCGGCGACGTGCTGATGCTCGCGTACGCGAACCGGGAGGCGCTCGCGAAGTCCCAGGAGACGGGGCGCGCGCACTACTACAGTCGCTCCCGGGAGGAACTCTGGGAGAAGGGCGCGACGAGCGGCCACACGCAGGACATCGAGGAGGTTCGCGTGGACTGCGACGGCGACGCCGTGCTCTACGTCGTGGACCAGACGGGCGGCGCGTGCCACACGGGCTACGAATCGTGCTTCCATCGAACGCTCGACGGCGACACCGTCGGCGACCAGGTGTTCGACCCGAATGCCGTCTACGAGTAGCGTCCTCGCCGAACTCGACGCCGCCGAGACCGCCCGCGAGGACGCGGAGTCGGCCGTCGAGGAGGTCGGCGAGGACACCATCGAGCGCGTCGTCGAGAAACTGGAGCGCGCGGAGCGGTTGCTCGAGAAGTACGAGGAGTCCGCGACCGGGACGGGCGACTTCCAGTCGTTCGTCGCGTTCCAGGGCGAGGTGGACGACCTGCTCGACGAACTCCCCGAGGACTTCCCCGCGCGGGGTGCGTTCGAGGCGTACGACGACCGCCTGGACAAGCGCCGCGTCTCCGAGTCCGACTTCGAGAACGCCCGCGACGCCTTGGGGCCGGCACGCGAGTACCGCGAACTACTGGAGGCGCGGGAGGACGCACGAGAGCGCTACCGGGAGGCGATGCGCGCGGTTCGCGACCGGCTCGACACCGTGGAGGAGCGGCTCGCGGACCTCGAACGCCTCCACGAACTCGGGAACGCGGACCTCGACGCGCCGACGGAGGAACTCCGCGACCCAATCGAGTCCTACAACGACGCCGTTCGCGGTGACTTCTCCGACTTCCGCGGGTCGGCGAGCGCGCGCGAGTTCCTCGACTTCGCGGAGACCGCCGCCGGCTATCCGCTCGTCGGTATCCCGCATCCGCCGAGCGACCTCGACGCGTACGTCGCGGACGCCGAGGCGGGCGAGAAACCGATTTCCGAATTGCTGGAGTTCGCGGAGTACTCGGTGTCGAAGCTCGACCACTACGTCGAGCAGCCCCAGCGGTTGAAGCGCGCGGTCGGCGGGAACACCACCTACCTCGACCGGCTGGACGCGGCCCCGCTCACGGTCGAGTGGCCGCCGCTGCCGGCGGACGAACTCCGGTATCGGGCGCGCGAACTCGTCGCCGTCGTGGCGCGGTTCGCTGACGACGAGACGGTCGCGCTCGCGCGCGAGGTGCGGAACGTCGCGCTCCGCGGGGACTACGACCGCCTCCGCACCGCCGCCGTCGCGGAGGAAGACCTCACCGACGAGGAGCGCGCGGAACTCGAATCCGGCGCGGTCGACGACGAACTCGAAGCGGTGCGGGAGGAACGAGAGAAACTGGAAGCGGCGCTCGACTAGGGTTCGATGGCGGCCGCGAACTCCTCCGCGAGGTCGCGGGCGTGGTCGGCGCTCGTCGCTTCGGCGTACACGCGGACGACGGGTTCGGTGCCGCTCGGGCGCGCGAGCACCCACGCGTCGCCGTAGTCGAGGCGGTAGCCGTCGACGGTGGTGAGGTCGGCGTCGGCGTCGCGGGCGTACTCCTCCGCCGCGCCGAGGATGCGTTCGCGCTCCGACTCGGAGTCGTAGGGGACGTTCACGCGGACGTTCCAGTAGTCGGCGTAGGGTTCGACGACCTCGCTCGCGGGCGTTTCCGCGAGGAGTTCGAGGAAGCGCGCGCCGGTGTACGCGCCGTCCCGCGTGAGCCGGTAGTTCGGGAAGATGATACCGCCGTTCCCCTCGCCCGCCACGGGAACGGTCTCGCCCTCCGCGTGGAGTTGGCGGATGCGGGTCATGATTCGCGTGCTCCCGACCGGCGTCAGGTCGAGGGTCGCGCCCGCGTCCTCACACACGTCGACGAGGCGCTGGCTGACGTTCACCGCCGAAACGGCGGTGTCTCCTTCTTCCAGTTCGGCGGCGGCGAGGCTCGCGAGCGCGGCGTCGCCCTCGACGTAGGTACCGGTCTCGTCGAAGAAGATGGCGCGGTCGGCGTCGCCGTCGTGCGCGATGCCCACGTCGGCGTCCGCGGCGACGACGAGCCGTCCGAGGTCCGCGAGGTTCTCCTCGACCGGCTCGGGGTCGCGGCCGGGGAACCGGCCGTCGGGCTGGCTGTTCACGGTGACGACCTCGCAGCCGAGTTCGCGGTAGAAGTCGGGGCTAGTGAGCGCGCCGGCGCCGTGTCCGGGGTCGAGCGCGACGGTGAGGTCCGCATTCCGGATGCGTTCGACATCGACGGCGTCGACGAGCTGGTCCGTGTACCGGCGGCGCGCGTCCTCCACGTCGCGGTCGTCGCCGGTCTCGTCCCACGAGACGGTCTCGTAGCCGTCCCCGAGGAAGACGTTCTCCACGCGTTCGAGTTCGTCCACGGAGAGTTCGATTCCATCCCCTCCGACGAGCTTCACGCCGTTGTACTCGGGCGGATTGTGCGACGCGGTAATCATCATCGCCGGCACGCCCTCCTCCTCGCAGTACACCTGGGTGCTCGGAGTTGGGACGACGCCGAGCCGGTCCACGTCCGACCCGACGGCCTGCAAGCCAGCGGTCGCCGCGTTCGCGAGCATCCGGCCCGTCGCGCGCGTGTCCCGCGCGACAGCCACGCGGTCCGCCCCCCAGAGCGTCCCCGCCGCCTTCGCCACGTCGAGAACGAACCCGGGCGTGAGCTCCTCGTTCGCCACGCCCCGCGTCCCGCTCGACCCGAACACCTTCATACGCTTCCCTTAGTCCGGCCGTCCTAAGGCGTTCCGTTAGTGGTCGTGCGCGCCGTGTCCCTTGTCGTTCCCGGGTCGGGTGTCGACGAGGCTGATGTAGTACGGCTGGTCCTTGTAGTAGTACGCGCCCCGGATGGAGCCGCCGCAGAAATCGTAGAGCGCGTCCCCGAGTTCGTTCCCGGCTTCGAGCTTCACGCGGACTATCTGCCACTCGCCGGTCTCGGCCTGTGCGGCGAGTGCGAGCACGTTCTGGAGGTTCGGGTACGCCTCCACGAACGGCTCGTTCAGCGTACAGGTGGTGTCCGTCTCGCTCGCGGTGTCCTCCGTGATGGCCATCGCGCGCAACCGCCACTCCGGGGACTGCGTGCTCAAGACGCCCGAACAACCCGCGAGCGCGCCCGCCACTCCGGTTCCGGCCGCCGCGAGGAACCCGCGTCGCTTCATACTCGCTCTTCTCAGTCGAGGCGGATAGCCGCAACGCTTTCCCGCCGAAACCCGATGCGTCGGGTATGACGACTATCGACGAGAAACGCGTGTACGCCGAGAAGGAGGACAGCGAGGTGGTGCTCGTCGCCACCGGCATGGGCGTCGCGTCGGTGTCCGTGTCCGCCGACCAGATCGGCCGGTTCGGGCTCGCGCACCGCTGCACCGCCCGCGATGTCGCGGCCCGTCCCGGCGGGGGTGCGGTCGCCACCGACGACGGCGTCGTCGTCACCGCCGACGAGGACGAGTTCGAGGAAATCGGATTCCCGGACGCCGTCGCCGTCGGCTACGGAGGAGGCCTCCTTGCCACCGATTCCGCGGGTGCGCTCGCCGAGTACGCCGACGGCGAGTGGGTAGAGCGCGGGACGGTCGCGGACGCCCGCGCCATCGACGGCGACCTCGTCGCGGCCGCGGACGGCGTCTACCGCCTCTACGCCGACGGCGTCGAACACGCCGGCCTGGACGACGCCACCGATGTGGCGGCCGCGGGTCCGTACGCCGCGACCGCGGAGGGCCTGTTCCGGCTCGGGAACGGTTGGCTGAACGAGGTTTCGAGGGACGTGACCGCCGTGGTCGCGGACGGCGACCGCGCGCACGCCGTCGTGGACGGCGCGCTCTACGAGCGCACAGCCGACGGCTGGACCGAGCGCTCCACCGGAACCGACGCCCGTCTCGTGGACGTGGCGCACGGCGACGGTGCCGTCTACGCGATAACGGCGGACGCGACGCTGTGCGTGAACGCCGGTGACGGCTGGCGCTCCCGGAGCCTGGGTCTGCGGGACGTGGCCGGCATCGCCGTGCCCTAGCGCGCGTGCCGGTACGCGAGGACGGCGAGCAGAACGACGAGCCCGCCGAGGAAGAAGACGATGCCGGGCGCGAGCACGTCCGGGCTGGCGGTCGCGGCGTCCGTCGCCGTCGTCGCGGTCTGCGTTGCGGTTCGCGTCACCGTGTCCGCGGCGGTCGTCGCAACCGTCGGCGCCTCCGTCGTCTGCGTGGCGTGCGTCACCGTCTCCGTCGTGGTCTGGGTGTACGACACCTGCGTTCCCGTGGCCTCCGCCGTGGTTCGCGTCATCGTCGTCACCGCGTCCGTGGTCTGGGTTGCGGTCGTCACCGCGTCGGTTGTGGTCTCCGCAATCGTCCCGCCGTCCGTCGTCGTGGTTATAGTCTCGGTGACGTTCCCGCTCGGCGCGCCGGAGCTGGGGGCGAGCGTACCCTCCTCCACGAACCGCTGGACGGCGACCGCGCCGACCGCGAGCGCGCCGACGCCGCCGACGAGTTCGCGCAGCACCGTCATGAGGGTGGAGCGGTCGTCGTCGTCACCAGCGAACACGACGAGGCTCGTGTCCGTCGGCGCGTACACCTTCATCTCCGTGCCGCGCTCCGAGTACCACGTGTCCACGACCTCCACCAGTCCGGCGTCCCGGAGGTTGTCGAGGTGGTAGCGGACGTTCTGCACCGTCGTGTCCGTCACGTCCGCGAGGTCGGACGCCGTCCGGGGGTCGTCGTGGAGCGCCTTGTACGCGGCGCGCGCCGTCCCCGAGGAGAGCGCGGCGAACACGTCGTCCGCGGCGTCCTCCGAGATGTCGACCAGCCGCGCCTCCTCGGCGTCGGAGGACGCGGGCGACCGGAACGGGAACAGCCGACTCATCGACCGAGACTGTGGGATGCGCCGACAAGTGCTTTCCGTGTGGCGCGGACCGAAACCGATACCCCCCGTCCGCTACAGGACTCAGGTATGATAGTCAGCGGGTCGTCCTCGCAGGGGCTCGCCGCCGCGCTCGCCGCGGAACTCGGGGAGCCGCTCGCGGACGTGGAGTACGAGCGGTTCCCGGACGGCGAACGCCTCGTGCGCGTCCCCCCAATCGAGGGCCGGGCAATCGTCGTCTGCAGCACGACGGCGGACGAGGACTACGTCGAACTCCTCCAGTTACAGGACGCCGCGCGCGAGGCGGGCGCGGACGAGGTCGTCACCGTCCTCCCCTACATGGGGTACGCGCGCCAGGACGAGGCGTTCGAACCCGGCGAACCCGTGTCGGCGCGGGCGATGGCGCGCGCCGTCTCCACCGGTACGGACCGCGTGCTCACCGTGAACGTCCACGAGACGGGCGTCTGTGACTTCTTCACCGTGCCGACGGAGAACGTGAACGCCGCACCCCGGCTCGCGGCGGCGCTCCCGGACGACCTCCGCGACCCCGTGTTCATCGCGCCGGACGCCGGCGCTATCCACCTCGCCCAATCGGTCCGGGACGCCTACGGCCCCGGCGACGCCGACTACTTCGAGAAGACCCGGCACTCCGGCACCGAGGTCGACATCGAACCGAGCGACACCGACGTATCGGGGCGGGACGTGGTCGTCGTGGACGACATCATCGCGACCGGCTCCACGATGAGCGAAGCCATCAGCGTCCTCGACGCGCCCGAGCGCGTCTTCGTCACGTGCGTCCACCCGCTGCTCGCCGGGAACGCCCGCACCAAACTCGCGAACGCCGGCGCGGAGAAAATCTACGGGACTGACACCATCGAGCGAGCCGTCAGCGAAGTCAGCGCCGCCGAAGCCGTCGCCGCCGAACTCGACTAAACCTTCTGCACGCCGAGCACCATCCGCATGCCCTCGACGTCCTCGTACTCCTCCACGACCGCGTTCGCGGTGTCCTCGCTGACTTCCGCGAGTTCGCGCGCTCGCACTTCTTCCTTGATGAGGTCTTCGCGCTCGTGGACCAACCGGGCGACGCGCTCGTCGAACACCTGCACGTCGAGGCGAATCTGGGCGTCCATGTCGAGGTCGAGGTCCTTCCGGAGCTCCTGGGCGCGCCGGATGACCTCGCGGGCGTACCCTTCGCTCTCCACGTCGTCGTCCAGCGTGGTGTCGAGGTAGACGGTGCCGCCGTCGAAGTCCGTCGCCGCCACGTCGTCCGGCGTCTCCTCCACGAACTCCACCATCTCCGGCGTGAGGTCGACCTCGCGGCCGAGCGCGTCACTCACGACGGTTTCGAGTTCGGTGAGGTCGTCGCTCGCGACCCGCGCGTCGTTCAGCGCCTGCATCACGTCGCCGGCGTCCCCGCCGAACGCGGGGCCGAGCACGCTCATGTCGGCGCGCGCGGAGTACTCGACGTTTCCATAATTTTTCTCCGGACCGACGACCGTGACGGTGCGGGCGTTCAGGCGGTCCGCGAGCAGGCCGCGATGGCTGTTCACGGCGTCCGCGACCGCTTCCGAGTCGGCGTCCACGGTGACCTCCGCGACCGGCCACCGGAGCTTCCGGCCGGCCTGCTGGCGGGCGTTCCCGCCTGCCTCCTCGATGTTCCGGAGGACGGCCACGTCGTCTTCGAGCGCGGGCTGCCGGTACCGCTCCGTCTCCGTCGGCCAGTCGCACATGTGGACGGTCGGATGGCCCTCGTCGCCCGTGAGATGCCCGTAGATCTCCTCGCTGACGAACGGCGCGTACGGCGCGAGCAGCTGCACGACCTCGAGGAGGACCTTGTAGAGCGTCGCGTACGCCGCGGTCTTCGCCTCGGTCTGTTCTTCCTCCCAGACGCGGTCGCGGACGAGCTGGACGTAGTACCGCGAGACGTCCTCGACGACGAACGTGAGGAGTTCGTCGAGCGCGCGGTGCTGCTCGAAGTCCTCCCAGTAGTCGCTCATCTCGTGCTTGACTTCCTGGAGGCGGGAGAGCAGCCACTCGTCCTCCACGAGCAGGGCCTCGTCGTCCACGGCGAGTTCGACGCCGCTCCCGCCGGCGGACTCGGGCACGTCGGGGTCGAAGCCGTCCATCCGCATGTAGGGAAGCGGGAAGCGGAAGACGTTCCAGAGGATGTTGAGGTCGCGCGCCATGTTCTCCATCTCGTCCCACGAGAACCGCATGTCGTCGCCCTGCGGCGTGACGGAGAGGAGGAACATCCGCATCGCGTCCGCGCCGTAGCGCTCGATGGCCTCGCCGGGCTGCACGACGTTCCCCACGCTCTTCGACATCTTCCGGCCGTTTTCGTCGTTCGCGAACCCGTGCATCAGGACTTCGTCGTAGGGGACTTCGTCCATCGCGGCCGTCCCCATTCCGAGCTGGCTCCAGAACCAGCCGCGGGTCTGGTCGTGCGCCTCCATGATGAGGTCGGCGGGCCAGAGTTCCTCGAAGCCCTCCTCCTCGCTCGGGTAGTTCACGGTCCCCCACGAGGCCACCGAGCTGTCGAGCCACACGTCGAACACGTCCGGGACGCGCTCGTACGTCACGCCATCCTGCGTGATGGTCACGTCGTCCACGGTGGGTTTGTGGATGTCCATCTCGTCGGGGTCGAGGTCCTGGTCCGCGAGTTCCGCGAGTTCCTCCCGGCTGCCGACGACGATGCGGTCCTCCGGGTTCTCGCCCTTCGTCCCCTCCGCCACCCAGATGGGGACGGGAATCCCCCAGTAGCGCTGGCGAGAGACGTTCCAGTCCGGCGCGCTCTCGATGAAGTCCCTGAACCGATTGTCGCGCGCCCACTGCGGGTGCCACTCCGAGTCCTCCATGTTGTCGAGGAGGTCCTCTTTCACGTCGGTGATTGTGATGAACCACTGGTCGGTCGCGAGCTGGAGGATGGGGGTGTCGCACCGCCAGCAGTGACCGTACGAGTGCGTTACGGTGCCGGAGGCGAGCAGGAGTCCCTTCCGCGCGAGGTCTTCCGTGATGTCCTCGTCTGCGTCCTTCACGAACTGGCCCTCGTACTTCCCGCCCGCGTCAGTGTACGTGCCGTCGCCGTCGACGGGGCAGAAGACGGGGAGGCCGAGTTCCTCGCCGCGCTCGAAGTCCACCTCACCGTGGCCGGGCGCGGAGTGCACGAGACCGGTGTCCTCGGCCTCGACGTAGTCCGCGTGGTAGACACGGCCTGTGTCCTCGGTGTCGGGGTTGTCGGGGACTTCCTCGCGGAGCGGGTGGTCGTACTCCCAGCCGAGCATGTGGCTGCCGGGGAAGGAGTCGAGCACCTCGTAGTCGTCGTAGCGGCCCTTCGAGAGGACGTTCTCCACGCAGTCCTCCGCGACGTAGATGACCTCGCGCTCGCCGTCCTTCTCCGCGGCGACCTTCTGGTACGTGAGGTCCTCGTGCACGGCGACGAACTCGTTCGCGGGGATCGTCCACGGCGTCGTCGTGTAGATGACGAGACTCCCCTCCTCGTCGCTTCCCTCGCCCTCGCTGAGCGGGAACTTCACGTAGACCGTCGGGTCCTCGACGTCCTCGTACTCGACTTCGTTGTTCGCGATGGCGGTCTCGCAGCGCGGACACTGACTGATTGAGCGCTTTCCCTGCTCGACGAGGTCGCGCTCGGCGGCGCGCGAGAAACCCCACCACGCGGCCTCCATGTACGTCGGGTCGATGGTCCTGTAGGGGTTCTCCCAGTCCATCCACACGCCGAAGGACTTGAAGTCCTCCTGCAGTCCCTCCAGCTGGGACTCCGCGAACGTCTTGCACTCCTCGATGAACTTCTCGATGCCGTACTCCTCGATGTCCTTCTTGTTCTCGAACCCCAGTTTCTCCTCGACTTTCGTCTCGATGGGGAGGCCGTGCATGTCGTAGCCCGGGCGGTCCGTCACGTCGTACCCGAGCATCCGGTGGTAGCGGATGTAGGCGTCCTTCAGCGTCTTGTTCCACGTCGTTCCGAGATGGGCGGCGCCGCTCGTGTACGGCGGGCCGTCCACGAAGAAGAAGTCCTCGCCGTCCGCCCGATGCTGTTTCGTCCGTTCGTATGCGTCGACCTCGTCCCAGTACTCGAACACCCGTTCTCGCACGTCCTCCGGGTCGTACTGGTCGGGGACCGAAGCGAAGCGTTCCATACGCGTGTCTGTCACGCGCCCCGCTAAAAGGGTGTTCGGTCCTGCAGTCTACGCCTCTCGCGCGGCCAGTCGCTTCCGGGCTTCCGACCCGAACAGGAACAGGCCGGCGTAGAGCGCGGCGGACCCGACGAACGCCATCCAGAGCGCGAGCGCCGTCTGCCCGCCGCTGTACGTCGAGACGGCGGTGAGGTCGATTATCGCGCCCGCAATCGAGAATACGAGCGCACCGAGCGCGAACGCGAGCGGTTCTGCGAGTTCGACGACGAGTTCGAGCATATCCTCTCTCCGCCGTCGACACTCAAGGCTCTTTTCGAACGTCTGGACCTAGTATGTATATTATCACATTGTCGTTCACTAGTCTCTCCACCATACACCCTTCTAATTGGACAAATATATGGGGAATACGTATATATCTGGCAGAGAGTACGATAAGCCGTGAGAACGATGGCCGAAACGAACACAAAAAACGATGATGGTGCACTGTTCGGCGACCGAACCCCCCGACCGGTCGTCCGGTCAGTCGTCGACGACGAGGGACGCACGCTCACCCTCCGCACCTACCCGCGGCTCCCCGAACGTGAACTCGACGCCCTCGTCGGGATGTACGACGACTTCGACCCCGCGGATCGCGCGCAGGGCATCCCGCCCGCCGGCGTCCCGCAGATAGCGGCCTGGCTCTCCGGCCTCCGCGACGGCTACCACGTCGTCGCCAGTCACGACGGCGACCCCGTCGGTCACGCCGCCTTGGTTCCCGACCACGACGGCGCGTACGAACTCGCCATCTTCGTCCACCACGACTACCAGGGCGCGCACGTCGGCACCGCCCTCCTTCGCTCCCTGCTCGCGCGCGCCGACGAGGCCGGCGTCGCCGTCCGCCTGCACGTCGAACGCAGCAACCGCCCCGCCGTCGCGCTCTACGAGAACCTCGGATTCGAGACCGTCACTACGCGCCCCTGCGAGTACACGATGCGCCGCCCGCCCGCCGACGGCGTCTGGACCGACACCTCCCTGTAGCCGTACTTTCTTACTCCCGCCCGCCGTGTCCTCGCGTATGGACGACTGCATCTTCTGCCAGATCGTCGACGGCGACATCCCCGCGCGCGTCGTGTACGAGGACGAGGACGTGCTCGCGTTCCTCGACGCGAACCCCATCGCGCCCGGGCACACGCTCGTCATCCCGAAGGACCACTACGAGACGCTCGACGAGGTTCCGCCCGAACCCGGCGAGATGATGTTCGCGGCCATCCACTACCTCACGCCCATCGTGGAGGACGCCGTGGACGCTGACGGCTCGAACATCGGGTTCAACAACGGCGCGGCCGCCGGCCAGGAGGTCCCGCACGTCCACGGCCACATCGTCCCGCGCTTCGAGGACGACGGCGGCAGTCCCATCCACGCCGTCGCCGGTAGTCCGCCCGACCTCGCCGACGCCGAACTCGACGACCTCGCCGCGGACATCGCGGACGCGGCCGGCGACCACACCCCGAGCTAATTCCGGGGGAAATAGGGATATTTTAATCCAAGAACGACAGTAGAGTTGCTGATGGACTCTCCCCGAACTGTGGCGTTCGTCGGCACCGTTGGCGGTGCGGGCACCACTCGTGTCTGCCTCGAACTCGGCGCGGCGCTCGCCGCCGCCGACCGCGACGCGCTCGTCCTCGACCTCGATTTTGACACACAGGGCCTCGCACGACACGTCCGCGGCGACATCACGACCGATACGGCGACGCTCCTCACCGACCCCGACGCCGCGCTCGCGGACGCACTCCACGACTACCCGGTGGACGCGCCCGGCCGCCTCGCGCTTGCTCCCGCTCATGCGCCGTTCGTCCGCGTCGCCGACGCGAAGACTCCGGATGCCGCCCGGCGACTCCGCGGGATTCTCGACGAGGCGCTCGCCGACTTCGACCACGTCCTCCTCGACACGCCGCCCGTCACGTCGAACCCCGCCGTCGCCGCAGTGACGGACGCCGACCGCGTCGCGCTCGTCGCTCCCGGAACGCCGCGCGGCACCGACGCCACCGCCCGCGAACGCGGCCGCCTCGCCGATGTGGGCGCAAGCGCCGACACCGTTGTTGCCACCCGCACTACGCCGGACGCCGCGCCGCCGGACGCCGACCTGACGCTCCCCGACCACGGTGACGACGCCGTCGCCGCGACGCCCGGCACGACGGCTGCACGGGCCGCTGGTCGGCTCGCGGAGACCCTGTTCGCCCTCAATCTCGACCTCGAAGAACCGACGGGGCGGCTGGACGCCCTCCGCCGTCGGCTACCGTAGGAACTCGCCGTCCACGACCGCCCGCGCGTCCGGGAGCGGGTCGTGCGCTTCCACGAACGCGCCGAGCGCGAACTCGTGCTCGCTCACGCCCGTCAGCGCGAGCGCGTCCGACCGCGGTAGCTCGCCGGCGAGCCAGTCCGCCACGATGTCGCGGGCGAGCGGTGACAGCGGCGTGAGACCGTCCACGCCGAGCAAGTGCAGCGCCTTCGCGCCCGCCACCGGCGCCAGTCCCGCGGCGCGCGCGGCGTCCTCGACGCTTCCGCCGTCGGAGTACGCGTCGAGCAGGGCCCCCGCGGTCGCCGCGTCACACGGGAGGTCGGCTGCGAACGGCACCAGGCGGTCCGTGAGCGCGCGTTCGGTCCCCTCGACGGTCGTCGGCCCGCGCGCGCGCTGGGTCGTCGTCACCTCC
>NZ_JAZHPG010000024.1:0-201946 GCF_036418315.1 Salarchaeum sp. III | reverse complement strand
GGTCGGCTTCGCCGACCGCTCCTCGAAAAATCTGGACCAAAAAGGCGGCGCGGCGAAGCCGCGCCGAACGAAACCGAGAGTGAATCGCAACCGCACCGCCGCGGCCGCACCGCCACGAGCGGCTACCATCTCGCTACGAGTCGATTGCCGTCTGCATCGCCACCTTTTCCAGCCTCACTCCGTTCGGCTGCAAAACCTGGAGGGAAAAGACCGCTGCCGCGCCGCTATCGCGTACTCGTCTGCATCGCCACCTTTTCCAGCCTCACTCCGTTCGGCTGCAAAACCTGGAGGGAAAAGACCGCTGCCGCACCGCTATCGCGTGCTCGTCTGCATCGCCTCCGAGTTGTACGCTCGGCCGGCGTTCCCGTCGGTGTCGAGGACGATGACGCCGGCGCTGGAGCCGGTGAGTTCCGCGAACTCGTCGATTGCGCGGTCCGCGGCAGCCTGTGCGTCCAGCCCGGATTCGAGGTGGCGGACCGCGCGCCGGGTGAGCGTCGTCTTCGCGATGTCCTCGCCCGCGCCGGTCGCGGACGCCGCGCCCGCGGGGGCGGCGTAGAATCCCGAGCCGATCTGGGGCACGTCACCGACTCGACCCGCGAGCGCGAGCCACCGGCCGCCCGTCGAGGTCGCCGTCGCGAAACGATCCCCATCGAACGCGACCGCGCCCACCGTGTCGTGGTCGTGCTCGTCGCCGCGACCCGCCGAGGGGGCTTCGTCGTCGGCTTCGTCGGGGCTCCCGCCGAACTTGTCTTCGAGCCACGCGACGTGTTCGAGCGGGCTGCCGTCGGGGTGGCTGTCGAGGTCGTCCCATTGCTCGCGCGACCGCTCCGTCCACAGGTCGACCTCGGTACCGACGCCGATGTCGTCTGCGAAGTCGACGGCGTGAACGCCGTTCAGGAAGACGTGCGGGGTCTCCTCCATCACGCCGCGCGCGACCGACACCGCGTGCTCGACGCCCGGCATCCCCGCAGCCGCACCCGCGTTCCGCCGGCTCACGGGTTCCCCGTTCGCTCGTTCGGCGGGACTGTCGCCCCGCCCGCTCGTCATCACGCCCGCGTCGGTGCGGATGATTCCGTCCGACTGCACCGCGCCGCCGACGCCCGCGTTGAACCGCTCGTCGGACTCGAGAATGCGCACCGCCGCCTCCACCGCGTCCACGGGGTCGTCCTCGCGTACGCCCGCGGCCGCCGCGTCATCCAGGACCACCTGTCGAGGCTCCGGCTCGTCGGGCGCGCCACCCGCGCCGCCGTGCACGATGACTTTCATGCGGAGTGGTTTCGAACCGGCGCTGATAAACCGTCGGCTTCCGGAAGACCGCCGCGTCGCGCGGAAACAGCAGTCCTTTTACGCGCTCCACGGAATTTTCAAGGCGAGATGAGCTACGATCAGATCGACGCTCCCACCGAGGGAGAGAAGATCACGTTCGACGAGGAGTCCGGTCTCGAAGTCCCCGACAACCCGGTCATTCCCATTATCTACGGGGACGGCATCGGGAAGGACGTCGCGCCCGTCGCGCAGGACGTACTGAGCGCCGCCGCCGAAGCGACCGGCCGCGACATCAACTGGTTCCGACTGTACGCCGGCGAGTCCGCCCGCGAGAAGTACGGCGAGAACCTCCCCGAGGACACCGTACAGGCCCTCAAGGACTACCGCGTCTCCATCAAGGGCCCGCTCACGACGCCCGTCGGCGCAGGCTTCCGCAGCCTGAACGTCGCGCTCCGCAAGAAGCTCGACCTCTACACGAACATCCGGCCGACCTACTACCTCGACGGCGTCCCCTCCCCCGTCTCCGACCCCGAGGAGATGGACATGGTGAACTTCCGCGAGAACACGGAGGACGTCTACGCCGGTATCGAGTGGGAAGCCGGCACCGAGGAAGTCGAGCAGGTCCGCGAGTTCGTCGAGGACGAGATGGGCTTCGACTCCACCATCCACGACGGCCCCGTCGGCATCGGCGTGAAACCCATCAGCGAGTTCGGCACCAAGCGCCTCGTCCGCCAGGCCATCGAGTACGCCATCGAGAACGACCGTGACTCCGTCACGCTCGTCCACAAGGGCAACATCATGAAGTTCACCGAGGGCGCGTTCCGCGACTGGGGCTACGAACTCGCCGAGGAGGAGTTCCCAGAGCAGACCATCGACGAGGACACCCTCTGGGAGGAGTACGACGGCGAAGCCCCCGAGGACAAAGTCGTCGTCAAGGACCGCATCGCGGACAACATGCTCCAGCAGCTCCTCACGCGCACGTCGAACTACGACGTGCTCGCGATGCCGAACCTCAACGGCGACTACCTCAGCGACGCCGCGGGCGCCCAGATCGGCGGCCTCGGTATCGCGCCCGGCGCGAACATCGGCGACGGCCGCTTCCTCGCCGAGCCCGTTCACGGCAGCGCACCGAAGCACGCCGGTAAGGACAAGGCGAACCCGAGCGCGCTCATCCTCTCCGGGAAAATCCTCCTCGAACACATCGGCTGGCAGGACGCCGCGGACCTCGTTCACGACGCCGTCGAACAGCAGATCTCCTCGAAGCGCGTCACCTACGACCTCGAACGCCAGGTCGAGGGCGGCGAGAAACTCGCGGCCAGCGAGTACGCCGACGAAATCATCGACCGGATCCACGACCTCGCGTAAGCGAGTCGTGGGTTAGCCGGGCTTCGCTCGGCGAAATTCACGAGCTGGCGTAAGCGAGTCGTGGGTAGCGGCGTCGGCCGATTCGACCCTGTTTTTCTTGAGGCTCGGCTGTGTAGTCGTGGGTGTGAGTGAGGACGACGTCTTCGAGAACGTTCCCGGTATCGAGGAGGATTTGGCGCGCGCCGAACAGCAGTTGACGGTGCGTGTCGAGCGTCGGACGTACGATAAGCCGGTGACGATAGTCGAGGGGTTCGAGGACGAGTCGGTGGATCTCTCCGCGCTCGCGTCGGAGTTGAAGTCGAACCTGGGCGCGGGCGGCACCGTCGACGACGGCGCTATCGAGGTGCAGGGCGACCACGCCGACCGTGTGCGCGATTTGCTGGAGGAGCGCGGGTTCTCCGTCGCGGAGTAGACCAGTCGAACGCCCGTCTCGACGTAACTCAGGAACACGATGTTGTCCGCGACGTAACTCCCATTCGCGCTCGTCGGCTGGGACGCCCGCGACTTCCTCGATTTCGTCCACGAGACGGACGGTGACGCCAATGTTCGGGAGAGCGCACGAGCGTGAAGTTTCGCGTCGAGCGCGGTCTCGTTCCCCTGCGGGGGCCTCTTGGATCCCTCGACGACGTCGAGAAGCCCGTCCGGTTCGGGGACGCCGGACGGGACGGGCTACAGGTCCGCCAGTAGCCCGGAGGACTACTGAGACTCGGTTAAGGTATCGGGCTATTCGCTCCAGTCGGGGTTCTCTCGGGGTGGACTGAACACGTCGATGCCGTCCACGGGCGTGTCCCCGACGGCCCGCGCGGCGTGCGGTTCGTCGGCCGGAATCACGTACGACTCGCCGGTCGTCACCACGTGCTCTTCGCCCTCGACCTCGAACGCGAGCGTGCCGTCGTACACGAACCCCACCTGCTCGTGGGGATGACTGTGCTCGGGGACGCTCGCGCCCGGCTGGATGTGGAAGTGCTGAACGCTCATGTTCTCGCCCGCGGAGAGCTCCGCGAGGTAGACGCCCTCGACGGCCTCGACGATGCGCTCCGCGGACAGGTCGTGCGTCTCCATACGTCCACGACGGCGGCCCGCCGCCCTAAACAGTTCGACTGAAGTGCCTTCCCGCTCCCGCTCGCGTATGGACGCACCCCACTACGTCGTGAACGCGGAGGCGGCCGTCCACCGTGACGGCGAGTACCTGGTCGTCGAGCGCGCGGCCGCGGAGGAGCACGCGGCGGGCGCGCTCGCGCTCGTCGGCGGGACGGTCGAGGTCTCGGAGGGCCGCGACGTGCTCGAAGCCACGGTCCGCCGCGAAGTCGAGGAGGAAGTCGGCGTCACCGTCGGCTTGGTGGCGTACGTGACGAACAGCGCGTTCGAGACGCCGGACGACCGCGTCGTCAACACCGTCTTCCTCGCGGAGTACGCCTCTGGAACCGCACGCCCCCGCGACCCCGACGAGGTCGCGGCGGTGCACTGGCTCACCCCGGATGAGGTGCGCGACCACCCGGACGCGCCCCAGTTCACCGCCGACTACGTCGACGCCGTGGACGCCCATCGTATCGAGCGCCGGCAGTCCTAACGTTCAAACCCCGGGAGGGCGGAGTTCGGTGCGTGTACGCCGTCGTCGGCTGCAGCGAGTGCAGCGCGCTCTGGATCGTCGAAGGCCGCCCCGAGACCACGGAGTGCCCGCGCTGCGGCTCCACTCGGCAGTTCTCGAAGCGCCGGAAGTTCGTCACGACGGAGGACGAGGACCACGCCCGCGAAGTCCGGTCGTCGATGCTCGCGAACCGCTCGGGGTACGGCGACGCGTTCGCGGACCTCGACTCGTTCGCCGAGATGGGGGACGCGGCCGAGGACGCGGTCGTGGACGACGACGAGTACCTCGAAGCCGCCGGTATCGACCCCGGCGAGGTCGCGGCCGCGGGCGACCGCGCCGAATCCGGTGGGAGCGGCGGGTCGGTGAGCAAGAAAGAGCGCGTCCGCGAAGCAGTCCGGGAACTCGACCAGCCAACCGAGGACGACATCGTAGACTACTGCACCGACCACGGCGTGGGCGCGGAGTACGCGCGCCGGACGCTCGAAAAACTCGCGCGCTCGGGCGAGGTCTCCGAGTCGCGTGGCGTCTATCGACTGCTCTGACTACGTGACAAGCGGGAATGTCGCCGCGCCCCAGGCGACGAGGCCGGCGAAGTAGACGGCGAACACGACGCGACTGGCGAGCGGGAGCGCGTCCGGCCGGTACTGCGCCGCGTTCCCGCCGCTGAATCCCGTTTCGGCGCCGGTGCTCGCGGTGTCGACGCCCACGTCCGTCCGGCCGAGCGAGAACGCCACGAGGACGCCGCCGCCGAGCACGAGCCCGATGGACACCCAGGGGAGCGCGACGCCCGCGAACGACGCTACGGCGAACAGGACGCCCGCGGTCGCGCCGGCCGCAAGCACGCCGTAGACGCCGACGACTTTCGCGAACAGACGCCAGTTCATGTCGTATCACGTCCCCGTGCGGACATAACGCCTTCGGCAGTCGGGCCTACAGGAGCGCGCCCGTGAGCGCCTGGTAGAGCGTCACGGCGAGCAGGAGCACGGTGAGAATGAGTTTGAGCACGCGGAGGTAGCGGACGCTCGGCGTGTCCGGGAGCGGGGTGCCGCCGCTATCGGTGGGTGGCTTCTCCGGCATACCGTCCACTACTGGTTTCGGGGAAATAAAGTCGCGCCGGACGCGCGGTGAAAGTGAAACTTATCGCCCGAGTTCCTCGTGCGCGGAGGAGAGGTTCCGCGACGCGAGCGCGGACACGAGGGAGAGTTCGCCGGCGAGCACGCCCGTCGCAATGACCTCCGCGAGCGCGTCCGCGTTCGCCCCCGCGGGGTCGCCGCCGCCCCGCACGCCGAGCACGTCCAGCGCCTCGGCCTGCGTCGGGAGTTTCGTCCCGCCGCCGACGGTGCCGACTTCGAGGCTCGCGAGGTTGACGCTCGCGTACAGTTCGTCCTCGCGTGCTTCGACGGTCGTGATGGTGTTCGAGCCCTCCACGACCTGCGCGATGTCCTGGCCGGTCGCGAGGAACATCGCGGCGACGACGTTCGCGGCGTGCGCGTTGAACCCGAGCGCGCCCGCCTTCGCCGACCCGACGAGGTTCTTCCGCGTGTTCGCCTCCTCGATGGCCTCCGGCGTCGTGTTGAACCGCTCCTCCACGACCTCGCGCGGAATGCGCACGTCCGCGGAGACGGTGCGGCCGCGGCCTTCGACGGCGTTGATGGCGGCGGGCTTCTTGTCGGAACAGAGGTTGCCGGAGAGCGCGACCAGTTCCGCGGGCGTCTCGGCCTCGACGAGGTCCGCGGCCTCGCCGGTGGCGATGGTGGCCATGTTCATCCCCATCGCGTCCTTCGTGTCGTAGGAAAAGCGGAGGAAGACGGAGTCGCCGACGACGTAGGGCGTGACGGACTGGAGTTCGCCGTGGCTCGTCGTGGACTCCGCGGCGTCCGCGAGCGCGTCCTCGTTCTCGCGCACCCACTCCGCGACCGCCTTCGCTTCCGCCACGTCGGCGACGCGGAAGACCGGCGCGCGCGTCATCCCGTTCTTCAGAACGCGAGCGGTCGCGCCGCCGCCCGCCCGAATCGCGGAACACCCCCGGTTGACGGACGCGACGAGCGCGCCCTCCGACGTGGCGAGCGGGAGGTAGTACTCGCCGTCGGCGGCCTCCCCGTTCACCGACACCGGCCCGGCGACACCCAGGGGTACCTGCACGCCGCCGACGAGGTTCTCGATGTTCGACCCGTGTACGTCCCCGGCGTCGAACGAGAACTCGCCCACAGCGTCGGGGTCGCTCTCGGTCTCCCGGCGGAGGAGTTCGCGGCGGGCGGCCGCCGCGGTCGCCTCGTCCGCGTGGTCTTCGAGTTCGTACAGCCGGAGCTCGCCGGACTGCACGCGGTCCGCGAGGTCGGAAACGTCACTCATACCCCGGGATTCCCCGGCGGCGACCCTAACGGTTGTCCTTCCCGGCCGCCCCGACGAACAGCTATATCACCCAGTAGTAAGATGGTGTGGTATGACCGTGACCGCGATGCTCTCGGTGTCGCCCGTGGACAGCCCCGACGTTGACTTCGACGCGGAAATCGCGAAGGCCGTGGATGCCCTCGACGACTACGACGTGCGCTACGAGACGCACCCGATGGAGACCACCATCGAATCCGAGTCGCTCAGCGAGGTGTTCGCCGCCGCGCAGGCCGCCCACGAAGCCGTGGACGCGAGCCGCGTCGGCACGACCCTGAAAATCGACCACTACCGCGAGGAGACGCTGGACGCCGACGAGAAAGTCGACCGCGTCGAACACCACCTCGGCCGCGACGCCCGCGGCGGCGAGTAGCCGTCTTTCCCGAACGTCTTTGCCCGCGGCCGCCCCACGCTCGGGTATGACAGCGGCCGCAGACCTCGTCCTCACCAACGGCGAGGTTCACACGCTCACCGACCCCGACGAGACGTACGAGGCAGTCGCCGTCCGCGACGGCGAAATCGTCCGCGTCGACTCCGACTACGAAATCGACTTCCTGAACGGCGTCGAAACCCGCGAAATCGACCTCGGCGGCCGCGTCCTCCTCCCCGGGTTCGTGGACGCGCACGTCCACATGGAGACCGTCGGCCGCCACCGCCTCCGCGGCGACCTCCGCGACGCCACCTCTCCCGCGGACGCCGTCGACATCCTCCGCGACTCGGACACCGGCGGCGAGTGGATCCTCGGGTTCGGTTTCGACGAATCCACCTGGGACGACTCGCGCTACCTCACCCGCGACGACCTCGACCAAGTCAGCACCGAGCGTCCCGTGGTCGCGTTCCGCGAGGACCTCCACACCGCCGCGCTCAACGGCGTCGCGCTCGACCGCCTCCGCGCCGACCTCCCCGAGAGCGACGTGCAGACCGCGGGCGGCGAACCCACCGGTGTCGTCGTCGAGGACGCCGCTGAAGTCGTTCGAAACGCCGTCGAACCCGGCCCCGCGGAGACCGCGGACCTCCTCCTCGCCGCCCAGCGAGACGCCCACGAGAAGGGCGTGACCAGCGTTCACGACATGGTTCGGCGCTCGCACGCCCCCCGCGTCTACCGCGAACTCGAAGCCGCCGGCGACCTCGCGCTCCGCGTCCGCCTGAACTACTGGAGCGACCACCTCGACGCCGCCCGCGAACTCGGTCTTTCCACCAACCACGGCAGCGAGTTCGTCCGCACGGGCGCAATCAAGACCTTCACCGACGGCAGCCTCGGCGGCCGCACCGCGAAACTCAGCTACGAGTACGCGGACGGCGACGGCTCCGGCCAGTGGGTCGTCCCGCCCCGGGAACTCCACGACCTCGTCCGCGACGCGGACGACGCGGGGTTCCAGCTCGCCGTGCACGCCATCGGCGACGAAGCCATCGAGGAGACCATCGACGCCCTCACGGAGACGGACGACCCGGCGGGCGCGCGCCACCGCATCGAACACCTCGAACTCGCGACCGACGACCAAATCGAGCGCATGGCCGACCTCGGCCTCGTCGCCTCGATGCAGCCGAACTTCCTCAAGTGGTCGCGCGAGGGCGGCCTCTACGACTCGCGGCTCGGCCCCGCGCGCCGCGACGAGAACAACCGCTTCCCCGCCTACCTCGCGGCCGGCGTGCCGCTCGCGTTCTCCTCGGACTCGATGCCCATCGACCCCCTGTTCGGCGTCCACCAGACCGTCAACCCCCCCGAGGAAACCCAGCGGCTCTCCGTCACCGACGCGCTGCGCGCGTACACCAGCGGCGCGGCCTACGCCGGATTCGACGAGGACAGACTCGGAACTGTCGAGGTCGGGAAGGAAGCAGACCTCGTCGTTCTGGAGGGGTCGCCCTGGGAGCGCCCCGGGTCCATCGCGGACATCGACGTGACGTACACCATCGTGGACGGCGAGGTCGTCTACGAGGACCGCTAGTCGAGCGGGTCCGCGGCCGTCCACGCGCGCTCGAACAGGTCGCTGAGGCGCACGAGAAGGTCGCCGTCCCGGACTTCGACCGCGCCGAGGCGGTCGCCGTCGTCGAGCGGGTGGGGGAAGTGGACGTACGCGCTGGCGTCGTCCACGAGGTCGAACGTGACCGCGAGATCGGTCGTCACGCGGATGTCGACCTCCTCTCGATCCCGGTACCGCTCGCGCACCCGTCGCGGCGCGCCGTCGAGCACGCGCTCGTCGATCAGCGCTCGAACCGTGTGGGTTCCCAGCGTTTCGTCGAACGCGCGCATCTCGGGTTCGTAGCGCTCCCACGGTGCGGCGGCGTACGGTTCGGCCATCGCGGACCGCACCGTCTCGTCCGCGTTCGCGAACGCCCGCCGGGTGAGCGAGACGGCCGCGTCGCTCCCGAGCGGCGCGGTCCAAAACCGGCCTTCCGATGGTGCGACTGCGGTGAGTTCGCTGCCGAGTTCGTCCGCGAGCCGCTCGTATCGCGCCGCGCGCTCGTCCAGTTCCCGCTGTCGCTCCGCGAGCAATCGGTCCGTCGCCGCCTTCGGGTCGACCGCGGTGTACCGCGTCGGGTCGTCCCCGCGGGACGTCACGAGGTCGCGGGCGGCGAGTCCGTTGAGCACGTCGTACACGCGTCCCATCGGCACGCCGCTCGCCTCCGAGACGCCGCGTGCGGTGAGCGGTCCACGTCCGAGCAGGCTCCGGTACGCCTTCTCCTCGTAGGCGGACAGCCCGAGTTCGGTGAGTCGGGACACGTCACCGGCTACGCCGGGCCGGAACGAAGTAGGTGGCGGTGTCAATGAACGAACTGGAAGTGGCGCGGCGTTCGAAAACAGCCTTGTTCCACCCGGCCCCACCTCAATTCATGCGTGCCCCGCTCCTCCTCGTGGCCGCCATCGCCGCCGAAGTCGTCGGAACGACCGCCCTCAAACTCTCGAACGGGTTCACCGACCCCGCGCCGTCGCTCGTCGTCGTCGCCGGGTACGGCGCGTCCTTCTACCTCCTCTCGCTCGTCCTCACCGACCTCCCGGTCGGCGTCGTGTACGCGACGTGGGCCGCGCTCGGTATCGTCGCCACTGCGAGCGTCGGCGTCCTCGTGTTCGACGAGACGCTCGACCTCGCGGGCGTCGCCGGGATGGCGCTCATCGTCGCCGGCGTCGTGGTTCTCGCCCTCTTCTCGGACGCCTACACGCCAGCGCACTGACTACTCAAGCAGCGACGCACCCGTCATCGCCGCCGGTTTCTCGACGTCGAGCAGCGAGAGCAGGGTCGGCGCGATATCTCGGAGCGCGTCGCCCACCCAAAGAACCATGCCGGTCGCGTCGTGAGGTCGTGTCAATGGCTCACACTGGATTCGTGGTGGTGGGTCGTGGGTGACGATGCCGTCGCCGCCTGCTGTGAGACGGCTCGGGACGGACGATACAGCGGGGAACGCGAGCGCGCGCTCGACCGGCTCAACGACCTCTACGTCGACGCAACGGACGCGAACCGAGAACGGATACTGCGCACGCTCTCCACCGTGGCGCAGGACGCGATGCGGTCGACGGAACGGCAGACCGCGCGCGAGACGCTCGTCGACCTCACGGCGGACTCCCCGCGCGCTGCAGCCACAGTGGAGACGCTGCGTGCGATAGCAACGGGCGACCGGCGGGGGCGTGACCGGCTCGACGCACTGAACGCGCTCGCCCGCGTCGCCGACGAGACGGCCGACCCGGGCGTTCGGGAGTCAGTCCGGGACGCGCTCACGGAGGTGGCGACGGGGGCGACGCGGCGGCGGGAACGCGAGCGCGCGCAGGACCTCCTTCACACTCTCGACGCGGGCGGTACGCCGAGCAGTTCGGGGTCCGAGAGTGGGGCCGACGCGTATCTCGCGCAGTCGCTCGCCGAACACCTTGCGGCGGCCGCCGACGACGGTCGGTCGAGTGCCCGGGAGCGTGCCGGGGAACTGCGCGAGTTCGTCGCAGAACACCCCGTGGAGGACGGCGCGTACGCGGACGTACTGGACGACCTCGCCAGTCTCGATTCGCAGCTGGCCGCCCTCTCGGATGCGCCGATGGACGAGGACCGCCGCCGCCGGATTCGGGCGGTCGCCGACCGGGTCGTTCGCCTCTACCGGCGCGCAGACGCCGACATCTGACACTACGGAGACAAAACTTAAGGGATACGCTACAGAGTGTCTAGCAAAACTGGGGCGATGCCCCCGATCCGGTGAGTACGATGCCATCAACGTGTCCACACTGCGGCGATACGGTACAGGGCGGGAACTTCTGCGGCTCGTGCGGCGACCCTCTCACGAAAGTGTGTCCGGACTGCGGGCAATCCTACGGCGGAGAGAAGGGGTTTTGCGGTCGCTGCGGGGTCGAGCTCGTCCTGCCGTCCGCCGCCGACGACGGCAGTCCGGCGGAGGGGCGGACGGACGGGTCGATGCGGCTCGCGGACAACGAACTCGCGAAACGCGTCGACGAGGACGTGCTCGGCGAGGGCGGTCTCATCGGCCGCCTCACGCAGAAGAAGAGCGTGCAGATAGAGGCCGGTAATCGGGCGTTACTCCTCGAACACGGCGAACTCGTGAAGGCGCTCGGCCCGGGCAAACACACGCTCGACAGTCTCGGAGAGCGACTGCTCGAACGCCGGCGCTCGAAGGACATCACGGTCGTGCTCGTGGAGGACGCCGACGTGCCGCTGTCGCTGACCGTGGACGACGTGCGGACCGCGGACGGGTTCCCCGTCTCCGTCACGGTCGACCTCGACGTGTCCCTCGATGACGCCGAGGCGTTCTTCCGCGCGGCGATGGCTGACCGGAACGCCGTCACGACGGAAGCCGTCAAGCGCCTGCTGGAGGACGCGCTCCGTGACGAGGTTCGCGCAACGCTCTCTTCGGTCGAACGCGACAACCTCTACGGGAACCGCGATGTCAAGCAATCGCTCCAGTCTGACATCGACGAGGAGTGCCGCGCGGTGCTCTCAGACCTCGGGCTCTCCCTCGTGCGACTCCGCGCGTTCGACTACGACGACGGCCGCGACGAGATTCGGTCGGACCAGCGGGACGTGGCGGTCCGGGAGGAACGCGAGGACATCCGGGACGACGAGTCCCGGCTCGACCGCCGCGAGCGCGAGCGCGAAACCGAGGATTCGGTCCACGAGACCAAACAGGAGTTCCGCGAGGAGTCCGCCGAGGCGTCGGCGGACCACGAACTCGAACGGCAGCGACAGGAACAGCGCCACGAGGTCGAGGACGCGGGCCGCCAACACGAACACACGGCCGAACGGGAGACCGTGGAGCACGAGGAGGAGTTGAAGACGACGCGGACGGAGAGCGAGGTGGAGCGCCGGGAGGTCGAGCACGAGCAGGACGTCTCGGAGATGGAGGACTTGCTCGATGTCAAGTCGAAGAAGGACGAGCAGAAGCTCGAGCGCGAGCGCCGCGAGCAGGAGATGGAGATGGACCGCGAGGAGCACGACCTCGACCTCGAAAAGGAACGCCTCGACGCCCGCGACGACGTGGACGCGCAGACGCTCGCCAGCCTCGACGATACCGATGACGGAATGACCGACCTGGCGAAGATGGACAAGGCCGAGAACCTCTCCGCCGACCAACTCGACTCGCTCGGCGCGCAGAACTCGGACGAGCTAGCGAAGGCGCGGCAGGAGGCGAACAGCGCCGAGAAGGAGCGAGAACGCGTGGAAGACCAGAAGGAGTTCCGGGAGGAGCTGAAGGAGATGGCGTCGGATTCGATGGACCGCATGGAGTCGACGACGGAGACCGCGATGGACCAGATGGGGGACGCGGCGTCAGCGGCCGCCGAGGACACGTCGGACAACGTCATCGTCAGCGGGGATTCGGGGTCGAGCGGCGGTGACACGACTATCGTGCAGGGGGGAGACCCCGGCGGATCGGATGGTGGGGCCGCCGAGCCGAGTGGCGGCCGGGAGACCGTGCTGTGCTCCGAGTGCGGCTCGGAACAGCCGCCTGGAAACAACTTCTGTACGTCCTGCCGCGCGGAACTCCCTCACTCCTCGTAGAACACGAACACGAGCAATTCGTCCTCGCGCCGGGTTATCGTCGTGTCGACCACGTCGTAGTGGGACAGGACGGTGTTGAGTTTGTCTTCCATCTCGGCTATTTTGGTCGCGTCGTAGTCGAACGATTGGATCTGAACTTGCATCCTCGAAACGTTCACGCCGTCCCCGGGTAAGCGTTCTCCCACCCTAGCTTTATCTATCACGTTATCAGACATTACTCTGTTACACAATGGCACGCAGGCTACCAGGGATTATCGAACGAGGGGACGGTGTCGACGAGGCACGCGCCAGCACCGAAGTCCTCGCGAGCGCATTCGACACGGCGGCAGGCGGGTTTTTCGAACGTCGCGCGAGCTACGAGGACGACATCGCGGACGCGGAGGACCGCCGCGACCGTATGCGAAAACTCGGCGCTGGCGGGGTCGCTATCGGCGTGCTCGTCCTCGTCGCCGGCGTCTTCCTCGAGTTCGCCCTTATCGGGGCGGTTGTCGGCGTCCTCACCGCCGCTGCCTCGGCGGCGTACGCGTACCGCGAGTACCAGAACGCCGAAGACGCCATCGAAGACGCCGAACAGAACCTCGCGGAGAACGAACCCGACGGGAGCGTTTCGTTCATCTCTCAGGTGACGTACCCGTTCCACCTCGTCCCGTACGGCGACCGACACATGATTTTCGACGGGCGGAACGCCGCGCCCGTCACCGACCTGGAACTCGCGAATGTCGACGGTGCCGCGCTCGCGGACGCGTCGAGCGCGCTCGCGGACGCCGCGAGCGTCTACGACGACGGATTATCGGACGCGGGCGTCCTCGACCCCGCTGTCGCGAGCGAAATCGCGCCCGGCGTGCGAGAGCACGGCCGATTGGAGAAACCGCTGACGGACGAGATCGACCGGATGGCCGCAATCGCGCGCGACCTCCACACTGAATCCGTGCAGGTTCGGGTGCACGCGAACGATACCGTGTCGAACAGCCTCTCGACCGCCGGTGACCAGGGAACGTTCCTGAACACGAACGAACTCCCGGCGGTGGAGACGACGAACTCGCTCGCGGAGAGCGAGAACGTCGTCTCGACGATTCGTGGACTCGAAGAGCAGGCGACGAGCGGCGACCTCCTCGACGAGGCGCGCGCTCACCGCGACCGCGTGGACTCCCTGTCACGCTCCGTCGCGTCACGCCTCCAGCAGAACGAGCGCGTACTCACCGAGCATTTCGACGCGTACGAGCGAACGCTCGACCAGAGCGTGAAAAAACACGTCGACGCGGCCGAGCACGCGGACCGCCTCGCCGCCATCGACGACGAACTCGACCTGACGAGCGAGATACTGAGCCCGGACTCCGGCAGTCTCGGCACAGCGCTGAGCGACCGCGACCTCGACCGACTCGATGTCGACGGCGAGGGGTCGTTCACGGAGCAGATACGCGCGGACATCGAGAACCGCATCCCGACACTGAACGACGACCTCGCGGACGCGTACACGACCGCGCCCGACATCGGACCGGACGGCACGTACGACCGAGCGTACGACGGTGACGGGACGCACAGCGTGCACCGCGACGGCGTCGTGTTCGGGGAGGTGTGGCGCAGCCTCTTCTACTCCTTCCGCGAACCGATCATGGACAGCGTGGACGACTTGGAGCGCGACGCGGAGGACATCCGGCAGAACAAAGAACAGAAGATGATAGACGTGAGCCAGTTCGAGCAGATGAAGGACGCGGCGGAGCGGGAGTACAGCACGGTGAAATCGGAGTACGAGGCGGCGCGAACCGTCGAGGAGGAACTCTGAGATGGCGGACGACACGCAGCCGGTGGAACTCACGAAGCGGAGTTCGAGCGACCTTGCCCAACGCATCGGGAGTCGCGTGGACGTGGACACGACCGGGCTCGAAAACCAAGTCAACTCGCTCGACACCACGGTCTCGGACGAACTGGAGCGCACGCGTCAATCCATCGAGTCCCTGCAGACCAACATCGAACAGCTGGAGAACCGCGTCACGCAGATAGAGCGGACGAAGGCGCGCGCGCAGCGGGAAGCGACCGCCGACCTGAAGGACGACCTGAAGGAGACGGTCGAGGAGAAACGCCGCCAGTACGAGGAGCGTATCAGCGACGTGCTGCGGGATTACCAGGAGAGCATCCGCCGGCTGAAAGACCGGTTCCTGAACTCGATATCGACGGAGAACGACGCGTTCGAGCAGGTGTCCGAGGAGTTTGCGGACGTCGTGAAACGCCGCGAGAGCGTGACCTCGGTGAGCGAGGACCTCGCCGAGCCAGCGACGGAGACGTACGACGACCGCCTCACAGCTATCTCGGAGAGCCGAACGGAGTTCATGGACGCCATCGACGATTTCCTCGCGCACCGCGAGGGGACCGCGAAAACAATCGACTCCCTGCAGACGTCGGTCTCCGGGGTGTCCGGCGCGCAGAGCGTTCACGTTCCGTTCTGGGTTGTCGGTATCGAGCGGAACGGCACGGAGGAGATACGGGTGTTACCGGTGCTGGAACGCGACAGCCCCGAGCACCGGCCGACGCGGTCGTCCCCGTACGCGAGCTACCTCTCCGAGCACGGAACGCACGCGTACGGCGACCTGACCGACACGGTCGCCGAGTACGTGCAGCGGGACGCGGTCCGGGACGGATTAGCTGATGAGGACCGCGCCTTCTCGGACGCGTCGGTCCTCCCGGACGACGCCACGAGCGAGCGGTTCCGCGAGGCGTTCGACGAGTACGAACTCCGGTCGCGGCGAACCGGGGTGAGCGCGGATGACTGACGAGTTCCGCGGGGCTATCACGTCCGATAAGGTCGAGACTGACAACACGAACTTCGCGACCGTGAAGGCCGACCAGACGTGCGAAGAGCCGCTCATTCCGCGCGAGAACGCGTTCCGGCAGCTGAACTGGCAGGTCACGCTGGAGAAGGGCGCGGTGTACCGGCCGCAGGAGGAAGTCGGTATCTACGCACAGGAGGTCGACTGCAAGTACGGCGTCCAAGTTGACGGGACCGTGTTCGGCCGGGACCGCGTCGTCATCGAACACGGCGGCGCACGCCACGCCGCGCTCGAAGGCGAGGACGACGACCCGGCGTTCGTCGGCGCGCGCGTCAGCGGGTCGGTCATTTCGGAGGGAGAGGTCGCAGTTGAGGCGGCCGACGCGAAGCACGACGACTGGACGGAACGCCCCGTCGTCGTGTACGGCGATATCGTCGCGTCCCACGTGACGGTTGACCGCCCGCTCGTCGTGTACGGGAACGTTATCGCCGAGAACACGGTGCGAGCGGACGCCCCGCTCGTCGTCCTCGGGGATGTGAAGTCCCGGGGGCTGCTGGAGGCGAGTTCGCTGCTCGCGTTCTCCGTCGTGGCGCGCGACGACGTGACGCTCGGCGCGGAGACTGCGGTCGTGAACCCTGTCGTCAGGTCGCTCGACGGCGATGTGGTGCTCGCGGACGAGGTCGCTGTGCTCGACTCCGCGACGCTCGCGACCGTGAGCGACGACGGCGACCTCGGCAGCGTCGCGGTCGGCCCCTGGATGCTCGAGGAGGACGACCTCTGGGCGGCCGGTGACTGTCTCACGAGCGCGGACGTGCGGGACGCGGGCGAGGGCGCGGTGGCGTCGCGAGCGTGGCGCACGGTCAACGAGTCCGAATCCGAGCACGCGTACGTCCGGTCGCTGCTCGAACGACACGTGCGGTCGTTCCGCGCCGACCCGCCGGACGTCGAACAGTTCCGGTACGGTGGGTACGCGGACCTCGGCGCGGAGGGCACGCCGACCATCGAGCACGCGGGCGAGGGCGACATCGTCGTCGGCGACCAGGAGAAGACGGTGTCGCAGGAGGAGTTCACTAAGATCGACCAGTCCACGACCGAGATTGACGAATCCACGACCGAGATTGACGAATCCACGACGGTCGAGGACTCCGTCGTGAACCGCTCCGACATCGGCGACGACGAGGGTGAGGAGTAGTGCCGTACTGCGCCGATCACGACCGCGTCTACACGGGGACGTGCCCCGACTGTGCGGGCGACGACCCGGAAGTCTCCGACCCCGGTGTCGGCACCGAACCGAGCGATGACGGCACGGGCGACGACGCGAGCGGCGTCGACGACCTCGTCGCGGACGCGCTCTCGAACGTCGACTCGTCGGGAAGCGGTGATGTCGTCTCGGGCGACCAGACGAAGTCCGTGGAGTCAACGACGTCGGTGTCCGTGGACGACTCGACGACTGTCACCGACGATTCGACGACCGTTACGGACGCGTCCACGACGGTGAGCGACAGCGTCGTGAAGGACTCCGCTATCGGCGGGGACGGCGACGGCGCGACCGTCGAGGACTCCGTCGTCCAGAACTCGCGCGTCGGCGCGACCGACGACGGTCCTCGTGAATCCGCCGAGCCGTCCGGAAGCGACGCGGGCCAGTCGTTCTGCGTGTACTGTGGAACCGACCTCGGCGGAGCCGCGACGTGCCCGGAGTGCGGGCGCGAGCAGTGAGCTAGTCCGCGCTGAGACAGAGCCCGTGTCCCTCGACATCGACGACCGTTCCGTACCCGTCCGCCGCGAGCCGGTCGAACGCGCGGCGGACGACGCGGTCCGCGTACCCGTCCGCTGCGACATCCGCGAGGCGGACGTGGGTCGCCGACGGGTCGGTGACGCGCTCCCTGACGGCGGCCGTGCACTCGTCGATGCGCTCGTCGTCCACGCCGTGTTCGAAGAGGTGGCTGTTCTCGTCGACGACCGGGTCGCCGTCGTCGTAGTGGAGCGCGCCCTCGCGGAGGTCGACGAGGCAGACGCTGACGCTCGCGCCGAACCGCGACCGCGGGGTGTCGCCGGTAACCGTCTCCCGGGCGTCAGCGCTCCAGCCGGTCGGCGACGCGACCGCGACGAGGTAGTGCGTGTCGTCGCGTTCCGCGTCCTCGACGACGGGCGCAAGCACGTCAAGTACGTCTCGGAGGCCGGCCGGGCGGTCGTCGAACCCGCTGTCAACGTAGGCGTCGAGGGACGCGTGGCACGCGACCTGTACGACTAACGTCGGGTCGCGCGCGAACGAGAACACGCCGTCGTTCCCGAGTTCGTAGCGAACGTGGCGGTTCCGCGGCATCGCGTCCGGGTCGACATCGCGGTTCTCGAAGAACCGGCGAGCGTCGCGTACGGCGCTCTCGCCCGCCTCGTCCGCGGGCGCCGTTACGGAGCCGTCCGGGGTAACGAGGGTGTCCGCGTCCCGCATCGACGTGTCGAACCGGCCGAGGTAGTCGAGTTCGAACACGCGTGCGAGCGACGCCGACACGGGCGCGACGGTTTCGCCGGGGGTGGCGGCGGTGCGGCGGTCGCGTTCGAGCGCCGCGCGCGACCGCGCCGCCGTCAGGTCGCGTCTCGCGTCGTCGAGACGCTCTCGCTCCGCGTCCACGACCGCGCCCGCGTCGGAGTCCTCGGGCACGGAGAGTGCGTCGAGGTCGCGTCTCGTGTCGTCGAGTCTCTCGATGCGCTCGTTCAGCGTCTCGACGTAGCTGTCGAGCGCGTCCGCGTCGTCCGCGCTCACGCGCCCGTCGAGCGGTTCCGTGGCGGCACGGCGCTCCGCCGCCGCGTCCGCGGTCGCCCGAACCGCCGACTCGACCTCGTCCATCGCGCGAGTGAGTCCGTGTGACTCGACGTACGCGAACACGCCCGCCCGAACCGTCTCCAGGCGGTCGTGGTAGCGGTCGGCCAGCCGGTCCATGACGTCACGGTGGACGTCGTCGGCGGTCAGGAGGGCGTCGAGGTCCGCGAGCTGCGTGTCGTGGTAGTCCCGGACGAGTTCGTAGAGCTCGCCGTCCATGCGTTCGATTCTATCCGCCACGCCGTCGGGGTCGAGCGCGTCGAACGCTTTGTAGCGGTCGAAGTCCGCGACTGCCTGAAGCTCTCGGTCCGAGAACTCGCTGTCAAGCGGGCTGGGACGCGATTCGTCGTCGAAGCTCGCTGCGAGGAAGAGCCGGGCGAGCACGATGTCGGCGCGGATGCGAGCACGCTCCGCGTCGGTGAGGAAGTCCGCGTGCGGGCCGGTGAACGCTGCCACGAACTCGCGTTCTTCGTCCGCGAGCCGTTCGTACCGGTCGACGCGCTCCGACGCTGACCAGTCGGCGAGCGCGTCGAGGTCCCTGGATACCACGGCGTCCACGGACGCGGTGATGTCGTCGATGCGGTCGGTGGGACTCGTCATCTCCTGAACTCGTCGGAGTGTCCACGCCGACGCGCAAAAGTGTTCCCCGCCACCGACCCCTCACCGGAGAAACAGTTAAGGAACGGGACAGGCCAGCTAGACACGACACCGGGTACCACACCGGCTGATACGTCATGAATCTCCAAGGCTGGGTCACCGAGACGTTCGGCGGGTCGGGGGCGACGATACTCGACGAGTCGGTGTACGGCGACGACGAACTCCGCAAGGACGTTATCAAGCTGGAACACCGCCTCGAAAAGCTCGAAGGCGAAATGGACGACCACGCGACCACCTACCGCACCCTCCTCGAACAGGGCGCGGACGCCAGCGACCTCCGGCGGACGAAGTACGCCCAGAAGGCGAAGTTCGAGAAGAAGAAGTACGCCATCAAGAAGAAGCAGTACCGGGCGAAGAGCGTGAAACTCGGGACGCTGCTCTCCGTTCAGGGAATGCGGGAGATAACGTCCTCGCGCGACGAAGAGGCGCTTGCGGTCGATGACGCGCTCGAGGACGCTGACGCCGCCGAAATACAGTCCGAAATCCTCGACCGGATGGCGGAGTTCGGCGTCGAAGTCGAGGACTTACAGGAGATACAGTCCGCGCTCGACGTCCCCATCATGGACGCGGAGATCGCGATGGACACGGACGAAGAGGAGACGCGAATGGAGCAGCTCGCGGCGGCCGATGTGTCGAGCGAACAGATAGACATCGAGGACGACATGGATGTGGACGCCGAGTCGATCGACCTCGATTCGAACGACGCGCTTGACGACCTGTAGATGCTCGGGGACGGCGCGCAAAAGGAAGTGCTCGTGAAGCGGTACCGGGAGCGCCGCTCGATGGCCGACCGCGCCCGCGAGACGGGGAACGGAGAGCGGGCGCGCCGCCGGTACGAGGAGTGTGCGCGCCTGCTCGACGCTATCGCGGACCTGGAGGGGAGCGAGGAGATGGCTGCCGAGCGGCGGTCGCTCGCGGAGAACCTTCGGACCGCGGCGGATCAGGTTACGGACCGGTCCGACGGTTCGACTGACCGGTCGACGGGGTCGGAACCGATTGATGGAGACGCCGACACGGCGGATGCGGGCCGATTCCTCTCGGATCCGCCCTCGCTCGCGTTCGACGATGTCGGCGGGATGGCTGCGTTGAAGGACCGGCTGCGCGAGCGCGTCGTCGAACCGCTCTCGAACCCCGAGCTCTACGAGACCTACGACCTCGGCGTGGTGAACGGCGTCCTGCTCTACGGTCCGCCCGGGACCGGGAAGACGTACGTGACGCGGGCGCTCGCCGGCGAACTCGGCTACAACGTCGTGGAGGTGACGCCCGCGGACGTGACGAGTTCCCTGGTCGGGGAAGCCGCGGATAACGTCGCGGCCGTGTTCGAGACTGCGCGCGCGAACCAGCCGTGTCTGGTGTTCATTGACGAGGTGGACGCCGTCGCGGGAGCGCGGTCGGACGGCGCGCGCGCGACGCAGAGCGAGCGGCAGATGGTGAACCAGTTACTCACGGAGCTCTCGGAGATACAGGGCGAGGACGTGGTCGTCGTCGCGGCGACCAATCTCCTCGACGCTGTCGACGATGCCATCACGCGCTCGGGGCGTTTCGACGAACGCATCGAGGTCTCGCCGCCGGACGCGGCGGCGCGCGAAGCGATTCTCCGCGTCCACCTTCGCGACCGTCCTGTCGCTGACGACGCGGACGTCCCAGCGATCGCGGCGGACACCGAGGGGTACGTTGCGAGCGACATGGAACTCCTCGCCGCGACGGCGGCGCGGTTCGCGCTCGCGGATGCTCGGGAGAGCGGGCGCGTCGAGGAGATAACGGACGCGCACCTTCGGGCGGCACTTGACGATGTAGACCCGAGTCTCTCCTAGCGACGCCGCCAGTCGTCGTCCTCCCGTCCGAACGTCCGGATGTGGTATGCGTACCCCCAGACGAACGCGAGCACGACGATGACGGCGACGTGCATGGTGACGGCCGCCGCGGACGATCCGAGCGGCCCGAGCGGGGACTGAACGGCTGCGACTGTAGCGTCGACGAGTCCCGCGCCGCCGACCAGCGTTGCGACGAGATCGGAGAGCAGACCGCCGACGACGACGGTGGCGAGCGCGGCCGCGGCGTGCGACGCGCCGGAGCGGTGCGGCATACGTGGGGGTCGATTTCCGATACCAAAAGCGTCCCGCCGCCCCGCTTGGCGGACTACCGCTCGAGCGGGTGGACGCCGCTGTCGGTCGCGACGAGGACGCGGCCCTCGTCGGCCGCGAGGTCCCGCACCGTTGCGTCGACCGAGGACGACCACGCTGTCGTTCCGTCAGGGGCGAACGCGGTCACGTCACCATCCGCGGTCGCCACGACCGCCGCGTCGCCAGTCGTCTCGACCGCGACCGGGTCGGACACGTCCGTCGTCCAGGCCTCCGCGCCGTCGCGCACACCCGTCACGCGGTCGGTTGTCGCCGCGACGACCGTGTCGCCGACACTCGCCAGACCGATTGCGTTCTCGACCGGCCCCACCGACGTGACGCCGTCGGCGTCGACCGCCGTGATGTCGTCCGTCCGGGCGGCGTACACGCCGCGGCCGGTCGGGGCGAGCGCGCTCGGGGCGGCGTCGAGGTACGCGTTCCACGCGACATCCCCTCGGTCGGGCGCGAGCGCGGCGACCCGACCGTCCTCGCTCGCCGCGACGACCGCGCCGTCCGCGACGACCGGGCCGGCCGCGGTCGGCTTGCTGAACTGGTGGGGGAACACCCACGCGTCCCCGCCGTCGGCGTCGAGCGCGGTGACCTCGCCGTCCGCGCTCGCGAGATACGTTCGGTCGCCGCGACACGCGACGCCGACGTACGAGCCGGGTGTCCGCCACTGTTCCCCGTCGTCGTCCACTGCGACCGCCGCGTCGTCCGTGAGGCAGACTACGCGGTCGTTCGCGGCCGCCACCGCGCTCGCGGCCGGTCCGACGGCGTCCGCGGCGACCGTCGGCGCTGGCTCGTCGTCGTCGTCGCGCACGTCCGCGTCGTCCGTACCGCCGTTCGTCGGGTCCGCCGCGTCTGTCTCGGCGGTCGCCGCGTCCGCCGAGACAGACTCGGATACGGCCGGTTCTGCCTGCGCTGATTCGGTCGAGTCAGCCGTCGTGGGGGCGTCCGATGTGGCCGCCTCGGCCGTCGTGGACGCTGCCGACACGTCCGGGTCCGACGACCCGCTCACCGACCGGTCCGCTGAGTCCGGTCCGGTGTTCTCGTCGACGCCCTCGCTCGCTCGCTCTGCCGTCTGAGCAGGTGCGCTGTCTGGGGCACCGCGGTCCCGGCCGTTGAACGGTCCCGCTTGGTACGCGAGGCCGAGCGCGAGGAGCGAGGCGAGTATCGCCACCCACGATGTGGCCGCGAACCCGAGGTCGAGCAACGGTCTGAGAACGCCGAACACGCCGAGACCGACGGCGGCGACCCACGCGCCCTGCGAGCGCCGGGCGAGGCCGTAGGTGACCGCGGCGAACACGCTCAGTTCGAGGTAGATGGCGAGAATGTTCGAGAGTTGGACGCCGAGCAGATCGACGAGCACCCACGGGATCGGCGTCGCGGGGACGAACCAGAGGTCAGCGGGCACGTTGACGGTGAACGCGATGAAGAACGGTTCGGCCGCCACGCCGGCGGTGAACGCCGCGAACACCGCGGTGAACCGCCGCGTCGGCGACCACGCCGCGGGACTGGAGAGAGCGAGCGTGCCCGCGTCGAGCGCGCGGACAGCGTACGTGGCTCGCGCCGCGCTGACGAACGCGATGAGACCGAGGACGCCCGATACCAGGGACGCGCCCGTCGTGAGGAACGGCGTGAGTGTTCCGACGAACGCGACGGCGGTACCCGCGACACCGGCGTACCAGTTCCCCCGGCGCAGACCGTACCCGGTGACGCCGTAGAAGAACGCGCCGAAGTAGGCGGCGTAGCCGACGAGTTCGGGCGGAACACCACCCTGGAGCGAAGCGAGCGCGTCCTGATAGAGCAGTCCTCTCTGAGCGGATTCGACGACGAACACGAGCGGCGTCGTCGGTAGGAGGTCGCGGAGGAAGAAGAACGTCTCCAGGGAGAGCGCCCCGGTGACCGCGACGAGGGCGTGGAACGCGGCGACGGTGAGGAGCGCGTTGCTGCCGCGCGCGACGACGTTCGGGTTGTTCGACAGTTGGTCCGTGATGGTCGACGCGACCGACCCGCCACCGAATCCGCTTGACGCGCCTGCCGCGCGGCTGCGTGCGTTACTGCTGAGAAGACGGCGGGCGAGTCGGAACGGGAACGTGATGATTCGGATGAATAGGCCGAGTATCCACCGAAGTATCTTGAGTGTAAATAGCACACACGCAGAACGCCGACAGTCCGAGTTATACTTTTCCCCGGTCAGGAGAGGAGGGGTTCGCCCGTCATCTCCGGCGGGAGCTCAACGTCGAGCAGCGAGAGCAGGGTCGGCGCCACGTCCCGGAGCGCACCGCCCTCCTGAACGGTGTGGCCGCCGTCGTCGCCGTCCGGGGAGAGGTAGACGAAGGGCACGGGGTTGAACGTGTGCGCGGTGTGCGGGTCGTCCGGGGTTCCCATGTCGTCGGCGTTCCCGTGGTCGGCGGTCACCAGCACGTCCGCGCCCGCGGCTTCGAGTTCGGCCGTGAGCCGGTCGAGTTCCGCGTCGACGGTCTCGACCGCCGAGACCGCGGCGTCGAAGTCGCCCGTGTGGCCGACCATGTCCGCGTTCGCGTAGTTCAGCACGAGCACGTCCGCGTCCAGCCGGTCGAGCGCGGCGTCCGTCACGCCCGCGGCGCTCATCTCCGGCTGGTGGTCGTAGGTCGGGACGTCCGGACTCGGGACGATTTCCCTGCTTTCGCCCTCGAACTCGACCTCCCGGCCGCCGTTCAGGAAGTACGTCACGTGCGGGTACTTCTCCGACTCCGCGACCCGGTGCTGGGTCAGCCCCTGCCCGGCGACGACCTCTCCGAGCGTGTCGTGCGGCTCGGGCGCGTCGAACGCCACCGGGAAGTCGAACGTCTCGTCGTACTCGGTCATCGTCACAATCGGCACCTCGGGCGGACTCGTCTCGAACGCCCACTCCGGGTTCACGGAGCCGAGCATTCGGACGAGCTGGCGCGCGCGGTCCGCGCGGAAGTTGAAGAACACCACCGCGTCCCGCTCGCTCAGCGCGTCCCCGCCCCGAACGATGGTGGGTTCGACGAACTCGTCGGTGTCGCCGCGCTCGTAGGACTCCTGAACCGCCGCGACCGCCGACTCCGCGCGGTGCATTCCCTCTCGCTCGACGATGGCGTCGTACGCCGATTTCGTGCGCTCCCAGTTCTGGTCGCGGTCCATCGCGTAGTACCGCCCGGAGACGCTCGCCACGTCGCCCGTCCTGTACTCATCGACGACCTCCTCCAGCGTTCGGAGCACTGACTCGCCCGACTTCGGTTTCGTGTCCCGGCCGTCCGTGAACGCGTGCGTCGTCGCCGGAACATCACGAGAAGCCGCGGCCTCGATGAGTGCGTGCAGGTGTTCGTGGTCGGAGTGCACGCCGCCGTCGGAGACGAGGCCCATGAAGTGCACGCGGCCGCCCGTCTCCGCGACATGGTCGAGCGCGCTCGCGATGGCGTCGTTCTCCCCGAGTTCGCCGGACTCGATGGCGTCGTTGATGCGGGTGTACTCCTGGAGGACGACGCGGCCCGCGCCGATGGTGAGGTGGCCGACCTCGGAGTTCCCCATCTGGCCGCCGGGGAGTCCGACGTTCCGGCCGTGCGTCTCCAGCGTGCCGTACGCTCCCGCGTCGGCGAGCCGGTCGAAGTTCGGCGTGTCCGCCGACTTCACGGCGTTCAGCCGGTCGTGGTCGCCGAGCCCCCAGCCGTCCAGGATGACGAGCGCCGCCTTCATACCGAAGCGTGCGCTCCACGGGGGGACGTGTCTTTCGCCATCGCGCTCGCACCGGCGGGGTTTTTGGCGTCGAGGGACGGAACGCGAGTATGACCCTCGACCCCGTCCACTTCGACGGGATTACCGACCTCGTCCGGCGCGTCAGCCACGACATCGACGAGGACGAACACCGCGACCAGGCCGTCGCGGCGTGGGACGCCTACTTCGACCCGCTCTACCGCGACGACGAGGAAGTGCTCGCGCCGCTCGGCGACCTCCGACGGTACGCCGTCGACGTCACGGACGCGGGCGACCAGCCCGACCAGTTCGAAACCGTGCACGGCCTCGACTCGGGGACTGTGAACCCGCGGACGTTCAAGAACGGCCTCGTCCTGGACATCGCGCAGGCCGCAATGGGCGTCTGCCCGAGCGACACCGACACCCACCGCGCGCGCACCGTCATCACCACCGTCCACCCGACCGACGACAGCGTCACTATCAGCGCGACCGACGACTGGCAGAAACAGGACGAGGGCTACTGGCGCGGCCAGATATTCGAAGCGCCGCGCGTCAGCCGGGACGAAACCGCCGTCGTTCACGGTCTCTCCCTCTACCTCGCCGAATCCGAGCACGCCCTCGAACACGCCGACCGCGTCGGCGACCTCCTCGTGCTCGACGGCCCGCTCTACCCGAAAATCATCGCGAACTGGCTCGACCAGGCGCGCCCGCTCTCCGACCTCCCCCTCGAAGACCCGCTCGTCCAGTCCGTCATCGGGAACTACGTCGACCTCGTCGAGCGGTTCGTCGACCGTGGCGTCCCGCTCGCCGGGTTCGTGAAGAACGTCCAATCCAGGGGTATCGTCAACACGCTCTCGGAGAAGACGAACGCGCCCTGGACCGACGACGCGGCGTTCTTCACCAAGCTGCTCGAACGCCGCGACGGCCGCGACAGGAACACGGACGACCTCACGTACACGAACTGGTTCGTCTCCCGCACCGGCTACGACCGCGAGTTCTCCACGCTCGGCGACCGCCTCAGCCTCGACCTCGACCTCGACCCCGAAGCCTACGAGGTCGCGTTCTTCGTCGTCTACGACCCCCGAACCGACGTGCTGTTCAAGGTCGAACTCCCCCGGGCGTTCGCCGCGGACGACGCGTGCCGGAAGCGCGTGACGAACCACGTGCTCGCCGAAGTCGCGCGAGAGGTCGGGCCGCCCGAGGCTGTCGGGAAAGCGGACGAACTCGCGCGCATCGGCATCACGGAGAAAACCGAACTCGTCGGCGCGCTCGAAGACGCGCTCGACACCGAATCGCGGTCGACGTACGACGACGAACGCTGGGGTTAAGCCTCGTACTCCCGGACAGTCGAAATCTCGACGGTTTCGGGGTCGACGCCGACGCGCGCGAACTGCGTTCGGATGTGCTCGCGCGCCGCCTCCAGCGCGCGCTCCCGGGTGTCGAACCCGCGCGGCATCGGCGACTCGAACGCCACCCGGAGCTCCTCGCCACCGATTTTCTGGGTGACGCCGCCGCTCTCCACGGCGTAAAACTCGTCGCACACCCAGACGTACGCGGCGTCCTCGTCCGGCGCGCCCTCGAACGACGGCGCGTCCTCGCCGCGCTCGTAGAGCGTCCCGGTCAACGTCGTCCCACCAGCGGAGCCTTCGACGAGTAACATACTCGAACGGAGGGCTGCGAGCGATAAAAACCGCGTGGCAGGGAAGGTTTTAGCCCGTGGCCGCCCACCGGCGAGACATGAGCGACCAGGACCTCGGGGATTTCTCGCCGTCCGGAACCGCGGACGGCCGAGCCGAGACGCACCACGACGCCGCCGACGCGGACGCGAACACGGACGCGGATGGGGGCGAGGATGCGGACGCGTTCACGCGTCCCGACCTCGACAGTGCCGGCGGCGGCGACGGTATCGGGGTGCTCGCCGTCTCCCAGGGCCTCCGCATCAGCGAGGAGGAGGGGGAGACGACCATGCGGGCGTACGTCACCGCGGAGAACCGCTCGGACATCCGCATCGGGAAGTACGTGCTCGCGGACTACCCCGGCCCCGAGTCGCTGTTCTGCCGCATCAAGGGCCTGGAGTACGCCCAGCGGTTCCACGGCGACGACGCGAACGAGATTCACGCGCGGCGCGCGATGCGCTCGGACGGCATCGAGGAGGACGACTACCGGTTCCTCGCGGACCTCGACCCGCTCGCCGTCCTCTACCCCGACGACGGCGACCTGAAACGCCGGATGCCCGACCGCGTCCCGAAACCCGAGACCGTCGTTGAGGAGGCGACCGAGACCGAGCAGATCAAGACCGGGCTGAAGATTCCCGAGGACGGCGTCTTCCTCGGCCACCTCTCCGTCGGCGGGGAGAAAGTGCGGACGGCCGCCCGGCCGCCGACCATCGACTACCGCGTGAAGGACGACTACCGCGACGGAGACCCGCTCGCGTTCCGGCATACGTTGATCGCCGGTGGAACTGGGTCCGGGAAGACGCACACGTCGAAGAACGTCCTCCGGCAGTACCTCCACGAGGAACGGCGGTACGAGATGGCGGACGGCGCGGAACGACGGATGGCGGTCGTGCAGTTCGACCCGCAGGACGAGTACGCGCAGATGCACGACGACAATCCCGCCGCCGACCGGGAGGACGCGCGGCGCTGGGAGGCAGACGGCCTCGCGCACGGCGGGCACGACGACACCGTCGCGTTCGTCCCGAAAGTCGGGGACGCCACGTACGCGGCGAGCCACCACCACGCAGAACAGCGCGCGTTCACCGTGCCGTTCTCGATGGTGCGCTCGCGGCCGTGGCTCGTCGCGTCCAGCGACCTGAACGACAACCAGTACAGCGCGCTCACACTCCTCCTGAAGCGGTTCTTCCGCCAGTACGGGAACGAGGGGACGTACGCGGAGTTCACGTCCTTCCTCGACGACCCCGCGCTGAAGGAGGAACTCGACGAATCCGGACGCGTCCACGAAGCCACCTACGAGGCGGTGATGCGGCGCGTGCTCGGGATGCCGAGCGGCGTCTTCGACCAGGACGCACCCCCCATCACCGACCTCGTGCACGAGTTCGTGCGTCCGGGGGGCCTGTCGGTAGTCCCGACCTACCACGTGAACGACACCCGCGCGACCGAAACCGTCGTCCTGGCGCTCGCGAGCCTGCTCGTCGACCAGAAACTCTCGAACGACCCCGACTTCGACCGCATCAAGGAAACGCCGCTCCTCGTCGGAATGGACGAGGCACACAACTTCCTCGCGGACGCGGACAGCGTGCAAGCCAAGAACGTCATCGGGAAGTTCACTGAAGCCGCGAAGCAGGGACGGAAGGAACGCCTCGGCCTGTTCCTCATCACGCAGGACCCCCAGGACATCGCGGACCCCGTGTTCAAGCAGGTGAACACGACCGTCGTCCTCAACCTCGGGGACGAGGACGCCATCAAGAGCGTGAACATCCCGAGCAATCTCGAAGGAAAAGTCCCGTACATGGAGACGGGCCAGATGGTCGTCTACTCGCCCGACAACTCCGAACCGGTCGAAATCGTCGGCCTCCCCACGTGCCTCACTCGGCACGGCCGCGACTGACCCCGGCCCCTATCTTTTTCGGGGAGCGTGACGAATCGCGGGACATGTCGAAGATACTCGTCCCCATCGACAGTTCCGAACAGTCCACCGACGCGCTCGAATACGCGCTGGAGGAGTTCCAGAGCGACGACATCACGCTGATTCACGTTATCGACCCCATCGAGGCCGGCTACACGGCGCAGGCGACCGTCCCCGGCTACAGCGAGGAGTGGTACGAGCAGGCGCAGGAGGACGCGGAGACGCTCTTCGAGCAAGCGCAGGAGACCGCGGACGAATACGGCGTCAGCCTCGACACCGTCACCGAAGTCGGACGACCCTCCCGGACCGTCGTGGACTACGCCGAGGAGAACGACTTCGACCACATCGTCATGGGCAGCCACGGCCGCAGCGGCGTCAGCCGCATCCTCCTCGGTAGCGTCGCCGAATCCATCGTTCGGCGCTCCCCGGTCCCGGTCACTATCGTCCGATAGCGCTCGTTTTGCGTGCAGGCGACCCGCCGCGTCCACGAGGTCTGGGTCGCACAACCGCGCGAACCCCGTGGCCGTTCTCACAGCACGCCCCCGACTGGTCTCGCCCTCGTATATGAACGTTCACCTCCTTCCTGCGTAGTAGCTGTCCACGGCCTCCGCGAGCGAGCGGCGTTCGCGCAGCGAACGAAGCGAGGGAGGGGTGCTTTCGTCGTAGCGTTTGCCGAGCGCGCCAGAGGCGCGCGGAGCGCAAAAGGTACGTTAGAAGATGTTCGCCTGCCGGTACACGCTGATTCCCTGGCCGGTGATTTCGTAGGGTTTGGTTTCGCGGGAGTGGTTTGCGTCCCGGATTTTCTGGATTTCGACGGCGAGTCGGGTTTCGCGGAAGTCCTCGGGGCGGATGTATCGGAGGAGGAAGACGGCGTCGGTGAGGTACTCGATGATGCCGTGGCGGGAGGCGTACGGGTTGTTTTCGGCGGCTTCGCTGGTGAGCATGGTGGTGACGCCGGCGTTCTTGAGGGCTTTGGTGAAGTCGTAGATTTCGGTGCGGCGGGTGGCCTGGTCGTCGTACATCATTTCGAGGAGGCTGACTGAGTCGAGGACGAGTCGGGTGGCGCCGAAGTCCTCGACGAGCCGGGGGAGTTCGTTCCGGATGCTGGTGAGCGAGTTCGCCATCTCGATTGGGTCGAGGTCGATGATGGCGAGGTCGTCGTTCGCGATGTGTTCGGCGAAATTCCAGCCTTTCTCGTTCGCGCTGTCGACGATGCGTTCTTCGGTTTCTTCGAGCGTGATGAAGACGGCGCGTTCGTCGTTCTTGAGGGCGTGGTTGAGGAATTGGAGGCCGAACGTGGTCTTTCCGGTGCCGGCGCTCCCGATGGCGACGATGAGGCTGCGTTCGGGGACGCCGCCCTGCACCATGTTGTCCAGTCCTTCAATGCCGAGTTCGATGCGGGGGATGTCGGATTCGTACGCTTCCTCTTCGAAGTCAGCCTCCCCGTCGCTGTTGTCGAGGTCGAACCCGAATCCGCCCTCGCCACCGCCGAACGCGGTCTCGAAATCACCACTCTCGGCACTGCCGCTGCCACTGAACGCGGCTTCGAAGTCGGCGCTCTCGTCGCCACCACCGCTGAATGCGTCCTCGAACCCGCTTTCGTCCTCGTCCTCCGCTGCGGCGGTTCCGCTGCCGAAGGCGGCCTCGAAGTCCGCGGTACTCGTCTCCGTACTCGACGCGGTCTCGTCCTCGCTGGCGTCGGTCTCGCTCTCGTCCGGCGCCGCGTCGGACGCTCCGTCGCCACCGAACGCGGCCTCGAACGCTTCGGACTCGGGCGATGCGTCCGGCCCCGATTTGTCCTCGGCCGTTTCTTCGGATTCCGCGTCTTCCTCGGACTCGTCCGTCTCGAACGCTCGCTCGAACCAGTCCTCGTCCTCAGCCACCCGTCTCACCCCCGTGGCTGGTCGCGTCGGCCGTCATACTTGAATGAGGCGGTCAGAACGCAAAGTAGTTTTGCCCTCGTGGAAGAACGCTTTTCCCGACCCCAGCGAGAGTAGCGGGTGATGGGTTTCTTCGACGACCTCGCCGCCCGCATCGACGCCACGGACAGCGTCGTCTGCGTCGGCCTCGACCCCGACCTCGACCGGCTCCCCGACGACGTGCAGGAGAAGGAGTTGCCGCGCTGGGCGTTCAACCGCCGAATCATCGACGCGACGCACGAGCACGCGGCGTGTTACAAGCCGAACGCGGCGTTCTACGAGGGTGCCGACGGCTGGCGGAGCCTCCGCGAAACCGTCGCGTACGCTCACGGGAAGGGTGTTCCGGTCATCCTCGACGCGAAGCGCGGCGACATCGGGAACACCGCTCGCCAGTACGCCGAGGTCCTCGACTACGCGGACGCCGTCACGGTCAACCCCTACCTCGGCCGGGACAGCCTCCAGCCCTTTCTTTCCCACGAGGACGCGGGCGTGTTCGTGCTCTGCCGGACGTCCAATCCGGGCGGGAAGGACTTCCAGAACCTCGAACTCGCGGGGTTCGACGAGTACCTCTACGAGCACGTCGCGCGTCGCGCGAGCGAGTGGAACGAGAACGACAACGTCGGCCTCGTCGTCGGCGCGACCAGCACGGACGAACTCGAGGGCGTCCGCGACACTGTCCCCGGTCTTCCCTTCCTCGTGCCCGGCGTCGGCGCGCAGGGCGGGGACGCCGAGGCGGCGGTCGAGTTCGGGCTGAACGACGACGGTGTCGGGCTCGTGAACTCCACGCGCGGCATCATCTTCGCCGGCGAGGACTCCGAAGAGTGGGCGTCCGCGGCCGGGCAGGCCGCGAAACGCCTCAAAGACCGCCTGAACCAGTACCGCTAGCGGGGTTCGCCCCAGTCGTCCGGCGACCCGCCCCGGTCGCTGTTCCCGCCGCGGCCCCCCGTTCCGTTCGTCTCGCGGTCACCGTACTGTCGCGCGCATTCCGTGCAGAGCCCGGTCTCGCGGTCGTAGTGCTCCCTGCAGACGACGCGGCCGCACTGGTCGCAGGCCTGGCGTGCGTCCGCGCTCTCACAGACCTGACAGACGCCGGTGACGCTCATACCGAATGTACGCGAACCGCCGGCTTCAATCCCCGGGACGAACCCCTCGTGTGACATACTGTATCGGTCGTACAGACGGCCGATACGAGCGCTCTACCTCCGAAGAAAGTTTATAAGCGGGTGTCCCCAATCCGTTCTCATGGGTCTCGACCAGCCCCTCCTCGACCGCGCTATCGAGCACGGCGAGGAGGAGGGCGGGAACGTCGAGTTCAAGGAACGCCTCGCGCGCGACATCCACCTCGCGGACGGCCGGATGGAGAGCCTCGTGGCGCAGCTCCGCCACCGCGTGCTCTCCGGGGACGGCGAAGCCCTCTACGTCGTCGGCGTCACGGACGACGGCGGCGTCGCGGGTATCGAACCCGACGCCTTCTCCGAGTCGCTCGACGTGCTCAGCCTCCTCGCCGAGGAGGCGAACGCCCACATCGACGACGTGGTGACGCGCGGCACCGACGACGGCGGCCTCGTCGGCGTCGCTACGGTGCGCGACGGCGGCCAGCTCGACGGCGGCGACGACCACATCATCGTCGGCACCGCCGGACACGTCGACCACGGGAAGTCCACGCTCGTCGGGTCGCTCGTCACCGGACGACCCGACGACGGCGACGGCGACACCCGGAGTTTCCTCGACGTGCAGCCACACGAGGTAGAGCGCGGGCTGTCCGCCGACCTCTCCTACGCCGTGTACGGGTTCGACGCCGAGGGCCCGCTTCGCGTGGACAACCCGAGTCGGAAGTCGGCCCGCGCGGCCGTCGTGGAGTCCGCCGACCGCATCGTCTCCTTCGTCGACACCGTCGGTCACGAGCCGTGGCTCCGCACCACGATTCGGGGACTGGTCGGACAGAAAATCGATTACGGCCTCCTCACCGTCGCCGCGGACGATGGCCCGACGAAGACGACGCGCGAGCACCTCGGCGTCCTGCTCGCCACCGACCTCCCGACAATCGTCGCCGTCACGAAGACCGACCTCGTGAGCGACGAGCGCCTCCTCGAAGTCGAACGGGAGGTTGAGAAACTCCTTCGGGACGCCGGCCGCAGTCCGTTGCTCGTCGACCGCTACGGCGTCGCCGCTGCCGTCGACGAAATCAGCGATACTGTCGTGCCGCTCGTGCGGACGAGCGCGGTGACGATGGACGGCCTCGACACGCTCGACCGCCTGTTCGAACACCTCCCGAAAACCAACGGCGGCGGCGAGGACTTCCGGATGTACGTCGACCGCACGTACAGCGTCACCGGCGTCGGCGCGGTCGCCTCGGGCACGGTGAAATCCGGGACCGTCGAGGCGGGCGACGAACTCCTGCTCGGCCCGCTCGCCGACGGCTCCTTCACCGAGGTCGAGGTGCGGAGCATCGAGATGCACTACCACCGCGTCGATAGGGCGGAAGCCGGCCGCATCGTCGGCATCGCCCTGAAGGGCGTTCAGGAGGCGGATATCGAGCGCGGGATGGTGTTGCTGCCGCGGGACGCCGACCCTGCGCCGGTCCGCGAGTTCGAGGCGGACGTGATGGTTCTCAACCACCCGACGCGCATCGACGCCGGCTACGAGCCAGTCGTCCACCTCGAAACCGTCAGCGAGGCCGTCCAAATCCAGCCGGACGGCGGCCAACTCCTCCCCGGCGACTCCGGGAGCGCGCGCGTCCGCTTCAAGTTCCGCCCCTACCTGGTGGAGGAGGGACAGCGGTTCGTCTTCCGCGAAGGGTCGAGCAAGGGCGTCGGCACCGTGACCAGCGTCCGCTGATGGAGTTCACGTTCGACGCCACGGAGCTGGTCGCCGGACTCGCGCTCACCGCCGTCACCGCTGCAGGCGTCTCCGTTATCGCGCCCGGGGCGTTCGCGCTCGCGGCCGGACTCGCGCTCGGCCTGCCGTTTTTCGCGGCGGGCGCGGAACTCACCGAGCCGTCGCCGCGGGACCGCCTCGAAACCGCGACGACCGCGCTCGTCGTCGGTATTCTCGCTGCGCTCCTCGCCGGAGTTCTCCCGCAGCCCGCGCGAATCCCGGTGGTCGTGGGCGCGACTTACGTCTCCGGGTCGCTCGTCGCGGTCACGCGATAGCCGCCGGCCGTCGATTCCGCGAGCCCGAACAGCACCGCCCAGTCCAGCAACCGTTGGACGCGCTCGCCCCACTCGTCCTCCCAGTCCGCCGTCTCCCGCTCCCATCGCGGCACCGCGTCGAACGCCGCGAACACGTCCTCGGCGTTCCGTGCGTTCTCCCCGAGCGCGTTCAGGACTTCGCGCGCGCCGTACACGCCGTCGCGGAACCGTCGCGCGAGCGTCTCCCGATTCGGCGCGTCGTGGACGCGCTCGAACCCCTCGTCGGTCTCGCGCGCGAGCGAGAGCGCGCGCAGGAAGGCGAGCCAGTCCGAGGCGTCGCCGCGGTCCTCAACATCTGTCTGGGCGACGACGCGCTCGCAACAGTCGCTTTCCGTCCGCGGGTCGGCCGGCACCGTCGCGTGAACCGCCCACAGGTCGTTGAGGGAGTCGGGCGCGGGCGGAACGGGCTTGTGTCGCACTACAGGAAACTCTCCGCCAGCAGATCCTCGCGGGTGTCGCCGAGCGCGTACGTCGGGCCGCCGACGACGTTTATCGTCACCTGCGCGGGCGCGAAGTAGCCCTCGGCGACTTCGCTCATCTCCCAGTCCGCGTCCGCGAACACGGCCCGGGAGGGCGCGTCGTACTCGCTCGCCGTCGACGGCAGCGCGTCGAACGCGTCGCTGTCCTCGCGCACCGTGAAGTGAGCCTGGCCGCCGTGCACGACGCTGTCGGTCGTGCGCGCGATGGCTTCCTCCTCGCCGCCCGCGACCGGCGCGACCGGCGCGCTCCCCGTCGCGGAGAGCACCTTCTGCGGGTCGTAGCCCGCCTCGAACAATCGGAACAGCGCCATCTCGGCCGGGCGTGCGGCCGCGGAGACGCTCCCCGCGATGCTCGCGGTCGCGTACGTCGGCAGGTAGACGCCGTCCGTGTTCACGCCCGCCTCCTCCGCGATTCGCTCCGCGACAGCCTCCGTCGGGAGGCTGTCGGACTCGATACTCAATACTGTGAGGTCGAACGCGTCAGTGTACCCGAGCGCGCGGAACTCAGCCTCGTCCGCGACCAGCGCGCGCGCCGGCCCCGACCCCAGCCCCTCGAAGCCGTCGAGGGAGAGCTGCCAGCCCGCCTTCTGCGAGCACAGCAGCCCCAGCCCGGGCCGATCGCACGTGAGTTCGACGTGCGGGAACGCCGCGCCCGCGACCTCGTCCATCCGCGTCTGCACCGTCGCCAGCCCCGCGGTCTGGAGTTCCGCGAGCAACAGTCCGGCCTCCATCCCGCCCTCGAAGTCCACGCCGAAGTCGAGGACGGTCGCGCCGTTCTCCAGGTCGAACGCCCCGATGTCCAGTTCGTCCGCGAAATCCAGGGCTTCGTCCGCTAGCTCGATGGCCATCCGATTGACGCTCTCCATACCCAGCGCGTTCGCCCGTCTCGCGTAAAGGGTTTCTCAGTCCCGCTCCCGGCGCGCCGGCCGGCCGAGCGCGTCCTCGACCGAGTCGACTTTCTCGCGTGCGCGCTGGTCGCGACCCCGCTTGTCGTCTATCTTCAGGAACGTGCTCACGCGGTCGCCCGGAACCGCCTTGTGCGCCGCCCCAACCGCGTCCAGCAGCGCGTCGATGTCATCCGCCTCGATAACGGTCCCCATCGGGTTCGTCTCGTACGACACGTCGTACTCGTCGAGCGCCGCGACCGCCTTCGCCACGTCCTCGCCCATGCTTCCCTCCCGAACCGGCGCAACGCTCAACAGCGCGATGACTGTCATACTCGAGCGTTCGGCGGCGCGCTACTTAGCGTCTGGCCGCAGACGCTCCCCGTCCGAACACTTCGGCGGTACGAGCGCGCACCGTTCTGCTAGCCCCACACATACTACTACACAACTCGAATAATACGCGCCCCTCTCAGAGCAATTGATTGCAGTGAACCGCCTCGCGGTCAAGGCCCGAGACACTCGGCCTGCTCAGCCAGCAGAAGTGCGCTGGCTGGGAGTTGAACAGCGTCAGACTCACTGCGCTCGCCTGACTGGCTCAAATCCCGCTATCACATTCACACCTACTATCACACGCCGAGCGAGAGACGGCTCGCTCGACGGTATGCGTCTGAGAGAAGTGCGCTGGCTGGGATTTGAACTTCAGTCACTCCGCTCGCGTTCGCTCGCTTCGTTCCTTAGTTCAGAATCCCCGTGAGCGATTTCACTGCTCACTTCGTTCGCAGTAGAAATGCGCTGGCTGGGATTTGAACCCAGGTTGTGACCATGGCAAGGTCACGTGATACCACTACACTACCAGCGCGCGTTCTTCGCATTCGAATCGAGGGGGGCGCTACAAATAAGACTTGCGAAGCGAACACGGCGCGGGCGTCGACCCCGACGCCCGCTAGCACATGAAACGGGCGTACGGGGCCGTGTGAAGCCGTCTCAGTCCGTCGGGGAGAACGCCATACTTTTAAGGGTCCCGTCGGTAGTCGTGGTACAGTCTCGTGTCGAGACGAAGAAGCGATACGGCATGACAGTCAGCGTACTCGTGCCGTCGTCCCTCGTCCGGGAAGCCGAGGACAAACGCGAGGCAACTCGCAAACTCGGCTACGTGGCCCGCGCGGCCGCGGTCTTCCGGGCTGACCGCCTCGTGGTCTTCGACGACCCCGAGGGGGAAGAGAAGTGGGGCGGCGGGTTCGTCGAAACCGTTCTCCGGTACGCCGCGACCCCGCCATACCTCCGAAAGGAGGCGTTCGGGACGCGGAGCGAACTGGAGTACGCTGGCATCCTGCCGCCGCTCCTCGTGTCGGCATGGACCGGCTCCGAATCGAGCGGTTCGGGGTCGAAACGACAGGGAATCGTGACCCAGGTCGGACCTGAAGGGCGCGTCCGGGTCAATTGCGGCATGCAACACCCGATCTCCCTCCACACGCCTCCCGGTATGGAGGTCGTGGAGGGGGAGCGCGTGACCATCAGGGTCTCTTCGCGACGACCGGTCCGAGCGAAACTCCTCGACGAAACCCCTCCAGGGTTTCAAGTGGTTCGCTCGAACCTCGGCGACGAACTCGACCGTCCCGACGCGGGCTACCGCGTGGCGACATCACGGCACGGCACGCCTATCTCGGCGTCGTCACTGCCGGACGTCACGCGCCGCGTCCACCAGGACGGACTGACCGTCGCGTTCGGCGCTCCCGCTCGGGGACTCCCCCCGATGCTCGGCGTGTCCGAATCAGCGGTCGAGGAGGCGTCCGCCGACTCAGCCACCCACGCCCCCGGTGGGTTCGACACCTGGCTCAACGTCATCCCGCGTCAGGGCAGCGAGGTAGTGCGAACGGAAGAAGCTCTGTTCGCCGCTCTCAGCTGTCTCACGCTCACGGAGTGATACGATGCCACAACCAAGTCGACCACGAAAAGGCTCGATGGGCTACGGCCCCCGTAAGCGGGCAGCAAGTGAAGTGCCGCGCTTCAACAGCTGGCCGACCGACGACGGGCAGCCGGCCCTGCAGGGCTTCGCCGGATACAAGGCAGGCATGACTCACGTCGTGACGGTTGACGACAAAGCCAACTCTCCCACGGAGGGTATGGAGCAGTCCGTCCCCGTCACGCTCGTTGAAACACCCCCGATGCACGCGGCCGCGGTGCGCCTCTACGAGGACACGCCGTACGGCCAGAAGCCGCTCACGGAAGTGTGGGCGGCCGACCTCCACGAGGACCTCGACCGCGTGCTCTCGACGCCGGACGAACCCGGCGACCGAGACGCACTCACTGAGGCGCTCGAAGCCAACGACGTGGCGGACGTGCGTGTCATCACGCACACCGTTCCGTCCGAGGTCGCGAGCGTCCCGAAGAAGGACCCCGACGTGATGGAGACGCGCGTCGGCGGCGGCTCCGTTCAGGACCGCGCCGACTTCGCACTCGACCTTCTCGACGACGGCAGTCACGAACTCGGCGACGTGTTCCGCGCCGGCGAGTTCCTCGACGCCGCGGGCGTCACGAAGGGCAAGGGCACCCAGGGCCCCGTCAAGCGCTGGGGCGTCCAGAAGCGCAAGGGCAAGCACGCCCGCCAGGGATGGCGGCGTCGCATCGGTAACCTGGGCCCGTGGAACCCGAGCCGCGTTCGCTCGACGGTCCCCCAGCAGGGCCAGACTGGCTACCACCAGCGCACCGAACTGAACAAGCGCCTGCTCGACTTCGGCGACGACGCCGCGGCGGACGACATCAACGCCGACGGCGGGTTCGTCAACTACGGCGAAGTCAGCGGACCGTACGCCCTCGTGAAAGGATCGCTCCCGGGCCCGGACAAGCGCGTGCTGCGCTTCCGTCCGGCCGTCCGGCCGAACGAATCACCGCGCCTCGATCCCGAGGTTCGGTACGTTTCCAATAGCTCGAACCAAGGATGACACAGGCAACAGTACGCGGCCTGGACGGCGAGGACGCCGGCACGCTCGACCTTCCGGAGGTCTTCGAGACGCCGTACCGGCCGGACCTCATCAAGCGTGCGGTGCTCGCCGCCCAAGCCAACCGAAAGCAGTCGTATGGAGCGGACGAGTTCGCGGGACTGCGAACGTCCGCGGAGTCGCCCGGGAGCGGTCGCGGGATGGCGCACGTCCCCCAGACGAACGGACGCGCCGCCCGCGTTCCGTTCGCCGTCGGTGGGCGACGCGCACACCCGCCGAAGGCGGAGAAAGACCACTCGCTCGCGGTGAACGACAAGGAGCGGAAGGCGGCCGTCCGGAGCGCCATCGCGGCGACCACGGACGCCGACACCGTCGCCGAGCGCGGCCACGCGTTCGACGACGACCTCGACCTCCCGCTCGTCGTCAGCGACGACTTCGAGGACCTCGTGAAGACCAAGGAGGTCGTGAGTTTCCTCGAATCCGTCGGCGCCTACGCTGACGTCGAACGCGCGGACGACGGGAAGACGGTGCGGGCCGGCCAGGGGAAACTCCGCGGCCGCAAGTACCGCGAACCCACGTCCGTCCTGTTCGTCACGTCCAGCGAGACCGGGCCGTCGAAGGCGGCGCGCAATCTCGCCGGCGTCGACGTCGCGACCGCACGCGAGGTGAACGCGGAAGACCTCGCGCCCGGCACGGAACCCGGACGGCTGACCGTCTGGACCGAGAGCGCGGTCGAGGAGGTGGCCGACCGATGAGCGGACTCATCGACTACCCCCTCGTCACGGAGAAGGCGATGAACGACATGGACTTCCACAACAAGCTCCAGTTCGTCGTGGACATCGACGCCTCGAAGCCCGAGGTCCGCGACGAAGTCGAGGAGCAGTACGACGTCACTGTGGAGTCCGTCAACACGCAGGTGACGATGGACGGCACGAAGAAAGCCATCGTCCGGCTCTCCGAGGAGGACGACGCGCAGGACGTCGCCTCCCGCATCGGGGTGTTCTAAGAATGGGACGAAGAATTCAGGGTCAGCGACGCGGGCGCGGCGGGTCGACCTTCCGCGCGCCGTCGCACCGATACAAGGCTGAACTGTCGCACAAGAAACCCGAGAGCGACGTGCTGTCCGGCGAGGTCGTCGACGTCGAGCACGACCCCGCGCGCAGCGCGCCGGTCGCCCGCGTCGAGTTCGACGACGGCGACCAGCGTCTCGTCCTCGCCAGCGAGGGCGTGGGCGTCGGAGATACCCTCGAAGTCGGTGTCTCCGCGGCCGTCGAACCCGGGAACACGCTCCCGCTCGCCGAAATCCCCGAAGGGGTTCCGGTGTGCAACGTCGAGCGTCAGCCCGGCGACGGCGGGAAGTTCGCGCGTTCCAGCGGCGTGAACGCGGACCTCATCACGCACGAGCGTGACGCCGCGGTCGTCCAGCTGCCGAGCGGCGAAGTCAAGCGGCTCTCCCCCGACTGCCGCGCCACCGTCGGCGTGGTCGCCGGTGGCGGCCGCACCGAGAAGCCGTTCGTGAAAGCGGGGAACAAGCACCACAAGATGAAATCGCGCGGCACGAAGTGGCCGCGCGTCCGCGGTGTCGCGATGAACGCCGTCGACCACCCGTTCGGTGGCGGTGGCCGCCAGCACCCCGGTCGTCCGAAGTCCGTCTCGCGGGACGCCCCGCCGGGACGGAAGGTCGGGGACATCGCGTCGAAGCGGACCGGCCGAGGAGGCAACTAACATGAGTACGGAATACCGCACCGGCCGCGAGGGTGAGTTCACCTACCGCGGCTACGACCTCGACGAACTCCAGGACATGAGCCTGGACGAAGTCGCGGAACTGCTGCCCGCGCGTACGCGGCGAAGTATCACCCGTGGCCTGACCGACGAGCAGGAGAAGGTCGTCGAGAAGGCGCGCGAGAAGTCGCCGGAGGAGACCGCGAACAATCCGATTCGCACGCACCTCCGCGACCTCCCCGTTCTCCCGGAGTTCGTCGGCCTGACGTTCTCCGTCTACGACGGACACGAGTTCGAGCGCGTCGAGGTCGAGCCCGAGATGATCGGGCACTACCTCGGCGAGTTCCAGCTCACGCGCACCTCGGTCGAGCACGGGCAGGCGGGTATCGGCGCGACCCGCTCCTCGAAGTTCGTGCCGCTCAAATAACAATGGGGATCAACTACAGCGTCGACACGGACCCGGAAACCACCGCGAAAGCGATGCTCCGCGAGGAGCCGATCAGCCTGAAGCACTCGAAAGCGATCTCGAAGGCTATCAGGGGCAAGACGGCGAGCGAGGCCGAATCCTTCCTCGACGCCGTCATCGCGGAAGAACAGTCCGTGCCGTTCAAGCAGCACAACAGCGGCGTCGGCCACCGAAGCGACATCGACGGCTGGGACGCCGGTCGCTACCCGGAGAAGGCGTCGAAGGCGTTCCTGCGTCTTATCGGGAACGCGAAGAACAACGCCGACCAGCAGGGGTTCGACGCGGACACGATGGTCGTCTCCCACATCGCCCCGCACAAGGTCGGGGAGACGCAGGGCCGCAAGCCCCGCGCGATGGGACGTGCGACCGCGTGGAACACGCCCGAGGTCGACGTCGAACTCGTCCTCGAGAAACCAGACGAGGTGAGTGAATAATGGCAGACGAAGTCGAATTCATCGAACAGGGCCTTCAGCGCTCCCAGATAGACGAGTTCTTCGGTGAAGAGCTCGCGCGCGCTGGCTACGGTGGCATGGAACTCGCGCCCACCCCGATGGGAATCCAGATCGTCCTCAAGGCCGAGAAGCCCGGGATGGTCATCGGGAAGGGCGGGAAGAACATCCGGAAGATCACGACGGAACTCGAGGAGCGATTCGACCTCGAGGACCCACAGATCGACGTGCAGGAGGTCGACGAACCCGACCTGAACGCGCAGATCGTCGCGGACCGTCTCGCCAACGCGCTCGAACGCGGCTGGTACTTCCGGAAGGCCGGTCACACGACCATCGACCGCATCATGGAGTCCGGCGCGCTCGGCGCTGAAATCGTCCTGAGCGGGAAGGTCACCGGCGCCCGCAGCCGGGTCGAGAAGTTCAACCGCGGCTACATCAAGCACAACGGTGAGCCCGCGGAGGAGATCGTCGACCACGGCCAGGGTGTCGCGGTGATGAAGCTCGGCACCATCGGCGTGAACGTGAAAATCATCCCGCCGAACGCCGAACTCCCCGACGACTTCGAAATCGCGGAGGACGCCGACATCGCGGACCTCGTCGTCGACGAGGAGGAACTCGAAGGCGAGAGCGTCGAGGAACTCCTCGAAGGCGAACCCGAAGACGAGGAACTCGGCGGTCCCGAGGGCGAAGCGCCCGGCGAGGACGCGACCGAGGACATCCCGGACGATGTCGCCGAGGAAGAAATCGACGACGCGGAGGTCGAGGCCGAGGAGGGCGCGAGCCCGACCTCGCCGCCGGACTCCGAGGAGACAATCGAGGAGGAACTCGACGAGCTCGCGGCTGACGTCGAAGCCGAGGAAGAAGACGTCGACGAGGAAGACTTCGACGACCTCGAAGCCGGTGTCGAGGAGGAAGCCGAAGAACTCCTCGAGGAAATGGACGAGGAAGAAGAAGAGGAGGGTGAGGAATAATGGCTATCCTTCACGTCGAAGAAATCCGTGACATGACGCCCGCCGAGCGCGAAGCCGAACTCGACGAGCTCGAAACCGAGCTCCTCAACGCGAAGGCCGTGCAGGCAGCGGGTGGTGCGCCGGAGAACCCCGGTCGCATCAGCGAACTGAAGAAGACGATTGCGCGGATCAAAACGATCCAGAACGAAGAAGAAGCGTAGCGGGATGCTCACGCCCGAGAACCTCCCGCGACACGAACTCGTCGGCCTCCACGTGGAGGTCGTCGATTCGACCGACCCCTCGCGGGTCGGTATCGCGGGCCGCATCGTCGACGAGACTATGCGCACGCTTCTGGTCGAGCCACGCTCGACCCAGCGGGCGAGCGCTGACCGACCGGAGGCGCGAGCCGAGGGCGAATCCGAAGGTTCTTCAGGTGTGAAGCGCGTTCCAAAAGTAGGAACGACGTTAGAGGTCAGACTCACAGATGAACCCGCAGCCGCCCCGAAGGCGGCTGGGACCGCGTCGAAACCCGCCAGTGGCGATCCAGATTCGGAGACCCAAACTACGGGCGACGGCGCGGCCTACGTTACGGTGGATGGAGTCGTTCTGCTCTCACGACCCGCGATGCGAACAGAGAAAGGAGTTAATTCACAATGGCGATAGGACTGAACGTATCCGAGCCTGAAGGCACCTGCGCTGACGAGAGCTGTCCGTTCCACGGAAACCTTTCCGTGCGCGGTCAGGTCATCGAAGGCGAGGTCGCCAGTACGGCCATGGACAAATCCGTCGTCGTCGAGCGCGAATACGACGTATTCGTGCCGAAGTACGACCGGTACATGAAGCGACGCTCCCGCGTCAGCGTTCATGCACCCGAGTGCTTCGACCTCACGGAAGGCGACACGGTTCGTATAGCTGAAACCCGACCGCTCTCGAAGACCAAATCTCACGTGGTCGTCGAACTCGTGGAGGGTGAAGACTAATGGAAGCAATCAAGGCAGACGTCACGCAGGGTCTTGAGAAGGGCTCGCTCATCCGGTGTGCGGACAACACCGGTGCGCGAGAGCTCAAGATCACGAGCGTCGCCGGCTACCAGGGGACGAAGAACCGTCACCCGAAGGCCGGCGTCGGTGACAAGGTCACCGTCTCCGTCACGAAGGGGACGCCCGAGATGCGCCGTCAGGTCCTCGAAGCCGTCATCGTGCGGCAGCGCAAGTCCATCCGGCGGCCGGACGGACAGCGCGTGAAGTTCGAGGACAACGCGGCCGTCATCATCGACGACATGGAAGAACCCCGCGGGACCGAGATCAAGGGCCCGATCACGCGCGAGGTCGCGGAGCGCTGGGGGAGCATCGCAAGCACCGCGACGATGATCGTATAGATATGTCTGAGCAACCACGCAAACAGCGAACTCGATCGGAGCGCGCGAGCCTCCACGAGCGACAGAAACAGGTCCGCGCCCACCTCGCGGAGGACCTCCGCGAGGAGTACGGGCAGCGTCACGTTCGCGTGAACGCCGGCGACACCGTCGAGGTGCAGCGCGGCGACTACGCCGGAACGGAAGGCGAAGTCACGAACGTCGACCTGCGCGACGCCTCCGTTTACGTCGAAGACGTGACGGTCGCCGCCGCGGACGGCGAGGACGTGCCGCGTCCCCTGGACGCGAGCAACCTCCTCGTCACCGAGCTCGACCTGGAGGACGACGTGCGCGCAGAACGCATCGAAGGTGACAACGAATGACGAAACACCAGAAACGACTCTCCGTTCCGAAGTCGTGGCCCGTCGAGCGGAAGACGGACACGTTCACGGCGAAGGCGACCGCCGGCCCCCACGGGGAATCCGGCGTGCCGCTCGTCGTCGTGCTTCGTGACGTGCTCGAGTACGTGAACACGAAGAAGGAAGCGAAGTACGCCATCAACAACGCGGGCGTGCTCGTCAACGGTGCGACCGTGAACGATGTCAACCGTCCCATCGGGATGTTCGACATCCTCGCGTTCCCCGACCGCGACGAGTACTACCGCGTGTTCCCCGACGAGGGCGGCCGACTCGGCCTCACGGCCATCGACGAGGACGCCGCCGGTTCGAAACTCGGGAAGATAGAGGGCAAGACGCTCGTCAGCGGTGGCGACGTCCAGCTCAACCTCCACGACGGCCAGAACATCCTGGTCGACGAGGACGAGTACAGCGGGACTGACTCGGTCGTCATCGACAACGAGACGAACGAGGTCGTCGCGCACTTCGTCTTCGAGGAGGGTGCGCTCGTCACCGCCGTCGCCGGCCAGCACGCCGGCGACATCGGCGAAATCGACGAGATTCAGGTCGCCCCCGGTAGCGCGGACAACACCATCGTGGTCGACACCGACGACGGCTCGTTCGAGACCGTGCAGGACTACGTCGTCGTCATCGACGAGAACTTCGTCGAGGGTGATGACGAATGAGTGAAGCCGAGTTCGACAACGAGATGCGCGAACCGCGCGTCGAGAAGGTCGTCGTCCACATGGGCGTCGGCCAGGGTGGCCGCGACCTCCAGAACGCCGAAGAGATTCTGGAAGAGATCGCCGGTCAGGAGTCCGTTCGCACCACCGCGAAGAGCACCGAACCCGAGTTCGGGATTCGCCAGGGCGACCCGATCGGCGCGAAGGTCACGCTCCGCGGCGACGACGCGGAGGACTTCCTCTCCCGTGCGCTCCCCCCCGCCAACCTCACCGAGTCCAAGTTCGATAAGACTGGGAACGTGAGCTTCGGCGTCGAGGAACACACGGACTTCCCGAGCCAGGAGTACGACCCGAACGTCGGGATTTACGGGCTTGACGTCACCGTCAACCTCGTCCGCGGCGGGTATCGCGTGTCGAAGCGCGATACGTGCACGCGACAAATCCCGTCGAACCACCGACTGACGCCCGAGGACGCCATCCGGTTCCTCGAAGCGAACTTCGACGTCGAGGTGGACGCATGAGCGACGAACACGAAGAAACCGGTCAGTCCCACGAGTGCCGCCGCTGCGGCCGCAATCAGGGTCTCGTCGGGAAGTACGACATCTGGCTGTGCCGACAGTGCTTCCGCGAGATCGCTCGGACGATGGGATTCAAGAAGTACAGCTAACAATGACAGGAAAAGACCCACTCGCCGACGCCCTCTCGGGACTCGATAACTCCGAGAGCGTCGGCCACCTCACATACACGGTATCGACCGCCTCGAACATGGTCGGCTCCGTCCTCGAGGTCCTCTACGACCGCGGGTACATCGACGGGTTCGAATACGTCGAAGACGGCCAGGGCGGCACGTTCGAGGTCGAACTGAAGGGTGCCATCAACGAGTGCGGCCCGGTCAAGCCCCGTTACTCCGCGGGCGTCGACGACTTCGAGAAGTGGGAGAAGCGATTCCTCCCCGCCCGTGACTACGGGACGCTCGTCGTGACGACCAGCCGCGGCATCATGAGCCACTACGACGCTCGCGAACAGGGCGTCGGTGGCCAAGTAATCGCATACGTCTACTAATGGCACGAATAGAACTCGAAATCCCGGACGACGTGACGGTCGAGGTCGACCACCTCGACGTGACGGTCGACGGCCCGGAGGGGTCCGTGACGCGACGCCTCTGGTATCCCGACGTTAGCGTGTCCGTCGATGGCGACCTCGTCGTTATCGAGAGCGACACCGAGAACCGCAAGACGACCGCGACGATGGGGACGTTCGAGAGCCACCTCTCGAACATGTTCCACGGCGTGAGCGCGGGCTGGGAGTACCGGATGGAAGTCCATTACTCTCACTTCCCGATGCAGGTGAACGTCGAGGGCGACGAAGTGGTCATCGAGAACTTCCTCGGTGAGCGCGCGCCCCGACGAACGCCTGTCCGCGGCGACACCGACGTCCAGGTGGACGGCGAGGAACTCACCCTCTCCGGCCCCAGCAAGGAGGACGTCGGGCAGACCGCCGCCGACATCGAACAGCTCACGCGGGTGACGGACAAGGACACGCGCGTCTTCCAGGACGGCGTGTACATCGTCGAGAAACCCACGGGAGGTGCCTAACGCATGGCTGACGAACCACAAGAACTCGAAGACATCTCCGGCGTCGGCCCGTCGAAGGCCGAGGCCCTCAAGGAGGCCGGCTACGAGACCATCGACGACGTGAAGGCGGCGAGCCAGAGCGAACTGGCCGACGTCGACGGCGTCGGGAACGCGCTCGCGGCCCGTATCAAGGCCGACGTCGGCGGACTCGAAGTCGAGTCCGAGACGGAGGGCGAGGTCGAGGAGGCCGAGCCGGCGGAAGAAGAAGAATCGGAGGAGGAAGTCGAGACGGAACTCGTCCCGCGCGGGCACGCGGAGAAGACGCCCGACCTGGACGAGGAGACGAAGCGCCTGCTCTCGCAGCGCGACCGTATCGGCACGCCCCAGTTCAACCGACAGGACCACCACAAGAAAAAGCGCGTCTCCACGTCGTGGCGACGCCCCCGCGGCACGCTCTCGAAGCAGCGCCGCGGCATCAAGGGCAAGGGCGACACGGTCCAGGCCGGTTTCCGGTCTCCGACCGCCGTTCGGGGCAAGCACCCGAGCGGGTTCGAGGACGTTCTCGTGCACAACGCGAGCGACCTCGACGATATCGACCCCGACACGGAAGCCGCCCGCATCGCCTCGAAGGTCGGCGGGCGCAAGCGCGAGACCATCGAGGACAAGGCGGAAGACCTCGGGATTCGCGTCCTCAACCCCACCTACGTGGAAGTCGAAGTGGAGGGAGACAATGAGTGACCTGAGCGCACAGAAGCGGCTCGCAGCCGACGTCCTCGACGTCGGTGAGAACCGCGTCTGGTTCGACCCCGAAGAACAGGGCGAAATCGTCGACGCCATCACGCGAGAGGACATCCGCGAACTCGTCGACGAGGGAATCATTCAGTCGAAGGACGCCCGCGGGAACTCCCGTGGCCGCGCACGCGAACGCAACGAGAAGCGCGCGTACGGCCATCGGAAGGGCCCCGGTACCCGGAAGGGGAAGGCGGGCGCTCGACAGAACGAGAAAGAACAGTGGGAGGCGAAGATTCGCGCGCAGCGACGGACGCTCCGCGAACTCCGCGACGACGGCGAACTCACGCCCAGCCAGTACCGCGACCTCTACAACATGGCGAACGGTGGCGAGTTCGACAGCGTCGCACGCCTCGAAACGTACATTGACGAACACTACGGTGAAAACTAATGGCAACTGGACCACGCTATAAGGTGCCGATGCGGCGACGCCGCGAGGTCCGGACCGACTACCATCAGAGGTTGCGCCTCCTCAAATCGGGGAAACCCCGGCTTGTCGCTCGCAAGAGCAACAACCACGTCACGGCGCAGCTGGTCGTTACCGGACCCAACGGCGACGAAACCGTCGCATCCGCGACGTCCGAAGACCTCGCAGAGTACGGCTGGGACGCCCCAACGGGCAACCTCCCGAGCGCGTACCTCACCGGCCTTCTGGCCGGGCAGCGAGCCGTCGACGCCGGTTTCGAGGAAGCGGTCCTCGACATCGGTCTGAACACGGCGACGCAGGGGTCGAAGGTCTTCGCGATGCAGGAAGGCGCCATCGACGCCGGCCTCGACATCCCGCACAACGACGACGTCTTTGCCGACTGGCAGCGTACTCGCGGTTCGCACATCGCGGAGTACGCGGAGTCGCTCGACGACGGCCTGTACAGCGGCGATTTCGACGCCACGGAACTGCCCGAGCACTTCGACGACGTGCTCGAAACGATTACGGAGGACTAACATGAGCTACGACAGCTGGCAACCCAAGACACGCCTCGGTCGCCTCGTCCAGGACGGCGAGATCGACACGATGTCGGACGCGCTCAACACCGGCCTCCCGCTCAAGGAGCCCGAAATCGTCGACACTCTCCTTCCGGGGATGGACGACGAAGTGCTGGACATCAACATGGTTCAGCGCATGACGGACTCCGGCCGCCGCGTGAAGTTCCGATGCTCGGTTGTCGTCGGGAACCGCGACGGCTTCGTCGGATACGCCGAGGGGCGTGACGACCAGGTCGGTGGCGCCATCGAGAAGGCGATCGGTATCGCGAAACTGAACATCATCGACGTTTCCCGCGGCTGTGGGTCGTGGGAGTGTGGCTGTGGGCGTCCGCACACGGTCGCGCTCAAGACGACCGGGAAGGCCGGGAGCGTCGAAGTCGAACTCCGTCCCGCCCCGCGCGGCCTCGGTCTCGCGGGCGGTGAGACGGTTCGGCACGTGCTCGACCTCGCCGGTATCGAGGACATCTGGACGCGCTCGTCCGGGAAGACCCGGACGACGGTGAACTTCGCGAAAGCGACGTTCAACGCGCTCCGGAACACGGCGGAGGCACGCATCCCCGAGCGCACGCGCGAGAAGCGCGAGGTGATCGAGTGATGCAGGCAGTCGTGCAGCTCCGCGGCGACGTGAACATGCGTGAGACCGTGGAGGACACGCTCGACATGCTGAACCTCCATAGCGTGAACCACTGCGCGCTCGTCCCCGAGACGGACACCTACCAGGGGATGATCGCGAAGGTCAACGACTACGTCGCGTACGGCACGCCCAGCGAGGACGTGCTCGTGACGTTGCTCTCGAAGCGCGCGGAACCCGCGGAGGGTGACGCGGACGTGGACGACGAGTGGCTCGCGGAGAACACGGAGTACGACTCCGTCGAGAACCTCGCGGCGGCGCTCCTCGACGAGGAGACGACGCTTCGCGAACAGGGTCTCTCGCCCGCCCTCCGTCTCCACCCGCCCCGCGGCGGTCACAAGGGAATCAAGCAGCCGCAGGCCGACGGCGGCCAGCTCGGCAAGCACACCACAGAGGAGCTGGACAGCCTCCTCGAGGAGATGCGATAACAATGACTGATAAGAAACGACGCCAGCGCGGCACGCGCACGCACGGCGGCGGCAGTCACAAGAACCGGCGTGGCGCCGGTCATCGTGGTGGCCGTGGGCGCGCCGGTCGCGACAAACACGAGTTCCACAACTACGAACCGCTCGGCAAACACGGGTTCACGCGCCCCGAGAAGGTCCAGGAGACCGTGCTCGAGATCTCCGTCCGCGAACTCGACGAGGACGCCGCGCTGTTCGCGGCGGACGGTCTCGCGGAGGAGACGGACTTCGGGTACCGGATTGACGCGCGCGACGTGGTCGAGGACGGTCACGAGGCCGACGCCGTGAAGGTGCTCGGCGGCGGGCAGGTCCGAAACCAGCTCGAGGTCACGGCGGACGCGTTCACCGCGTCCGCGGTCGAACTCATCGAGGAAGAGGGCGGGGACGCCGTCCTCTCCGAGCGCGCGGAAGAAGAGAACGAGGACTAACCGATGGGCTGGAAGGAGGCTGCTGAACCGGTCCTCACGCGGATGCCCGCGGTCCAGCGACCGGAAGGACACGTTCCGTTCAAGCGCAAGCTGGCGTGGACGGCTGGTATCCTCGTCCTTTACTTCTTCCTGACGAACATCCCCGTCTGGGGTGCAGGCGGTCTCGCGGGTAACGACGCCTACGGGCGGTTCCGGAGCCTGCTCGCGGGCTCGCAGGGGTCGGTGCTCCAGCTCGGTATCGGACCGATTGTCACGGCGAGCATCGTTCTCCAACTCCTGGGTGGGGCGAACCTCCTCGGGTTGGACACGAGCGACCCCCGAGACCAGGCGCTCTACCAGGGTCTCCAGAAAGTCCTCGTGATTGCGATGATCGTCCTCACCGGACTGCCGATGGTGTTCTTCGGGAACTACCTCCCACCGCAGCAAGCCGTCTACTCGGCGCTCGGCATCGGCTCGTTCGGCATGCAGGTCCTGATATTCGCCCAGATCGCCGCTGGTGGCGTCCTCATCCTGTTCATGGACGAGGTCGTCTCCAAGTGGGGTGTCGGGTCCGGTATCGGACTGTTCATCGTCGCTGGCGTCTCGCAGAGCCTCGTCACGGGCATCATCGACCCGTCCGCGGGTATCATCGCGACGTGGTTCAGCATCATCACCGGGTCGCTCTCGGTGCCGCCGCTGCTCACGTCGCAGGGCCTCGGATTCCTGCTCATCGACGCCGCACTGCTCTCCATCTTCACGACCGCGCTCATCTACGGCGTCGTCGTGTACGCGGAGAGCGTTCGCGTCGAGATTCCGCTCAGTCACGCTCGCGTGAAGGGCGCACGGGGTCGGTTCCCGGTGAAGCTCATTTACGCGAGCGTCCTGCCGATGATTCTCGTTCGCGCGGTCCAGATGAACATCAGCTTCGTCGGCCGCCTCCTGCACAATCAGCTCGGTGACGCGGGAATGCCGAACTGGCTCGGCGTCTACTCGGACGGCCAGGCGGTGAACGGGCTGTTCTACTTCTTCAGCCCGATTCAGAGCCGTGGCGAGTGGATGCCGTGGCTCGGGCAGAGCGCGGCCACCCACGAGGTGTGGGAGATCGCGCTCCGCGTCGGCGTGGACCTCACGTTCATGCTCGTCGGCGGCGCCATCTTTGCGATCTTCTGGGTGGAGACCGCCGACATGGGTCCGGAGGCGACCGCGAAACAGATCCAGAACTCGGGCATGCAGATTCCCGGGTTCCGGCAGAACGTCGGCGTCATCGAGAAGGTCATGGAGCGCTACATCCCCCAGGTGACGGTTATCGGGGGCGCGCTCGTCGGGCTGCTCGCCGTCCTGGCGAACATGCTCGGCACCATCGGCCAGGTCACCGGGACCGGCCTCCTGCTCACCATCTCCATCACGTACAAGCTGTACGAGGAGATAGCTGAAGAGCAGATGATGGACATGCACCCGATGATGCGCCAGATGTTCGGGAACGAGTAGTTCCTTTTTAACCCGTTTCCGCGATACGTAGCCTGCGGCTCGAAACTGTCTTTTGTGCGGGATTCGAGTCGACGTGTATGTACGACGTTCGGGGTGTTCGCTGAGTGCGCATCCTCGTTATCGGTGCGGGCGAAGTCGGGTCGAGTATCGCGGGGAGTCTCGCGGACGCGCACGAAATCGTCGTGTTAGACGTGGACGGCGACCGCGTGGACTCCCTGACGTTCGAGCACGACGTGCTCGCGATTCAGGGGGACGGCACTTCGCTGGACGACCTCGAAGCGGCGGATGTCGAGTCCGCAGACGTGGTTATCGCGAGTACGGACGCCGACGAGACGAACCTCGCGGCGTGCGGGACGGCGAAAACCGTCACGGACGCGTTCACCATCGCGCGCGTGGAGCAGCCCTCGTTCCTGCGGACGTGGCAGCGCTCCCGCGGCGTGTTCGGCGTGGACTTCATGGTGTGCACGGACCTCTTGACCGCGCAGGCTATCGTTCGCATCGTCGGACTGCCGACGGCGCGGGACGTGGACCCGTTCGCGAACGGCCTCGTGCAGATGGCGGAGTTCGAGGTCGACGCGGACAGCCCGATTGCGGGGCAGACGGTCGCGGAGGCGGACACGTTCGACGCGCTGACGTTCGCGGCGCTGGTGCGCGACGAGGAAGTCGTGTTACCGCGCGGCGACACCGTTATCGAGCCGAACGACCAGGTGGTCGTCATCGGGCGACCGGACCGCGTGGAGGCGTTCGCGGGCGCGGTGTCGCCGGACGCGGAGACGGATGTGGATGACGTGGTCGTGGTCGGCGGGAGCACGGCCGCCTATCAGGTGACGCGGCTGTTGGAGGAGCGCGGCCTGTCACCGACGCTCATCGAGCAGGACGAGGCGCGGGCGCGCGAACTCGCGGAGGACCTGCCGGACACGACCGTCCTCCAGCACGACGCGACGGACCGTGACTTCCTCGAACGCGAACACATCGGTGACGCGGACTTCGTGGTGTCGATGCTGGATTCGGACGAGAAGAACCTGCTCGTCTCCCTCCTCTCGAAGCGCGTCGGCGCGGCGCGTACGGTCGCGGTCGCGGACAACCCCCAGTACGTCCCACTGTTCCAGACGGTCGGCGTGGACGTGGCAGTGAACCCGCGGGAGGTGACGGCGGAGGACATCACGCGGTTCACGCGCGAGCGCCGCGCGGAGAACGTCGCCATCATCGAGCCCGAGAAGGCCGAAGTGCTCGAAGTGGAGGTCGGCCCGGACAGCGTGCTGGTCGGCCGGCCGATTCGGGAGGCGGTCGCCGACCTCCCCAAGGGGTTCGTCATCGGTGCTATCACGCGAAACGGTGAGTTCGTCACGCCGCGCGGCGACACGGTCATCGAGGCCGGCGACCACGTGATCGCGCTCGTGACGAGCGAGGCGCACGACGAGGTCGCAGACCGGCTATGAGGACGTGGGTGGAGTGGCGGGCGAGCGTCAGCCTGGTCGGCACGGTCGTGAAGTGGCTCTCGGTGCCACTCCTGTTCCCGCTCGCGCTCGCGGCCTACTACGGCGATGGCGTCACCGTGTTCGTGGCGACCATCGCGGTCGCGTTCGGCGTGGGCTGGCTTCTGGAGCGATTCGACGCCGACCCCGACATGGGGTCACGGGAGGCGTTCCTGATGGTTGCGTTGACGTGGCTCGCGGTGAGTGTCGTCGGCGCCCTCCCGTACCTCGTCGAGGCGCACGGCATCCCGGGTGTCGTCGCGGGGAGTCCGGATTCGACGCTCGCCGACCCCGTGAACGCGCTGTTCGAGTCGATGAGCGGGTTCACGACCACGGGCGCGACCGTGATGGGGCACATCTCGTTCGACCACCACTCGCGGGCGCTGATGATGTGGCGGCAGGTGACGCAGTGGCTCGGCGGCATGGGTATCGTCGTGCTCGCGCTCGCAATCCTCCCCCAGCTTTCGGTCGGCGGTGCGCAGCTGATGGAGGCGGAAGCCCCCGGCCCCGGCCTGGAGAAGCTCACGCCCCGTATCGCGCAGACCGCACGGCGGCTCTGGGCGCTCTACATCGGTATCACCGCGCTCGAAATCACCCTGCTCTACGGTGCGAACCAGCTCGGGTTCGCGCCGAACATGGGGCTCTACAACGCGGTCGCACACGGTTTTACCACGCTCCCGACGGGCGGGTTCAGCCCCGAAGCCCGCTCGATTGAGGCGTTCTCCGCGGTCGCGCAGTGGATCATCATCCCGTTCATGGTCGCGGCGGGGACGAACTTCGCGCTGTTCTGGCACGCCACCATCGGCGGCGGCCGCGAACTCCTCGACGACGCGGAGTTCCGCGCGTACGCGGGCGCGCTCGGCGTTCTCACCGCGATTGCCGCGGGGCTGCTGTTCACGGGCCAACTCACGAACGTCGAGAACGTCGGTCGCATCGCGGGCGCGGTCGAACCCGCGCTTCGGCACGCAGCCTTCCAGGTCGTCGCCATCGTCACGACCACGGGGTACGCGTCGATGGACTTCACGCTCTGGGGGGAGCCTGCGAAGTATCTCCTGTTCGCGTTGCTGTTCGTCGGCGGGAGCGCGGGCAGCACGGGCGGCGGAATCAAGATAATTCGCTGGATTGTCGTCGTGAAGTCCATCAAGCGAGAGCTGTTCAGCACCGTCCACCCGGACGCGGTGAAGCCCGTGCGGCTCGGCGGACACGCACTAGACGAGAAGTCCGTGCGGGGAATCCACGCGTTCACCCTTCTCTACCTCAGTATCGTGCTCGTCGGGACGTTCCTCGTCGCCGTGTTCGGGACGCACGGCGGCGAACCGCTCACGGTGTTCGAGTCGCTCGCCGCCACCGCCTCCACCGTCGGGAACGTCGGCCCGGCGTTCGGGTTCGCGGGACCGATGGATAGTTATCTCTCGTTCTCCGCGCCCGCGAAGCTTCTGATGGTCGTGTTCATGTGGGTTGGCCGGCTCGAAATTCTCCCCGTGCTCGTCCTCCTCACCCGGACGTACTGGTCGAGTTGAGGATAACTCAATATATAGGGAATGAATTGGTTCTTCTCGAATAATACTAGTGTTTTATGGCGAATGAGCAACAAAGGGTGGTATGGCACGAGTTGGCACGGAACGCGGTCGGCGTGTGCTCGCGCAGCGAATCGCGGACACGACCGAGACCTGCGCGGACTGCGGGTTCACGGGCACGCTCCTCGGGAGCGCGTGGCGGACCTCCGTCGGCCGGCACGCCCGCCGCGACACGACCGTCTACCGGCTCCGCTGTCCCGACTGCGGCGAGCGAACCGCGGTCGAACTCACGCTCTGAACGCCTCGAGCGTGTCCGTGGGGACGCTCGTCGAGGAGTACACCTTCACGAGGTCGTCCGCGCGCAGCGTCGTGTCCCCCTTCGGCGTGATGGTCGCGCCCTCGCGTTCGACTGCGACGACGAGCACGTTCTCACCGACGAGCCCGGCCTCGTTCGCCTCCTGGAGCGTCTTCCCGTCGAGAGGGGCGTTCGCCTCCACCGTCACCGCGATAACTTCGTCGTCGGTCCCGTGCCCGAACGGCTCCCGAGACGCGTCGTCGGCCGCGTTCGGACCGAACGGCCCGTACGGCCGGTAGTGTTCGTCCTGCAGTAGCGCCTCGTCCTCGATGTCGAGGCCGACGTTCGTCAGCTTCCGCGCGAGCCGCGAGAGGTCCTCTGTGTCCGTTCCCACCACCTTCACTGCGAGGTTCCCGCGGCCGCTCATCACCTCGCGCACCTGCACGACGCCCGGCACGTCGAGCGCCTGCTGGGCGAGGTGCGCGCGTTCCGACGCCGACGCCGTCGCCGTGATGACGTTCGTGAGGCGGCCCTCCACGCGCTCGTAGTCCACGTCGGCGTGGTAGCCGCGGATGACGCCCGCGTCCTCCAGCTTCCCGATGCGGTTCCGGACCGTCCCCGGGGAGACGTCCATTTCCTCGGCGATGTCGGGTGCGCTCGTGTTTCGAGCGTCCCGTTCGAGCGCGTGGATGATACGCCGGTCGATATCGTCGAACTCGTAACTCATACTTGTATCTCGTTCCGGATTACGGAATATCTGTCGGCGTCGGCCGCGACTTCAGTCAGTACGCTTTTTACGTGGACGGCCGTCGTCTGGCGTATGTCTGACTCTGCGGAGGTCTCCGACGACTCCCCCGACGTCGAGGCCGAACTCTCCAGGGACATGGGCCTCTGGGGAATCACGTTCATCGGTATCGGCGCGATGATTGGCGCGGGCGTGTTCGCCCTCACCGGCTTCGCCGCCGGTCTCGCCGGCCCCGCACTCCTGCTCGCGTTCCTCCTGAACGGCATTATCGCCTCTTTCACCGCGATGAGCTACGCCGAACTCGGCGCCGCATTCCCGCGGTCGGGCGGCGCGTACAACTGGGTCACCGAAGCCATCCCCCGCCCCTGGGGCTTCTTCACCGGCTGGACGAACTGGTTCGCGCAAGCCGTCGCGTGCGCGCTCTACGCCGTCACGTTCGGCTCCTTCTTCGTCGAGTTCCTCGTCATCCTCGGCCCGCTCCACCACGACTTCGTGCTGTTCGGCGTCATCACGCACTCCGTCCTGGCGAAGGCGCTCGCCGCGCTCGTCGTCGCGTTCTTCGCGTACATCAACTATCGAGGTGCGGAGGAGACCGGTCAGATCGGTATTGTCGTCACCACGATTAAGGTCATTATTCTCGGCGTGTTCGTCGTGTTCGGCTCGCTCGCGACCGTGAAGGACCCGACCTGGACGACGAAGTTCCTCGGCGAACGCGGTTTCTTCGCGAACGGCGTCACGGGCGTGCTCGCCGCGATGGGATTCACGTACGTCGCGTTCGAAGGCTACGACATCATCGTGCAGTCCGGCGAGGAAGTGAAGAACCCCGGGACGAACATCCCGAAAGCCATCTTCTACTCCATCGTCGTCGTCATCCCCATCTACATCCTCGTCGCGTTCGCCGCAATCGGCGGCATCGACATCACCGCCGACATCCTCGAAATCGCCGGCGTCTCCGGAACCCCCGCGGACTGGACGACCTGGCAACTTCTCGGCGAGATGGGTGAACTCGGCATCATTCAGGCCGCCGGCCAGTTCGTCCCCTACGGCCTCCCCCTCCTGCTCGTCGCCGGACTGACCGCGACGATGAGCGCGCTGAACGCGACGCTCTACGCGTCCTCCCGCATCGCGTTCTCGATGAGTCGGGACAAACTCCTCCCCGACCCCCTCGCGCGCATCCACGACGACACTCGCTCTCCCTACCTCTCCATCTTCGCGTCCGGCGGTATGATCGGCCTGATGGCCATCGTACTCCCCATCGAGTCCGTCGCAGCCTCCTCGTCCGTGATGTTCCTCCTGCTGTTCTCGATGGTGAACGTCGCGGTCATCGCGATGCGGAAGAACCGCCCCGACCTCGAACGTCCCTTCGAGGTGCCGTTCATGCCCGTCCTCCCGATTCTCGGCATCGTCTTCCAGCTGTTGCTCGCGCCGTTCCTCCTCACGTCGCTCGGCCTCCAGCCGGGTCTCGGCCCCGAGTCCGAGGGGTTCGTTGCGCTCGTCACGATGCTCATCTGGTTCGCGCTCGGCGTCGGCGTCTACTACAGCTACTCCCGTGAGCGCGAACTCGAACGCATGGAAGCACAGACGCCCGCGGTCGTCACGGAACGCGCGCCCGAGGACCGCGAGTACCAGGTAGTCGTCCCGGTGTCGAACCCGGAGAACGTCGAACAGTTCATGCGGACCGCCATCGACCTCGCGCAGGAGAACGACGGCGAAATCCTCGTGATGAGCGTCGTCACCGTCCCCCAGCAGACGCCCATCGCGGAAGGCCGGGCGTTCGTCGACGAGAAGCGCGAGGTTATCGACGAGGCGATGTCGTTCGCGGAGGACGAGAACGTCCCCGTCTCCGGCACCGTCCGCATCGGCCACGACGTCTCGACGGCCATCCTGAACACGCTCGAACAGCAGTCCTCGGACGCCGTCCTGCTCGGCTGGCGGGGCCGCGGCCGCCGGCGTGACGCCGTGCTCGGGAGTAACGTGGACGCCGTCGTCACCGGCGCGCCGTGCGACGTGTTCGTCGAGAAAATCGGCGCCGACGCGGACGGGTCCGTGGACTCCATCCTCGTCCCCGCAGCGGGCGGCCCGCACGGCGAACTCGCCGCCGAGGCCGCGCGCGCTGTCGCGCACTCGGAGGACGCGCCCGTCACGCTGTTCCGCGTTCTCTCTGACGGCGACGATGTTGGGGCGGACGTGCTCGACAACGTGAAGGCCGCGCTCGGCGACGTGGAGGTGACCGTGACGGAAGTCGAGGCCGATGACGTGGCGGACGCCATCGTCGAGGAGTCCGCGAACCACGACCTCACGCTCGTCGGCGCGACCCGCGAGGGACTGCTCCAGCAGCTCGTGTTCGGCGCGATTCCCGAGGAAGTCGGCCGCCGCGCTGAGTCCACGGTGGTGATGGCGAAGCGGAATCTCGGTATCACGTCCCGCGTCCGCCGCTGGCTGCGCTGGGAATAGCTTCCGCAATCGACCGCTTTATGCCCGTGCCGCGGGCACTCGAACGTATGACCGACGCCGACCCACGGATTCTCATTCTCGGCGCACCGGGCGCTGGAAAGGGAACGCAGAGCCGTCGACTCGCGGAGAACTACGGCATCGAGCACATCACCACGGGCGACGCGCTCCGCGCGAACAAGCACATGGAGACGGAGTACGGCACGCCCGCGGAGTACATGAACGCCGGCGAACTCGTTCCGGACCCCGTCGTGAACGAAATCGTGAAGGCGGCTATCGAGGACGCAGAGGGCTTCGTGCTCGACGGCTACCCCCGGAACGAGTCCCAGACCGAGTACCTCGACGACATCACCGACCTCGACGTCGTGCTCTACCTCGACGTGGCCGACGACGAGCTCGTCCGGCGGCTCACCGGCCGCCGCGTCTGCGAGGAGTGCGGCGCGACCTACCACGTCGACTTCAACCCGCCCGCGGAGGAGGGTGTCTGTGACGAATGCGGCGGCGACCTCTACCAGCGCGACGACGACACGGAGGAGACCGCGCGCGAACGCATCAGCGTCTACGAGGAGAACACACAGCCCGTCATCGACTACTTCCGTGACGCCGGCCTGCTCGTCGAAATCGACGGCGAGCAGACGCCGGACGAGGTCTGGGCGGACGTGGAGGACGTCGTCGACGACCACCTCGACGCGTAACCGCGAGCGAGTAGGGACAGGTTGATGAACGCCCGCTGCAGACGCTTTAGGTAGATGGCTCGAACCGAACAGACAGTCCGGTCGCTCGTCCGCGAGGACCCCGAACTGGCGGACGCCCTCGAGCGCCTCCTCGACCAGCAGGAGGAGGGCGACGAGGACGTTCTGAAGTGGCGGAACGTGAAGGAGGACGTGACGACCGGGCAGTGGGGTCGCCTCATCGAGAAAGGCGTGCTGGAGGACGCCGCCGACGGGTTCCGGCTCGCTGACACGGACGAAATCCGTGAGGCGCTCTCCGAGGACGTCGAAGTCGAAGACGACGAGGAGTCCAGTTGGTCGCAGTGGGATAAGATGGCGGCCGTCGGTGCCGTCGCGATGATGGCCGGCTACTCCATCAACAGCGTTCGGAACACCGTCGGCGGTGCGCTCGACGTGCTTCTCGGGCCGCTCGACGCGATGTTGCCGTTCTACCTCGTCATCCTCGTGCTCGCGACCCTCACCGGTCTCTACTCCACCATCCTCCAGGACAACCTCATGGACATGTCCGGGATGGGCGAACACCAGGAGCGCATGCAGGAGATTCAGGACGCCCAGAAGGAGGCGCGCGCGAACGACAACGACGAGCGCCTCGAACAGCTCCGGGAGGAACAGATGGATCTCATGGGCGACCAGCTCGGGATGTTCAAGCAGCAGTTCCGGCCGATGGTCTGGATTATGCTCATCACCATCCCAGTGTTCCTCTGGATGTACTGGATGCTGCTCGCGGGCCACGTCGACGGCGGTGAGGGATATCTCGTCCTCCCGATGTTCGGCAAGCTCGAACTCCTGGACGGCGTCGCCGGGTTCTTCCCGGCGTGGATCGTCTGGTACTTCTTCTGCACGATGAGTATCGGCCAAATCCTCCGGAAGGCGCTCAACGTCCAGACTGGTCCGGACACGGCCTGACGGCGGTTCACAACCTCTTTACTTCGCGCGGGCCGAGGACTGATATGTTGATTACTATCTCGGGCCCGCCGGGGGGCGGGAAGTCCACGAACGCCGCCGGGCTGGCGGACGCACTGGACTACGAGCACGTCTCCGGCGGCGATATCTTCCGGGCGCTCGCGGACGAGCGCGGGCTCTCCCTCGCGGAGTTCAACGAACTCGCGGAGTCGGACGACCAGATCGACCGCGACCTCGACCAGCAGTTGCGGGAGACGGCGCGAACGCACGACGACCTCGTGCTCGAATCCCGGTTGTCGGGCTGGATGGCGGGCGAGTACGCCGACCTGAAGTTTTGGCTGGACGCGCCGCTCGAAATTCGCGCGGAGCGCATCGCGGAGCGCGAGGACAAGCCCGTGAGCGACGCGCTCGCGGAGACGGAGGAGCGCGAGGCGTCGGAGACCGCGCGCTACCGCGAGTACTACGGTATCGACTTCGAGGACCACTCCATCTACGACCTCGCCGTGAACACGGCGCGCTGGGGGGAGGACGCGACGCTCGACCTCCTGCTCGCGGCCGCCGAGGGCTACAATCCCGACCTGGACGAGGGGTCGACACCCGTGGATGGCGTCACGTACGAGTTCTGATGCGCGCACCACCAACGGACCGGTCGGTCGAGAGCCTGCTCGAATTCGGGGTTGTGAACCTCGACAAGCCGCCGGGGCCGTCCGCGCACGAGGTGTCGGCGTGGGTGCGGGACTTCGCAGGCGTGGAGAAAGCCGCGCACGCGGGCACGCTCGACCCGAAGGTCACGGGCTGCCTCCCCGTACTCACGGGGGCTGCGCCCCGGCTCGCACCCGCCCTCCTCGAGGGGTCGAAGGAGTACGTCGCCGTGCTCGAACTGCACGACGACGCACCGGCCGACCTCCGCGACGTGGTCGCTGAGTTCGAGGGACCGCTCTACCAGAAACCCCCGCGGAAGTCGGCGGTCGCGCGCAGGCTTCGCGTCCGCGAAGTCTACGCGCTCGACGTGCTGGACGTTCAGGAACGCCAAGCGCTCCTCCGCATCGAGTGCGAGAGCGGAACGTACGTCAGGAAGCTCTGCCACGACATCGGGCTGGCGCTCGGGACGGGCGGCCACATGGGCCACCTCCGCCGCACGTCCACTGGCCCGTTCGACGACACGGACCTCGTGACGATGCACGAGTACGTGGACGCGCTCGCGGAGTGGCGCGACCGCGGCACCGAGGACTGGATTCGCGGTGTCGTCCAGCCCGCCGAAAACGCGCTCGTCCACCTCCCCCACGTCACCATTGCGCCCTCGGCCGCGCGCGAAGTCGCGAACGGTGCGCCCGTTTACGCGCCCGGCGTCATCGACCACGACGACCCTGACCCCGGCGCGCTCGTCGCCTGCTGCACCCCGAACGGGTCCGCCGTCTGCCTCGGCCGCGCCACAAGCGACATCGACGCCGATTCCGGCGAGGCCGTCACGCTCGAACGCGTTCTCGTCTAGGTGGCGCGCGAAACGAAGCCCTTAACCCCCGGCCACCCCTCGAAACACGTGTGGGGCCGTGGGGTAGCGGTATCCTCGGCGCATGGGGTGCGTCGGACCCGAGTTCGAATCTCGGCGGGCCCACTTTTCAGTATTCATTGCCACAGAGCGGCTGCGACGGATCCATGCACGCGGCCCAGAACCGTGTGTATTGGGCGTTTCGTCGGTCGTTTTACGATATTTGGTAGAAGGCTTTTATCAGTCTCGCCGGTATGTTCGGGTATCGCGTGTCCCGAAATACCGTCGCCGTTGTCGAGGACGAGCACTCCGTCCGCGACCTCTACACGGCCTGGCTCGCCGACACGTACGACGTTCGGACGGCCGACACGCTCGCTGCGGCCCGCGATATTATCGATGACACGGTGGCTGTCGTGTTGCTCGACCGCCGGCTTCCGGACGGTTCGGGTGACGACCTGCTCGCGATGATCGACGAGCGCGACCTCCCCTGTCGTGTCGCGATGGTTACGGGCGTGGAACCCGACACCGACGTGGTTTCGCTGGGGTTCGACGACTACCTCGTGAAGCCGGTCGAGCGTGACGTGCTCGTCGAAACCGTCGAGCGGCTTGTCGACCTCCACGACTACCCGGGGGACGTCCGTGCGTACTATCAGACGGCCGCGGCGAAGGCGTCCCTGGAGGCCGCGAAATCACCGGCCGAACTCGCGAGCGACGAGCGGTACGCCGCGCTCTGCGGGGAGTTCGAAGCCCTTCAGGAACGGGTGGGGCCGACTGCGGGGACGACGGATCCGAACGCGGTTCGCGTGCTGTTCCGCGACCTCGCCTAGGTGTCGCCAAAGCACTTCAGAACGAGTGCGAGGAAGCAGACTGCGCCGATAGCCGGGACGATGAGCGTCAACATCGGATGGCTCGCGATGTGCGCGGCCTTCGCCAGCCCCACCGCGAGGTAGGCGGTGATGAACACCAGCGCGGGCGCGAGGAGGAGCCACGCTGTCAGCGGGGAGCGCTGTGTCGCCGTTGTCTCTCCGGCGTCGGGTTTGACGAACGCGATGTCCGTGACGCCGAGGCCGTGGGGCGTGCAGCGTCGTTTCACCATCCACCACGCGTCCCGGGCGTCGCTCGGGAGTTCGTGCACGAACACGATGAGGTAGTCGCAGTCGCGGCCGACGGTTTCGAGGTGGCGGTGGATGCCCGCGTGGCCGTACGCGGCGAGGCCGTCAACGAGTTCGACGCCGATGGTGTTCTCTATGAGCAGGTCGCAGTCCCCGCTTCCGTTCTGCACGGTCACGGAAACGTTCCCGAGTGCTTGGCGGAGTTCTCCCCGAATCCACTGCGCGAGATGGCGGCCCTCCGGTGGGGACGCGAGCGCCTCCGCATGGAGCGCTTGCTTGACCGACTCGAACAGGACTGCGGCGTCGTCGGCCGGCCGCTGTTCGGGTGTCGGCGTGGCGCGTGCGTTCCGCGCGGACTGATTCAGGGTCATTGGTCGTCGCTCGCCTGAACATCTCTCACGGCTCGGCCAAGTGTTACTGCCGAACCATATCGAACGCGACCGCCCCTGACCCTAATCGTTTAGGTCGGCGTGCTCGCCGAACGCCTCCGCGAACACCGTGCCGAGCGCTTTCCGGAGGTGCTGGTGGAACGTCGGCGCGCTCACGCCCATCGCGTCCGCGACCTCCTCGCCCGTGTGCTCGCGCGGCCACGAGAAGAACCCGTGCTCGTACGCCGTTTTAAGCGCGGTTCGCTGTTTCTCCGTTAACGCCTCCACGAGCACCGTCGGCTGGGACGCTCGCTGGGAGCGCCGCACCAGTTCGATGCCCGGCAGGCGTTCCTCGCACGCGGCCACCAGCTCTCGCACGGACCGCGTCCGCGGCACCGTCACCGCCACCTCCAGTTCCTGGGGGGTCGCCGCGAGCGACTGCACGGACGCGCCGTGCGCCGCCAGCACGTCCACCGCCGGGAACTCCGACACCACCAGGCCGACGAGCGCGCGCTCGCGGTCCGCGTCGAACACGTCCGCCGACTCCACGGACACGAGCGCGTCCGCCGCCGCCGACACCGCCGCGGGGTCGACATCGGCCGCCGCGACGTACACGAGCCACGACCCGTCGTCCTTCGACACGACCTCCTCCAGGTCGAACGTCGCGCCCGTCCGCCGCGCCATCGCGGACACCGGCCCCGTCGCGTCCGGCACCCGGAACGCCACCTCCACGTCCCCACCCGTGACGAGGGCTTCCTTGCGTTCGGCCGCGTTTATCGCGCTCGCAACCGTCGCCGCCAGCTCGCCCAGTATCTCGCGCTCCTCGCGACCGAACTGGTTCGCGCGCCGGCCGTACACGACGAGCACGCCGTACGACCCGCCGCCGAACGACAGCGGGAACGCCGCCGCGGACGCCGCGCCCGCCGCGAGCGCGCGCCGCCGCCACCCGCCGCCCGCCGCCGCCACCAGCTCGGATACGACCACCGGTTCGTCGCGCTCGACCGCGCGCCACGCCGGCGACGCCGTCGCGTCCTCCACCGCGAGCGCGTCCAGTATCGACTCGCCCGCGCCCGCCCACGCCCGCGGCGACACCTCGCCGTCCTCCAGGGTGCCCGTCCACGCGAACACGTACTCGTCGTCCGCCGTCAGCGACTCGCACACCGACTGCTCCACGTCCTCCCGGCTCGACGCCCCCAGGAGTCCAGCCTGTGTCCGCCGCACCAGCGTGTTCGTGCGATTCACTTCCTCCAATCGTTCGGTTTTCGCCGCGAGCTCGCGCTCCTGCTCGCGCAGCGCGGCCTCCCGGTCGTGCCGGTCGAGCGCGGCCGCCGTGTTCGCCGCGAGCACCTCCAGCACCGTCACGTCCCCGTCGTCGAAGCCGTCCGCGTCCGAGCCCGCGACGAGCACGCCGTGCGACCCGACGGACACCACCAGCGTCTCGGGTCCGTCGAACACGTCCGCGGCCGCCACGGTGTGCGTCTCCTCCGCGACGAACGCCGCCCACACCGGGGAGTCGTCCCCCAGCACGGGCAGGTCGTCGGTCGACCCATCACCGGCCGCCGCGACGAGCGCGCGCTCGTCGGCGTCCCACCGATAGAACGCCGTCCGGGACAGCCCGAGCAGACTGTCCGCCGCCGCGACCGCGTGCTCGAACACGTCCATCGGCGTCTCCGCCGCGATGAGCGCGCGCGTCGTCTCGTGCAGCGTCGCCACCGCTTGCTCGCGCGCCACGCGCTCGCTCACGTCCCGCCCGACGCCCGCGACGTGCGTCACCCGGCCGTCGTCGTCCGTGATGCGGGAGAACGTGAACTCGTACGGCACCTCGCCGTTTTTCGCCCGCACCGTCGCGTCGACGCGCGCACTCCCCTCCGCTATCGCCATCTCGAACGCCTCCGCCGCGGCCGCCCGGTCGTCCGGCGCGACGAACGACTCCGGGTCCACCTCGCCCGGGTCGGAGACGCCCATCACGTCCTCCAGTCGGGAGTTCCAGTGCGTCACCGTCCCCGAGCGGTCCGCGACGAAGAACACGTCCCGCACCGCCTCCACCGCGTCCTCCACGAACGCCCGGCTCGCCGCCAACTCCCGCTGCGTCTCGTACGCCTCCGCCGCGTTCACCACCGTGTTCACGAGGATGTCGAACTGCCCCCGTCCGGGGCGCTTCTGCACGTAGTCCGTCGCGCCGAGACTGATGGCTTCGCTCGCCACGTCCTCGCTCCCCGCCCCCGTCAACAGCACGAACGGCAACTCCGGACGCTCCGCACGCACTTCCTTCAGGAGTTCGAGGCCGTCCACCTCCGGCATCTCGTAATCACTCACCACGCACGAAAACCCCTCCCCGAGCCGGTCGAGCGCAGCGCTCGCGCTCGTCTCCGCCACCACGTCCACGCCACTCCGCTCCAGGAACTCCACGGTCACCGACAGGAACGCCTCGTCGTCGTCCACGACGAGCACCCGGAGATCGTCGCTCATACCGCCCAGTACCTACCCGCCACGTAAACCCTTATTCTTCTCTGTGTGACACACACTCAGCGAAACCAACCACTCCATGGGGGCGTCGCCACTACGCCGAGTGAAAACAACGGGGAAGACTGCTGCGGGTGTGACCGCTACCGGTACTCAACACGGACCTATTCCGACCTATCCATCGCTACGTGTACGGATTGTCCGCAGTCGATAGCCGTGTAATCGTGTCGAACCGGTCGAAATCGTCGTCGAAACTGTAGACGTACTCGATTCCGACTCGGTTCATGTACGCCGCCGTTACAGCGTCCGCGAGTTCGAGATTTCGCTCTCGAAGGAATATCACCTGTCCGTCCGCCTGATCCGATTCGGTCGGATGAACGAGTTCGATGTTCTTGCTGTCTTCGAGGTACTGGAACGTTTCAACCGCTCTCCCCCAGGTCGTGTTCTTCTGAATCGACGCCAGTGCCTCCATCAGATTCTGTGAAAGCACGTGAACGAGCGGGAGGTCCCCCCGGTCGACCGCGTCCATAATCCCGCTCGCTCGGTCGTGGAACGCGTCACGGCGGCTTCGGTCCGCGAAAAGAACGTTCGCGTCGACGACAGCCCGAACCATTCAGTTCCGCGTGTACGATGCTTCAGTCTCGCCGAGCGCGTTCGTCTCCCCCATGTCGATAGGGTCGGGGCGCTCGGCGTCCCCGCGCGGCACCCACCAGAGCACGATACCGCTCGTCTTCCGCCGCCGCACCAGCCCACGCTCGTGAAGCGCGTTCAGGCGCGCCCGGGCGTCGTCCGTCGAGCAGCCGAGCACGTTCGAGATATCGCTCGTCGTCACCACCGGCGGCTCCATCGTCTCAACGACTTCGAGCACGTCCTCAGCGCTCACCGCCGTCGTCGATTCCGAGTCGGTTCCACTCATACCCGAGAGTACACCGGTATCGCGTAAAAGCATTCGCCCACCGACGGCGTTGCCACTACACCGAGTGAAAAACTGATGGGAGTGCTGCGGGTGTGACCACTATCGACTCGACTGTTAACGGGTGTCTCGTGGGTCACGGAGTGACCGCGGCGTTCAGTCGAACCATATCATCGAATCGGTCGAAATCATCATCGACTGAATAGATGTACTCGATACCCGCTCGACGCATATACGCCACAACGACTGCGTCGGGGAGCTCCAGTTCGCGGTGCCGACGAAATAGGGCGACGCCGAGTCGATAGTCCGCTTCCCGGAGGTCGATGATTGTGAACTGTGGTGCGTCTCGAAGCATCTCGATTGTTTCGAGCGCACGCTCGTAGCCGAGTTCGTTGTGAACGTGCTTGACGACCTCCAGGTAAATCACTCGGGGGACGTGAAGCGTCGGGAACCCGGGTTGTTTCGAGGCGTCAACGATAGCTGCACCCGTCCCGTGGTGTTCGTCGTTCTCGTTTCGCCACCCGTACAGAATGTTCGAATCGACGACCGCAACCATTCCTCTAACTCACTCCTCGCCGTTCGACTCGATCAGGTCGAGCGCGTTCGTCTCCGGCCCATCCACCGGACTGTATCGGTCGACCGCCTCCCGGGATTCGACAGTCTCCCGTCCCGGCTGCCACCAGAGGAGCTGCCCGCCCTTCCGCTGATTCTCCACTAGCCCCTGTTCGAGTAGTTCCGTCAGCCGCCGCCTCGCGGTATCACTCGAACACCCGAGAACGATACCGACCTCGGACGCCGTCACCGCCGGACCGTCAATCGCCGTCATCGCGTCGAGGACATCGCCGAGTGACGGCGTTCGGTCGTCGTCCGCAACCGAGGTCTCAGAACTCATTGTACCACCGATAGGTACCGTATCGACTTAGAGTTTTTCGCACTCCAAAACCCGTCTCGCGGCCAGTGCCCGAATCAGCGCTCACTCCACGCCGAGGTCGTCGGCAACCTCGTCAACCGTCAAGCCCTCCGTGTCGTCGAGTTCGTCAAGCCGTTCGACGATAGCTGCTCGCTCGTCGGGCAGCATCTCGTCGGTCGAACGCTCCGACTCGTCTTCAGTCATGCACATCGATACGCCGCATTCAGGGATAATCGTTCGGTCGGCGTCGCCACTACCCGAGTGAAAACAAAGAGAAGTGCCGCGTGAGACCGCTACCGGCGGTCAGTCGTTATTTTAGTTGTCGCGGCGGAGCGCGAGGAGCGCAGCGCCGAGGACCGCGACGAGCGCGAGACCGACGCCGAAGCCGGGCGTGCTACCGGACGAGCCGTCGTCACCTTCCGTCGTGGAGGTGTCACCGCCACTCGTCGTGGTAGTCGTCGGCTCGGACGTGGTCGTCGTGGACGTCGTCGTGGACGTCGTGGACGTCGTCGACGTGGTGGACGTCGTGGACGTCGTGCTCGTCGTCGACGTGCCCGTGGACTCGACGACGCTGCCCGTCGCCGTGGAGTCCGTCTTGGAGTTCGTCACCGTGTACTGGTCACCAGCGTCGATGCCCTCGGGCGACGTGAAGTCGTACGTACCGGACCAGCTGCCGTCAGCGCCAACCGTAACGGAGGCGCGCTTGACGAATGCCGGGTCGGTGTCCGAGGTGGACTGGAGACGCACGGTGAATTCCGTACCGGGCGCGTAGGTCGACGTACCGGAGATGGTCTGGTCCGCGGACGCGGTCACGTTGACCGAGTCAGCGAAGGAGACCGTCCCTTCCGTCAGACCGAATTCAGCGTAGACGGACTGCTCGGCGCTCGCTTCGGAGCTACCGAGGAGACGGTCGTCGGAGACCGTCGCCGTCACGTTGAAGTTGTCGTTCGTGTCGATCGAACGGTCGAAGTTCACGTTCTCGGGCTCGAAGGCCACGTAGTACGTGTCGTTCGCAGCGTCCGAGATGAAGTGAACGCCAGTCTGATCTGCGCTGAAGTTGACCGTCTTGGCGTCACGGTTGGTCTCGGGGTTGGTCTGCTCAACAACGACCGTGAGGTCGCCGTTGTCGACCGCGCTCTCGAGACCGCCGTTAGCCGAGACGACACCTTCGAGGCCCGTTGCATCGAGTTCCTGGACGAGGAAGTCCGAGGGGACGATGCTGGAGTCCTCAGTGAGCGAGCCGGCTTCCGCAGCGGCCGCGATGTCGCTCACGGTGGTGTCGCTGTCAATCGCACCGGCAGGTGCGGTCCACTGCGTGAGGCTGTTCGTGGCACGGTCCTGAATGAGGAGCGTACCGATGGAGTCCGCGTTGTCAACGGTCTCCTCGAACGTGCTGCTGTACTCGGAGGTATCGTAGTCAGTGCCGACCGTCGCGTACAGGTTGTAGTCGCCCGTGTCGAGGAGGTCGGAGAGCTGAGACTGGCTGCTACCAGCGTTGAAGGAGCTGACGAGGCTATCGTCGTCGTCCTTCACGTCAACGACCGTTCCGTTACCGCTGGAGCCGGCCGCGTACGTGTTGAAGAGAACCGTAACGACGCCGTCGTCGTTACCGTCCTCAACGGTGACGTTTGCCTGGTAACCGGACTCGTCGTCGTTACCGATAACGACAGTCGCGGTGTTGGCTGCGCCAGTGATTTCGACAGGGATCTCGACGATGTTGCCCTGTTCGACTTCGTAGCTACCGTCGTCACCGAACGCGACTTCGCCGTCAGCCGCTTCGGTGACGGTAACCGTTTCGGATTCCGCAGTTACGCCCGTGTTGACGTCAGTCGCAACGAGCGTGTAGGTACCTGCGGCGAGCGCACCGAGGTCGAAGCTAGCCTGACCGTCAGCGTCGACTTCGACAGTCTGGGTGGCAACGACGTCGTCGTCAGCGTTGACGGCTTCAACCACTACGTTACGGTTGATGTCGTCAGCGCTGACCGTACCGGTAACGTTGTTGTTCGTGTTGACCGACGTGGAGTCGGCGGTGATGCCGAGACCGAGGTCGCTCAGAACGAGCTGCTCGGTTGTGCTGTTGCCAGAGACGTTGTAGGTACCGGTCTCGAAGTCGTCCGTGTTGAGGACGTAGACGAAGCTGCCTTCGCCCGTGCTACGGGTGACATCGATGCTCGGACCATTAACATCTACGTCGGTGTTCTGGCTGTCGTTGAAGATTGCGACGTTCGCACCGGAGTACGCTTCGTTCTCGGTCACTCCGTCGCCACCGAGGTTAACGACGTTCGGGGCGAACGTGATGGACTTCTCAGTACTGGTCGGTTCGTTTTCGTCGCTGTCCTCAAAGCCGTAGACAGTGACGGTGTCAACACTGCTGTTGAGGCCACTTCCAGACACGGTGACTCGCGGGGAGTCCTCGGTCGGGGAGGAGAAGTTCTTGTGGGAACCGTCCTCGTAGGTGACCATCACTTTGTTTGCCGTGTCAATGGTCTCGCTGAACGCGAGCTCAAGCACGTTACCCGAGCCACTCTGGTTCGGGTAGACAGTTGCCTTCCGGAAGGTCGGCGCACCAGCGTCGTTCGACGGGTCGGAGTTCGAAACCGTGAACGTACCGACTTCCGCGGCGTTGATGTTGTCACCGTTGTCGTCCGTCACGGACGCCGTCACAGACACATCGGTGTCCTCGCTGACGGCCGGAGTGTTAACGTCAAAGTCAACCGTGACGTTAACTGGACCGTTCGGCGGGTTGCTGATGTTGTCAGACGTGGACCAGCTGGTGTCGAAGGTAATCTGGTTGTCTTGGACCGAGACCGTCCCGGAATCAACAGGCAGGGAGTCCCCGCTGCTGTTCACGATGACGATGTCGGATGCGCTGAGGCTGCTGCTGGCAATCTCTACACCACTGTCAAGCGTAATGGTGTGAGTGTCCGTGTTGCCATTGGCGCTGATGTTTTCGAATTCATACGATACCTCAATCGGACCTGCATTGTCCGTTGCCTCGTCCACCGGGCCACCCGAAACGTAGCCTGCGTTGAACGAGTCCGCTGCGGCTGCGCCGCCAGCGAACGCGATGGTGCCCGCGAAGACGGACATGACCATCAGCGCGCTGAGGAGCACGCCGCGAATCTTATTGTTTCCTGTCATAGTTTGTTTCTAGGGGTCGCACGTCGGCTTTCGGCTCGCTGCGTACTTGCTGACGCACATGGGTAGGGGTACACTCACTCTTTACGTAGCCTCCATTAAATGCTTTGTGTGTTTCACCATCGTTGCCGTGGGCCAGACGGCCGTCTCAGGCCGCGTAAATGCTTTGTGCAGAATCAGCGAAAATTCGTTTAAGTATGGTATTCGTTGGCGTGGGCGGGGAACACTTATTCCCGCCGTCCGAGTATCACCATGTATGAGCGCGACGACCGATGACGCGACCGATACGGGCGTCGAATTCACCTACGAGGACGCCGACGAGATGGGCGACGCCGCAACAGCGCGCGCGCCGACCGGACGTACGGGGGGCGAGTAAGACCTATGGCAGTCGTCACCAATCGCAGTAACGTGGATTCGACATCGACCGGAACCGATGAACGCGACGACGAGGCCGCCGTCCCGCTCGGGACGTTCCTCTACGAAGCACTCCCGGACTCGGACATCGACTCAGTTGAATCGGTCCGCGAACTCCGCGAGCGAGAATGACGCTCTTCGTCGACACGAATATTCTCATCGCAGCAACCGTCGGTGAACCGGAACGTGGTGAGGTGGCGCGGGACCTCCTCGATGCCGACCACGAGTTCGCGACCACGATATTGAACGTGATGGAGTACCGGACAGTCCTAACGAAAAAGAAGACGTTCGAGCAGGAGCGCGTCGAAGAGCTAATCGACGGTTTGTTCGACCGAATAGACGTCTACGCCCCGGAAACGGGAGACCTTCTCGAAGCGTACGCCATCCAGAGAGAGACGTTGCTCTACACGATGGATACCGTAATCCTCGCGACCGCGAAGGAAGTGGGCGGGCCGCTTATCACGTTCGACGGCGAACTACTCGACAACGGCGCTATCTCCCCCGAAGAAATCCTCTCCCCCTAAATCGCCTCGAATGACTGACTCCACGCCACCACTCCACCCGCTGGAACGCGAACAGCTTCGAACTGCATCGACCCTCGTCGTGACGGTGAACGCACCTGAGACGTTTCACGACACCGTCTCGGACGACATCAACACGCTCGCACACGAGGGAACAGTCGACTCGACGCCGACGCTCTCGTTCACCAGCTACGACGCCCTCATGGAGACCCTGACCCCTCGCGTCCTCGACCTCATCGAGGCCATCCGTCGGGACGAACCATCCAGCATCAACGACGCCGCACGAGTCGTCGACCGGGACGTGAAGAACGTCCACGAGGAACTCAGCCGGCTCGCCCGACTCGGCATCGTGTACTTCGAGGAAGACGGACGGAAAAAACGCCCCGTCGTCTGGTTCGACGAACTCGTCATCAACCTCCCGTTCGACACGGACACAGGCAAAACGGCGACAGCAACACCGTGACAGCCCTGAAAGAACCCCCGACCTCGTACACGACGCTCCCATGAAGACCGATGACGCGACCGATACGGGCGTCGAATTCACCTACGAGAACGGCCTCGTGACCGCACGAGACCTGGAAACCGGCGTCGCCGCGAGCGGTGACTCTAAAGCCGCCGCGCTTGCGATGCTCGCGGACGCCCTCCTCCTCCACGAAGGCGGGGGTGAACCCATCGAAGACCCGGACGCGTTCCTCCGCGAACTCGACATCGAACCCAGCGAACTCGACGAGGACGAGACGCCACCGCCCTGGCTCTGAATGACGTACGCCGACTTCTCCGGCCGCGAAATCGTGAAAGCGCTGCGCTCGAAACGATACCGGCCTATCGGGCGAACCGGGCGTCACGTCAAACTTCGATACGAGCATCCGGAGACGGACGAAGTCCGCATCGTCACCGTTCCGCTCACCGACGCGGACCACATCTCCCAGGATACCTATCGATCCATTGCCGCGCAGTGCGGCGCGGACGACTTCGACGCGTGGTGTACGTGGTTCGCGGACAACTGCTAACCTCTCGTTTCGGAACCGCCAGACGCGTGAGGTCGGTGGCTGTCCTCCTCCCCGTCGAGCTCGGTGTCCACGAGCCGAATCGCGTGTTCCAGAAGCGGCCTCGAGAAGTACAGCGACGTGTCCCGTTCCAGCGCGCGGATACGCGACTTCGTCTATCCCTCGTTACTCAGGCCCCACGAAACGTCGTCCTCGATGGCACTCGCGGCAGTATCGACATCCCGAACGATATCCGCTCCGAGTTCGTCGACGGCCTCCTCGCGGGAAATCTCACCGGTGAGGTACTTGCTAATCACAACATCCCGCCAGAGGTCGTCGACTCCTTTTTCGACCGCTTGCTGAATCACCGCCGATTCGTTCTCCTCGTTGTATCGTGCGATTTCGCGCACACGCTCGGAGACATCCGTGGACATATTTGGGGATACGTGCGCGGCCACAATAAGCAATGGCACCGTCCAGCGACAAAAACGAGTACGTCCCGCGCAGGGATACATCTCCGCCACGCCGAACGCTCGTCACGACAACTCCCGACGACGGCCGCCGAAACACCGAAGTATACGAATATGATATGAATACGTATGAGTGAGACGCGTCGCGTCGGCCAGCGCGGACAGGTGACGATACCGAAGGAACTCCGCGAACGACTGAACCTCAGCGGCGGCGACGACGTGGTCGTGCGTGAGGAGGACGGCCGCATCGTCATCGAACGCCCCGTCACGCGCGACGACCTCGCCGCCGGCTATCGCGAGCGCGCCGAACGCGACCGCCGACTCGCCGACGAACTCGACGACATCTCCACCGAAGCCGACCGCGGACTCGGCGACGCCCCCGGGTGGGAGTAGATGCGCGTCCGCCGCGGCGACATCGCCATCGTCGAACTCGACCCCACGAAGGACTCCGAACAACGCGGAACACGTCCGTGTCTCGTCCTCCAGAACGACATCGGAAACGAGAACGCCCCGACGACTATCGTCGCACCGTTCACGACCTCGTTCGGCGACCGACGCTACCCCTTCGAAGTCCTCGTGCGCGCGAGCGAGTGCGCGCTCCGCGAGGACGCCGTCGTGCTCTGCAGCCAGCTCCGCACCGTCTCAATCGACCACCGAATCACCGAGGTCGTCGGTTCCGTCCCCGACGACACGATGCGCGAGGTCGACACCGCACTCCAATACAGTCTCGGCCTCACCGCCCCCTGACCCGCCACGACCCAATCTCGTCCTGTATCGCGTCCCGCTTCAGGAGGCAGAACCCGAGGAAGATAACGGCGAACCCGGCGGCCGTTGTGGCGTCCAATGCCTCCCCGAGCACGAGGAAGCCCGACACGGCGGCGAAGATGGGCGCGACGTACGACACGAGGTTGATTTCGATGGGGCCGAGCCGGTCGAGGAGGTCGAAGTAGATGAGGAAGCCGAGTGCGGACGCGACCAGGGAGAGGTAGGCGAGCGCCGCGACGGCCTCCCACGTCCACTCCACCGCCAGCGGCTCGCCGATACTCAGACTCACGACGTGCATGAGGAGCGCGCCGAGCAGCATCGACCAGCCCTCCATCGTCTCGATGGGGAGGTCGGCGTCGAGGTACTTCGTGAGCACGCTCCCGAGCGCGAAGCACGCCGCCGCGCCGAACACCAGCGCCTCCCCCAGCAGACCGGACTCGAACGCCGCGCTTCCGGGGTTCGCCAGCACCACCACACCCACCAGTCCGAGCAGTAATCCGAGCAGGCCCGCGGGCGCGAGGCGCTCCTCCGGCAGGAACACTCGACTGAACCCCGTGGTCAAGACGGGACTCAGGCTCACCACCACGGCGGCGGACGCGCTCGTCACGTCCGGACTCGTCTCCCCGACGAACAACAGCGCGTGGTAGCCCGCGATGAGGAACACCGCACCCACCCCGACGAGCGCCCACTCCCGCCGCCCCGTCGGCCGCGGATGGTCGGTCGCGTACCACGCGTACGCGAGCATCACCACGCCCGCCACGTCGTACCGGAGCGCCGCGAACAACACGGGCGGGAAGTAACTCAGTCCGGCCTTGATAGCCATGAACGCCGCCCCCCACGCCGCGGCGAGCACGAGAAACAACGAGAGGTTCCGATACCGGGACACAGGGAGAATCGAACCGACGACAGCGTTAGGGTTTCGATGCGCGCTCGTCACGGAACGCCCGCACCACGTCCTCCCGCGTGATGATACCCACCAGCTCCCCGTCCTCCAGCACGGGCACCCGGTTCACGTTCGGGTCGTCCGTCGCGAGGATGTCGAGCACGTCGTCGATGGACGCATCCGGACTGACGGTCTCCACGTCCTGCGTCATCACCTCGCGGACAGCCTTCCCGGCGGCCGCCGCCAAATCGAGTTCCGCGTCGAGCTCGTCCCACGACAGGTCAATCGCGTACTCCACCGTCTCCAAAAACGGCGGGAGGCCGACCGGAATCCAGAGCGTGCGGTCGCTCGGCTCGAACAGGTCCACGAAGTCTCGCTGCGTCACCACGCCCACGAGCTCGCCGTCCTCCATGACGGGAAACCCGTTGAACTTCCGCCGGGAGAGCTTCCCGAGCACGTCCGCGACCTCGTCGTCGGCGTCCACAGTCTCTACGTCCGCCGTCATCACGTCCCGCGCGAGCAGTGTCATACAAGAGCGAACGCGACCCCGCTACGTAGTGGTTGCGGGGTCACCTGAGTGGTCGCTGTCACGCTTGGTACGTTCGAGACTGCCGGCTCGTATCACACCAGCCACATCCTTCCCTTCTAGATAATTATGTTTATATCCAAATCAATAAGAACATAATCTATTAATATGTGTGTCCCTATACTTCGGGTATGAGAGAAGATAGGGTCTCTCGGAGGAAGGCGCTCAAATTGTTGGGCGCAGGTACCGTGGGGACGATCAGTTCAGCTACAGCGTTCTCCGGTGTGTCTACAGCAGCTGAGACGGATCCTGTGTGGACGCGTAGCTACCACGATATGACGACTGATGAAATATACAACGGATTGCAACCTTCCGATTATCGGCGACTGGAACACTCTTGGCAGTTACGATACTACGGTCAACAAACTACTTTCGGGCAACAGTTACACAAGTATCGGGTTGTGGGCACCGCTAGATCGCGGTTTTACGATGCAACTACCGACGATTGGACGCGAGCCGGTGTTCAACAGACACCGATAACGTCACACGGGATTACTGTCGACATAGACGACTCGGATTTGACCCTGTTCGATACCGACGACAGGCGGTATCTAGGAGGCGGTCCGAAGCCGAAGTCAGAGACTGGTTGGGATCCTAATTTTCCCAGTGCTCTCGAGACGCTATTCGCCTCGGTGATTACCGCATACGAGACGGAATACGCACCGATCATTATCCCAGCGGCAGAGATTCTCTACGCGCTGACTAATACGCACGGCTCGCCCGGATCGGAGGAAAATCAGGGGGGAATCAGTTGGGACTACGACGAGAAGCTAGTCTATAATGTCGGTCACTTCATGGAGTTTTATGTTCAAGACAACACGAACTGCCAGTACGATAGCTTCAATCTTACCGTCAGTTCGGAAACAGGGCACGCAAGCACTTCGACTGGTGGGATGACTTTATCCTGGGACATCGATGTTCCAGTACCAAAGATATCGTCGGGGCTATGTTAGATATAAAATAATTATTGGCGGATCTTTTCACGCGTTGGTTTCCGACTATCTAACTCCGGCGCACGGTTTAAGTTCTATCACACCAATCACGAGGTATGGCGCACGCCGGGCGCTCAAGCCTCAGAACACTCTTCGACGACGCGCCGACCCCCCACATCGCCCACCCCCCGCACACGCACCACCGGGACTTCTACGTCGCCACCGACGGCTCGTACGTGGACGGAACGGGCGGCCTCGGCGTCATCATCGAAGCGCGGAGCGGCGAGCGCGTCGCCCGCCTCGCCGTCCCCGACCGAGTCCCCGACAACAACGTCGCCGAGTACCGCGCGCTCCACCTCGGGCTCGACGTGCTCGCCGCGCGCGCACCCCGCGACGCCCGCGTCGGCGTGCTCGTCGACCACGACGACGTCGCCGCGAACGTCAACCTCGCCGCGCTCGCCGCGAAAGGCCCCGACTACCGGCCGCTCCGCGACGTGTCCGTCCCATCGAGCGTCCGCCACCACTGGCGCGGCATCCGCGCACGCGTCGCCTCCTTCACCGAACTCCGCGCCGCCGCGCTCCCCAGCGGCCGGAACCCCGCGCACGTCCTCGCGAACGCCCCCGACCAGTACGCGCACGTCAACGACGAACGCCCGAAATGCCTCCTCCCCGGCCTCGACGAACAGGAACCCCAGATTCCGCCGCCCAGCCGCGCGAACCGCTAGCATCCCAGCGACGATCGCCGAAAACCTGTTCCCGCGAGCGAACGCCAATGAGCGAGGGGGAGCCAGTCAGCGCTTCGTGCTGACGCTGGAGGAAAAACCGCGGTTAGTCTTCCTGCGCGTCGACAACCGCAACTCCCGCGAGGTTCACGATGTCGCTTCCACTTTTTCGGCTCACTCGCGGACCCTTCGGCTCCGCGACGCTCGCCGAAAACCTGGAGGAAAAACCGCGCTTAGTCTTCTTGTGCGTCCACGACCGCGACGCCCGCCAGATTCACGATGTCCTTGACTTCGTCGCCGCGCTGGAGGATGTGGACGGGCTCGTCCATGCCGACGAGCATCGGTCCGATGGCGTCCGCGCCGCCGAGGCGCTGCAGGAGCTTGTACCCGATGTTTCCGGCTTCGAGGTTCGGGAAGATGAGGACGTTCGCGGCCTCCTCGAGCTCCGCGAAGTCGTACGTCCCGGAGAGAATGTCCTCGACAACGGCGGTGTCCGCCTGCATCTCGCCGTCCACCGGAAAGTCGATGGCGGGGTTCTCGCGCAGGGACTTCGCGGCATCCCGAACCTTCCGCGTCCCCTCGGTGTCGACACTCCCGAAGTTCGAGTAGGAGAGCATCGCGACCCGGGGGTCGACGTTGAACCGGCGCGCGAGGTTCGCGGTGTGCTCCGCGACCTCAGCCAGCACTTCCTCGGAGGGGTCCTGGTTCACGGTGGTGTCCGCGGCGAACACGACCCGGTTCTTGAACGTCAGCATATAGACGCCCGCGACGTAGTCCGCGTCCGGCGCGGTGCCGATAACCTGGAGCGGCGGTTTGAGCGCGCTCGGATAGTGGTGGGTGAGGCCGGTGAGGAGCGCGTCCGCGTCGCCCTCCTCCACCATCACGCTCCCGAGGTAGTTCGAGTCCTTCGTCACGAGTTCGCCGGCCTCGCTCCGCGTCACACCCTTGCGCTTGCGGAGTTCGTGGAGGCGGTCCGCGTACGCGTCGTGGTCGCCCTCGTCCGGGTCCACGATGTCCGGGTCGAAGTCCAATCCGAGACCGCCGACGGTGCCCTCGATGGTGCCGCGGTCGCCGAGCAGCACGGGGTCCGCGATACCCTCCTCTTGGAGCTGGTAGGCCGCGCGAATCATCTTCTCGTTGTCGCCCTCCGCGAGCGCGACGCGCTTCGGGTCGCTCTTCGCCTTGTTCAGGACGACCCGCATCATCTCCCGGCTCTTGCCGAGGCGGGCTTCGAGGCGTTCTCTGTACGCTTCGAGGTCGACGGTCTGGCGGGCGACCCCGGTCTCCATCGCGGCGTCAGCGACCGCGGGCGCGACCTCGAACAGCACGCGGGGGTCGAGCGGCTTCGGAATGATGTACTCGGGGCCGAACTGCAGGGGTTGGTCGCCGTACGCCTTCACGACCGCGTCCGGCACGTCCTGGCGCGCGAGGTCCGCGAGCGCCTCCGCCGCCGCGACCTTCATGTCCTCGTTGATGTCCGTCGCGCGCACGTCGAGCGCGCCCCGGAAGATGAACGGGAACCCGAGGACGTTGTTCACCATGTTCGGGTAGTCCGAGCGCCCGGTCGCCATGATGACCGTGTCGTCGCGCGCGGACTTCGCCGCGTCGTACCCGATTTCGGGGTCGGGGTTCGCCATCGCGAAGATGATGGGGTCCTCCGCCATCGACGCCACCATCTCCTCGCTCACGATACCGCCGACGGAGAGGCCGACGAACACGTCCGCGCCCGCCATCGCGTCCGCGAGGTCGTCCGCGTCGGTCTCCCGCGCGAACTCCTGCTTGTACTCGTTCACGTCGTCACGGTCGGGCGTAATGGGGCCGGAGGAGTCGCACATCGTGATGTTCTCCTTCCGGACGCCAAGCGAGACGTAGAACCGTGCGCTCGCGATGGCGGACGCGCCCGCACCCGAGAACACGACCTCAACGTCTTCGAGGTCCTTCCCGGAGATGTCGGCGGCGTTCAGAAGCGCCGCACCCGAGATGATGGCCGTCCCGTGCTGGTCGTCGTGGAACACCGGAATATCCATCTCTTCTCTCAATCTGTTCTCGATGACGAAGCACTCGGGGGCCTTGATGTCCTCCAGGTTGATGCCGCCGAACGTCGGCTCCATCGCCGAGACGGACGTGACGATGTCCTCCGCGTCGCTCTGGTCGAGTTCGATGTCGAACACGTCGATGTCCGCGAACCGCTTGAACAGCACGCCCTTGCCCTCCATCACGGGCTTCGACGCCTGCGCGCCGATGTCGCCCAGTCCGAGGACGGCCGAGCCGTTCGAGACGACGCCGACGAGGTTCCCCTTCGCCGTGTACTGGTAGGCGTCGTCGGGGTTCGCGGCGATGCGTTCACAGGGCGCGGCGACCCCGGGCGAGTACGCGAGCGAGAGGTCGCGCTGCGTGTTCGTCGGTTTCGTCGTCGATATCTCTATCTTCCCCGGCGGGTCTTCACGGTGGTAGTCTAACGCGTCCTCGTCGAGTCCCATACCGAACCCCCGACACCGAACGCCAAAAAACTACCCGAACCCGTCGAATCCCCATTCGACAGACGACGAAGACAGGACCTGTGTTCCTAAGTAGGACGCCGGAGAAACACCGACTATGGCTTCCCTTCGACGGGCTGTCGCGTGGCTGGACGACCACGCCCCGGAAATCGCGCTCGCCACCACCGGCGTGACGTTCTTCCTCCTCCTCCTCGGCCTCTACACGGCCGCCGTCGGCGCCGGCGCGACCTGCAACAACACCTATCCCGGCTGCGCCGGCCAGCTCTCCCCGCTCGGCCTCACGCTCCCCCAGTTCGTCGAGTGGTTCCACCGGTTCGTCGCGATGGCGGTCGGGTTCGTCATCCTCGGGAACGCGCTCGTCCTCCAGCACCGCTTCCCCGGGACGAACGCGAGCCGCGCCGGCTGGACAGCCCTCCTCGTCCTCCCGCTCCAGGTCGTGCTCGGCGGCACCACCGTCACCTTCGCCGGCCTCATAGAGGGCGGATACGCGCCGCCCGTGCAGTCCCTGCACTTCATCGCCGCGTTCGCGATCTTCGCCGCGCTGGTCGCCGCGACCGCGTGGGCGTACCAGCGCGACGACCGCATCGGCCCGAACGCCCCACGGACCGCGCTCACCGTCGGCGCGGGCGCGTTCCTCGCCCACCTCCTGCTCGCCCGCGACCTCCTCCTCACGTACACCGCAACCGTCCAGACGCTCTACCACTTCACCGCCCTCCTCGGGTTCGCCGCGCTGTTCGCCGCGCTCTGCTGGAACCGCGGACTCTCGACGCGCGCCCGCACCGCCGCCGGCGCCGCCATCGGCTTCTACCTCGGCGAGACCGCGCTCACGGTCGGATTGGTGCTCGTCACGACGCCCGTCGAACTCGCCGCCTACGCTGCCGCCGTGCTCGCGCTCGTCGCCGCCGGCGTCGCCGCACGCGCCCACCCCGGCCGCGGCGACCAAGCCCGTCCGACCGTCGAGTGACGCGACGCGGTGACGAACACGCCAACCATCGAACCAGTCCCGTCTCCGCACGGGCTCGTGAAACGGGCGCGTTCTAGAACGCCGTCACCACTTCCACGCCGGTCGTTTCGTAGTCGTCCATCGCCGCCAACCGCTCCGGAACCTCGTCCAGCGAGAGTTCGCGCGTGACGAGCGCGTCCGGGTTCACTTTTCCTGCGTCGATGAGCGCGAACAGTTCGTCGTAGCTCGTCGGTGACATCCCCCGCGACCCGAGGAAGGAGAGTTCGTGGCGCGTCATGTAGTCCGTCGGCAGGCGCACCTCGCCCTCCTCCGCGTCCGTGGTGAGGCCGAGCTGGACGTGCGTCCCGCCCGACCGCAGGCTCTCGACGGACGCCCGACAGGTCTCCGCGCTCCCGAGCGCGTCCAGCGACACGTGCGCGCCGCCGACCCGTTTCTGAATCTCCTCGGCCGCGTCCGCCTCAGCGGCGTTTACGACCTCCTCCGCGCCCATCCGCTCCGCGGCGTCGAGCGCGTCTCCGCGGATATCGACCGCGACGACCCGCGCGCCGAGCGCAGTTGCGATTTGCACCGCCGACAGCCCGACGCCACCGCAGCCGTGGACGGCGACCCAGTCGCCCGCGCCGAGCGGCGCGCGGTGCGCGAGCGCGTGAAACGCCGTCATGAACCGACACCCCAGTGCCGCGGCCGCGCGCGCCGACACGGATTCGGGGCGGTGCGTGACGTTGTAATCCGCGTGCGGCACCGCGACGTACTCCGCGAACGCGCCCGGAACCGCGGGTTCGAACCCGAGCGCGTACCCGTTCTCACAGCGATTCCCATGCCCGGACAGACACCGCGGACACGACCCGTCGCCGAGACAGAACGGTACAGCCACCTCGTCGCCCACCGCGAACTCGGACACCCGGTCGCCGACCTCGACGACCCGTCCCGCGGGTTCGTGCCCCAGAATCTGCCCTCTGGGCACGTCGTCGTCCGCCCACTCCCCGTGGCCCTTCCACGCGTGCCAGTCACTCCGACACACGCCACAGGCGTCCACCTCGACCACGACCCCGTGCGGGGCCACGGAGGGACGGTCGACTTCCGTCACGTCGAGCGGTTCCCCGTACTCGCGTAGGACTGCAGCGCGCATACTACTGGCTTCGTGCACAACGTTTTCACACTCCCGGTGTGACGCCGCCGGTATGGCGCTCGAATCGATTACCGCCGGCCCGTGGTCGCTCGTCCCGGCGCTCTTCGCGATTTCCCTCGCGTGGTACACGAAGGACGCGCTCGTCGGCCTGTTCGTCGGCGTCGCGAGCGCCGCGGCCGTCTACGGCGCGCTCCAACCGACGGCCGTCGGCGTACCCGGAACTCTCGTCTCGACCCAGCTTCTCCCGGTCGTTCGCGTCCTCGGGGTGGAACTCGGTCCCGTGAACGCCGGGAACGTCCTTGGCGCGCTCTTCGGGCTGAAAGTTCTCCCGACGCTCGTCGCCACCTCGCCGCTGTTCAGCAGCGCGTGGTACGTCGAGAACGTGCTCGTCGCCATCTTCGCCATCGGCGGTATGATGGGGTTGATGATTCGATCCGGGGCCATCCGGGGCGTCCTCGACGCGCTCGCGTCCCGCGTTGATTCGGCCGCGGACGCCGAGAAGGCGACGTTCCTCGCCGGCATCCTCGTCCACATCGACGACTACTTCAACTGTCTCGTGGTCGGCTCGATGATGCGTCCGCTCACCGACAAGTACCAGGTGTCGCGGGCGAAGCTCGCGTACTACGTCGACTCGGCCGGCAGCCCCGCCGCCCGCCTCGCGTTCTACTCCACGTGGGGCGCCGCCCTCATCTCCTTCATCGCCGCCGGCGTCAAACAAGCCGCCCAGCAGGGCCAACTCCCGGACGCGCTCTCCTCGTACGTCACCCGGAGCGGCGACGGCGTTCAGGTCGTCACGGACGCCCTCTGGCCGCTCTTCTTCAACAGCATCGCGTTCGGGTTCTACTCGTGGACGGCGCTCCTCGTCGCCGCGCTCGTCGCCTGGCAGGTGATCCCGAACGTCTTCGGCATGAAGACCGAGGAGGACCGCGCCCGCGCCGGCGAAGGCGTCGTCGGCCCCGACGCGAACCCCATGATTTCGGAGGAGATGGAGGAGTACGGCATGTACGAGGGCGCGACCCCGCGCTGGACGAACTTCGCGATTCCGCTCGCCGTGATGGTTCTCGTCGCGCTCGGCGCGATGTTCTGGACGGGCAGCGCGGTCATCGAAACCGCGGCCGGCACGTTCGCGCTCCACATCGGCGGCGTCCAACTCGGCCTCGCCGCCACCACCGCGATGGTCGTCGCGTTCGTCCTCTACCGCGTCCGCGGCGACATCCCCTCGAACGACGACGGCACCGACGCCCTCCTCACCGGATTCAAGGGCATCTTCCTCGCCGCCGTCATCCTCATGCTCGCGTCCAGCATCCAGAACAGCGTCACCGTCCTCGGCATCAGCAGCTTCGTCACCGACTGGTTCGCCGGCATCCCGCCCGCGTTCATCCCCGTCCTCGTCTTCCTCGCCACGAGCTTCATCAGCTTCAGCGACGGCTCCTCCTGGTCCACGTACGGCATCATGTTCCCCATCGCGATTCCCGTCGCCTTCGCGACCGGCGCGAACCTCCCCCTCGTCCTCGGCGCCGTCTTCTCCGGCGGCATCTTCGGCGACCACTCCAGCCCCATCAGCGACACCACCGTCCTCGCGTCCTCCACGAGCGGCAGCGACCACCTCGTCCACGTCCGCACACAGATTCCGTACGCCGTCGCCTCCGCAACCGTCGCCGCCACGCTGTTCCTCCTGCTCGGCGTGATCCTCCCCGACGGGTTCCGCGTGATACCGTACTAGAAGAAGTCCTCCAGCCCGGACTGCGCGTCGTCCGCCTCCGCCTCGTCCTCCTTCCCGGCCGTCTCTGCTTCGTCCTCGTCGACGAACACGTCCGATTCGTCGTCCGCCTCGGCGTCCGTGTCTGAGAGGTCGGCTTGCCCCTCGAACGCGCCGCCCGAGTGTTCGACCGCGCGCTCCTCGCGGAGCGATTCGGCGTCCTCGACGATGGACTGAACCTTGTTCGTGTCCTTCCCGCTGCCCGTGATGAACGCGACGTGCTCCTCGCTCAGGTCGTAGGCGGCGGTCATCGCCACCGTCAGTTCGCGGTTCTTGCAGTGATGCGTCATCGCCGCGAGGAACGGAATTAACTCCCGGCGCGCGCTCCCCATGCTCACGCCCGCGGACTCAGCGATGTGTCGCGCGACGTAATCCCGCTTCTCCCGCGTGCCGCGAGAACTCCCGAGTTTCGACCAGTACGACGGCGGGCCGTACCGCGTCCAGCCGCCGTGGTCGCCCTGCCGCGCGGCCGCCACGCCCGCGGCGACGTTGTCGGTCGCGTACCGCCAGTACGAGTAGTTCTGTGTCGCGCGCACCCGACCCAGCCACTTGTCGGCGTTCGACAGGAAGCCGTACGCGTCCGCCAACTCGCCTCCCGTGTAGTCCTTCGGAACGTTGTCCTCCACCCAGTTCAGGAGGTCGTCCGGCGTCTCGTCCACGTCGTACGCCGCCTGCAGGGACTCCTGTGCGCCCGTGTTCTTGATGACGTCGTCGAGAAAGTCGAAGATACCCTCGGTCGTGTCCCGTTCGCCCGTCACCACGTCCTCCGCCTCCAAGACCTCGTCCGTCTCCGCGAGCGCCTGCAGGTCGTTCACCGCCGAACGCAGGTCGCCCGAGTTCTTCCGCGCGAGCGCATCCAAGGCCGCGTCCTCGTACTCCACGCCCTCACGCCGACAGATGTCGCGCAGCACGGGGACGATGCTGCGACGGGAGACATCCCGGAACTCGATTTCCCGGCACGCGTTCCGGAGCGCGTTCGACATGTCGTAGTACTCGTTCGCGATGAGAACCATCGGCTGACTCGCGTCCTTCACGAGCTGCGTCACAGCGCGCGCGCCGCCGCGGTCCGCGTTCCCGTGGATGTTGTCCGCCTCGTCCATTACGACGAGCTTCCGCCCACCGGACCCGCCGGTGAGCGTCCCCGACTTCGCCGCCTCCCCCGCGACGCGCTCGATGACGTCCTTCGTCCGGCTGTCGCTCGCGTTCAACTCGATGGTATCCCAGCCCAGGTCGTTCGCGAGCGCGTGCGCCGCCGACGTCTTCCCCACGCCCGGCGACCCGTGGACGATGACCGCCTCCCGGTGGTCGTCCCACGTCTCCGCCCACTCCTTCAGTGCGTCCCGGGCCTTGTCGTTCCCCCGGACCTCCGAGAGCGACGACGGGCGGTACTTCTCCGTCCAATCAGACATTATCCGACGTAGGTGTGAGCGGCGTTTAGTGGTTGCGCTCGCCTACTCCTCACGGGACGCTACCGCTCCGTTCGTTCGTCCGGTCGCGTTACGTGCGACCTACTCTTCTCCGTCTCGCAGGTCGAGTCGCGGAGCGAAACCATCGTACGCGGCGTCGCTGGAAACGATGGTATCACCGTCGGACTCGACGAGGTGAAGCGCGTCGAACGGTGTGAATCCGTGGTCCTCGACGTACGTCGCCGCCGCGACCACCGTCTCGGCGTCGCCCCGTACGTCTACGAGTTCCGTGACGTTGGCGATGACTCGCTCGGTGTCGCGGTTCTCGCGATACGCGACCATCAGTAGTTCGATGAGCGTGAACTGCGACGTCCAGAGTTCGTCGTGATGGTCGCGATAGACGTCCTCTGCTGCCTCTCCGAGCCAGTCTTCGTCTTTGATGAGCGCGAGCAGGAAATCCGTCTCGACGTACATTCAGCGTCCGGCCTCGTCGAGTGCCGCTTCGCGCGCTACCTCCCGAAGTTCGGCCGCCGTCTCCTCGACGTCCGAGAACTCGTTCCGGAGCGAGTCGAGCGGGTCGTCCGAAACGGGGACCAACTTGATTCCGTCGTGGAGTTCGACGATGTGATAGCGGTCGCCGTATCGCTCTCGTATCTCCTTCGGGAGCGTGAGGCGACCACGGTCGTCCAGCGTCGCTTCGGACATACCCGACTGTACGGTGGGTAGTCTTATGAATATTCCCCAGATGCCAGCGAAAACCCATCCGCCGGCCGTGTGGGTCGCGCTACGGTGAAGCCGCCGTTGAACAGTCACGTTCGACTGACGCACACGATTTAGTGCACTTCTCCGCCCAATCAGACATTACCCAGAGTAGGGGCGAGCGGCGTTTAGTGGTTGCGCATACCACCGACGACGATTTAATATCGCGAAATAAGATTTATTGGTCGTAACGGCTACGGTCGCTCCCGCCCAGGCCCGACTGTGAACCGAACCCCTCTCCGCGGCGTGGTCGCCGGCGCGCTGGCGTACGGCCTCGGGTACGCGCTCACGTACGCGACCGCGAGCGGTGACATCGAGAACGAACTCGCCGGACTGAACTTTCTCCTCGGCGTGTTCGGCCAGGACGCGGTGCCGACGTGGACCGCGGTTGGCTGGCTCGCCTACAACGCGATGTACGTCCCGCTCACCTACTGGAACACCACGCGGAACCTCCTCCCCGACGCCAGCCCCGTCCACCTCGTTCCCGGTCTCCTGCTCGGGCTCGCGGGCGCTGTCGTCGCACGCTTCGGGACGGCACGCACACCGACCGCGGGTGCGCGCGCCGGCGTCACGGTCGCGCTCGGCTTCCTTCCCCTCGTCGCCCTCGGGGTCTTCGCGTTCACCGTCACGCGCGGCGACCTCACCATCCGTCCCGACCCCGCGCTCGCGGTTCTCGCCGGCGCGCTCTACCCCCTCGTCTTCGGCGCGCTCGGCGGCGCGCTCACCGGCTGGCTCAGAGGTCGCGCGCCACTAGTTCGCCCCACGAACTGAACCCGTACCGGTCGTAGAACGCCCGCGCCCGCTCGTTCGCTGGATCCACGTCTAACACCATCCGGTCGAGCGGGAGGTCCATATCGCGAGTGGCGTCCAGCGCCGCCGTCATCAGGTCGTCCGAGACGCCCGCTCCCCGATACGGCTCCGCGACGAACACCTCGTTCAACACGGCCGAATCCCAGATGTACGCGAGCGATTCGGGGAGCACGAACACGTACCCGACGAGACGGCCGTCCTCGACCGCAACCTGAACGCACTCCGGGTTCTCAGCGACGCAGTTCGCGACCCAGGACAGGTACTCCGCGCGGTACTCGTCGGTGAGTTTCGCCTCGTACGCCGCCTCCTTCGCGTCGTCACCCGTTCCCTCACCCAAGCCTGTCTCGAACGCGCGTTTCAGCCGCCAGATCCCCTCGGCATCATCGTCGTACTCGCGTACCGTGACCATACGACTCGTCTCGCCGGCCCCGAGTTAGCGCTGGCGCTCCCGGAACCGCGCCGCGAGCAGGAACCCGCTCAGTGCGACGACGAGCAACCGGAACCCCGACGTGACAACGGGGAACACGCGCTCCACGTCCTCCGGTTCGGCACCCGCGGTCGGGTCGACGCCCGTCGAGTAGTGCGTGTTCGCGGTCGTCCCGCCGACCGTGTCACCCGCCGGTGAAAGGTCGACGAACGTCTGCACGAGGCCGCGCTGATTCGAGAGGAGGAGTTCGCCGTTCACGGTGTAGAACCGGTCGTGGAGCGGGTAGAACGCGTTCACGCCGTTCACGACGAGGTCGGGAAGGACGCCGCCGAATACGAACGCCGCGAGCGCGACGAACGCCATCCGCACCCCGCGGTCGCCGTACCGTCGCCGGAGCCACGAGGTCGGCCGCCGCGTGTCGGCGGTGAGCGCGCCGAGCGCGACCGCAGGAAGCACGAGGTTGTGGAGCACGGCGCGGTGACCCCCTGCTATCCAGAACCCGATGGCGGTATCGAGGTCGGGGACGGCCGCCGCGGCGAGCACAACGAGCACGCTCCGCCTGCCGAACGCCCGCCCGAGCAGGGCGACGGCAACGATGCCGCCAACGGCGACATGCACGAGGGTCGATGGCATACCACGCGATTCGCGCTCCGACGACAAGGCTTCGTCGCCCGTCGATACGCGTTTTCGCCGTCGACCGAGGAGCGGTGTGGCAGGAACGCGCTCCCACGTCCCGGTGAGACACGTGACGAACCCAACCTATATAGGAGAATTCAGCGAACCGTCACGTATGGAGACCACTGCCGCGGTCGTCCACGAGGCCGGTGCACAGTTCGAACTCGAAACAGTCGAGCTCGACGACCCCCGGTCGAACGAGATCCTCGTCGATATGACTGCCGTCGGACTCTGCCACACGGACCTCTCCGTGAAATCCGGGGACCAACCGACCCCGCTTCCGGCAGTTCTCGGCCACGAGGGTGCCGGCGTCGTTCAGGAAGTCGGCGACGAGGTCGACCGCGTGCAACCCGGCGACAACGTCGTCCTCTCGTTCGACTACGACGACACCTGCCCGAACTGTCACACGGGCCACCCGGCGAACTGCGAGTCGTTCGGCGAACGGAACTTCAGCGGGCGACGCCCCGACGGCACCAGTCCGATCTCGCTCGACGGTGAGGAGATAAGCGGCCGGTTCTTCGGGCAGTCCTCGTTCGCGGAGCACGCCGTCGTGAGCGAACAGAGTGTCGTCCCCGTCGCCGACGACGCCCCGCTCGACCGTCTCGGGCCGCTCGGCTGCGGGATTCAGACCGGCGCGGGCGGCGTCATCAACTCACTCGACCCGGCCGCCGGCGACAGCATCGTCGTCTTCGGTGCGGGCTCCGTCGGACTCAGCGGCGTTCTCGGCGCTGAACTCTGCGGCTGCGGCGACGTCATCGTCGTCGACATCGTCGACAGCCGCCTGGAGAAAGCCCGCGACCTCGGCGCAACCGACACCGTGAACAGCGGCGACGTCGACGACCTGGACGCGGAACTCCGAGACCGCCTCGGCGGCGGCGCGGACTACACGCTCGAAACCACCGGCGTCACCGACCTCCTCCGGCAGGCCGTCGACCTCCTCCGACCCACCGGGGTCTGCGGCGTCATCGGTGCACCGCCGCGGGACGAAACCGTCGACATCGACGTGAACGGCCTGCTCTCCGGTCGGAACATTCGCGGAATCGCGGAGGGAGACTCCGTTCCGCCCGAGTTCATCCCCGACCTCGTCGACCTCCACCAGCAGGGCCGCTTCCCCTTCGACGAGTTCGTCACGTCGTACGACTTCGAGGACATCAATCAGGCCGTCGAGGACGTTCACGATGGAGGTGTCATCAAACCCGTACTCACGTTCGACTAGCGTCAGTCCCCCGGTCCGTGCGGGGCGGACGCGCGACAGGGATATTAGGCGAGCGTCTGTACGACCGGTATGGACTCACAGACGCCGATCACCGAGGGCGACGCGTCGAACGCCGCATGACTCCCGAAGACCTCCGCGCCGACATCCCCGCTCTTCACGAGGACGTCTACCTGAACTTCGGCGCACACGGGCCCAGCCCGACGCACGTCGTCGATGCGGCCACCGATTTTATCCGACGCCACGAGTACGACGCGACTGCGAGCGCTGACCCGTACGACCGAGCGTTCGACGCGTACGACCGCATGCGCGAGCGCGTCGCTGACTTCGTGGGCGCCGACGCAGACGAGATCGCGCTCACCGAGAGCACGGCCGCGGGTATCAACGCGATCTCGAACGCGATTGACTGGCAGTCCGGCGACGTCGTCGTCCGAACCGACCTGGAACACCCCGCGGGCACGCTCCCCTGGCAGCGCCTCGAACGGGAGGGCGTCGAGGTTCGTGTCGTCGAAACCGAAAACGGCCGCCTCGACCCCGACGCGTTCGCCGCGGCGGTCGAGGACGCCCGCCTCGCGTGTTTCAGCGCCGTGACGTGGACGCACGGCACCCGACTCCCGGTCGCAGATCTGGTCGATATCGCTCACGACGCGGGCGCGCTCGCGCTCGTCGACGCCGTGCAGGTGCCCGGTCACCTCCCGATGGATGTCGAGGCGTGGGGCGCGGACGCGGTCGCGGCGGCCGGCCACAAGTGGCTGCTCGGCCTCTGGGGTGGCGGGTTCCTCTACGTCGACCGCGACGTGGCTGACACGCTCACTCCCCGCATTGTCGGGTATCGAAGCGTCGAGACGCCGACTGCGGCCTCCTACGAGTTCGCTGTCGGCGCACGGCGGTTCGAGGTCGGATCGTCGAACCCCGCACCGCACGTCGCGCTCGCCGCGGCGGTCGACACGATCGCGGAGATTGGTGTCTCGGAGCTCTCGGAACGGAGTCGCTGGCTGGCGGGGCTGCTCGCTGACGGCGTTCCCGACGATCGTCTTCACAGTCCGGCGACGCCCGAGTCGGGCCTCGTGACGTTCGGCGTGGCTGACCCCGAGCGGACCGTTCAGCGGCTCGCGGCGTCGGGATTTGTCGTGCGGTCGCTCCCGAAACCGAACGCCGTGCGCGCGTCCGTTCACGCGGTCAACACGCGAGCGGAAATCGAGGGGTTGCTTCGCGCACTCGAACCTGAGTGGGACTGATCGGAACGCTCGCCTGGCGTTTCCGTTTCGAGACCGTGTCGACCTCGCCGCCAGCAGTCGTGTCGAACGCCCGCTGCCGGGCTGGTTCCGCGGCAGCGACGGTCTCAGCGTCCGCCGCGCGCGACGAGACCCCCCGCGATGCCCGCTATCGTAGTCCCGTAGACGCCGTCAAACACTCGCCGCCGCTTACGACGTCCACCCACGAGCTTACCGTGCCCGCAGCAGGCTTCGTCGCCCGTCGATACGCTTTTTCGCCGTCGGACGAACAGGAGGGTATGGACCGGGACGCGCGCGCACACCTCGCGGAACGCATCGCCGGCGAAGTCACGCTGAGCGACGACCCCGGCGCCACCCTCCGGAAGTGGCGGACGGACTTCAGCGTCTCCCAGACCGCGCTCGCCGACGAACTCGACATCTCGTCGTCCGTCATCTCGGACTACGAGAGCGGGCGCCGCGACTCTCCGGGTATCGGCCTCGTCAGTCGTCTCGTCGCGGGCCTCCTCGATATCGACGAAGCCCGGGGCGGCGACCGCATCCGCCAGTACGGCCGCGTGCTCTCCGCGGGCTTCGAGAGCGACGTGGTGCTCGACCTCCGCGAGTACGCGACCACCGTCCCGCTCGCCGACCTCTACGACGCCGTCGGTGCGACAGAAGTCGCCGCCGGGGACCGCGACCGCGTGAGCGGCCACACCGTCATCAACAGCATCGAAGCCATCACCCGGCTCTCGTCCGAGGACTTCTATCGGCTCTACGGCCAGAGCACGAACCGCGTGCTCGTGTTCACGCAGGTCTCCCGGGGCGAATCTCCCTTAGTCGCGCTCCGCGTCGTCAATCCCACGCCGAACGCCGTCCTCCTCCACGGCATCGACGAGGACGACCTCTGGGAGCACGCACCCGCGCTCGCACAGCGCGACGGCTTCTCGCTCGCCGTCACGAACCAGGACACGGACGCGATGCTGGACGAACTCCGCGAATTCCCATAGGGCTTGCACGCCGACGCCGCTCGGTCACGGGCGCTGTCGGCGGGTTTCGCTCGCGCCCGTGACGCACTCGCTACGTCACGCCACCCGCTGGCGTCGGCTTCCCTGATAAACTCTCGTCGACCGTTTACGTCGATTGTACGCTCGCGTGTCGGGCGTACGCTGGAAAACAGAACGCTGGACTACTCGACGTACGTGTACTTCCGTTCGTTCATCGGCCCCCAGCCGTCGAACACGAACTCTCCCTCGGGCTGCGTGAACGGCTCCAGTTCCACGCGCTTCTCGTGGTTGTGGCGGTCGTGCACCTGCTCGTACTCGCTGAACGAGATGTCGTAGCGGTCCTCGATTTGGTCGTAGATATCGCACGCCTGGATTTCGTCCTTCCAGCCGTCCACGACGGTTTCCGCGTGAATCTCCGCCTGCGCGCCCGAGCCGTACGAACCCACGAGGAGGGTTTCGCCCGTCATATCCGTGCCCTCCTCCGCGGCTTCGAGGAGCGCGCTCATCCGCGCGATGTGGACGGAGCCAGTGTACCAGTTCCCGACCTCGCGGCTGATGGAGAGCGTCGGGTCGATGACCTGCGCGTACCAGTCCTGGTACTGCTCGGTGTCACCGAGCGCGTCCATGTACTCCCGAATCGCCTCCTGATAGGCTTCCTCGTCGTCGAACTCGCCGGGACGCGGCTGCCGGCCGATTTCGCCAGCCAGCGCGTCCTCGTGTTCCGTGTCCCGGATGACGTGCCTGTACGCGAGCAGCGCGGCCTTCCGCACCATCCCCGGGAACGGCGTGTGGAACGGCGCGTACTCGAACCCGTCCAGTTCCACGTCGCCCGCGACGGACTCGTAGTCCTCCAGCGCTTCGCGCATCCGCGCGAGGTACACCTGCACCGAGCGCTTCCCGTCCACGCTCGGGAACTGCTGGTTCGGCTTCAGGAAGTCCGTCTCGTCCGCCGACCCGTACCCCTGCGCGTGACTGAGCTCGACGAGACTCGGGTTCTCCGTGACGTACATCGCCACCGCACCCGCGCCCTGCGTCGCCTCGCCCGCGTCGCCGCGCGCGTACAGCGCCGTGTCCGTCGCGATGACGAGCGCCCCTCGCCCGCGATTCCGTCCGGCCTTAATCCAGTTGTACGCGTCGTCGATACTCTGGGTGCCCGCGATGCACGCGAACTTCCGCTCGCCCTTGTTCGCGTGATGGAAGTCGTCCTCGTACACTTCCTCGAGGCAGCCAGCGACGTACGTCGAAACCGGCTTCGAGTTGTCGAACGCGGACTCCGTCGCCACGTCGATACGCCCGATATCGTCCGGTTCGAGGTCCTTCCGGTCCATCAGCTTGTACGCCGCGTTCGCCGCCATCGTCACGATGTCCTCGTACGCGTCCGGGAAGCTCGACGCCCGCAACCCGAGTCCCTTCGTGTACTTCGCCGGGTCGTCGCCCTTCTGCGGCGCGAACGTCTCCGGCAGGTCGAGCTTCAGTTTCCCCGTCCAGATTTCGACCGCGTCGATACCGACTGCTGTCATACTCGCGTCTATCAACACCGGCTATATGGGCTTGTCGATAGGTAGTTCGACGAACGTCGAACCTATGTGGTGTTGAAGTACAGTTCGAGTGTCTGCCCGCTTTCCGTGTACAGTGTAATTTTTATTTCCGCGAGTTCACCATTTTCGAGTCTCGACACACCGTCGAGGTTGACCGTATCACCGCTCGCTAGCTGGAAAGATCTGAAATTGACGCCAGTCCCGACATTATTCCCGATCGTCGCAGACTGTGTGAGGTCCTTCGGTGCTGCTCCGATTTGGTACTCCCCGTTCGCGAACCCGTTCACGCTGTCGAATGTCAGTATTTTACCGCCCTGATAGTAGATCCGGCTGATGTCGTCGGCACTTCCATAGGTTTCAACACTGAATCGAGTGAATGTGGAACTTCCACCGCCTGGTTCGTTAGTTAGTGTAAAGCTGAGACGACCATTGTTATTGCCTTGAACACTATCGAACGAGAAGCTATCACCGAGGTCACCGCCTGTCGAAGGGTCGCTTCCGCTCCCCTGCCTTCCGCTGTTGTCCTCTCCTCCATCCGTCTGTGGTACGCGCGGTGTCAACACGTTCGACGGGATTTCTTGCGTCCCCGGGATCTCCGGGCCGCTCCACGACACGGTGAGTTCCTGACCGTTGTAGCTCTCAAAGTATTCAACGGTGATATTATGACGGCCTTCCGAGAGTTGGATCGGGCCCTCAGTTTGTGGCCCGCTTGCTGGGTGAGTGCCGGGGTAGCTGGCGACGAGTTCCCCATCCACGTACACTTCGCTCCCATCGTCTGAGTTCGTATAGAACGTATACTCACCAGTCTGTGGAACGTCGATGTACGCCGTATAGACGAACCCAAATTGATTTTCCTGATCACGGGGCTCTATGCTGAACGTGTCTACTCTCCCGGTATATTCTGGTGTTTGTGACTCGAAGTCGGGCATATAGTTGCTCCCGCCCGAATAACTGCCATCACCGTGGTAATACCGGTAGTATACGCCGTTCTCCGCACGCTGGACGGACACCGGCAGGCTGTCGCTTCCGACGAGTCCGGACACGTAGACGGTCGTGTCTCCGGTGTCGTACGTCATCGGCACTGTCGAGTACCCGGTCGCGTTCGTATCGTCGCCGGACGAGGAACTCGGGAACGTCGCCACCGACGCGTTCTCTGTCGAGTAATCGAGGAACACACCGCTCACGCCGTTGTTTGCGGGCGTGACTGCGCGAGAAATCGCGTCTATCGGCGACGATGCCTCGCTCGGCGTGATGACGATGGTTCCGTTCACGTACTCGACGCCCGGCTGGCTCTCCATCTCGTACGGCTTCCACTCGATGCTGTACGGCGCGCTGCCGGTTCCGTTCCCGCCACCGGTCGACTCCTCTACGTCGAACACGACGCGGTCCGCGTCGTCGCTGTCGTCCCGGATGCTCGCCGTGACGCCCGAATCGATTTCGCTGAACTCGTAGGTGACGCGGCCGTCCCCGTTCGTCGACTGGGTCGCGGACCCGACGACCGTCCCGCCGGACACCGTGACGTCGGCGTTCGACACGGGATTGTTGTACTCGTCTCTGACCTCGAACGTCGCCGTCTCACTCACCCGAACCGGATTGCTTCCGACGCGCGTGATGTACGCGGGTTCGGTGTCCACGGTCTGCGACCCGACGCCGATTTTTGCCGCGCGTAGCGAGTACTCAACGCCGCCTTCGAGGACGACTCGCACCTCGTTCTCACCGGCCTGCGTGACGCTCACGACGTGTGCCTGTGACTCGGGATTGAGCGAAGTGCGATTGCGCCACTCGGACGCCGGCATCCGCGAACTGAACGTTATCGTGACGTTCCCCGAGGTGTTCATCACGTCCACGGGATTGTACGGTCCGCTCAGCACGCTCGGGTCGATTCCGGACGCAGTGACGCCGTTCTGGGAGTAGCTCCCGTTCAGTGCAACGAGCGTGATTGTCTCCCCGTCGACGAGCACCTGATTCGACGCGGACGGTACCGTGTGCACGTCCGAGAAGTCGTTGTAGAGCAGGCCGTTCTCCAGAATCCGAGAGGGTGCGCCGTCGTAGACGTTGTACCGGGCGTTATAGACCAGCGACTTCGCCGGATACGTCAATGTGCCGTTCTGTCGCTCGAAGAACTCCTTCGTCTCCTGGTCGTCCGTCACCGTGACGTTCGAAATCGAGAGCGTCGCGTTCCCGACCGTGTCCGTCTGGAGCGTCCCCGTCGCTGGTGGCGGGTTCACGAAGAACGCTCGCACGGGATACTGCACGCCGAGGCCCACTGATTCCGGCCGCCCGCTACCAGAGCCCGCGGCGCTGAGAATCGAGTTCCGTACCGCCACGAGGTCGGACTCGACTTGCTGGCTGTGCTGGAACTCGATGGCTTCGTTCTCCTGGGGGACGACGTACGCCTGGTAGGTGGAGAGGAGGATGACGAGGATGGCGAACAGCAGGATGGCGCCGATCTGCACGGTCACCCCGCGCTCGTCCTCCAGGAGTCGCATTAGGTCTCCTTCCCACCGCAGACGCAAAAACCCTTACTCGTCTTCTTCGACGACTTCGGGTTGTGCGAGCGCGCTCTGGAGGCTGTCGAGGCCGTTCACCCACTCGACGACCAATCCGTATTCGAGGTCGTCCGCGAGCTCCATCGGGAGGTCGTCGCCGTCGATGATGCGGGTGCCGGCGCAGGCGGCGAGGCCGAGCGCGCGGTCGAAGTCCTCCTCGTCCTCCGCGGCGGCGGCGGCCTGCACGTACTCCTCCACGCTCGTTTCGTCCGCGACGCCGTCCGCGACGTACTGCTCCGCCGAGTAGAACACGGCGACGAGACTCGTCTGCACGCCGTCCACGAGCATCAGCGTGTCCTCGTCCGCGATGTCGGGCTCGGCGAGCACGGTGTCCCGAATCGTCGCGAGTTCGTCCATCGTCTCCTCCTCGTCCAGGTCGCCGTCCTGATAGTCGGTGACGATTTTCGCGACCGCGATAGCCACGTCGTCCTGGAGGTTCAGGAGGAGGCGGGCGGAGTCCTCCTCCTCGGGGTCGAGGTCCTCGTCCCGCAACCGGTCGAGCCAGTTCTGCCAGCGTTCGTCCGAGTAGTACTCTTCTTCGTTCTCACTCATACCCACAACGCCGGCCGCCCGGGTGAAAGTCCTTTCTTTTAGGCCAGGGTCGCGTGCGTGTCGATACCGTAGACCGCTCGCGGCGTCTCCACGTGCGCGTTCTCCACTGCGTCCTCGAACCCGTTTTCGAGCAGCCAGTTCACTCGACGCGGAACGGTCTTCGGCCCCATCACCATCCCCGGCCGGTCGGGGTCGTCCACGAAATCCGTCTCCATCAGGAACCGCCCTCCTCCTTCTGCGGCGCGCTCCAGACGGTCCTTCTCGCTCATCACGCTCGGCGTCACGCCCGCCAGTTCGCCCGCCGCGTAGTGCTTCACCACGCGCTCCGCTGGGAGGCCTTCGGCTTCCGCCCACTCCCCGACCGCGGTGAGGTCTTCGGTCGCCTCGGTGTGGAGCTGGACGGCGAGGTCGCGCTCCGCCGCGAGCGAGAACGCGTGCCGCATCACGTCGTTCGACGCCGCCCATACCTCATCAGACACGTCGTAGTGCGGTCGCCCCGACTTCAGCGCCACCGCGTCGCTCGACTCTGCGTACTCCGCCGCTACCTCCAGTCCCGCCCGCATCAGGTCGCCCGCCTCCGCGGCGCCGTACCCCGCATCGACTAACTGCGACACCAGGCCGGGATGCACGCCGAGCACGGGCCACGCCCGCCCCCGGAGTTCCGCGCTCGCGCGCTCCACCACCTTGATGGTCGTCTCGAACACGTGCTCGAAATCCTCCCGCGATTCGGGGAGGGGGCCGAGGTGCCAGGAGGGCTTGTTCACCACGAGCAGGTGGGTGCCGCCGCTCCGCGAGAAGTCCTTCACCGCCTCGACGCCCCGCGCGTGCTCGGGGTCGAGATGCATGTGGTTGTCGAGAACCGGCGTGCCGAGGTCGCGCATATCCACGGATAGCGGGCGGCCGCCTGAAGAAGCTACTCTTCGAGCAGCACCGCGTCCGTCGCCGCGTTCCGCAGCGCGTCCGAACTCCCGTGCTCGCCCGGCGTGACCGCGAGCGTGTCCACGCCCGCCCGCGCGGCCTTCTCCAGCACGGGCTTGAAATCGATATCGCGGGAGGCGATGGCGAGCACGTCGATACCGCCCGTTACCGCGAGCTCGGTCGCGTCCACCGCAAGCTTCACGTCCACATCCCCGCTCGTCACCCGCACGTCGTACCCCCGGGCCTCGCCCGCCTGAATCAACCCCGGCGTCGCGTGCTGGTCGAGATACAGCCGGGTGACCGCGAGCGTCCCCGCGTCCGCCGCGGCCTCCCGCACGTCGTCCAAATCAACGTCGAACTCCTCGCGCAACACGTTCGGCCCGTCGACGAACAGGCCGACCCGCCGCCCGCCGTCCACGAGGTCGCGCAATCCCATACACCGAGGAGAGAGCTGACTCCGCCTAACAGTTCCGGTCCTCCGCCCGACGTACCCTGATTCGAGCGCGAGAGTTGAAACCGGAGGCCGACACAGCCCGGAGTGCCAGCCACGAATCACACCAGCTGGCACACCATGCACTGCACCAACTGCGACAACACCACTGACTTCTCGCTCACGCTCGCCCACACGTTCCCCGTCGGCACACCCGTCTCGGACGGCCCGCCCGCGGTCTCGCTCACGCTCCAGTGCCGCCGCTGCGACAGCCTCGCGGTCGACGGCGACCCTCTCGAAACGCTCCGGGATTACCTGTAGGCGGCCTCACGGAGGCGGCGCGCCACGTCCGTCACGCGATCCGCGGACCAGAACCGACTGAAGTACTCGCGGTCCCGCACGGTCGCGAAACCGCCGTTCTCGAGCTCCTCGATTGCGGCGTCCATCGCCTTGGACAGGCTCGTCCCTCGATAGACGCGTTCCCGACCGTTTCCGGTTTCCACGTCGACGCGAACTGTCGCGTTCACCGTCGACCCGTCGTGGACGACCGACGGGCCCGCGCGCAAAACGACGACACGTTCCGTGCTGGCCACTCCATCTGAACCCCGAAAGTGAACGGACCTGGACACGTTTGTGACTATTTCGTCTAAATAGCTACAAGGCCATAAGACTGCCGGCCGGTCTAATCGGGGTATGGACGAGCGGATTCTCGGAACGACGAAAGTGACGGACCGGTGGCGGATGAGTCTCATCAAAGCTGTCAGAGAGGAGTTCGAAGCACAGGGAGAGAGCGTCGAGGTCGGCGACCAGGTCGTGTTCAAGAAGGTCGGGGAGAAGATCGTCATCGAACCCGCGTAGTTTTCACGTCCGCGTGAGACGACACGGGTATGTCACTGCGGACTCCACCGCTCCGCGACGTACACGCCGCCGCCGGCGCGAAATTCACGGACTTCGGCGGCTGGGAGATGCCCGTAGAGTTCGACTCCATCCGCGAGGAACACACGGCCGTCCGCGAGGACGCCGGCATCTTCGACGTCTCCCACATGGGACAAATCGAGGTCTCGGGTCCCGACGCCGAGCGCCTGCTACAGCGCCTCACCACGAACGACGTGAGCGCGCTCGACCCCGGCGACGCCCAGTACTCCAGTATCGTCACCGCCGAGGGCCACCTCCTCGACGACACCGTCGTCTACGACCTCCCCGACCGCGACGGCTTCCTCTTCGTCCCGAACGCCGGCCACGACGAACAGATGGCCGACCGCTGGACGACTCACCGAGACGACTGGGGTCTGGACGCGACCGTCGAGAACCGCACCACCGAGTACGGGATGGTCGCCGTGCAGGGGCCGAACGCGCCCGACCTCGTCGCCGACGCGACCGACGGCGACGTGCTCGACCTCTCGATGTTCGAGACGACACGAACCGAGGTCGCGGGCGTCTTCTGCCTCGTCTCCCGGTCGGGATACACGGGCGAGGACGGCTTCGAACTCGTCTACGACAACGCGGACGCCGAGACCGTCTGGGGCGCGTTCGACTGCCAGCCGTGCGGGCTCGGCGCGCGCGACACCCTCCGCATGGAGGCCGGCCTCCTCCTCTCCGGGCAGGACTTCGACGCGGAGTCGAACCCGCGAACGCCCTACGAGGCCGGCATCGGCTGGACCGTCAAACTCGACACGGAGTTCGTCGGACGGGACGCGCTCGAACGCGTGAATGAGGAGGGCGTCGACGAGAAGTTCCGCGGCGTCGTCCTTCTGGAGCGCGGCGTCCCCCGACACGGCTACGACGTGACCGACGGTGACGGCCGCGTTATCGGCGAACTCACGAGCGGCACGATGAGCCCGACGCTCGACGAACCCATCGGACTCGGCTACGTCTCCACCGACTTCGAGCCCGGCGACCGCGTCGGCGTCGTCATCCGCGGCGACGAGAAGAGGGCAGAACTTACGACACCCCGCTTCCTCGACTGAACCATGAGCTTCGACGTACCCAGCGACCTGTACTACCTCGAATCGCACGAATGGTACGACCCCGACACCGGACGGGTGGGAATCAGCGACTTCGCGCAGGACGAACTCGGCGACGTGGTGTTCGTCGAACTCCCCGACGAGGGCGACGCCCTCGAACAGGACGACCAGTTCGGCGTCGTGGAGTCCATCAAGGCCGTCAGCGACCTCTACAGTCCCGTCTCCGGCGACGTCTCGGACACGAACACCGACCTCGAGGACGCGCCCGAACTCGTGAACGACGAACCGTTCGGCGACGGCTGGATGCTCGAAATCGAAGGCGTCGACGAGTCAGAGCTGGACGACCTCCTCACCGCCGAGGAGTACCGCGAGCAAATCGAGTGATTCTGCGGCGTCCGTGCCTACTCCGAGTCTGAGGCGGTTGGGGTGATGCACGAGCGTGTATTTTTCTGGCGTGTTCCGGGTTCCGGAACCGGGAGTATGATATCCGCTCGTTCGCATGAGTCGGGTATGCGAACGCACTGTGGTGAGACGCGATGAGCGGCGCGGGAGGGAGTCCGTACGCGCCCCACACGCCCGACGAGACGGCGGAGATGCTCGCGGCCGTCGACGCCGACTCCGTCGAGGACCTCTTCGACATCCCCGAGTCGGTTCGGTTCACGGACGAGTACGGCCTCGACGCCCGGACGGAACAGGAGACGCGACGCGAAGTCGGAAATCTGCTCGCGCGCAACGACGACCTTACGGAGTTCCTCGGGCGCGGCCACTACGACCACTACGTCCCCTCGCTGGTGGACACAATCAGCCAGCGCTCCGAGTTCATCACCTCGTACACGCAGTACCAGCCCGAAATCACGCAGGGATTCCTCCAGGTGCTCTTCGAGTACCAGAGCCTCCTCGTCGAACTCACGGGCCTCGAAATCGCGAACTGCTCTCAGTACGACGCCGCAACGGCGCTCGCTGAAGCCGCGCTGCTCGCGAAACGCGTCCGGCAGGCGGACGGCACGCGCGTTCTCCTCCCCGAAAACACGCGCGACGAACGCGTGGGCGTCGTCGAGAACTACGTCGCCGGCAACGACCTCACGGTCGAAACCTACCCCACCGCGAACGGAACCGTCGACCTCGACGCCCTCCGCGAGACCGTGGACGACGACACGCTCTTCGTGTACGCCGAAAACCCGAGCACCGAGGGCGTCATCGAGGAGAACCTCGACGCCGTCGGCGATCTGGCGGACGACCACGACGCACTGTTCTGCCTCGGCAGCGACCCGGTCGCGCTCAGCCTCCTCCAGCGCCCCGCGGACGTGGGCGCGGACGTCGTCGTCGGCGACGCCGCCGTCCTCGGGATGCCCACGAGCTACGGCATGGGCCTCGGCCTGTTCGCCTGCCGGGAGGACTTCCTCCGGCAGGTCCCCGGCCGATTGGTCGGCGCGAGCGAGGACGCCGCGGGCAAGCGCGCGTACACGCTGACGCTCCAGACGCGCGAGCAACACATCCGCCGCGAGCGCGCCACCTCGAACATCTGCACGAACCAGGCGTGGGTCGCGCTTCGCACCGCCATTCACGCCGCCCAGCTCGGCCCCGGTGGGCTCGTCGACCTCGCCGAACAGATGGTTTCCCTCCCCCGCGACCTAGCGGCCGAACTCGACGACATCCGGGGTGTCCGCGCGCCCGTCCACGACGGCCACCACTTCCGCGAGTTCGTCGCGCACACCGACCAGCCCGCGCCCGCCGTCGCCGCCGACCTCGAAGCCGAGGGGTTCGCCGTGCACGCCGTCGGCGACCACGAACTCCAGGTCTGCGTGACCGACGCGAACGAACCCGCGATTCCGGACCTGGTCGCGGCGTTCGAGGAGGTGGCCTGAGATGGAGCGCTACGACCAGGCCCGATTCAGTCAGGAGGACGACGCCGAGTACGAACCCCTGCTCTCCGAGAAGAGCACGAACGAAGTCGACGTCGAGTCCTCGCTCCCGGACGACCTCACGCGGGACTCGCTCGAACTCCCCGCCCTCTCCGAGCCCGAACTCGCGCGGCACTACGTCCGCCTCAGCCAGCAGAACTACGGCGTCGACACCGGCCCGTACCCGCTCGGGTCCTGCACGATGAAGTACAACCCCAAGTTCACCGAAGACCTCGCGGCCCGCCCCGAGGCGGCCGTCCACCCCGACCGCTCCGCGGAGAGCGTGCAGGGCACGCTCGGCCTCCTGCACGGCCTCCAGGAGCAGTTGAAGGCGATTGGCGGGATGGACGCGGTGACGCTCCAGCCGCCTGCGGGCGCGGCCGGCGAGTTCGCCGGCATCCTGCTCGCGAAAGCCTACCACGAGTCCCAGGGGGAGGGCGCACAACGCGACGAAATCGTCATCCCCGACTCGGCGCACGGCACGAACTTCGCGTCCGCCGCGCTCGGCGGGTACGACGTGGTCGAACTCCCCTCGGCCGAGGACGGCCGCGTCGACCTCGACGCCCTGGAAGCTGCCGTCGGCGAGAACACCGCCGCCTTGATGCTCACGAACCCGAACACGCTCGGACTGTTCGAGCGCGACATCGAGGAAATCGCGGACATCGTCCACGACGCCGGTGGGTTGCTCTACTACGACGGCGCGAACCTGAACGCGCTCCTCGGGCGTGCCCGCCCCGGCGACATGGGCTTCGACATCATGCACTTCAACGTCCACAAGACGTTCGCCACGCCGCACGGCGGCGGCGGCCCCGGCGCGGGACCCGTCGGAGTACGAGAAAACCTCGCGGAGTTCCTCCCGAACCCCCAGGTCAGGGAGACCGAATCGGGCTTCGAGTTCTTCGAACCCGCGTCCAGCATCGGGAAGGTGCACGGGTTCTACGGGAACTGGCTCGTGCTCGTGAAGGCGTACGCGTACATCGCCCGACTCGGTGACGACGGCCTCAGCGACGCCTCGGCGAAGGCGGTGCTGAACGCGAACTACCTCGCGGAACGGGTCGAGTACGACGTTCCGTTCGGGCCGTTCCACCACGAGTTCGTCGCGTCCGCGGGCGACCAGGACGCCGCGGACGTGGCGAAGCGCATGCTCGACTACGCCGTCCACCCGCCGACGACGAAGTGGCCGGAAATCGTGAGCGAGGCGCTGATGACCGAACCCACTGAGGTAGAGGGAAAGCGCACGCTCGACCAGCTCGCTGCCGCGTTCAACGCCGTCGCCGACGAAGACACCGAAACTATCGAGAACGCGCCGGAGCGGACGACCGCGCGCCGCATCGACCAGACGGAGGCAGCGCGCAATCCGCGACTCTCCTGGCACGCCCTCGATAACTAAGGATTAATAATCTCGTCCGCCTCTGTTAGCATATGGCCGTCGTCAGCGTCTCCATGCCGGACGAACTTCTCGAACGAATCGACGACTTCGCGGACTCCCACGGCTACACCGGCCGCAGCGAAGTGTTCCGGGAGGCCGCGCGCAACCTCCTCGGCGAATTCGAGGACAAACGCCTGGAGGACCGCGAACTCCTCGGCGTCGTCACCGTCCTCTTCGACTACCAGAGCACGACCGTCGAGGAGCGCATGATTCGGTTGCGCCACGAGTACGAGGGACTCGTCTCCTCGAACGTCCACAACCACGTCGGCGACCACTACTGCATGGAGTTGTTCATCCTCGACGGCACGCTCGAAGAGATATCGGAGTTCGTCGGGCGCGTCCGCGCGACCCAGGACACGCTCACCGTCGACTACTCCGTCATCCCCGTCGACGGCTTCGCCGGCCTCTGAGGCGCGTACAGCTTCTTCCGCGCGTCGAGCGGATAGACGCGCTCGTCCACCAGCTCCGCGTCCGCGAGCAACCCGATAGCGTGCCTGGTGGTGCGCTTCGACAATCGGCTGCGCTCCCTGATATCGGCCTGCGTCAGCGGCGACTCCGTCTCCAGGACCTTGTACACGAGCTTCGCGCTCGGCGGGAGGGACTCAATACGTGATTCGGCAAAAACGACCACTGGACTGCTGTGCCATATCAGACCGCACTCCGGCCAGGGACCTATCGGTTTCCATCGCGACAGACATAGCCGGTATCACCGGTGGTTGCGGGGCGCCGACAGCACGTTGACGTACGGCGGCTCGGTCGTGTACTCCACGAGACGCGTGCTTCCGAGCGCGCCGCCCGGCGACTTCTCCAGTTTGATGTACTGGAGGCCGGTGCCGTCCAGCCACGTGCGCGCTATCTGCCACGCGCCCTCCCGGTAGAACGCGGCCAGTTCGTCCGGCATCGTCGCGGGATCGTGAACGTACATCGTGTGGTCGTCCGGCCCGTGCAGGGTCGATTCCCGCCAGTACCTGAGTTCGCGGGCGCGCTCCTCGCCGAGCGACTGCACGACCGTCGCCGTGTTGACGACGGTGACGTTCGCCCGCTCGCCGCGCCGCTCGTCTATTTCGCGAAACACGTCCTCGGCGCTGAACGTCTTCCCCAGCGAGAACACGTTCCGATGGCGCTCCTCGTCGCTCTCGACGGCGTCCACGACGAACAGCCGGTTCTCGTCGAACAGGTCGTCGAGGTCTCCGATACGGTCCGCGACGAGGTGACGGAGGTGGTCGAGACTCGTGTTCACAGCGGGGACGAGCGTCACCGTCGCACCGTTCGCGAGCGCTTCGACGACGACGCTCACGACGAGCGCGTGAACGCCCGCGTTCCCGTCGTGCGTCACGAGCGAGGTCGTCTCCCGGAGCAGCCCACCCCCGAGGAGGTCGTCGAGCCCGTCGACACCCGTCGACAACTGTCCGCGCCCGGCGAACTCCGGGGGGAGCGAGCGGTTCCGCGGAACGACGCGGATGGTGCCGTTCGCGAGGTGGAGTTCGTACCGGCGGAGGTCGTGGTCGACGCCGCGCATCTTCGGAATCTCGATGAACCGATGGTACTCGCCGGCCGTGTCGTCGCGCCACACGCGGAACACGCCGTGGAACTTGAACTCGGACGGGTGGTAGTCGGGGACGGTGCCGTCCGCGTCGTCAACTCGCTCGGCGGTGAATATCGAGGTGGCGTCGAACGCCTCGCTGAACAGCCGAATCAGGTCGAGCGTGGCGCGGTGGAACTCGCCGTCCGACGACGCGACCAACCGCACGCCCGACAGGCTGTCGAAGACGACGCGGTCGGCGGGCGCGAACCGTTCGAGGTGTCGTTCGACGTGCGTCGCGCTGAACGGCGGGTCGAACTCCGCGCCGACGACGGCGTCCTCCCCGAGCGTCTCCAGCGTCAACTCTCCCTGCTCGCCGTCGAGTGGGTCGCCGGGCGTCGCGTGGACGGAGGTGATGGTGAGGTTCTCGTGGTGCATTTCGAACGAGAACTCCTCGAAGGCTTCTCTGAGTCCCTGCGGGGACTGTTCGGTCGAGATGTAGAGACAGCGCTCCCCGCGTTCGAGGCCCGCCTGAAGGAAGTTCATCGCGAGCGTGGATTTCCCCGTACCCGGGCCGCCGGTCACGAGGTAGGCTCTGTTCTCCGGGAGGCCACCGTTGAGCGCGCGGTCCAGGATGTTGTCTCCGGTTGGTATCCCCATTCTATCCCTTGATTACGACTCCTCTCCACAAACTCAAATACTTTGGTATACAGTTGGTATGTACCTCGGTACTTCTATTCCTGCGGGGATACCACGCATAGGGTATGCCGAACAGTGAGGATCACGGTGTCGACGCGTTCGTCCTCCGGTCGGACTACCGCGCCGACGTTCTCGCCGCCCTCGCACGCGAGGGTCCCGCGACCCCGACGGACCTAGCCGAACGAACCGGCTACCGACAACCCCACATCTCGCGCACGCTCTCCGAACTCAGAGACCGAAACGTCGTCGAACTCCTCGTACCCGAAGACCAGCAGCGCGGCCGGCGCTACGGCCTCTCCGACCGCGGCACCGACGTGTGGGAGCGATGCCGGCAGGACATTCAGGGCGTCGACTGGTCGTTCGACGACCCGGAGACGGAGAGCGAACACGCTCTCCTCGACCTCCTCCACGACGAATTTGGCGACGCCCTCCGGATGGTCGGGCTCTACGACGGCGACCACGTCACCATCCTCTACGCGACCGAAGACGCCGTCGACGAGTACACGGACGCGGAGTTCGAGCGCGCGCTCCGGCGTCTCGTCCGCGACTACTCACTCGACGAGATGCAACTCCCCCAGGCAAACTTCCGCTTCGAAATGAAAATGTTCGAACGGTTCTCCCTCCTGCGAGTTCGGACCGGCACCGGCATCCAGGCGTCCGCGTCGTTCGAGGCCGACCACGACCTCCGCGTCCCATCCTTCGCCCGCCGCATCGCCGCGCTCTTCTCCTGACCGGAGGCTACCGAGGCGCGCCACACCGCGGACACATCGGCGGCCCGCCCGACGACGGGAGCGCCAGCCCGCAATGGGGGCACTCGCCGTCGGGCGCGGTCATCTCCGCCACTGCCGCCCTCGTGGTGCGCCGTACGCCCGCCAGCGTCCCCACCTCGTCGGGCACGTCCCCTCCGCCGTCACCACGGATTGCGTCGAGCGCGAACGCCGCGCGTTCGGCGACGAACGCCTCGCCGTCCGCCGCCGCCTCCAGCGCGCCCTCGGGGAGCGTCGCGTCGGCACCGGCGCGCGCGAGCAGGCCGACCGCCTCCGCCGCCCGCCCGCGAACGTGGACGCGGTCGTCGTCCAGTCGGCCGGTGAGAGCGTCCGCAGCGGAGGCGAGCCGGCCGGGGTGTTCGGTGCCGACCGCGACCAGCGCCGACACGAGGTGGTAGCGAACGCGGTCGCTCCCGTCGTCGAGATGGTCGGCGAGCGCCGCCACGTGGTGGCGGAGCCTACCCGGGTCGCCGAGCGCGACGCACTCGAGCGCCTGCGCCAGCCGCTCTCGCACCTCGGGCTCGTCGAACTCGAGGCCGACGCGGAGGTCGGCGAGCACGGCCGGCGACGCGACGCTCGGGTGGTCGAGCGCGACGTACCCGAGCGCCTCCGCACACCGCGCGCGAACGAAGTAGAACTCGTCGTCGTCCCGCAAACGGTCGGCGAGCGCGTCCGCGACCGGGCGAGCCGCGTCCGGGTTGGCGTCCGCGAGCGCCGCGAACAGCTTCGCCGCGCCCAATCGGAACGACCGCTCGTCGTCCGTGAGGAACGGCACGACCGCGGCCGCAACCCCGGCGACCGCGTCGGGCCGGTCGTCCGCGAGGTCGCGGAGCGCGTTCAACGCCTGTCGTCGCGCCGCCTCGTCCGCGTTCACGACCCGCGCGAGGCCGTCGCTCGCGGCATCGTACTCGCCGTCCCGGAGAAGCGCGCGCAGTCGGTCCGTCGCTGGCGGGTCGTCCATCGGCCGGTGACTCGTTCGTTCGCGTCCGCCGCCTTCAAGACTCGGGTTCCCGCGCTACGTCTGGCTCTGGTAGAGGAGAACGACGATGGCGACCCCGACGAACAGGTCGGGCAGGAAGCCGAACACCCCGAGTCCGGCCGCGGACTGAACCCGAACACCGAATTCTATATTTCGAAATATGGTTTATCGGGTGGTTCGAGAGCCGAGGGCTTACCGGCGGGAAACGGGAAAAACGCTGCTCTAGACTGCGGTCGAGTCGATTCCGTTGATTCGGACGAACCCGAAACCGCAGTCGGGGCAGTACCACTTCGTCTTCAGGCCGAGGTGGAGGTGCGTGGCGGCGGCGCGGTAGAACTCGCGCTCCTCGTCGCACTCCGGGCACTCGTGGTCGAGTTCGCGGGCCATACGCGGTTGCTCGAACCGTGTCGTGTTGAATCGTTCGGTCCGACCCTTCAATAGCCGGGAGCACGAGCACCCCCGTAATGTCCGAGACGCCCGACCCGCTGGACGCGTTCCGCCAGTTCGCAGCGCTCGAACGCGGCGTCCTCGTCGTGTCGGTGGCGATGTTCGCGTTCAGCCTCGCATTCCAGATGACGAGCCGGTACGTGCCCGAGTACCTCACCGTACTCGGCGCGAGCGCCGGCGTGGTCGGCCTGTACGGAAGCCTCGGCAACCTCGTGAGCGCCGTCTACCCCTATCCGGGCGGCCGGCTCTCGGACCGCGTCGGGTCGCGGCGCGCGCTCACGGTGTTCGGCGCGCTCTCCACGCTCGGCTTCCTCGTCTGGTGGGCCGCACCCGCACTCGCAACGCCCGCGCTCCCGGCGTGGCTCTGGATATTCGCCGGACTGTTCCTCACGCAGGCGTGGAAGTCGCTGGGGCTGGGCGCGACGTTCGCCATCGTGAAACAGAGCGTCACGCAGGACCGGCTCGCCACCGGGTTCGCGAGCACGGAAACCTTCCGACGTGTTGGCTTCCTCCTCGGCCCGCTGCTCGCCGCCGGTATTCTCGCCGTGAGCGTGGACTTCGCCGTGGGATTCCGGTGGGTACTCCTCGTCGCTGTGGCGTTCGCGCTGCTCGCCACGCTCGGCCAGCACTGGCTGTACGACGCCAGCCAGGACTCCCTCGGGAAGACCTTCTCGGGAATTGCGAGCGTTCGGGCCGACCTCCGCGGTCTTCCGAGCGAACTCCGCCCGCTCCTCGTCGCGGATACGCTCGTCCGCTTCGCGAACGGCATGGTGTACGTGTTCTTCGTGCTCGTCGTCACCGACCTCCGCGACCTCTCCTTCGCCGGGTTCGGTGTCATCTTGGGTCCCGCCGCGTTCTTCGGCGTTCTGCTCGCCGTCGAGATGGCTGTCGCGCTCCTCAGCATGCTCCCCGTCGCCCGGCTCGCCGACCGCGTCGGCCTCAAGCCCGTCGTCGCGCTCGGATTCGCGGTGTACGCCGTCTTCCCGGCCGTTCTGATTCTCGCACCCGCGGACCAGTGGGTGTTCGTCGCGCTGTTCGCGTTCTCCGGCCTCCGGTTCGCCGGGCTGCCCGCGCACAAGGCGCTCATCGTCGGCCCCGCCGCCCGCGACGAAGGAGGGAGTACTACGGGCGCGTACTACCTTGTGCGGAACGTCGTCGTGATTCCGAGCGCGCTCCTCGGCGGCCTGCTCTACGACCACAGTCCCGTTCTCGCGTTCACCCTCGCATCCGGTGTCGGCGTGCTCGGCGTCCTCTACTTCCTCGCCCGCGGTGAACGGTTCCACCCTGAATAAACCATATCAGACTATACAAACCTCGAAAAACAAGCCCCACCGATCCCGTATTACATCAGGGTGACAAAGGTGCTGGGGTTGAACTTGAGCTCCAACTAGACGGTAGTAGTGGGGTTCAACTCAACTCCTCGGTCTACAAACCTATCTACGGCTTCAATTCGCTATCTACGGCTTCAATTCGACCGCCGCAGACTACGACACTAACACAGAGGGGCGTATCGAGTCAGCGAGTTAGACGACGCTGAGTCGGATTGGAACAATGGAAATATAAGTAATTCGGAATATAATTAACGTTATTCGCGCGTACAACCGGACTTGTCGTAGATCCTGATCTCGTCAAATAGCCTTTATTGGGTTTATTTCAACTACAGCAAATTTTAGTACCTTCTCTTCAAAGCTGAGTACATGATCAAAATACTCTCAGAAACTCCTCAGGCACGCGTGGTCGATCTCTTGCTCTCATTAGTAGTCCTATTGACCGTGACCGATCACTTCACAACATTAAACCTCGCGACAACTAGTGAGTACATCTTTTTTCTCATCACCCCGCTCGGGTTTCTTCGACTCTATCTTGACTACCGATATCGTGAAAAACGCTCCTAAAAAACAGATTGATACTTTCCAGCACGTGTATAGTGACTTTCGCGGTGATACGTCCTACTTCAGGTATTAGTTAGGCACTTGCGGCGGTGGGTGTCGAGGTGCACTCGATTGACTCTGCTGTGGCGATGAGTGCCGCCTCTGAAATCGAACCGGTCACGCTGTACTGGTAGTCACCACATCCCCACGTGACTATCCCGATACTCCATACATCCTGGTACGCCGGTCTCCTCGTGTATCGAGACTGTCTCACCACCAGGAGTGGTCTCCATCTGGTGGTTCCGCTTCATCATTGACAGAGACGTGGTTTCGTTCACGTATTGGAGTGACGCGCTCACGTTCTCCTCGGAGCGAGTGACACCGACCTGTTCGAGGTCGTATCCCTCAAGGAACGTTTGGCTCGGGGAGCGCGAAGCTCACGTTCTGTGCGGCCGCACTCCGCGAGTCATACGTCCGGACCGACGGGAGTGTCGTCGTTTCAATGGTCGCGTCAGCTGGGGACTCGTACTCGAACGTGGTGTTCGGGACGCCCGTGTTGAACGTGAGGTTGTAGACGGTCGTCACGGTCGTCGTCTCATTCTGCAGTGACATCGGCCTCAGACAGTAACGCCTTTGGTTCTTTAGGCCACCCTAAATCACATGGCTCCGGATCCGGACGAACCCACGGACACGACGCGCAGGAGATACCTCGCCTCCGCCGGCGCGCTCGCCGGCAGCGCCCTGCTTGCGGGCTGCCAGGGCAGCGGCGATACGACGACCGCGACGACAACCGACTCGACGACCGGGGGAACGACGGACGCCGGCACCGGAACGACCGACGCGAACCAGCCGTATTCGGTGTCGATGGCACCCGTCGGCGAGGTGGGGTTCGAGGAACCACCCACGAACGTGATGGTGTACAGCCTCCTCTACGCGGACATGGCGGTCGCGTACGGCTACGGCGACGCCGTCAACTCCCTCGGATTCAGCACGAACGCCGCTGGGTCACTCCACGCCTACTACGACCAGCTCGACGGCGTCTCCTTCGACCAGGAGGGACTCACTCAGCTCAACGAGGGCGGGTCCGGTATCACCGTCGACAAGGAGGTGTTCTACGACCTCAACTCCGACCTCCACCTCATCGACCCCGCGCTCGTCGTCTCCTTCGACGGCTGGGATATCGACGACGTGGAGGAGATCCGCGACAACGTCGCGCCGTGGTTCGGGAACGTTCTCAGCCGCCGGAACACCGAACCCCCCGAAGCGTACGCCGACAGCTACGAGTACTACACGCTCTGGGAGATTTCGGAGAAGGTCGCGCAGGTGTTCCAGGCGCAGGAGCGCTACGACGCGCTCGCCGCGATTCACGACGACGTGCTCTCCACGATTCAGTCGAACCTTCCGCCGGAGTCCGAGCGGCCGACCGTCGCGTCCGTCATCTTCATCGACGGCACCTTCTACCCCTCCAAGTTCAACGCCGACGGGTTCGCACACGCCCACACTCGGCCGATGCAGGCCTCGGGCGCGTTCGCCGAGAGCGACGTGTCCTACCAGTCTTCGTACGACTACGAGCAGATGCTCGAAGTCGACCCCGATGTTATCGTCAACCGCTACAGCTACTCCTACTACGACGTCACGAGCGTTCGGCAGACGCTCGAGGAGGATGAGGTCGGTAGCCGGCTCTCCGCGGTCGAGAACGACCGCGTGTACGCCGGCGGCAACCCACTTCAGGGTCCCGTGATGAATCTCTTCCAGCTCGAGATGACGGCGAAGCAGCTCTACCCTGACGTGTTCGGCGAGTGGCCGGGCTACGACGGCGGTCCTTACCCCGAGATTCCCGAAGAAGAACAGCTGTTCGACCGGGACGAGGTTGCGGCCATCATGAACGGCGACCTCTAGTAGCCGACGCCGACGTTCTCGTGGACGTGCTCGCCCGTTTCGAGTTCGTCCACGAACGCGACCGCGAAGTCCTCCATCGTGATGTAACTCTCGCCCTCGTCGTCCGCGACGAGCTCGTCAACGTTCGTTCTGTACTCTCCTGTGCGTTCGCCGGGTTCGATCATCGCCGCGGGCGCGACGTACGTCCACGCGATGTCGTCGGCGTCGCGGAGACGTTCCAGGGCGTCGATGGCGGAGCGTGCGAGGTCCCCCCAGTCGTCCGGGAACTCCTCGGTGTCCACGAGCAGGGTGTCCGGCGCGACGTGCAGGCCGCCCGCGCCGCCCGTCCACACGAGCCGCTCGACGTCCGCGCGCCGCATTCCCGCGAGCACGGCGTCCATCATCTCGGGGAGGACGCTCGGACCCTCGCTTCCGGCGGGACCGAGCGCGGACGCGACGGCGTCGTGGCCGGCGGCGAGGCGCGCGACCTGGTCTGGGTCGGTGGCATCCCCGACGACGCTCGTGAAGTCCTCGTCCGCGATGTCGTCGACGCCGCTCCGGGAGACCCCGGTGACGGTGTGGCCGCGGTCGAGGAGTTCGCTCGCGATTCGATGACCGATGCGTCCGCTCGCGCCGAGCAGTAGTACGCGCATACCCGGATGGTTCGTCGCGCGGATGAAAGGAGTTCGCGAGTGAGCGCGCGCTGCCGGCTTTTAGGGCGTGAGCCGGTTCGGGTCGCGCGGGAACAGGATGGCTTCCTTGATGTTGTCGAGGTCGCAGACCTGCTGGACGAGCCGGTCGATGCCGAGGCCGTACCCGCCGTGGGGCGGCGTGCCGTAACTCAGCGCGTCGAGGTAGAACGCGAAGTTCGACTCGTCCACGCCCTCCGCCTGCATCATCTCACGCATCTTCTCCACGTCGTGCTGGCGCTGGCCGCCCGAGGAGAGCTCCTGGCCCTTGTAGATGAGGTCGAACTTCCGGGAGGCGATGTCGTCGCCCTCGACGTTCTGCATGTAGTAGAACTTCTCGTCGGGGTAGCCGACGACGAAGAACGCGGGATGGCCCTGGTCTTCGAAGTATTCGCCGAGCAGTTTCTCCCCCTTCGTGTCGAGGTCGGTCGGGTCGTCCGGGAAGTGCCCGAACTCGTCTTCGAGGATGTCGAGCGCCTCGTCGAACGTGATGCGCGGGAAGTCCTCCTCGGGCACCGTGAGGTCCACGTCGAGTTCGTCGAGTTCGTGTTCGGCGTGCTCCGCGACCTGTTCGAGCGCGTACCGGAGGCTTTCCTCCTGCACGTCCATCACGTCGTCGTGGTCCTCGATGTACGCGAGTTCAACGTCGAACATCGCGATTTCGGAGACGTGCCGGCTGGTCGCGAAGTCCTCCGCGCGGAACGCCGTGCCCGTCTCGTAGATCTTATCGAAGCCCGACGCCATGAGAATCTGCTTGTAGAGCTGGGGGCTCTGGGAGAGGAAGGCTTCCTCCTCGTAGTAGACGACGGGGAACAGCTCCGCGCCGCCCTCCGCGCCGCCCTTCGAGATGAGGGGGGTGTCCACGTCGACGAAGCCCTCCCGCTCGAACCAGTCCTCCATCGCGTCCATCAGCACGGACTTCAGGGTGAAGATGGCCTTCACTTCGGGCTGGCGGAGGTCGATACCGCGGTTGTCCAATCGGGTGGAGAGGTCGGCCTCGACATCCTTCGAGATCTCGAGCGGGAGCGGCGCGTCCGCCTCGTCGATGAGTTCCAGCGACTCGGGGACGAGTTCGACGCCGCCGGGCGCCTGCTCGGACTCGGTAACTTCGCCCGAGATACGGACGACGTCCTCCGCGCCGAGGTCCTCCGCCTGCTCGAACAGCTCGGGTTCGCGGTCTTCCTTGAACACGGCCTGCAGGAGGCCTTCGCGGTCGCGGACGATGACGAAGACGAGGCCGCCGAGGTCGCGGAGTTCGTGGACGTGCCCCGCGATGGCGACGGTCTCGCCGTCCATCGCCGGCGTCACGTCGCCGGTGTAGGTGCGGTCTATCATCTACAGTCGCGTAGTCTACTCGTCCACTTGACTACTGCTATCTCCGCCGGAAACTTCTATGTGGCCGGCCGCCCGAGAGTCGGGTATGAGTGACCTCGTCCTGTACTCGCTCGACGGCTGTCCGTACTGCCAGAAGGTCCACGACGCCCTCGACGAGCACGGTATCGACTACGAGACGAAGTGGGTGGAGGGCCTGCACTCGAAGCGAAACGAGGTCAAGCGCGTGAGCGGCCAGCGTGCCGTCCCCGTCCTCATCGACGACGACCGGGGCGTGACGATGGCCGAGAGCAGTAACATCGTGGAGTACGTTGAACGGACGCTCGCGCCGCGGGCGGCGGCGGAGCGATGACTGTCACCTCGTCGTGCGGTCGCTCCGCGACCGCGCGCCTGCTCGCGTCGCAGCCAACGCGTGGGAACATCGTGGAGTACGTCGAGCGAACGCTCGCATCGCGGGCGGAGGCCTAGGATGAAGATCTACACGAAGCGCGGTGACGAGGGGAAGACGGATTTGCGGGATATGTCGCGGGTGTCGAAGACGAGTCACCGCATCGAAGCCTACGGGACCGTGGACGAGGTGAATTCGCTCGTCGGGACGGTGCGGCCGACGGGCTACGAGGACGTGGACGACTGGCTGGAGACGGTGCAGAACCACCTGCACGTCGTGCAGGCGGACCTCGCGAACCCGGAACCCGAGGAGGGCAACCCGGTGGTCGAGGAGGAGCACACGGCGCAGGTCGAGGAGTACATCGACACCGCCGAGGAGGAACTGGAGCCGCTGCAGCGGTTCATCCTGCCCGGGGGAAGCGAACCAGGGGCGAAGCTTCACCACGCGCGCTCGGTGTGCCGGCGGGCGGAACGGCGTGTCGTCGCGCTCGCGGGCGAAGAGGAGATAAACGAGGACGCGGTCGCGTACCTGAACCGGCTCTCGGACGCGCTGTTCGAGTTCGCGCGCCTCGTGAACGCTCGTGAGGGCGTGCGCGAGGAGTCGCCTACGTACTGAGTCCGACTGTTTCCTTGTTCTTCACGTCGGCGTAGCCGTCGACGGTGAGTTTGAGCGAGGGCACGCCGACGAACGTGAGCGTCTGGAGCGCGAGGAACGGCCGGTCGGCGGTGGCGCCGAGGCCGCGGAGCGCTTCCTCGACCGCGCCGATGTGTTGCTCGGTCTCCGTCACGTCCCGCGTCGTGCAGAACCCGTAGAGCGGCGCGGGGAGTTCCGTGACGACCTCGTCCTCGTCGACGACGACCCAGCCGCCGCCGAGTTCGGCGAGGCGGTCCGCCGCGGTTCGCATGTCGGCGTCGTTCGTGCCGACGGCGAGCACGCCCGCGGTCTCCCACGTGATGGTGGTCGCGACCGCGCCCCTGTCCAGTCCGACGCCGGTGAGGAAGCCGACGAACCCGCCGCGGTTCGCGGGACTCCGGTCGTACAGCGCGGCCTTCAGCACGCCCCTGTCCGGGTCAGCGTGCAGTTCGTCGTCCCGTACGTCGGGCGAGACGGTGGTTTCGGAGGTGAGGAGGCCGCCCTCGTGTTCGATGGCGCGCACGTCGTCGGCGTCCGCCGGGGCCGGAACGGCGAGGAAGTCGTCGGGGAGTCGGGGCGTGGTGTCGTACGCGCGCTCGGGGTAGTCCACGGGCTGCGGGCCGACCTGGAGGTCGTGGGTGTCGACGACGACCTCGCCGCCGGCGACGACGGTGGAGACGTCCACGTCGTCGAGGGAGTCGAGGACCAAGATGTCAGCGTCCGCGCCGGGCGCGAGCGTGCCCTTCCCGTCCAGCCCGAAGTGTTTCGCGGGCGTGAGGGTCGCCATTCGGAGGGCGTCCACGGGGTCGACGCCTTCCTCGATGGCGCGCTCGACCGCGGTGTCCATCGCGCCGTCGACGAGGTCGCGCGGCCACGTGCCGTCAGTGGACAGCGAGAAGTCCGCGTCCCCGACTTCGGCGTAGGCGTCGCCGAGCGCTTGTGCGTCGTCGCGGATGGTGCCGACGCGCGCGATGCTGTGGATGCCGTTCTCGACGCGTTCGACGTGGTCGCGGCCGCTGATGGACTCGTGGTCGTCGTCCACGAGCGTGGCGAGTTCCGCGAGGGCGTCGCCTCGACAGCCGGCGGCGTGGGAGCCGACGGTGAGGCCGCGGTCGTGTGCGGCGTCGTAGAGGCTGTGAAGGGGGCTTTCGTGGCCGACGGCGTGAATCCACGCGGCTTCGCCGACGCCGACGACGCGCTCGCGGTCGAGGGTAGCGGCGAGGTCGTCTGGCGTGCAGAGCGGACTGGTGAACGTGTCGAGACACGGGCCGGGCGGAACCGTCACGTGCACCGAGACCGGGAGGTCGGCGGTCGCGTCGAGCATCGCGTCGACGGCGTCCGCGTCCGCGAGTTCGCCCCAGGACGCGAGTTCGGTGACGAGCGTGGTGCTGCCGCCGCGGAGCGCGTACTGGTAGGAGTAATCGAACGCCTGGTGGAGGTCGAGGTGGGTGTGTGCGTCCACGAACCCGGGGACGACGGCTTTCTCGCTGGCTTCGACGACCGTGGTGTCGGGGCCGATGACGCGGTCGGGGTGTTCGGTGAGCGCGGCGACGGTGTCGTCCACGACGGCGACGGCGACATCGTCGAATCGTCGGGTTTCGGGGCGGTAGACGCGGCCGCCGCGGACGACGAGGTCCGCGTGTGTGTCGCCGCGTGCGACGCGCTGCACGTCGCGTACGGGGTCCGTATCGGGCATAGGAAGGGGGTGTTCCGGCGGCGTGAAAGCGGTTGTGATAGCCGCCGGGGTGGGACAGACAACGTCGGGAGTGATGCCAACCGACGTCCAGTTTTAGGCACGCCTAACAACGACTAAAGCGTTCCGATTTAGGCTGGCCTAAATATCTGCCACAAGCGTTTTCTCCACGAGACACCTCCCCACAACTATGAACGAGAAATTCGAGGACGTCCGACACCACGTCGAACGAGCCGTCGAGGACGCCCGCGAAGGCCTCGAAGAGGAGTTCGAGGACGCGGAACGACGCGCCCGCGAACTCGTCGGCAAAGAGAAAGAACCCGAGCCCAGCCGCGTCGAAAAACTCCAGCAGAACCTCAAGGACCTCGAACAGAAAGCCGAAGGCGACGCCCGCGACGCCCTCCAGAAGGCCCGCGACCGCCTCGGCAAGTCCCGGTCCGAATAAGCAGTCTTAAGTTTTCCACCCGGCTACGAGTACATGAGGGTCGGTGGTCTAGTTCGGTTATGACGGCTCCTTCACACGGAGCAGGCCGACGGTTCAAATCCGTCCCGACCCACTTAGCGGTCTTTTGCGGACGGCTTAGTTTTGGAGTCTCCGCTCGATTTCCTGGAACGCGTCCGTTTCTCCGGTTGTGATGAATCGTACTCGTTCGCCGCTTTCGTGGTTGACGTGGAGGACGATGCGTTCGTCGGCGTCGAGTCGGTAGAGCCATGGTACGCCGGCCGCGGCCAGAATGGTGGACAGGCCGGTGCCGAGGCCGACGACGGAGAGCGGTCCGCCGCCGTTGAGGAGGACGTAGTCGGTGAATAGGTAGCCCATGAGACTGGCGATGATGGCGAACAGGTACGCGATCGACCGGAATCCCGACACGGATTTATCGCGGTCTACTCGCGTCTCGGTGACAGCCGTCTGGTCGATTGACGTGGTCTCGTCGGGTCCCTGGTAGTGGAGGGTTCCGTCCGAGTACCTCAGATCGCTGTCGGTCTCTCCGAGTAGGGCTTCGTTCTTGAATACGCCCCTAATTCGGATGGGGTCTTGTTCGGTGTCGGTTTCTTCGTCCGTATATCGGCTCACGCGTCGGGTACACCTGTTGCGAGTGCCGTCGCCCTGTCCGGTATTAAAAATATGGCTTGTCGAGCAGCGGTGTGCTGTATGGGTGGATGGCCCGATAGATTCCGACAATTTTTGTCGGTGGAGCGCGGTTGGTGTGGTATGACTAGTCGTGGGTCTTCTGGGGGGTCGCGTGCGCGGCTGCCCGAGGTCGTGCCGTTCGAGGTGTCTCGTGTGTCGCGGGAGAACTGGGAGGACGGGTCGCGCGTCGCCGACGGGAACGCGTCGTCGCTCCGGGGGCGGTGGGGGACCGTGGGGTCGTCGTGGGAGGTGTCGGTGTTCGTGGCGACTCGGGAGACGGTGCTGTTGCGGGTGCGGACGCCGGTCGGCCGCGAGCGGTTCTACGAGACGACGCAGCGGGACGTACAGGGTGCTGTGACGGCGCTCGACACGTCGTCGCGCTGGCGGCAACTGGACTAGGGTTCCGGTCGGGTTCGCCGTTACGGCTGAGCGCGAGCATGCCGCTCGCGCTCGCTCAGACCGGTGTGTGGCTGGCGCGGTAGCCGTCCGCGACTTCTTCGACATCGTCGACCGCGTAGAGCTGGATGTCGCGTTCGCGCTTGGTGCGGACGGGGAGGTCGTAGTTCGACGCGGTGTACGCGAGGTCGTCGTCGGTCCGTTCGACGTACGCGCGGTGGGCGTCGAGGCGTTCGCGCGCCACGGTTCGGGAGCGCTCTGGTATCCCGTCGATGGTGTCCGCGAACCGGTCGACGAGCGACGCGTCGAGTTCGTACCCGACGGAGTTCCGGGCGGCGCACATCGCGGCGGTCGTGGTGGTGCCGGTCCCCCAGAACGGGTCGAGGACGAGGTCGCCGTGCGTGGAGTACATGTTCACGAGTCGGTAGGGGAGTTCGAACGGGAACGCGGCGGAGCGCTCGCGGTCGGCGTTCTCGACCGCCTGGAGTTCACCCGTGATGTCCGTCCAGAGGTCGCTGAACCACTCGTTGCGTTCCTCCCAGAAGTACGCGGACGCGTAGCGGTCGTCGTCCATCGGTTCGAACCCGCGCTTCCCGCCCTTCCGGAAGACGAGGACGTACTCGTGTTCGAGCGTGACGTACGCGTTCGGCGGGAGCATTCCGCTCCCCATGAACTTCGCGGCGCTGTTCGTGGGTTTCCGCCAGACGATTTCGGGGAGCGGACTGAGGCCTCGCTCCGTGAGCGCGTTCGTGATTCGTGAGTGGTTCGGGTACACGCGGAACTCGTCGAGCGTTCGGGTGGCGTCCCCGACGTTCACGCACGCGATACCGCCGTCGGCGAGCACGCGCGCGACCTCGTCCCAGACGGCGTCCAGCTGGGCGTGCATTCTGTCGAACGCCGTGTCGCCGTCCCCCTCGTCGAGCGCATCGCCTACTGCGGGGTCGGCGTCGCGGAAGAGGTCGTCCCACATCTCTATCATGGGGTACGGGGGTGAGGTGACGACGAGGTCCACCGAGCCGTCCGGGAGGGCGGCCATGTCGCGGGCGTCCGCGGCGAGCGTGCGGTGGGTGGTCTGCATTCGTTCTCGTCCTCGATGGCCGTCCCTATGGTGTTTTCCTCTCCGCCAGCCCCGCGAGCTGGAGGGCGCGGAGGACGCCGAGGTAGAGCGCGCACGCGGCGATGACGAGGATGCCGAGGAGGGAGACGAGCGCGGAGAGCGGGACGAACCGCGCCTCGAACCGGTAGTACCCGAGGTTCCCCGCGGCGACCGCGACGATGGCCGCGACCGCGGCGACGGTGATGAGGGAGATCCCGGAGAGCACGACGGCGGCGATCCACGGGTGGACGAACCGGTTGAGGAACGCGCGAACCGAGCCGAGCGTGGACATATCCCGGCGTACGCGGGCGGGGGAGAAGTGTGGTGTGGTTTCGCGGACGGGACAACGCGCCTAAGTGGCGGCGCGCCGCATCGCCGGTATGGACTCGCGGCTCTCCCGGGAGAATGCGCTCTTCCACCGGGTGTGCGACCGCCTCGTGGACGCGTCCGGCCGGACCGACCACGAAAAAGGCGTCTGTGTGGCGGTCGCGGGTGTCGACGGCGTGTCGTACGCGTGGCTCGGCACGCGGCGGATGACCGAGACTGTCGAACCGCGGGCGGCCGCGCCGCGGAACGACGGGTTCGAGCGCGTGCCGGAACCCACGGTCGGCGGTGACGGCCCGGTCGGGCGCGCGCTCGCCGACCGCGAACCCGCTGTCGCGCCCGCCGCCGCTATCGCCGACGCGGAGCGCCGTGAGGCCGCGGAAGCCGATGGAGTCGAGCGTATTGCGGCGGTTCCGCTCCTGTGGAGCGACGCGCTCTACGGTGTTCTCGTCGCGCACGCACGCGGCGAGGGCGCGCTCTCTCCGGAGTTCGTGGCGGTGCTGGCGGATGTCGGCGCGCTCGTTGGCGCGGCGCTCGCCGCGTCGGAACGCCGCCGCCGCCTCCACGCGGGCCGCCTCGTGGAGCTCGACCTCCGCGTCACCGACGCGGGGAGTTTCCCGTACGACGCGACGCGCGAACTCGACTGTCGTGCGACGATGCTCGGGTACACGGACGACGACGGCGCGTTCACGGTGACGTTCGGCGTCACCGGGCCGGACGCGACCGCTGAACGCGTTCGAGCGGTGACGGACGACGCGGGCCTGCGCGTGTCCGAACCCGCGTCCGGCGGTGTGGTGGCGGAGACGACGCGTCCCGCCGGATCGGTGCTCGGCGCGCTCGCCGACGTGGGTGCGACGCTCGCTGACGGGAGTGTCGAGAACGGCACCGCCAGCCTCACGGCCCGCCTCGCGCCCGGCGCGACCATCCCCGCGGTCGTGGACCGCCTCGACGCCATCGCCGCCACCGTCTCCATCGCGTCGAAGCGCGAAATCGACCGCGGGGAGGCGACCACCGAAGGAGCGCTCGACGCGCTCACCGACCGCCAGCGCACGATTCTCACCACCGCCTACGAGAACGGCTACTTCGAGTGGCCGCGCGACGCGACCGGTGACGACCTCGCGGCCGACCTCGACATCGCGCCCGCGACCTTCCACCAGCACCTCCGCGCCGCCCACCGCAACCTCCTCGACGAACTCCTCGCCGAGTAGCCAGCACGACCGCTCACGACGTTCTCGACTGCTCGACGCTCCATGAGACTGGCATCCATGCTGGTCACGCACGACGCAACAAAAAACGGACTCGAAAGTCCAGCCAACCATCGTGCGGTCGGGTGGGGATCTGCAACGGGTAAACGGTCGCCGGAGGCGACCGTTTAGGGGTTGCTAGAGCAGGTCTTCGATGTGGTCGACGACTTCGTCGGGGGTATCTCCCACAGGAACGCCGGCGTCGTTGAGGGCGTTGATTTTGGACTCCGCGGTACCCGTACCGGAGCCGGAGACGATCGCGCCGGCGTGGCCCATGCGTTTTCCGGGGGGTGCGGTGCGGCCGGCGATGAAGCCAGCGACGGGCGTGTCCATGTTCTCAGCGATGTAGGCGGCGGCGTCCTCCTCGTCCTCGCCGCCGATTTCGCCGCACATCACGACGGCGTCGGTGTCGGGGTCGTTCTCGAACGCTTCGAGGGCGTCGATGAAGTCCGTGCCGATGATGGGGTCGCCGCCGATGCCGATGGCGGTGGTCTGGCCGATGCCACGGCTGGTGAGAGTGTCGACGACCTGGTAGGTGAGGGTGCCGGAGCGGGAGACGAGGCCGACGTTCCCGGACTCGAAGATGTTGCCGGGGAGGATGCCGAGCTTCGTCTCGCCGGGCGTGATGATGCCGGGGCAGTTCGGGCCCTGGAGGCGCGTGTCGACCTCGCTGAGGCGCTTGTTCACTTTCGCCATGTCCTGCGTCGGGATGCCTTCCGTGATGGCGACGACGAGGTCGAGGCTCGTGTCGAGCGCCTCGAAGATGGCGTCCGCGGCGAACGCGGGCGGAACGAACACGACTGACGCGTCGGCGTCCTCGGCTTCGACGGCTTCGTCCACGGTGTCGTAGACGGGGACGCCGGCGACTTCCTGCCCACCCTTCCCGGGCGAGGTGCCGGCGACGACGTTCGTCCCGTATTCGAGCATCTGTTCGGTGTGGAACTTGCCTTCGCCGCCCGTGATACCCTGTACCACGACGCGGGTGTCTTCGTCAACTAGGATACTCATTGGTCTTCCTCCGCGTATTCGACGGCGCGCTGCACGGCGCCTTCGAGGGTTTCTTCGACGGTGACGAGTTCGTCGTTCAGGATTTCGCGGCCCTCCGCGGCGTTCGTGCCGGCGAGCCGGACGACGACGCGCTTCGGAATCTCGTCGAACTGTTCGAGGGCTTCGTTGATGCCCTTCGCGACTTCGTCACCGCGCGTGATACCACCGAAGATGTTGAACACGACGCTGTCGACGTTCTCGTCGCTGAACACCATGTCGAGGGCGTTCGTGACGCGTTCGGCTTTCGCGCCGCCGCCGATGTCGAGGAAGTTCGCGGGCTTCCCACCGTAGTAGTCAACGAGGTCGAGCGTGGTCATCACGAGACCCGCGCCGTTCCCGATGATGCCGACGTTACCGTCCAGGCGGACGTAGTCGAAGCCGTACTCGTTGGCCTTGGCTTCGAGTTCGTCCTCTGCGGCTTCGTCCTCCATCTCCGCGAGGTCGGGGTGGCGGAAGAGCGCGTCCTCGTCGATGTTGAGGACGGCGTCCGCGGCGACGACGTCGTCGTCGCTCGTGACCATCAGCGGGTTGATCTCTGCGTCCGCGGCGTCCTTCGACGCCCAGAGGTCGTAGAGCGTCGTGAGGATGCTCGCCACGTCGCGCGCGACGGCCTTGTCGACGCCGGCGTCGTAGACGACCTTCCGCGCCTGATAGGGATGCATGCCGAACGCGGGGTCGATGTGTTCGCGGGCGATGGCGTCGGGGTCCTCCTCGGCGACTTCCTCGATGTTGACGCCGCCCTTCGTCGACACCATCGCGACGGGCTTGCCCTCGCCGCGGTCCATCGTCACGCCGACGTAGAGCTCGTTCGTGAAGTCGACTGCCTCCTCGACGAGCACTTTCTCGACGGTGTAGCCCTTGAGGTCCATCCCGAGGATGTCCTCGGCGGCCTCCCGGGCTTCCGTCTCGTCCTCGGCGAGCTTGATACCGCCGGCTTTCCCCCGGCCGCCGACGTGGACCTGCGCCTTCACCGCGACAGGATACCCGAGTCGCTCCGCGATGGAGACGACGTCGTCGACGGTGGACGCGACTTCCGACCCCGGCGTCGGGATGCCGGCGTCGGCGAACACGTCCTTCGCCTGATATTCGTGAAGCCTCATGTGCGTTCGTTACTCCCGCCGGGCGTCGCTTAAAGCCGTCCATTTGTGCAAGCGTACCACCCCGGGAACGACGAACACTTATCCGGGTTCGCGGCGACTCTCGGGTGTATGCGCGCAGTCAGATTCCACGAGACGGGCGGGTCGGACGTGCTTCGAGTGGAGGACGTGGCGACGCCGACACCCGGCCCGGACGAGGTGCTGGTGCGGGTGGAGGCCGCGGGCGTGAACCCCGTGGACACGTACAGTCGCCGGGGGAAGCGCGAGCCGCCGGCGTTCCCGATGACGCCGGGCGCGGACCTCGCGGGCGTCGTCGAGGCGGTCGGCGCGAACGTCACCGAGTTCAGCGAGGGCGACCGCGTGTTTGGCACGGGACTCGGACGCACGCAGCAGGGGACGTACGCGGAGTACGCGGTCGCGCGTCCGGGCCAGCTCGCGGGCCTGCCGGACGGCGTTTCGTACGCTGAGGGCGCGGCGGTCGCGCTCGTCGGCGTGACGGCGTGGCGCGCGCTCGTCGACCACGCGGGGCTCGACCCCGCGGAGACCTGCCTGGTTCACGGCGGTAGCGGCGGCGTCGGACACGTCGCGGTCCAGATAGCGGACGCGGCGGGCGCGACCGTCGTCACCACCGCGAACGAGGAGTACGGCCACTCACTCCCCGAACTCGGCGCTGACGTGGTGCTTGACTACGCCCGTGCGGACCTCGCGGACGCGGTGGTGGAGGCGGGGCGGCCGGACGTGATTCTCGACCACCGGCTCGACGAGTACCTCGACCTCGACGCCGCGGTCGCCGCGCAGGGCGCGCGCGTCGTCGGCATCGGCAACACCGCGCCCGAGGCGGGGTTCGCGGACGTGACGGCGGCGCGCCGCGCGGAACTCACCGTGTCGCTGATGAGCATGTTCAACACGCCCGACCTCTCCGCGGTTCTCGCCCGGCTCGCTCGCCTGCTGTCGGCCGGCCAGCTCGCCCCCGAGGTCTCGCGGACGTACGACCTCGACGAGGCCGATGCCGCGCAGCACGCCGTTCTGCACGACTCCGTCTTCGGGAAGCTCGTCATCACGCCGTAAGTGTTTGATTCGGAGGTAATCGGCTGTGTTCGGGCTGTTTCCCGACCGATCTTCTATGGGTTTAAGTAGTCGGGTTGTCGATTGTCGTGGTACGCTATGGCAGAACGAGAGACCTGGGAGACCCGTCTCGGGTTCATCCTCGCGGCGGTCGGGAGCGCAGTCGGCCTCGGGAACATCTGGGGGTTTCCCTTTCAGGCCGGACAGAACGGCGGCGCGGCGTTCCTCGTCGTCTACCTCGCCGTCGTCTTCCTCATCGGCTTCCCCGCGATACTCATGGAGTTCGTTGTCGGGCGGCGAAGCAGGCGAAACCCGATAGACGCATTCCGCGAACTCGGTCACGGCGCGTGGGCTATCGCGGGAATCGTCGGAACGTTCACCGCGTTCTGGGTTCTCTCCTTCTACAGCGTCATCGGCGGCTGGGTGCTCCGCTACCTCGGCGGAAGCGTCACCGGCGCGTACTTCGGTGACGCCACTGCGTACTTCAACGCAATCTCGACCGGCCCCGAAGCGGTCGCGCTGCACGCTGTGTTCATGCTGCTCGTCGTCGGAATCGTCGCGTTCGGCGTCGAGGACGGCATTGAGCGCTCCGCGAAGGTGATGGTTCCCAGCATCGTCGTCCTCCTGTTCGGCCTCGGTATCTGGGCGTCGACGCTCTCGAACGCGGGCGCGGGCTACGACTACTACCTCTCCCCGAACGTCGACGTCATCGTCGACAACATCGCGTCCATCCTCCCCTCGGCGGTCGGTCAGGCGTTCTTCACGCTCTCGCTCGGAATGGGCGCGATGATCGCGTACTCCTCCTACCTCGGCCGCGACGACAGCCTCCCCCGCGACGGCGGTATCATCGTCATCTTCAACACGCTCGTCGGACTGCTCGCCGGGTTCGTCGTCTTCCCGATCCTGTTCAACCTCGGCATCGACCCCGGGAGGGGCGGCTCCGGAACGGCGTTCAAGACGCTCGGCGGCGCGTTCGGACAGATTCCCTCCGGGAAACTCGTCGGCATCGTGTTCTTCTTCGTCCTCCTGCTCGCCGCGCTGTCGAGCGCCATCAGCCTCCTCGAAGTCGTCACGTCGTTCGCGGTGGAGAACACGTCCTACAGCCGCCCCGCGGTCGCGGTCGGCGTCGGCACGCTCGTCTTCCTGCTCGGCGTCCCGTCCGCGCTCTACTCGGATTACCTCACGTGGTTCAACCTCCTCGCGTACGACCTGTTCCTCCCGGCCGCCGTCCTCCTGCTCGCGCTGTTCCTCGGCTGGGTGTACCCCCACGGCGCGGTCGACGAACTCAGACAGGGCACGGCCGTGAGCGCGACGTTCAGCACGGTCTGGCTGTGGTTCGTCCGAATCGTCATTCCGGCCGGCATCCTCCTGACGCTCGTTCTCGGCGTTCAGGAGCTCCTCGTGCAGGCCGGAGTCCTCGAATCCGCGATACTTCTCTCCTGACACCGACTTCGGTGTGACTTCCTGCCAAGGTCGGAACGCCTTTTTGACTGCTGGTCGTTGGCCCGCGTAATGACAGGGTGTTCGAGTCGATGACGATGGACGACCGCATCGAGGAACTCCGCGAGAAGAAGGCCGAAGCCGCGAAGGGAGGCGGGGAGGACCGCATCGAGTCCCAGCACGAAAAGGGGAAGATGACGGCGCGCGAGCGCATCGACTACTTCCTCGACGACGATACCTTCCAGGAGTTCGACCAGCTCCGCACCCACCGCAGCCACAACTTCGGGATGGAGGAAGACCAGATTCCCGGGGACGGCGTCGTCACGGGATACGGCGAGGTCAACGGTCGGAAGGTGTTCGTGTTCGCGCACGACTTCACCGTCTTCGGCGGCTCTCTCGGCGAGGTGTTCGCGGAGAAGGTGACGAAGGTGATGGACAAGGCGATGGAGGTCGGCGCGCCCGTCATCGGCCTGAACGACTCCGCCGGTGCGCGCATCCAGGAGGGCGTGGACGCGCTCGCGGGCTACGCGGACATCTTCCACCGGAACCAGCAGGCGTCCGGAGTTATCCCCCAGATTTCGGCCATCATGGGGCCGTGCGCGGGCGGCGCGGTGTACTCGCCCGCCATCACCGACTTCGTGTTCATGGTGAAGGACACGAGCCACATGTTCATCACCGGCCCGGACGTCATCGAGACCGTGACGGGCGAGGAGGTCGGGTTCGAGGAACTCGGCGGCGCGACCACGCACTCCAGCACGTCGGGCGTCGCGCACTTCGCGGAGGACTCCGAGGAGGACGCGCTGGACAACATCCGACGCTTGCTCTCCTACCTCCCGCAGAACAACGTCGAGGACCCGCCCCGGGTGGAGCCGTGGGACGACCCCGACCGGCGCGACGAGGAGCTCAAATCTATCGTCCCCGACCAGCCCCGGAAGCCGTACGACGTGACGAACGTCGTCGATTCGGTGGTGGACGAGGGGTCCTTTTTCGAGGTGCAGGAGAACTTCGCGAAGAACCTCGTCGTCGGGTTCGCCCGCCTCGACGGCCGGAGCGTCGCCATCGTCGCGAACCAGCCGCGGGTGAACGCGGGGACGCTCGACATCGAGGCGTCCGAGAAGGGCAGTCGGTTCGTGCGGTTCTGCGACTCCTTCAACATCCCAATTCTGACGTTCGTGGACGTGCCCGGGTTCCTCCCCGGCACCGACCAGGAACACAACGGCATCATCCGGCACGGCGCGAAACTCCTCTACGCGTTCAGCGAGGCGTCCGTTCCCCTGATGACGGTCATCACGCGGAAGGCGTACGGCGGCGCGTACGACGTGATGGCGTCGAAGCACATCGGCGCGGACGTGAACTACGCGTGGCCCACGGCGGAAATCGCCGTGATGGGGCCGAAGGGCGCGGTGAACGTCCTCTACAGCGACGAACTGGCGGAGGCCGAGGACACCGACGCGAAGCGCGAAGAACTCATCGACGAGTACCGCGAGGAGTTCGCGAACCCCTACACGGCCGCCGACCGCGGGTACGTGGACGACGTCATCGAACCGCAGGAGACGCGACCGCGGCTCATCGACGACCTCGAAATGCTCACCGGCAAACGGGTCGACCAGCCCGAGAAGAAACATGGAAACATCCCGCTATAACGTCTCCCTGCCGGAGGACGCGAGCGAGGACGAGGCCGCCGCCATCGCGGCGGCCGTGAGCGCGCACCTCCGCGACCGGGAGGCCGCGGCGGCCGCCGCCGAGGCGAGCGGTGAGGCGTCCTGGGACGGCGAACGCTGGGGGTTCGCGGGACGCGTGAACGCCCTTCAGTCCCGGGAGGTTCGGGTGCCTGACGGCGCGCCGACCGACCCGTGGAGCGCGGCGGGGCGAACCGAGCGCTTCTAGCGGTACCGGCCCGTCACCGCACCCGCGGCGAACACGAACAGGCTGGCGGCGGTCGCGGCCGCGAGCGGATACGCGTCAAGGGGCGGCGTTGGTATCAGGGCGGCCCACGCGAGCACGGTGAACGCGACGACCGAGACGAAGATTCCTGTCGAATCGAGCACGACCCGTGGTTCGGGTGCCGGGGTCTTAGATTGTGGCGAGGACGCCGCTCGTGCGGACGGCGAAGTAGACGACGAAGGCGAGGGCGAGGAGCCACTGGCCGACGCTGACCTCGCTGTATTCGCCCGCTGCGGCCTTCATCAGCGGATAGGAGACGATGCCGGCGGCGATGCCGTACGCGATGCTGTACGTGAACGGCATCACGATGATGGTGAGGCCGGCAGGGACGGCGTGGGTCGGGTCGTTCCAGTCGACTTCGGTGACGTTCCCGAGCATGATGATGGCGACGACGACGAGCGCGATGTGGCTCGCGTAGAGGGGGACGGCGGCGGCGAGCGGGACGAACGCGAGCGCGAGCAGGAAGAGGAGGCCGACGACGAGCGCGGTCAGGCCCGTCCGGCCGCCGGCTTCGACGCCGGTCGCGGATTCGATGTAGGCGGTGACGGTGGACGTGCCGAGCATCCCGCCGACGGTCGTGCCGATTGCGTCCGCCATCAGGGGTTTCTCCATCTCCGGGAGGTTCCCGTCCTCGTCGAGGAACCCGCCGACCTGACTGACGCCGGTGAGCGTGCCCGCGGTCTCGAAGAAGTCGATGAAGAAGAACGTGAACACGACGAGCGCGAACCCGAACGCCTCGACGTGCTGGAACCCCTCGACGAACGCGCCGGCGAGCGGCGTGATGTCGTACTGGGGGTCGGGAACGGTCGGGGCGAGCTGGGGGGCGACGCCGAGCGAGGCGACGGCCCAGCCGACGGCGGTCGTCCCGAGGACGCCGAGGATTATCGCGCCGCGCACGCCGCGGGTGTGGAGGGCGAGCGTGAAGAACAGGCCGAGGACGGCGACCAGAGCGACCGGGTTCTGCGCGACGTTTCCGAGCGTGACGATGGTGTCCGGGTGGCTGACGACGACGCTCATTCCTTCGAGGCCGATGATGGCGAGGAACAATCCGAGCGCGCTCCCGATGGCATACTTCACGGGTTCGGGGAACAGTTTGATGACGTACTCGCGCGCGCCGATGGCGGTGAGGACGATGAAGAGCACGCCTTCGGTGACGATAGCGGCGAGCGCGGTCTGCCACGGAATCCCCATCACGCCGACGACCGTGTACGCGAAGAAGGCGTTCAGTCCGAGGCCGGGCGCGAGCGCGAACGGCCGGTTGGCGTAGAACGCCATCACCAGAATCGCGACGGCGGACGCGAGGATGGTGACGACCGCGAGCATCTGCTGGACTTCGGGGACGGTGTACCCGGGAACCGCGATGCCGGGTTTGTCCTCCGTCGCAGCGAGTATCGCGGGATTGACGACGACGATGTAGCTCATCGTGAGGAACGTCGTCAGTCCCGCGAGCACTTCGGTTCTGAGGTCGGTGTCGTGGTCGTCGAGGCTGAAGGTGGCGGCGATCCAGGCGCGTACGGTCATCCTTCACCCACTGGTGGGGGAGGAACTGTTAGTGGTGTCGGTTCCCGTCTCGACCCGTGCTGAACCGACACAATGAGTAGGCCGGTGGGTGAACCCCCATCTATGTTCGAGAAGGTTCTGGTGGCGAACCGCGGGGAAATCGCCGTGCGCGTGATGCGTGCGTGCGAGGAACTCGGCATCGACACCGTCGCCGTGTACAGCGAGGCGGACAAGCACTCGGGTCACGTCCGGTACGCGGACGAGGCGTACAACATCGGGCCCGCGCGCGCGGCGGACTCCTACCTCGACCACGAGGCCGTCATCGACGCGGCCCAGCAGGCGGGCGCGGACGCCATCCATCCCGGGTACGGTTTCCTCGCGGAGAACGCGGAGTTCGCGGGGAAGGTCGAGGACGCGGCGGGCGTGACGTGGGTCGGCCCGCGCAGCGACTCGATGCGCCGGCTCGGCGAGAAGACACAGGCGCGGAAATCGATGGACGCCGCGGACGTACCCATCGTTCCCGGAACCACCGACCCCGTCACCGACCCCGAAGACGTGAAAGCGTTCGGGGAGAAACACGGCTACCCCGTCGCTATCAAGGCCGAGGGCGGCGGCGGCGGCCGCGGAATGAAGGTCGTCGAGGGGCCGGACGAGGTCGCGGACAAACTCGAATCCGCGCAGCGCGAGGGCGAGGCGTACTTCGACAACGACACCGTCTACCTCGAACGCTACCTCGAAAACCCGCGGCACATCGAGGTGCAGATCGTCGCTGACCACCACGGCAACGTCCGCCACCTCGGGGAGCGCGACTGCAGCCTCCAGCGCCGCCACCAGAAGGTCATCGAGGAGGGTCCGTCGCCCGCGCTGACGGACGACCTCCGGGAGAAAATCGGGGAGGCCGCGCGCCGGGGCGCGGACGCGGCGGACTACTACAACGCGGGGACGTTCGAGTTCCTCGTGGAGGACACCCGCGAGAAGGGCGCGGGCGAAGTGCTCGACGCGGACGCGGACTTCTACTTCCTCGAAGTGAACACGCGGATTCAGGTCGAGCACACCGTCACGGAGGAACTGACGGGCATCGACATCGTGAAGTGGCAGCTCAAAATCGCCGCCGGCGAGGAACTCGACTTCTCGCAGGACGAGGTCGCCCTGGACGGGCACGCGATGGAGTTCCGCATCAACGCGGAGAACGCCGCCGACGAGTTCGCGCCCGCGACCGGCGGGACGCTCGAAACCTACGACACGCCGGGCGGCATCGGCGTGCGGATGGACGACGCCCTGCGGCAGGGCGACGACCTCGTGACGGACTACGATTCGATGATCGCGAAGCTCGTGGTCTGGGGGAGCGACCGCGAGGAGTGCATCGAGCGCTCGCAGCGCGCGCTCGCCGAGTACGATATCGAGGGTATCCCGACCATCATTCCCTTCCACCGCTTGATGCTCACCGACGACGCGTTCGTCGCGGGCGAGCACACGACCAAGTACCTTGACGAGGAACTCGACGAGGCGGCGGTCGCCGAGGCGCAGGAGAAGTGGGGGACGGAGACCACGGGCGAGTCCGGCGAGGAGGATGTGGTGGAGCGCGAGTTTACGGTCGAAGTCAACGGCAAACGATTCGATGTCGACCTCGAAGAACGCGGCGCGGCCCCCATCGAGGTGTCAGCGGGCGGTGACGCCGGTGGCGACGGTCAGCGCCCCGAACCCGCGGGCGGCGCGGACGACGACGGCGACGACGTGGTCGTCGAGGGCGACGGCGAGCGCGTCGAAGCCGAGATGCAGGGCACCATCCTCTCCGTCGACGTGGCGGAGGGCGACGAGGTCGCGCCGGGCGACGTGCTGCTCGTCCTGGAGGCGATGAAGATGGAGAACGACGTGGTCGCGTCCAGCGGCGGAACGGTCACGCAGGTCGTCGTCGAGGAGGGCGAATCCGTCGACATGGGTGACGTGCTCGTCGTCATCGAGTAGGCGTCCCAATCTTTATTTTCGGCCGCGCGAATCGCTCGCGTGCCATGTCAACAGTAAGCGTTCGGGAGGGGGTTCGGTACGGGTTCTCGCTGCTCTGGTACCTCGTCGGCGTGTGGCTGGTCGGCGGCCTCGTCGCGTTCGCGGGCATCACCATCACCGGCGGCACGATGGGGTTGGCGATGGACGGGATGTCGCGCGGGTACGCCGCGGAACCGAACACCGCCGCGATGTTCGCGGGCGGCGCGCTCGTGCTCGTCGGCGGCGCTATCGTCTACGCGGGGTCGCTCGGCATCCTCTACAAGATTATCGCGGACGCCGTGAAACGCGGGAACGAAGTCGCCTAACGAGGGCTTCTTACCGCCGCGGTCGTACACTCGGGTATGACCGACACCAGGCAGGCCGTCCTTCGGGCGCTCGCGGACGGCCCGCTCTCGGGGCCCGCGCTCGCGGAGCGCCTCGATGTCTCCCGCGCGGCCGTCTGGAAGCACGTCGAAGCGCTCCGCGACGAGGGCTTCGGGATAGCGAGCACGGACGCCGGCTACGAACTCACCGAGATACCCGAGTACGGCGGCGACTCGGTTGCGTTCGACCTCGACGCGCCCTTTACGGTCGAGTACCACGACACCGTGGAGAGCACGAACGACCGAGCGCGCGCCCTCGCCACCGACGGCCGCGAAGACGTCGTCGTGCTCGCTGACCGCCAGGTCGGCGGGCGCGGCCGTCGCGACCGCGCGTGGGACTCGCCCTCCGGCGGTATCTGGATGAGCGTCGTTCTGCGCCCCGACATTCCGCCCGCCCGCGCGCCGCTCCTCACGCTCGCGATGGCCGTCGCCGTCACCGACGCCGCGCGCGAACACGGCGTCGACGCGACCATCAAGTGGCCGAACGACGTCCTCGTGAGCGAAGTGAACGAGGGCACGCCGGACGCGTCGTCCGGAGGGGCCTTGGTGAGCGACGGGAAGCTCTCCGGGATTCTGACCGAAATGGAGGGTGAGGCGGGACGCGTGTCGTGGGTGGTCGTGGGCGTGGGCGTGAACGCGAACGTCGACCCCGCGGACCTGTACGAGGACGCGACCAGCCTTCGGAACGAGGCCGGACCGGTCGAGCGCCGCGCGTTCGTGCAGCGGGTGCTCGAGCGGTTCGACGACCTCCGCGGCGACCTCGAGCGCGTGCTGCCGGCGTGGCGCGAGCGCACGAGCACGCTCGGGCGGCGGGTGCGCGTCCACCTGCCGGACGGCGACCTCGTCGGCGAGGCCGTGGACGTGACCGAGACGGGAGCGCTGGTCGTCGACACGGGCGAGGAGCGGCGGGTGGTGCACGCGGGCGACTGCGAGCACCTCCGGCCGGTTTAGTCCTCGACGCGCACGGTGAGCACGGGGACGTGGCTGGAGCGCACGACCTTCTCCGCGACGCTCCCGAGGAGCAGGCGGTCGATACCGCCGCGGCCGTGCGTCCCCATCACGACGAGGTCGATGTCGTTGTCCTCGGCGTACCGGACGATTTCGCGGCTCGGCGTGCCGTTGAGGAGGACGCGCTCGACCGGAACGCCGGCGTCCGCGGCGATGTCCGCGACGATGTCGATGGCCTCCTCGCCCTCCTCAGCGAGCAGGTCCGAGACGCCCTCGGTCGTGGTTTCGGCGCCGAGCGAGGCGAAGCTCGCGGTGTTGACGACGTAGACTGCGTGCAGGGTCGCGCCGTGTTCCGCCGCGAGCGAAACCGCGTGTTCGACCGCGCGACGCGTCTCCGCGGAGCCGTCGGTCGGCACGAGAACCCGGTCGTAGAGCCCCATCTATGTGTGAATAAGTCGCACGCGGCTTAACTCTTGAGGAGGACGCGCTTCACGTCGCTCTCGCCCGCGCGCCGCACGACCGCGCGCACGGCGTCCTGATAGCCCGCGAGGTTGTCCGAGTCACCGTCCAGGACGAGCAAGCGCGCCTCGCGTCCCTCCTCGATAGTGCCGTGGTTCCGGTCGAGAACCTCCGCGCCGTTCCGCGTCGCCATCCCCAGCACCTCGGGCGCGGTGCAGTCGCTGAGTTTCGCCGCGAACTCCATCTCGCGGAACATCGAGGGACTGTTGAGGAAAACGTTGTCCGTGCCGAGCGCGACCGTGGTGAAGTCGCTCAGCTCCGCGATATCGGGCAGGCCGACGCCCGTGGTGAGGTTCGAGCGCGGACAGACCGCGATGGGAATCTCCGCGTCCATCACTCGCGTGAGGTGTTCGGGGTCCGCGTGCACCATGTGGACGAGGAGGTCCGGGTCGAGGTCGATGGCAGGATGGATGTCGGTCGCGTCGCGCTCGCCCGCGTGAATCGCGAACGGCTTCCCGGCGTCCCGCGCGGCGTCGCGCTCCGCGCCGAACTGGTCGTCGTTCGCGCCCGTCGCGCCGTACCCGTCCGCCACCGGGAGCACGTCGTCGGCGTCCCCGCGTCCCATCACGAACGGCCGGAGCGCGCGGCCTTCCGCGGCCTCGTGAAGCATCTCGACGCCGCGCCGGCCGCCTTCCCGGAACTCGATGAAGTCCGAGGTCCCCGTCTGCTCCATGAACGCCATCGAACGCCCCATCGCCTCCACCAGTTCCGAGCGGGAGGCCTGCCGCAGCAGTCGGTGCTTGAGGCCGTCCGGCGGCGCGACCAGTTCCTCCAGCGTCAGCCCGCGCCCGGCCTCCTTCGCGATGGAATCCCCGATGTGGGTGTGCGCGTTCACGAACGCCGGCAGCACGATGTCGTCCGACTCCGTCTCGCACTCCTCGACCGCCGCGATTTCGCCGTCCTCGACGACGACGCGCCCCTCGATTGCGTCGAACGTCGGACCGGCGAGGATGGTTCCGTCGAGTTCCATACGTGGTGTCGGACCGCCGTCGCCTTATTCGTTGTAGTCGTCGAGGCTCGCGTACTCGCCCGTGGTGGTCTCGCTCACGAGCGCGCCGTCCATGTCGAGGCCGAGCACGCGCTCCGCCGCCCGCCCGACGGGTTCGGTGAGGCCGTCGGGCGCGTACACGCCGAGCCGCCACTGCTCGCGTTGGGCCATCTGGAGTGCGCGCACGAGCGTGGACTGCTCGTCCAGCCGCCGCACCTCGCCGTTCACGAGCACGCCCGTGGTGGACTCCCGCATCGACGGCTGGCCCTGCACGTCCAGAATCACGTTCTCGCTGTCGACGCCGGCGTCCGCGGCGATGTCGTCCTCGAACGCGGCGACGGTGTCGTGGTCGGGGTCGAACAGCGGTTCCTCGGGGTCGAACACGTCGTCCGCCACGTCGTCCAGTTCCGCCCAGACGGCGCGCTTGTAGAGGTCGCGGTCGGCGAGGCGGTCGGCGAGCGCGCGCGACGCGTCGTGTTCGCGGAGGCGTACGAGGAGTTCGTAGTCGTCCATCCGCCGCAGCCGTTCGCCGGTCACGTCGGTCGATTCGAGGAGGCGTTCGCTCGCGCGGCGCAGCATCGCCTTGGAGATACGGGCGACGTGGTGGCTGTACACGGTCGGGTTCATCAGCGCGCGGGCGAGCAGGAGGGACTCCGCGGTCTGGACGTTCCCCTCCTTGAGGACGAGCCGGCCGTCGATGAACGTGAGTTCTCGGACGAGCCGGCCGGTGTCGATGGTGCCGTAGGGGACGCCGGTGTGGTGGGCGTCCCGGACGAGGTAGTCCATGCGGTCTACGTCGAGTTCGCCGGCGACGAGCTGGCCGAGTTCGTCCTCGCCGGTGACGAGCGCGGTCACGCGCTCGGGGTCGAGACCGTGGTCGTCGAGCACGCCCGCGATGGGTTCGGATTCCACGAGACCGGCCACGTCGTCGTGGTACTTGCCGGTGCGGCGGTGGATGAGGTCCTCGACGTTGTGGCTGTAGGGGCCGTGGCCGATGTCGTGGAGGATGGCGGCGGCACGCACGCGCTCGGCGCGCGGACCGTCGATGCTGAGGTGGTCGAGCGCCCGGGACGCGAGGTGGTAGACGCCGAGGCTGTGTTCGAAGCGCGTGTGGTTCGCCGAAGGGTAGACGAGGGAGACCGTCCCGAGTTGCTTGATGCGGCGCAACCGCTGGACGGGCGGCGTGTCGAGGAGGGCGGCGGCGACGCCCTCGACCTCGATGTGGTCGTGGACGCTGTCCTTCACCGTGTGCATACGCGGTGGTTCGCCGGCATCACGTAAAAACGACCGGACAGGACGGCCGGCGGCGCAAGCGTTTAGCGCGCGGCGGCCACACTCCCGGGTATGGTGACGTTTCTCGCCGGCGGCACGGGGACGCCGAAACTCCTCGCCGGCGCGCGCAGGGTGTTCGACGGCCCGCACACGGTGGTGGGGAACACGGGTGACGACGTGGAACTCGGCGGTCTCCTCGTCTCCCCGGACATCGACACCGTGCTGTTCGACGGCGGTGGCGTGCTCGACCGGGAGACGTGGTGGGGTATCGAGGGCGACACGACGGAGACGCACGAGGAACTGACGCGCCTCGCCGAGGCGGCGGATATCGACCCCGAACCCCGCTACCTCCCCGACGAGAAGCAGACCGCGGGCCGGCGGATTGCACGCTGGCGGCGGTTCTCGGGCGCGTGGGAGTTCATGGAACTCGGCGACAGGGACCGGGCGGTGCACGTGTTCCGGACGAGCCTCCTCGACGAAGGTCACTCGCTGACAGAGGTGACGCGGACGCTCGCCGACGCGTTCGGCGTTGACGCGGACGTCGTGCCGATGAGTGACGACCCGGTGGCGAGCATCGTCCACACGCCCGAGCGCGAACTCCACTTCCAGGAGTACTGGGTCGCGGAGCGCGCCGAACCCCCGGTGGAGCGCGTGGAGTTCCGGGGCGCTGCGGACGCCGAGGCGAGCGACGCGGCGCTCGCGGCCGTGCGGGACGGACCGGTGGTGGTCGGGCCGTCGAACCCGATTACGAGCATCGGGCCGATGCTGGCGCTGGACGGCCTGCGCGACGCGCTCCGGGAGACGACGGTGGTGGCGGTGTCGCCGTTCGTCGAGGACGAGGTGTTCAGCGGACCGGCGGCCGAACTCATGGAAGCCGAGGGGTACGACGCGAGCACGCGCGGGGTCGCGGACGCCTACGACTTCGCGGACGCGTTCGTGCTCGACACCGAGGACGGCACGGACCTCGCGCGTCCCACGGTCCGAGCGGACACGCGGATGGACGACGACGCGGACGCTCGCCGCGTCGCCGAGGCCGCCGCGGACGCGCTGGAGGTGGCGTAGTGTTCGAGCCACGGGTCGCGCTCGCGAGCCTGAGCGGCGACGCGGACGCCGCGTGGGCGCGCGCCGCGAGCGAGTACGCGGATCTGGCGTTCCTCGGCGGGCTCGCGCTGGACGACGCGACCCGCGCGGCGGCCCGCGAGATGGTCGCCGACCGCGAGCGGACTGAGTTCCTCCCCGACGACCCGCTCGACTTCCTCGCGGGCGAACTCGACGCGCTCGCGGACGCCCCCCTCCGGGGCGGGTTCAACGTTCGGACGACGACGCTCGCCCCGCTCCGCGCGGCCGCCCGCGAGTGCGCCGCTCGCGACGCCGTCCTCGAAGTGAACGCGCACTGCCGCCAGTCGGAGATGTGCGCCGCCGGCGCGGGCGAGTCCCTCCTCCGGGACGCCGACCGCCTCGCCGAGCAGGTGGCGGCCGCGAGCGACGCGGGCGCGACCGTCTCGGTGAAGGTCCGCGCGGAGGTCGACGGCGTCGACCTGCCCGCGCTCTCCCGGGAACTCGACGTGGCGGGCGCGGACTGCCTGCACGTCGACGCGATGGACTCCGAGTACGTGATTCGGGACGTCCGGGAGTCGTTCGACGGCTTCATCGTGGCGAATAACGGCGTTCGCGGCCGCGAGACTGCCCGCGAGTACCTCGACTACGGCGCGGACGCGGTGTCGGTGGGGCGGCCGAGCGACAACCCGCGCGTCCTCGCGCGAGTGAACGACGCCGTCCGGGAGTGGTTCGATGCGTAGCCCCGGCGCGAACGCGGAACTCGCCCTGCTGCTCGAAGTGGCGGGCACGCCGAAACCCGGGAACGTCGACCGCCACCGCGACTTCCCCGACTTGCGGTTCGAGCACTTCCTCGCGGGCGCGGTCGGCGCGCGTCCCGGCCTCGACGACGCCGAGTCCGGCGCGCCGGTCGGCGAGGCGTTCGAGCGCGCGGTCGTGGGGATGAGCGAGCAGTCGGGCGGGAACACCCAGTTCGGTTGTCTCCTCCTCCTCGTGCCGCTCGTCCGCGCCGCGAGCGAGCGCGCCCTCACGCCCGAAGCGCTCACGCACGTCGTCGAACACACGACCGTCGCGGACGCCGCGGGCTTCTATCGCGCGTTCGACCACGTCGACGTCTCCGTCCCCGACCTCCCCGAGGACGCGGACGCGCTCGACGTGCGCCGCGGGGGAGACGCCGTCCCCGAACTCGAAGCCCGCGACCTCACCCTCTACGATATCATGGCGGAGAGCGCGCCCGAGGACGGGAACGCCGTCGAGTGGACGACGGGCTTCCGGCGGACGTTCGCCGCCGCCGACCGCATCGAGGCCGGCACGGGGTCGATACTCGACCGGGTGACGGACGCCTTCCTCTTCCTCCTCGCGGACGAACCGGACTCGCTCGTCGCCGGCCAGCACGGCCGCGAGGTAGCGCGCGAGGTATCCGACCGGGCGAGCGAACTGCTCGACGCGCCGGACGCGGATATCGCCGCGTTCGCGGACGACCTCGTGGCGCGCGACATCAACCCCGGAACCACCGCGGACGTCACGAGCGCCGCGCTGTTCGTCGCGCTCGAACGCGGAGTGTCCGTATGAGCGAGTGGCCCGCCCGCCTCCGCGGCGTCACCGAAACCGTCGTGACGACCCGCGGCCCGAACGAGAAGTGGAACGCCGCGGCACTGGGGGTGCACGCGCCGAAACGCGGCGCGGACGACGCGAACACTGCGTCTCCGGCGACGGCGACGACGTGGGGGCGGACGCGGACGCGCGGGAACTTCGAACGCCGCGGGGAGGGCTACGTGCAGTTCACGACCGACCCCGTGCTGTTCGTGGAGGCGGCGCTCTCGATTCACGAGACCGACGGCCCCGTGCTCGACGCGGCGGACGCGTGGGCGCGGGTGACCGTGGAGCGCGTGGAGTCGGGCGAGTCGGGGGGAACGGAGTGGGTGGAGTGGGCGCTGACGCCCGTCGAGACGGCGGTCGTTCGGGAGGCGGTGGCGACGACGAACCGCGGGTACTACGCGGTCGTCGAGGCGACGGTGGCGGCGTCGCGGCTGGATGTGCCCGCGTACGACGAGGACGTGCTCCGGGAGCGTCTCGACTACTTCGCGGACGTGGTCGAGCGCTGCGGGGGCGAGCGGGAGCGCGAGGCGATGGCGCTCGTCGCCGAGTACAGCGCGTACGAGAACGAATCCTTTTAACGCTCGGCGGAACAAACCCCCGGTATGGCCATCAAGCCCGACTACGTCAAGAAGACGGGGAACATCCTCATGGAGCGATACCCCGACGCGTTCAGCCGCGAGGACTTCGAGCACAATAAGGACGCCGTCGTGGAACTGACGAACATCGAGTCGAAGGAAGTCCGCAACCGCATCGCGGGCTACATCACGCACAAGCGACAGTAGTTTTCCCCGCAACCGAAGCGCTTTGAAGTTCTTCCCGACTAGAGAGGGGTATGGTAAACGTAGGCGTACTCGGGGCGACTGGAGCCGTTGGCCAGCGATTCATCCAGTTGCTCTCGGAGCACGACGAGTTCGAGCTGACGACCGTCACCGCGAGCCCCGAGTCGGCGGGCAAATCCTACCGGGAGGCCGCGAAGTGGCGTGTCGACACGCCCATCCCGGAAGACGTGGCGGGCCTCGAAGTCCGGGAGACCGACCCGGACGCGATTCCGGACGACGTGGACCTCCTGTTCTCCTCTCTCCCGTCGTCGGTCGCGGAACGCGTCGAACACGGCTTCTGTGAGGCTGGCTACGTCGTCTCCTCGAACTCCTCGAACGAGCGCACCGCGGACGACGTGCCGCTCGTCATTCCCGAAGTGAACGCGGACCACCTCGACCTCATCGAGGTGCAGCGCGACGAGCGCGGCTGGGACGGCGCGCTCGTGAAGAACCCGAACTGCTCGACCATCACGATGGTTCCGACGCTCGCTGCGCTCACCCAGTTCGGCCTCGACACGGTTCACGTCGCCACCCTGCAGGCGGTGTCGGGCGCGGGCTACTCGGGCGTCACGTCAATGGAAATCCTCGACAACGTCCTTCCCCACATCGGCGGCGAGGAGTCGAAGATGGAGTCCGAGTCCCGGAAGCTCCTCGGCGAGTTCACGGGCGCCGAAGTCGATTGGCACGACGTGGACGTGTCGGCGTCCTGCAACCGCGTCCCAACCCTCGACGGCCACCTGGAGAACGTCTGGGCGGAACTCGACGACGACCCCACCGTGGCGGAGGTCGCCGAGGCGTTCGCCGAGGCGGAGACGCAGGACCTCCCGAGCGCGCCCGACCCCCTCGTTCACGTGTTCGAGGAGCCGGACCGCCCGCAGCCCCGTCTCGACCGGATGCTTGGCGGCGGAATGGCGGTCGCGGCAGGCGGCATCCAGCAGACGGAAAGCGGGATTCAGTACAACACGCTCGCGCACAACACCATCCGCGGCGCCGCGGGCGCGAGCGTCCTGAACGGCGAACTCCTCGCGCGCGACGGCTGGCTCTAGTCGACGCGGTTCTTCAGTTCCTCGTCGGCCGCGAGCCGGTTCACGTTCTCCGCGAGGATGTCCGCGAGCCGCGTCCAGTGCTGTGGCGTGTGGCCGGCGTTGTGGGGCGTGACGAGGCAGTTGTTGAGCGTCCAGAGCACGTGGTCGGGTGGGAGCGGTTCGGGGTCGGTCACGTCGAGCGCGGCGCCCCGGATAGACTCGCCGCGGAGCGCGTCCACGAGTGCGTCCGTGTCGACGACGCCGCCGCGCGCGACGTTCACGACGACTGCCTCGGGTTCGAGCGTTTCGAACTCCGCGGCGCCGATGAGTCCCTCCGTGGTCTCGGTGAGCGGGCACGCGAGCACGACGTAATCGCTGCGGGCGAGCGCGTCGTGTACGTCCGCGGGGTCGAACCCGACGACTTCGTCCGTCGGCCCGCCCTTCTCGGGCGTGTACCGGACGCCGATGGTGTGCGCGCCGAACCCCCGGAGGCGCTGTTCGACCTCCGTCCCGATGGCGCCCAATCCGACGATGGTGACGGTCGCGTCCGTGAGTTCGCCGTGGGCCTGGTAGTGCCGCCATTCGCCGCGCTCGGACTGCCGGAAGCCCTGCTGGAGGTTCCGCGCGAACGTCAACACGTACCCGAGGACTTGCTCGGCGATGCCGGGCGCGTGGATGCCCGCGCCGTTCGTCACCGCGACGCCGCGCTCGCGCAAGGCGTCCATCGGCAGGTGGTTGTAGCCGGCGTACGCGCACGCGAACAGTTCGATGTCGTTCGCGGCGTCCAGCAGGTCCGTGTCGATGCTCGTGCCCGTGACGATATCGGCGTCCGCGACGGCATCGCGCTCGGCGTGCGGGGTCGCCGCGTACCGAATCTCGTGGTCGGGAAGGCGTTCCTCGAGCGCGTCCGCGTACTCTCGCGACGACAGGCCGTGCGTGTCCGCGCGCAACACCGTAATCGTGGGTCGACTGCTCATACTCGCGTCTCGACGCCCGGCCGCCTAATCCGTTTCCGTCGCGGCGTCGCGTCCGCGTTCGCCGGTTTGCCAAGGGTTTTTGGCGGGCATCGGCAACACTCGGGGTATGAGCGACGATGCGAGCCTCTCGTGTCACGCGAAACTCGCGCGCGTGGTGCTCGCGAACCGCGGCCCACTCTCCCCGAGCGAGATAGCGGACGAAGCCCGCATCTCGGAGGCGGACGCCGCGACCGCGATGGACGAACTCGTCGAGGCCGGCCGCGCCGAGTGCGTCTGCGGCGTCTGCGAGACACGCGAGCAGGTGTACGCGCTCCTCGAAGAAGCGAAGGCGTAGCCCTCTTAGCCACACGCTCCCTACTCCTGCGTGCGCGCCGTTTGTCCCCACCTGAGCGAGCCTACCAGGGTGCGATGACGACTGGAGAACCCCGGCGCGCACGACATTCGTCGCGCAAGCGACCGCGGAACGGTTTCGGAGCCGGCGAGTACGGCTCCGGGGTAGCGTCCATCGCTCGCCCGCCACGAGGGTTTCCCGGCCGACGCGGCACGCCGCCTCGGGATGACGCCGGCCGTTAGTGTCGCGGGCGCACATTTCACGTATTCGGGGAAGATGGCATCTATAGCCAGTTCCGACTCACGTATTCGAGCGTCACCTCGGACTGGTCTATGTACCCGGAGAGTTCGTGTACGATGTCTCCGACCTCTTGAGCCGAAAGTGTCTGATCTTTCTGGAAGAGAATGCCAGCAGTATCCCCACTATCCGGCTGGGTAACGAAGTCGTCATCTTGCGTGAGAATGAGGCGGTTTGTCTCGCGTCCGTACGTAGCGATCGCTCCGTCGTCAGTCCCGAGGCCGAGTTCTTCGATATCGCCGACCCATTCGACATTGTGATCGAGTTTCCGCGGGTAGTTGATCGTCGCCCGCTCGACGTTTTCGTCAGCGAGGATGCGATACCCCATTAGTCCCGCACACTGTCGGGATCGGTCGTCAAGTGGTCGTGGGCTTCGATGGCGGATTGCCGCTGGCGTTCGATCGTCCGCATCTCCTCAGGATGGTCATGATAGTAGGTGAGCGCCCGATAGACATCGGCCACGTCGAGGTCGTGGCGATCGGCGACCGTTCTCGGGGAGAGTTCTCGACCTTCGACCTGTTCTTTGAGGAATTGAACAGTAATCCGTCGGCCTTCGAGATGTGGTTCGTCGTGGAGTTCCCGCACGATACGTCTCGTCACCTGGCTCATACTGTACGCTACGCCGCCATCATACTTGAACGACTGGACTTCTGCCCGATTTCACGTTCACCGGGCCTACTAGTAGAACCTCGTCCGATAGTGTCGGAGGCGACCTCTCACTCGATACCCACGCCGCTCAGCCGTTCGTGGCGTTCTTGATACCCGCCACCAGTCGATACGTGACGTTCCGTTCAGTCCCGGAGACGCCGGCGAACCCGAACGCGTAGTCGCCGCGCACGGGGTCGTCGTGGAGCGAGAAGGACGACCCGTTCTCGGTCGCGATCACGTAGACGGCCTCGCCGGGTTCGAGGCGGGCGTTCGTGGTGACTGTGCCCGCCACGTCACCGGCGCGCGCGGGAGGATTGGGACCCCAGACGGGGTCGGTGGACGCGCCGACGTGGAGCGTCGTGTTCGCCGGGAGCGCACCGCCGTCGGTGTTCCGGAGTTCGACCGCGTGGCCGTCCGCGACTATCGACAGCGAGAGGTGTGGTACGTCCGCGACCCACGACGGCGGCCCCGTCCACTCCGCGTCAGTGTCGAGCGCTATCGAGTGCTCGGTGCGCACCGTCGCGCCGTCGGAATCCGCGGTCGTCGTGGCGTCGATGTCGTGCACGACGCCGTCGGGGGTGACGAGCACCGTCCCCTCGTAGGCGTCGTACAGTCCGTTAGCGGGCGACGTCTCGTCGGCGGTGAACTGGACGAACGTCCGGCCGCCGCGTTCGACGGTGCCGTTGACGCTGTAGTTCCCGCCGGCGAGGAGCAGATGGAGCGCGGACCCCGGTCCGAACGCATCGTCGTTCGTCCACGCGCGAGTATTGGTGAGGGAGTCCTGCACGACCCCGTAGTGCGTCTCGCCGTTCACGACGGCCCGCGAGTACCCGCGCGCGTCCGTCTCGTAGAACTCTGCCGTAACTCGGCGGTCGTCGGTCGTGCGTTCGAACGTGCTGTAGTACGGCGTCCGGCTCGCGCCGCGCGCGTAGCTCCGAACCACTGTCTCGTTCGGGTTCGTCCACCGCTGCGTGATCACCATCGACTCGTTCGCCACCGCGGCGAAGTGCGCGTCGAGAAGCCCGGAGACGTTCACGAGCGTCCCGTTCGCAGCGACACCCGGCGGGTACTGCTCCGCGCTGACGTTCGGCGACCACGTCCCGGTCGTCGTCGCGCTGGTCGTCGTGTCAGTCGTCGTCGAGGTGGTCGATTGTGTCGTCGCGCCGGTCGTCGGTGCGGTTGTCTCGGTGGTGGTCGTCTCGCTGCTGCAGCCGGCGGTGACGAGGAGGAGGGCGACGCAGCCGACGAGGACTGCGTGTCGTGTCGGGGAATTCATACTATGCACGTGGCAGGTGTCTGTGTAAAAGTCCGGTGGCTGTCGGCCGCCGCCCTCAATTCGCCGTTCGGCCGGCGGAACCACTACGGTCGCGGCCGTCGACCGTTCGGTATGAACGGCTGGTGGTCGTGGTGAGCGTGAGTGTGGAGCGGCCGCTGGGTCGGGTGTACGACGCGGCGTACGCGGGCGTGCCGAATTGGGATATCGGGCGGCCGCAGCGGCCGTTCGTTCGGCTGGTGGAGTCGGGCGTGCTCGACGGCCCGCTGCTGGACGTGGGGTGCGGGACGGGCGAACTCGCGCTGTTCGCGGCGCGCCACGGCTACGACGTGCTCGGCATCGACCTCTCCGAGCTGGCGGTCGCGCAGGCCCGGGAGAAGGCGAGATGGCGGCGGGTTTCGGCGCACTTCCTCGTCTGGGACGCGCTCCGCGTGTCGGCGTTCGCGGACACCGGCCTCTGGTTCGGGAGCGTGCTGGACTCCGCGATGTTTCACGTGCTCGGCGAGCGCGAGCGCGACGCGTTCGTCCGCGAACTCCATGCCGTCCTCGACTCGGGCGGCCTCTACTGCGTGCTGGGCGACCGACGAATGGACGAGCGCGACGTGTACGGGGTGAGCGTCCCGGAACTCCACGAGCGCTTCCCCGCGGAGCGCTGGGAACTCGTCTACGCCGAGGAGACGGCGTTCGAGCGGCGGTGGGGCGCGACGCCCGCGGTGTTCGCGGTGCTGCGGCGGCGGTGAGGCGAACGGTTTTCACGTCTCGCGTGCCTCGATATCGGTATGACTCTCGACCCGGAGCGCGTCGCGGACCTCGGTCCCGAGCGACGCCGCGCGCTCTTCGAACGCGACGCGGGCGTGGAGGCGGTTCGCGGGGACGTTCGCGACATCCTCTCGCGGGTTCGCGCGGAGGGCGACGCGGCGCTCCGCGAGTTCGCGCGCGAGTTCGACGACACCGACGTGGGGAACCTCGACGTGACCGACGAGGCCGAGCGCGCGTACGACGACCTGGACGACGACACTCGGCAGGCCATCGACGACGCCGTGGAGAACGTCCGCGAGTTCCACGAGGCCCAGGTTCCCGAGGACTGGCGCGACGACTTTGGCGGCCGCGAACTCGGACGCCGGTTTCGCCCCATCGAGCGCGCGGGCGTCTACGTCCCCGGCGGCGCGGCGGCGTACCCGTCCTCGGCCATCATGGGCGTCGTGCCGGCGAAAGTGGCGGGCGTGGAGCAGGTCGCGGTGGCGACGCCGCCCGCGGACGAGATGAACCCGGTGACGCTCGCGGCGATTCACGCGGCGGGCGCGGACACCGTGTACGCCGTCGGGGGCGCGCAGGCCGTCGGCGCGCTCGCGTACGGCACGGAGACCGTCAACTCCGTCCAGCTCGTCGTCGGCCCCGGGAACAAGTGGGTGACCGCGGCGAAGGCCGAAGTTCGAGGTGAGGTCGAAATCGACTTCCTCGCCGGGCCGTCCGAGATTCTGGTGCTGGCTGACGATACCGCCGACCCCGCGCTCGTCGCGGCGGACGCGCTCGCGCAGGCCGAACACGACCCGAACGCGTCCGTGGTCGTCGTGACCGACGACGAAGCCACCGCGGACGCCGTCTGCGAGGAAATCGACGCCCGGCTCGGCGAGCGCGAGCGCGCGGACATCATCGAGGAGTGCCTGCGGAGTGACGCGAGCGGCGTGTTCGTCGCGCGCTCGCAGAGCGAGGCCGTGCTGTTCGCGGAGGAGTACGCCGCCGAACACCTCTCGATTCAGGCCGACGAGGACGAGGCCATCCTCGGCCGCATCACGAACGCGGGCAGCGTCTTCCTCGGACCGTACACGCCCGTCGCCGCCGGCGACTACGCCACCGGCACGAACCACGTCCTCCCGACGAACGGCCGCGCGAAGGTCACCGGCGGCCTCAGCGTCGACACGTTCCTCCGCGCGACCACCGTCCAGCGCCTCGACCGCGACTCGCTCGGCGACATCCGGGACACCGTGACGACGCTCGCGAACGCCGAAGGCCTCGAAGGCCACGCCGCGAGCGTCGACGCCCGCTTCCGGGACGAGGAGTGACACCACGCCGCGCGGCGACGGCGAACTTATATTTCCGAACCCACTCTCGCTAGGTATGTTCGTCGGCCACGAGACGCTCGCGTTCGCCCTCGTCGCCCTCGCGGCGCTCCGCCTCGGGCGCTCGAAACCGGAGGCGCTCGCGCTCGGCGTCGCCGCGGGCGCGTTCGCCGCGGTCCCCGACGTGGACATGGTGTACGCGCCGGCCGGCCTGCTCGGCCTCGACTCGGCGGGCGCGTTCGCCGCCGCGAACGCGTTCTGGGGCGCGTCCACGGTGGTGCACCGCGCGATGACGCACTCGCTCGTCGTCGCCGTCCCCGCCGCGCTCGGGTTCGCGCTCGCCGCACACGACTCCCGGGCCCGGTGGCTCGCCGCGCCCGTCCTGCTCGCGCTCGTCGGTGTCGCCGCCGTCGCGAGCGGCCCGCTCGGCGCGTTCGTCATGGCCGTGTACGTCGCCGCGGGCGCGCTCGTCGCCGTACTCGCCAGTCGTCGGCTCGCGCTCGGCGTTCGGGAAGTCGCGGCGGTCGCGCTCGCCGGCCTCGTCACCCATCCGTTCGGCGACCTCTTCACGGGGGAGGCGCCGCAGTTCCTCTATCCCTTCCACACCCTCGTGTTCGACGGTCGTGTCGCGCTCGCCGCGGACCCGACGCTCCACCTCCTCGGCGCGTTCGGCGTCGAACTCGCCGCTATCTGGCTCGGCGTCCTCACCTACCTCCACCTCACCGACCGCTCGCCCTGGCGGCACCTGAACGTCCGTGCCGCGGGCGGTGCCGCGTACGCGCTCGCCGCGTTCGTCATCGCGCCGCCGACGCTCGACACCTCCTATCAGTTCGTGTTCAGCGTGCTCGCCGTCGGGTTCGTCGGCGTCGTCCCCGACTGGGAGCGCCGCCTCCCCGCGCCCCCGACCGCGGCGGTCACCGGACTGGCCGCCGTCACCGTCGCCGGGCTCGCGTACGCCATCGCGTACGTCGCCGCCTGACCCCCAAAGTTTCGTAACCCGGGCGCTCCAAGCGAACGTGATGAGTCAGTCGGGACAGCTGGAGTCGCTCCTCGAAGACCGGCAGTTGAACGCCGCGCTCGCGTGGCTACTCGTCGCGCTCGTCGCGTTGGTCGCCGTCGAGAGCGCGCTCGACCAGGACTGGGTGTGGGTCGGGTTCACGCTCGTCGCCGCCACGCTCGCCGTCGTCCCGCCGCTCGCCTACCGGAACCTCCGCGTGATGCTGCCGTGGGAGGTGCTCGCGCTCGCGCTGCTCCCGGACCTCGCACGCGCCCTCCTCTACACGCCGTTCGTCGTCGACCTCGCGACCTACTTCGCCGTCGCGGCGCTCGCGCTCGTTGTCGCCGTCGAACTCGACGTGTTCACCACCGTCCGCATGACGGAGTGGTTCGCGGTGCTGTTCGTCGTTCTCTCCACGCTCGCCACCGCGGGCGTGCTCGCCGTCGGCCAGTGGCTCTCCGACGTGTTCTTCCACACGCACTTCCTCTACGCGGAGTCCCCCGAGATACCCGACCAGGTGGCTGACGGCGGCGCCGTCGACACGCTCCTCTGGCTCTCGGACGTGTTCGTCGGCACCACCTTCACCGGGTCGACCGCGCTCTCCGTTCCGCCGGCCGTCGAGGAAGCCGCTCTGAACACGCTGATGTGGGACTTCGTCGCCGCCACTCTCATCGGACTCCTCGCCGGTATCGTGTTCGAACGCTACTTCCGTCGGCGCGCCGACGCCCACCTCCGGCTTCCCGAGGGCGTCGAACAAGCCCTCGATATCGAGGAGGGCGCGGAATGAAACTCCGCGACGCCATCGGCGTGAGCGAACAGACCCAGCGCCGCATCACGCGCGCGATGCAGCTCTCGCTCGTCGGCATCGTCTTCGTCGGCCTCGATAGGGGTAATCCCGGTATCATCGTGAACGGCGCGGTCGCGTTCAGCGTGACGTACGTGCCTGCGCTCCTGGAGCGCGACTACAACCTCCCGATGGATTCCGGCCTCGTCCTCTGGATGACGCTCGCGGCGTTCCTGCACGCCGTCGGCACCCTCGGTCCCTACCAGAACATCGCGTGGTGGGACCACGTCACGCACGCGCTCTCCTCGTCGCTCGTCGCCGGCGCGGGCTACGCGTTCACCCGGGCCGTGGACGAACACAGCGACGACATCGAGTTCCCACCCCGGTTCTCGTTCGCGCTCATCCTCCTCGTCGTCCTCGCGTTCGGCGTACTCTGGGAAGTCCTCGAATTCGCGCTCAGTCAAGCTGGGAGCGCGCTCGGTCAGGGCGGGTCCGTGCTCACCCAGTACGGCCTCGAGGACACCATCAAGGACCTCGTGTACAACACGCTCGGCGGCGTTATCGTCGCTATCTGGGGGACCGCGTACCTCGCGGACGTGGCGAGCGCCGTCCGCGAACGCTACCTCAGCGGCGAGTAGTTTTAACGTCCCATGCCACCAACACGCACGCGTGGTTTACAAGAAAATCACCCTTATCGGGCGTAGCGAGGAGAGCTTCGAGGCCGCGGTGGACGACGCAATCGACCGCGCGGAAGAGACGCTGGACAACGTTTCCTGGGTCGAAGTCGTCGAACAGGGCGTCGAAGTAGGGAGTGTCGAGAATCGAGAGTATCAGGCGGAAGTCGAGGTCGCGTTCGGGCTCGATTAAGTACGGAAGGATTCGCCGCAGCCGCATTCGGCTTCGACGTTCGGGTTTTCGACGTGGAAGCCCGCGGCCTGCAGGCCGTTCTCGTAGTCGAGCTGGCTGCCCTCGATGTACTTCAGGCTGCTCGGGTCGACGAACACGCGGAGGCCGTGGTGTTCGGTGATGGTGTCGTCGCCCTCGGGTTCGTCGTCGAACCGCATCCCGTAGGAGAGCCCCGCGCAGCCGCCCTGCTGGACGAACAGTCGGAGCCCCGCGATGTCTGTGTCGAGACCTTCGTTTTCGAGGAGGCTAATGGCCTGGGAGGCTGCTTCCTCGGTGACCGTGACCGGCGCGCCGTCGCCGCCGGACTCGGCAGTCGTGCTCATACTCCTCCATTCTTCGGCCAGCGGAATAAGGATGCCGCCCCCAGCAGTCTACTCGGTCTCGTTCGAGTTCGCGCGCTTCGTCCACTTCTTCTCGATTTCGGCGTTCGCGCGCACCACCGTGTCGCCGTCAACGTCGATGCGGGTCTTCCGGAGCTCTATCTCCTCGACGGTGCCGGTGGTGTCGCCGGCGGTGACGGTGTCACCGGGGTTGAAGTCGGGGTCGCGCAGGAGGTAGATGCCGGCGACCGCGTCCGCTATCATTCCCGAGAGCGCGTACGACACGCCGAGCGCGAGGAAGCCCGAGGCGGTGCCGAGCGCGGCCGCGATGTCGTTCAGTCCGACGATGGCGAGGAAGCCCAGGATGACGCCGAACCAGAGGAACACCGCGATAACGGTCCAGCAGAACGTGACGTACAGCGGCTGGTCGTCGAAGACGCGGCGGAGGAACGCCTTCACGATATACCCCACGAGCGTCACGAGGACGGCGGCCAGCAGGAGGAAGACGACGCCCGACGCGACTTTTGGCAGCGCGCCGACGACGCCGTCGACGAACTCCGCGACCGTCTGTTCGATGAGTCCCATACTCCCTGCTTGGGCTGGCGGGCGAATAAAACGCGGCGGCCGCGCGGTGAGATACCAAGGCGCTAAGGGGCCGGGTCGTGGAACCGCTACCATAGTGGCGAGAACGCATGAGTGATGCTGATGCAGTCGTTGACCGTTTGCGGCGGGAGTTCGGTGACGCGCTCCGCTCCGTGACGCACTACGACGCCGACGGCTACCGCGACCTCTACGTCCGGGACGATGTCGACTCCAGATACGACGACGACCGAATGGAACGGATCGCCGAGGAGACCCGGATGGAGGCGTTGCAGAGCACGTACCTCCGCGACCTCTTCCGGCCCGTGCACGGCGATTTCGAGTGCACCGCCCGGTTCTTCGCGGAGGGCGTCGAGATAAACTACACCGTCTCCGAAACGCGCGGGTTCGCCATCGGTCTCGACCGCGACATCGGCGACGCGGACTCCGTCGCGGACCGCGCGGAGCGCGCGCTCGCCGCGACAACGGAGTAGGGTGACGGGGCGGTCGCCGGAACGTGAACGCTTTTGGACGCGCTGGAGGTACGCGGACGTATGCAGGACTCACCCGAGGTCGGCGAACTGACGCCGCCCGACCGCACCCTGATGGGGCCGGGACCGAGCCCCGTCCATCCGCGCGTGCTGCGGGCGATGAGCACGCCGCTCGTCGGCCACCTCGACCCCGCGTTCGTCGATATCATGGACGAGACGCAGGACCTCCTCCGGTACGCCTTTCGCACGGAGAACGAGTGGACGCTCCCCGTCTCCGGCACGGGGAGCGCCGCGATGGAGGCCGCAATCGGCAACCTCGTCGAACCCGGGGAGACGATGCTCGTGCCGACGAACGGCTACTTCGGCGGGCGAATGGCGGAGATGGCGCGGCGCGCCGGCGGCGAGGTCGTGCACGTGGACGCGCCGTGGGGCGAACCGCTCGACCCCGCGGACGTGCAGGACGCGTTCGACGCCCACCAGCCCGACGTGTTCGGATTCGTGCACGCGGAGACGTCCACGGGCGTGCGTCAGCCCGACGTTCCCGAACTCACCCGTATCGCGCACAGCCACGACGCGCTCGTCGTCGCCGACACGGTCACCTCGCTCGGCGGCGTCGAACTCCGCGTCGACGACTGGAACATCGACGCCGCGTACGCCGGCCCCCAGAAGTGCCTGTCGTGTCCGCCCGGCGCGAGCCCGCTCACGCTCAACGACGACGCGATGGACAAAGTCCTCTCCCGCGAGGACCCTTCTCGCTCGTGGTACCTCGACCTCTCCCTGCTGGAGGGCTACTGGGGCGACGAGCGCGCGTACCACCATACCGCACCCGTCACGAACGTGTACGCGCTCCGCGAAGCCCTCCGCCTCGTCGCCGAGGAAGGCGTCGAGGAACGCTGGGCGCGCCACCACCGGGTCGCTGGCGCGCTCAAATCCGGCGTGGAAGCGATGGGGCTCGAACTCGAACCTGAAGACGACTACTGGCTCCCCAGCCTCAACGCCGTCCGCGTCCCCGACGGCGTCACCGACACCGCCGTCATCGACTTCCTCCGCGAGCACTACGACCTCGAAATCGCCGGTGGACTCGGCGATCTTTCTGGTACGATCTTCAGAATCGGCTGCATGGGACACGGCGCCCGCGAGAAGAACGTCGCGTTCCTCCTCACTGCGCTCGCCGACGCCCTCGACAGCCTCGGCGCGAACGTCGACGCCGAGGCCGGCCTCGACGCGGCCCGCCAGTCACTCTGAGGGCGCTCGCGCGACCTCGTACTCGCCGTCCTCCTCGACCCCGATGACCGCATAGTCGTAGTCGGGTGCGGCTCGGTCGAGCAGGTCTCCGAGGTCCGGAACGTAGTCCTTCCACGTCACGAAACAACGCATCCGGTCGCCCGACGGCGTGTCTACGTCGTCCGTGACCGCGAGCACCTCGACCTCCTTCCAATCCCGGGCCGCCGTGAACGTCGCGCCGTCGCCCGCGACGCTGTATCCGAGGTCGGCGAAGATCGACTTGGCTTCCTCAGACGGTGGGCCAATGTGTGACACCATCTACCACACCCTACAGGGGCGGGGGTGATAAGTTTTGCCGCCCCACCTTTTTACTCGGCGGGTCGCGCGAAGCGCGACCGCTTGAGTAAAAACCTGGAGGGAAAAAGCCGAGCGCGCCGTTGGCGCGCTCGGAGAACGGCGCATCTCCGATGCGCCGACGGAACCGCCACCGCACCGCTACCGCAGGGCGCTATTCGTGCGCCGCGTTCCCGTGAACGAGCGAACAGGCGGCCGGAGGCCGCCGAACGGACGAACGGCGCAGCCGTGAGTCGAGCGAGTGGGAGCCAGGGGCGCGAATAACTCGGAGAGTTATTCGTGCGCCGCGTCCCATTCGTCGGGTTTCCGGAGGTTGCCGCAGTCGTTGCACTGGATGCGCCCCATGGAGTCCATGGCGTTGTCGAGGGTTTCGCAGTTGAGACAGTACCACCCGTACTTCCGTGTGCGTTCGGAGTCGCGGTAGACGGCGAGGAAGGGCGCTTTCTCGCCGCGTTCGCCCTCGTCCTCGGCGACGTAGAGCGTCTCGTCGTCGGTCGTGATTTCGAACATGGTTGTGGAAGGCGGCGGCGGCCCTTAGCGATGACGACACGTTCAATGTCGGCGACGGCTTCGTTCCTGTATGAGTCTTCGTTTCCTCCACTATTCGGACGTGGAGAACGCCCACGACGACCCCGAGCGAATCGGGCGGCTCGCGGGCGCGCTCCGCGAACTCGCCGGCGACGACACCGTGGTCGCGGGGACGGGCGACAACACCTCGCCGGGCGTACTGCCGCTCGTGACCGAGGGAATGCAGGCCGTGGACTTCTTCGAGGCCGCGCGAACGGACGTTGAGACGTTCGGGAACCACGACTTCGACTACGGCGTCGAGGCGACTCGGCGCGTGGTCGCGGCGTCCCCGCAGACGTGGGTGAGCGCGAACGTCCGCGAGGACGGCGAGCGGTTCGCGGCGGACGCGGGCGTCGTGCCGTGGCTCACGCTCGACCGCGCCGGCACCACCGTCGGCGTGACCGGCGTCACGGACCCGAAGACGCCCTCGATAAACCCGAACGCGGACGCGGTGACGTTCGACGATCCAATCAAGGCCGTACAGGAGGCCGAGGCGGAACTCCGCGAGGCGGGCGCGGAGCACGTCGTCGTCCTGAGCCACCTCGGAAACGGCGACCGGGAACTCGCTGTCGAGACTGATGTCGACGTGATTCTCGGGGGCCACGTCCACACGGAACTCCAGGAGCGCATCGAGGGGACGCTCCTCACCCGGCCCGGCGTGAACGGTGAAGTCGTCTACGAGGTCGCGCTCGACGACGACCCCGCCGTCACTCGGCACCGCGTCGCGGAGTTCGGCGTGAACGAGACCGTCGCCGCGGCGCTCCGTGACCGCGAGTCCGACGCCGCGCTGGACGAGGTCGTCGCGCACGTCGACGACCCAATCGAGCGCTCTGAGGCGACGACGTTCCGCGGGGAGAGCCGCATCGGGAACTTCGTCGCGGACGCCTACCGCTGGGCGGGCGACGCCGACGTGGGCCTCCAGAACAGCGGCGGCATTCGCTCCGGGCCCGCCCTCGACGGCGACGTGACGGTCGCCGACCTCGTTTCGGTGGTGCCGTTCGACGAACCCGTTGCCGTCGCCGAACTCACGGGAGACGAACTCCGCACTGTCCTCCGTCAATCCCACGGCGCGACCGTCGGGTTCGGCGAGGCCGACTGGTGGCACTCGCACGTCAGCGGCGTCGAACTCGTCTGGGACACGGTTCAGGAAGAACTCGTCGAGGTCACGGTCGCTGGCGAACCGCTCGACCCCGACGCGACCTACACGGTGGCGACGAACGACTACCTCTTCCACACCGACCACGAGTTCCCGCTGCTCGACCACGACCACCGGACGGGAACGCTCGACACGCAGTACGAGGTGCTCGCCGCGTACGCCCACGAGTTCGGTATCGACCCCGCCGTAGAGGGTCGGATTCGTCGCCGTCCGACGAAGGAGGCTTAGGCACCCCGAGTGTACGCGTCGGTATGTCACTCGTCGTTGTTCCGGTTCGCTACCCGCTCACGGAACACTCGAAGGGAACGCTGGAGGCGGCTATCGAGGAGGCGCGCGAGCGCGACGCCGACCTCACGATTCTTCACGTGAACCTCTATCAGGACGATCGGCGGGTCACGCGAACCGCACTCAAGCACGCCGTCGAGCGCGCGTTCGGCCCGCTCGACTTCGCGCGGTACGTCGTCCGCCGGAGCTTCCTCGTCGAACAGGCCATCCTCGACGAGGTCGCGGGCGAGGACGCGGACGTGGTCGTCATCGGCCACAAACAGATGCCGCGCTGGCGGCGCACGCTCCGCCGGCTGTTCGGCACGCCCGACATCGAATCCTTCCTCCGCGCCGAACTCGACTGCGAGCTCATCAGCGTTCCCGGTCGCTGAGGTCCGTGTCCGGGCGACTGTTCATGTCGTCGAACACCACGTGGCGGTGCGGGTACGCGATGTTCACGGACTCCGTCTCCTGGAGTTTCTCCCAGATTTTCTCCTGGACGGCGGAGCGCACGGAGAGGAGTTTGTAGGGTTCGCGCGCCCAGTACCGGAGCGTGAGGTTCACCGAGCTATCGCCGTACTCGTCGATGTAACACGTCGGCTTCGCGGGGTAGCGCGCGCTCCCGATGCGGACGCCGGGGCCGCCCGAGATGACTTCGTCCACCTCGCCGGCCGCCGTCTCGATGAGGCGGCGGGCCTCGTCCAGATCGCCTTCGTACGTCACGCCGACGCTGAGCGAGAGCCGCGTGCGCTCGTCCTCCGCGGAGTAGTTGATGATGTCGCGCTCGCGCATCGCCCCGTTCGGCACGACGAGGAAGGTGTTGTCGAGCGTGAACACCTTCGTGTACCGGAGCGTGATGTCCTCCACGAACCCGCGCTCGCCCGTGTCCGTGATTTCCACGAGGTCGCCGATCTCGTACGGCTGGTCGGCGAGCACGAACACGCCGTTAATGACGCTTCCGACGATGGGCGCGAGCACGAGACCGAGCACCGCGGAGAACACCGTGACGGACAGCACGAGGTCGCCGAGTTCCAGTCCCAAAAAGCCCATCGCGGCGAACGCGCCGACGAGGATCGAGCCGACGCGGAGCGACCGGAGGATGGTGCGGGTGACGCTCGGACGCTGGAACCGTCGTGCTATCCGCCGCCCGAGCACGCGCACGAGGAGTTTCCCCGCGTACCAGCCGGCGACGATGACGACGACCGCGAACAGGAGGTTCCACTCCTCGCGTCCCCACCAGTCGAGCGACACCACGCCCTCCAAGACCATACGGGACGCACGGCGCCGGCCCCCTAAACGGTTGCCCACCGCGACAATCTCTAAGACCCTCCCCGAAATACTCTCGACCATGACTGACGCGAACCGCTTCGCCGCGGACCCGCTCACGCACGACGACCCCGACTTCTCCATCACTCACGACGCGGAGCCGAGCGGCGTCCTCCTCGCGGGGTTCTCCAGCTTCGGGCTCGCCGGCCTCACCGCCGTCGACTACCTCGTGGACCGACTCGACCTCGAAGAGACCGGTCACGTCACCGTCGACTCCCTCCCGTCCATCACGCCGTTCGAGAACGGCCAGCCCCGCCACCACACCCGCTTCTTCTCCCGGGACGACCTCGACATCACCGTCCTCACCGGCGAGCTCTACGTCCCCCAGCTCGCCGCCGACGCCCTCACGACCGCCATCACCGACTGGACCGCGGAGAACGACGTTCGCGAAATCGCCATCCCCGCCGGCATCCCGCTCGCGCACGGCCCCGACGACCACCGCACCTTCTACATCGCCACCCCCGACTACCACGAGAAACGCCTCACCGACCACGACATCCCACCGATGGGGTCCGGCTTCCTCGACGGCGTCAACGCGGGCATCCTCGAACACGCCATCGACACCGACCTCGCCGCCGCCACCTACGTCACGCCCGTTCACGCCGAGGTCCCCGACGTCGACGCCAGCCTCCGCCTCCTCGACGCCCTGGACACCGTCTACGACCTCGCCCTCGACACAGAACCACTCGAACAGTTCGCCAAACAGGTCCGCGACTACTACGCTGAACTCAACGCCCGCGTCGAAGCGGTCGACGACTCCCAGCGCCCCGACGACCGCATGTACATGTAGAGCGCACCGTTTTTCGCGTCGAGTCGCCGCAGGCGACCGCGCAGCCAAAAACCTGCACGAAAAAAGCCGCGAACGCGGAGCGTTCGCGGTGAATCGCCGCACTTCGTTCGGCGAATGCTACCTACCCGCGCTGTACGCCGTGATGACGGTGGGTGCGTCCTCGGAAGCGAGGTCGCGCTGGTTGCCGTCGCGGGGTTCGAGTTCGACGCGGCCGGTGTCGCGGGCGCAGTCAGGGGAACGGGTGATAGGTCTTCTCCAGGTCGGGTTCGAATCCGAGGGCTTCCGGAACGGATTCGGCACGCTTGCCGAAGTAGGGGTCGCCGACGAACAGCGGCTGAGCGTTCGGGACGAGGACGCGCGCGGCCTCGAAGCCGAGCGAGTCGAGGTCGCGGGTGGTGAGGCGGGCGGCGTAGGCGTCGAGGTCGGCGTCCGCCAGCCGCGACACGACCGCGTCGAGTTCGTTCTCGGGAACCCCGTCGGGGCCGACGGAGTCCGTCGGAACGACCGTTTCGGGGGTGACGAAGTCGCGGACGCGTCCCGGGTAGTCGGCGTACGCGCCGATGGCGCCCTCCTGCTCGGCGGCTCCTTCGCGGCCCATCGCGCGGAGTTCCATCCAGTTCTGGACGGCTTCCTCCAGCGCGCCGCGCGCGGCTTCGTCCGGGTCCAGCGACGCGCTCGACCCGAGCGCGAACCGCGGCCACTCGTCCCGGGTGACGGCGACGCCCACGACGGGGACGTCCACGTCCTGCGTCAGTAGGAACGCGGTCGCGTCGAGGCCCTCGCTGCGCGCGCGCTTCGCGAGCTCCGCGTACCCGCCGTCCTCGACCGCGAGGCCGAGCGGGTCGTACGTCGAGTACCACGCGAGCATCGCCGCGTCCCGCTCTACGACCTCGTACAGCCCGGAGAGCACGGCCTCCTCGGCGGTGTTCCCGAGTCCGAGACCGGTCGTAATCGAGTCCCGGTAGCGCTCCTCGTGCGGCGGGAACTGCACGAACTCAGCGGGGAGCAGGGCGTCGTCGCCCGAGTCGAGGTGTTCGCCGCGAACCCACCGGAGCGCGTCGTCGGGGTCGGGCGTCGGCGCGTTCTCGGGGAGCACGAACTCGGTCGGTGGGACCGCGTCAGGATGGGTCGGCATCGCGGTCTCGAACGCCGACGACCGGTAGACGCCCGCGGCGTACCGCTCCAGCGCCTCCCCCACCGCCTTCACGTACGCCTCGTTCCAGTCGGTGGCGACGCCGGCGGCCTGTCGCGCGGCGGTCGCGTCGCTGAACGCGCTCGTGTCGTTCACCTGCGCGAGGTAGTACGGCGCCGGGTAGGACTCGCGCTCCCCGACTGCGGCCACCGCGCCCACGCGGTCGTCCACTGCGCGCGCCGCCGCGTCCGCCGCCGCGTCGATATCCCGGGATTCGCCAGACCAATCGAACGCGCCGTCGCGCTCGCCACCGCAGACGGGGCACGTCGGCACCGGAAGGAACGACCGCTGCGTATGCGGTGCCTCGACGACGTGCCCGCCGAAGGACTCGCCGCTGAGCGCGCGGACCGCCAGCCGGCCCGCGAGCGCACCCGCGAACCGCACCGTGCTCCGGTCAGCGCTCGGCGCGTCCACCGTCTCGAACCCGTCCGCGGCGACCCGCGAGTGGAGGCACGCGAAACAGCCCTCGTTCGGCCAGAACCCCGAGACGGCGGCGTCGACGTCCGCGAGCGCGTGCCCGCCGAGGCCGCCGACCTCCACCGCCAGCCACGGCCCCTCGATGGCTCGGTTCGCCGTTGCGAACCCGTCGCTTCCCGCGAGACCGACGACGACGGCGAGGTCCGCGTCCGCGGCGCCCGATACGTCTCGGTCCTCGACGACGGCGTCCGCGTCGGAGAGCGCTGCCCGAACGGCGTCCGCGGCCGACCCGCCACCGACGACCGCGACGATGTCACTCATGACTACGCGAACGAAAACCGGGGAGAAAGACGTGGCGGATTCGGCGGCTTACGCGAGGATTGTCTGCGCGACGGACGCGAGTTCGCCGGGTTTCGCGTCCTGCAGGCGGTCGTCCGCGAACTTCAGTCGGAGGCGCGGCCGTCCGACATCGATGGGGACTTTCTCCGTGTCGATGAGGCCGAGGTCTTCGAGCTTGGTCTTCGTGCGGCTGAACGTCGCCTTCGACGCGATGCCGACGTCCTCGCCCCACTTCGAGATGTCGTAGAGGAGCACGCGGTTCTTCGCCGCGACGAGCAGGCTGAGCGTGACCTCGTCGATGCTGTCCTCGTCGCCGCGCGCGGTCTCCATCGCGGCGAGCGCGGATTCGAAGTCCGCCTCGACCTCGCTCCCGATTTCCTCGCTGAGCGTGCGCTCGACGCGGCTGATACCGGGCGTGCGGAGGGAGAACTCGTCAGCGGCCTCCCAGTCGGCCTCGGCGGCGTCCAGCACGTCCGCGACGAACGCGTCGTCGTCCGTCGTTAGACCGCCGGTCTCGTTTCCGGCGTCGACCAGGGAGACGACGCGTTCGCCCGTGACGAACGTCGAACTCCGCGGGGGCTCTTCGGTCGTGCGGAGCGAGAGCACGTCCGCCTCGACGAGGTCCGCGGTGTTGCTCGCGACGATGAAGTCGTCCATCGTGTCCTTGAGGAGGCGTTCCTCGGCGACGAGGCGGACCGACGGGAGATCGGCGTCCGTCTCGGTCGCGGCGTCGACGAAGGCCTCGATGACGTTCGCCGACGGGTTCCGGACGTAGAGGTCCGAGGGTTCTTCGTCGAGAATCGTGGATACGACCTCTGAGACGGTCGCGCCGAGTAGGTTCTGGGTTGCCATACCCTCACGTAAGGCCCGCCACCGTATATAATTTACTCGATATTGGTCGCGAGTAAAGTAAGTCAGAGGCGCGTGACCGCTGCGTCCGCCCAGACGAACTCGCCGTCGAGCACCACCGGCGCGTCCACGTCAGCCAGCACGTCGCGGAGTTCCGCCCCGCTCAAGGTCGCAGTCTCCCGGCGGCCGGACGGGCCGGCCCGGTGCGGCGGGAACGGCGACGGCTCGTACTCGCCGTGCGTCCACACGCTCCCGCCCTCGTACGCGACCTCGTAGCCCGCGTCCGTCGACGTGACCGTGAACACGCCCGGCGACCGAACGCCCCCGTGCGGGAGCGACCACGTCCCGTCCCCGACGACAGCGTAGTCCTTCCCCATCACGATGCGTCGCCGGGCGACCGAGAGCGCGCGCTCGATTCCGAACCCGGCGACGAGCAGGCGCGCGAACGCCGTGCCCACCTGCGCCGCGTGCTCGTCCAAGACTTTTCTGAAGGTCACGGCGCCCGCGGCGCTCCCGCGTTCGACCAGCCGAACGCCCTCGTGGTAGGACCCGCAGGCGTTCAGGAAGAACGTGCGCGCGCCCACGTCGTCGAGCGAGTCGGCGGACAGGCGGCCGTCCGCGCACAGCAGGCCGTCCTCGTCGCAGTGCCCGATGTAGTGCACGAAGTCCGTGTCGGCCTCGAAAACCCCGGCGAGCTCCGTCGTGGCGAGGTCCGCGTGCAGCGTCACGTCGATCGGGCAGTCCGTCGCGCGGTCGCGGTAAATCTCGGTGACGCGGTCGCGCTCGCGCGCCATCCCGGGGTCGTTCAGCACTACGTGGACGGAGAGGTCGCCGCCCACCGGGTCGACGGACCGCTCGTACGTTTCCGGCACGGCTTTGAACACGTCGATGGGCGTGCCGTCGGCGAGCCAGCCGTGCCGGCGGCCCGCCCGGAGCTGCGGGTTCTCCATCTCCACGGTCGCCACGGGACCCGGCGTCGTCCGATAGAAGTCGTCGAGCGTGCGCGATACGAGTTCTCGACTGTCGAGCGTCGTCGTCTCCGCGGGGTGGACGTGCGCGAGTCGATGGAGGAGTCCCGGGAGCGCTCGAACGCTCTCCGGCGTCGCGTCGACGTACATCGAGAGCGGCCACTCCGGGAGCGAAACCGCGTCGAACGACGCGTCCAGCGCGGCCGAGAGACGCGCGGCCGGCGGCGCGGACGCTACCGCTGGCTCGACGCCGAGCGCGTCGAGACGCTCGGCGTCACCGTACCACGCGAGCGCGTCCAGCCAGAACGCGCGCTCGAGCAGCACCGCGGCCTGTCCGTCGACGAGCGGTTCGTCCACGCTCGCGGCGGGCGCGCGGAGTCGCGCAGGGCCGTCCGTGACCGTCACGCTCGCGCCGAGGTAGTGCGCGAGCGGCGCAACGCCGAGCACGTCGTCGAGCGCGGCGGGAACGGTCACGTGGATGCCCGTCTCTGGGGCGTCGGCCGTCGTGCTGTCGTCGCTATCGGTGTCCGCGCCGAAGTCGATGCGGGGCGGGTGGCGGCGCATCGTCGGGCGCGCCCGCGCCGGACCCGTGGTGCGGAGGGCGGCCGCGCTCGCGGTGACGGCGTCGGCCAGGCCGCTCGGCGTCGCTGGAACGCTAACGCGGCCGGTTGGAGTGGTGGCGCGGCCGAGGAACCCGAGGGCGACCTTGGTCGGCGCGTCGAACTCGACCCGGACGCCGTCGTGAGTCCGGTAGACCGTGGCGGGCCCGTCGAAGCGCGCGCGGACTTCGAGCGGTCCGAGGAGGGAGAGGACGTGTGCGTCGTCGGGAAGTTCGTGGTCGTCGGTCGAGAGTCGCCGTGACGGCGTAGCTCCGTGGAGAACGGTCGTCGCCGGGACGCTGAACCCCGTCGTGTAGCCGGCGACAGCGGTGTCGACGGGCACGTCGAACTCGTCGGGCGCCGCGCGCGAGAAGTCATCGGCGTCAACGCTACAGGCGTACCCGGCTCGGTCGACGACCCGGACACCGGCCGTCGTGACTTCCCGCGATAACACGGCGTTCGGTACACTCCACATGTTTATATTCCTGTCGAGCGGGCGGTTGGATTATCTCGGTGGTTGTCGGAGGTGGGTACACTTATGCTGTCGCGTGCGCCGGATTCACGCATGCGCTACGACAAGGTCAGAGAGGTCGACGATGCCGTCGCGGACGCGCTCGCTGGTGAGGAGGAGCGTCAGGAGGACACGCTCGCGATGATCGCGAGCGAGAACCACGCGAGCGAGGCCGTGCTTCAGGCGCAGGGGAGCGCGCTCACGAACAAGTACGCGGAGGGCTATCCGGGGTCGCGGTACTACGCGGGCTGCGAGTACGCGGACGACGTGGAGGAGCTCGCCATCGAGCGCGCGACGGAGCTCTGGGGCGCGGACCACGTGAACGTCCAGCCGCACTCGGGGTCCTCGGCGAACATGGGCGTCTACTTCGCCGTCCTCGAACCCGGCGATAAGATCCTCAGCCTCGACCTCACGCACGGCGGCCACCTCAGTCACGGCCACGCCGCGAACTTCGCGGGGAAGCTCTACGACGTCGAGCACTACGAGATCGACGCGGAGACGGGCCGCATCGACTACGACGACCTGAAGGCTACCGCGGAGGAGTTCGACCCGGACATGGTCGTCTCCGGGTTCTCCGCGTACCCGCGTGCGGTGGACTGGGAGGCCGTGCAGGAGGCCGCGGACGTCGCGGACGCCTACCACATGGCGGACATCGCGCACATCACCGGCCTCGTCGCGGCGGGCGAACACCCGAATCCCGTCGGCATCGCGGATTTCGTCACCGGGTCGACGCACAAGACGATTCGCGCCGGCCGCGGCGGCATCATCATGTGCGACGAGGAGTACGCGGACGCCGTCGACTCCGCGGTGTTCCCGGGCGCGCAGGGCGGTCCCCTGATGCACAACATCGCCGGGAAGGCCGTCGGGTTCGGCGAGGCGCTCGACCCCGACTTCGCGGAGTACGCCGCCCAGGTCGTCACTAACGCGAAGGCGCTCGGCGACCGACTCAAGGAACACGGGTTCTCTCTCGTCTCCGGCGGCACCGACACCCACCTCGTGCTCGCGGACCTCCGCGAATCCCATCCCGACGTGTCCGGCGGCGACGCCGAGGAGGCGCTGGACGAGGTCGGTATCGTCCTGAACGCGAACACCGTTCCCGGCGAGACGCGCTCCGCGTTCGACCCGTCCGGTATCCGCGCCGGCACGCCCGCCCTCACCACGCGCGGGTTCGACACCGACGACATGGAGACCGTCGCGGACTGCATCGCGCGCGTCATCGACAACATCGGCGACGCCGAGGTGTACGCCGAGGTCGCGGCGGACGTGCAGGAGCTCTGCGACGACCACCCCGTCTACGAGTAGGCACGAACACGAACAACTCTCTCCATCTACTTCCTTCCCTATACACGAACCAGCAATTTGAAGGGTGGCGCGCGCCCACCGTCTGGCATGACCTCCGTCATCGACGGGAACGCCGTCGCCGCCGACGTGCGCGAGGATGTCTCCGCCGTCGTCGACACCCTGACCGACGCCGGCGTGACGCCGCGCCTCGCAACCGTCCTGATGAACGACACGCAGGCGAGCGCCACCTACGTCTCGATGAAACAGCGGGACTGCGAGGAAGTCGGTATCGCCGCCGAGGACGTTCGCATCGACGCCGACGCGCCCGCCGAGGAACTGTTCGACACAGTCGCGTCGCTCAACGATCGCGACGACGTGCACGGCATCCTCGTTCAGGACCCGACGCCCGACCACGTGCCCGACGAGCGCGTGCTCTCCGCGGTCTCGCCCGCGAAGGACGTGGACGGCTTCCACCCCGAGAACGTCGGCCGACTCGTCGCCGGCAACCCCCGATTCAAGCCCTGCACGCCCCACGGCGTCCAGAAACTCCTCGAATCAGAGGGCATCGACCCCGCCGGAAAGGAAGTCGTCGTCGTCGGCCGGTCGAAAATCGTCGGGAAGCCGCTCGCGAACCTCCTCCTCCAGAAGGGAGATGGTGGAAACGCTACCGTCACCGTCTGCCACTCTCGAACGGACGACCTCGCCGCACACACTCGGCGCGCGGACATCGTCGTCGCCGCGGTCGGCGTCCCCGAACTTGTCGACGGCGACATGCTCACCGACGGCACGACGGTCATCGACGTGGGCATCAATCGCGTCGACGACGACTCGGAGAAGGGCTACCATCTCGTCGGCGACGTGGACTTCGAGAGCGCGAAAGCCAAGGCGGACGCCATCACGCCCGTCCCCGGCGGCGTCGGCCCGATGACGCGCGCGATGCTCCTCTACAACACCGTGAAGGCCGCGAGCGAAATCGAGGACGTGCCCGTCGACCTCCCCTGACCTTTTTCCCGGCCGCGAGCGCCGCATAGGGTATGCCCGACCTCCACCCGGCCGTGCGCGAGTTCCTCGACCAGCTCGACGCGATGGGCGGCCCCGATATTCACGACCTCCCGCCCGCGGACGCCCGCGGCCTCCTCGAACGCATGAACAGCGGCGCTGACGGCCCCAGCGTCGACTCCGTCACCGCCCGCCCGGCATCCGGACCCGACGACGACATCCCCGTCCGGGTCTACGACCCCGGAACCGGCGACGACGCGCCCGTCGTCGTGTTCTTCCACGGAGGCGGATTCGTTCTCGGGTCGCTCGACAGTCACGACCCGGCTTGCCGCGAACTCGCGAACGAGTCCGGCTGCGTCGTCGTGTCCGTCGACTATCGACTCGCGCCGGAACACCCGTTCCCCGCAGCGGTCGAGGACGCGTACGCCGCGACCCGCTGGGTGAACGAGCACGCGGGCGACCTCGGTGTCGACCCGGACCGGCTCGCCGTCGCCGGGGACAGCGCGGGTGGGAACCTCGCCGCCGCCGTCAGCCTCCTCGCGCGCGACCAAGCCGATAACGACGCGCCTGCGCCGTGGAGCGCTGCGGACACCGACCCGCCCGACATCGCGCGACAGGTGCTCGTCTATCCGACGGTGTCGCTGCTGCGCGCGTGGCCGAGCCACGAGGAGAACGGCGAGGGATACTTCCTCAGCCGCGACGACATGGCGTACTTCGAGGGGCACTACCTCGACAGCGACCTCCACGGCGTGAACCCCTACGCGGCCCCGCTGGAGGCCGCGGACCACGCGAACCTCCCGCCAGCGGCCGTTGTCACCTGCGGGTTCGACCCGCTGCGCGACGAAGGCCGGGCGTACGCTGACCGCCTCGAAACCGCGGGTGTCCCGGTCGAACGATACCACTACCCGGACCTGATTCACGGAATTCTCACGATGAACGCGGGTCTCGCGGACCTCCCGCCCGCCCACGGCGTGCTCGCGGATATCGCTGCGGACCTCGCCGAGAGCCTATAGGTCGTCGAGCAGGGAACGCGCCCGCTCCGCGTCCTCGTCGTCCCCGCTCCGAACGCAGTCCCCGACCGCGCGCGCCGCCGCGACGAGGCGTTCCGACGCATCGAGCGGTACGCCCCCGTCGAGCGCCTTCACGCGCTTCACGTGGTCGCCGAGCGCTTCGAGGAGCGCAGCCGCCTCGTCGGGCTCGTCGTCCTGGGTGTCGAGCCACGACCGGAGTTCACGGCGGTACTCGCCGACTGAGGTCGCGTACGCCAGTCCGCGCACGTCAGTGAGCGACGCCGGCACGTCCCGTTCGCCCGGCCGCTCGCCGTCCGCGGCGCCGCGGAGGAGCGTCAGGAAGTAGTACTCCTCGTCGTCGTCCACGGACAGCGCGCGCTCCAGCTCGGACGCCGCGTATCCGAGTTCGCGCGCCGCGAGGTACGTGTCGTCGAGGTCGCGGAGGTCGCCGCCGGAGACGAAGCCGCGCTCGCGAGCGTACGCGTTCGCGGCGCTCGCCGCTTCCGCTGCGGCCTCCGCCAGCGTTGCGTTCGCGGCGAGCGTCCGCGCGCTCCCGAGGTCGAACGCGGACGCCACGTCCGTGTGGTAGACGCGTTCGTCGTCCGTCCCGACGCTCCGCATGCTCCCGCAGTCGGGACACGTCACGCTCCCGGTCTCGTAGTACGACCAGCGCGTCCCGCAGTCCTTGCACTCGCGCTCCCCGCGAATCTCCATGCGCGTACTGGGGACTGCGCGCTCAAAGAAGGCGTGGTGTGCGTGCACGCGGCGGCAGCGATGGAACGGGCGTCCGCCGCGGGTTGCTCTCGCCCGTTCCCCTTTGTCAGGTCACGCGGTCTACTGGCCGCGTCTTCCTACATGAGTATCGGGGGCTCTCATCGTTCCGTGAGCGAATGCGAGCGGGCGGCGCACGGACGAGAGCGAAGTGATGGGAGTACGCCGCTTTCAGTCCAGGTTTTGCCAGCGAGCGAGTGAGTCGAGCGAGCGCAGTAAAACGTGGGTCTGCACGACCCCCTACACTTATCCGTGGTCGTGCGATACACTCACGTGATGTCTCAACACACGGTTTCCGTGTCCGAGGATAGAGTAAGCCGCCGTGAGGCGGCTGGTCGAGAAATTCTCGTCCAGTAGTCCTTCTCCCACCGCGACCGCGGACGGCGGAACGGTCCACGTCGAAGTCGACGGGCACGTCCACGGCCTCAGCCGCGAGCAGGCCGACGCGTTACGCGACGAACTCGAAAACGCGCTCACCGGCCGTGAGGAGTTCCTGAACACCGCCTGCGAGCGCCGACTCGACGGCTCGTTCGTCGTGGAGCGCCGGGGTGCCGATTCCGCGGGCCACCGGAAGGTGTTCGAGTCGTTCGACGAGGTCGCTCGGTTGTTCGACCGGCTCCCCGCGGAGTTCACGGCGGACGACCTTTCCGCGACCGGACTCACTGGCGGACGCCGCCACATGGTGCTGTGGTTCCTCGTTGAGCACCCCGAGTTCGCGTGTTCGCTGGCGAGCCGACAGCCGCTGACCGCGGCCAAGGACGAGGGGGGTGCGTAGGAGCGGGGACTTTTCCGGGAGCACTCCTTATCCGCGGGTATGCGTGACGAAGAGGAGATTCGCGAGCAGTACGAGTTTCTCGAGGAACAGCTTGAATCCGAGGAGATGAACCACAAAGGGGTGCGCGAAATGTTCACGTACTACAAACGTGCACTCGGGTGGGTGTTGGAGGAAGAATACATTTAGCGGCAGTCGCTCCGCTCGCCGATACCTTTATCTTCGTACGTCCGTTTGATTCGGGTGACGCTTCGCTTGGAGGGCCGAAGCGTCAGCGGGGACCAATTCAGGGCGGCAGCGACCCCGGGTTTTCCGGGGTCATGCCTTTCCCCTTCTGAACTACGCCACACAGCGTCGGCTACGTGTTTTCTTACCCGGCAAAATAGAGAGCGTGGCGTCTGGCTTACCAGAGGATTGCGGGCCAGACGAAGTAGAAGAGCGCGGTGATGAGCACCGTGAGGACGAGCGTCATCAGGATGTTCAGGACGACGCCCGCGCGCATCATGTGTTTCTGGCGGATGTAGCCGCTGCCGAAGACGATGGCGTTCGGCGGGGTGGCGACGGGGAGCGCGAACGCGAAGCTCGCGGCGACCGCGCCGGAGACGGCGAGGAAGACGGCTGCCGCTTCGGGGACGACGCCGAGCGTCCCGGCGAGCACGCTCCCGAGGCTGACGAGCACGGGAACGACGATGGTGGCGGTCGCGGTGTTCGAAGTCATCTCGGTGAGGAAGATGATGAGCAGGACGACCGCGAGCACGATGAGGACGACGGGGGCGTCGGTGAGGTTACCGAATATTCCGGTCGCAATCCAGCGCGTCGCGCCGGTCGCGGCGAACGCGTCGGCGAGCGCGATACCGCCGCCGAACAGGAGGATGGTCCCCCAGTCGATGTCTTCGAGGTCGTCCCATTCGACGGTGTCCGCGAGGACGAGCGCGGGGATGGCGTACAGGCCGACCATCACGTAGTAGAGGAGTCCCTGGTGGCCCTCGACGCCGAGCAGGGTTTCGCCCGACCCGCCGTAGAGCGTCGTCCAGAACGCGGGCGAGAGGTCGAGTCCGAGCACGGTTTCGAGCAGCCAGTGGAGCGGGCCGCTGAGGCCGCCGAGCACCCACAGGCCGGCGGTCGCGGCGAAGATGTAGGCGACGCGGCGGGCGCGCGGCCCGAGGTCGCCCTCCTCGTCGAGGTACTCGCGGGCCTGTTCGCGGGCGTCGCTCACGTCGTCGATTTCCGGTGGGAACAGGCGGAACGTGAGGACGTACCAGACGATGGGGAGCGTGATGACGACGATGGGGATGCCGATGATGAGCCACTCCGCGAAGCTGATACTGTAGCCGAGTTGCTGTTCGAGGACGGCGGCGACGACGGCGTTCGGCGGCGTGCCGATGAGGGTGCCGACGCCACCGACGGAGGCGGCGTACGCGGTGCCGAGCAGGGTCGAGATCTGGATGTTCGAGAAGGAGTCCGCGTCGTCGCTCTGCTCCTGGACTTCGTCGCGGCCGACGACCTGCGCGAGCACGCCGAGCGCGATGGGCGTCATCATCGCCGTGGTGGCGGTGTTCGACACCCACATCGAGAGGAGCGCGGTCGCGATCATTATCGCGCCGATGAGGCGGCGTGGTGTGGAGCCCATGCGCGCCATGATGTAGAGCGCGATGCGGCGGTCGATGTCGTACTTCTGGAGCGCGTTCGCGAGCATGAACCCCGCGATGAAGAGGAAGATGAGGTGGTCCGCGAACCCGGCGAGCGCCGTATCGATGCTGGGGTAGACGCCGAGTGCGGTGAGGAGAACAGGTATCGAGAGCGCGGTGACGGCGAGCGGTATCGCGCCGGTCACCCAGAGCACGGCGGCGAAGACGAGGGTGGCGAGCGCGTACTGTCCTTTCAGGGAGAGGCCGGCGAGGTCGGGGCCGAACGCGACCGCGACGGTGAGTATCACGGCGACGAGGAATGTGGCGAGTCGGCCGCGTGGACTCCGAATATCCATCTGTATCATTGATACAGCACCCTCTACCGAGTACTATCCGTAATGATTTTCGATAGGAGTCAGAAGTGCGCGACCAGCACGCGCACCTGCTCGTCGGTGAGTTCGTCCGCGTACAGTTCGAAGAGCAGTCGCCGCCGGTCCCCAGTCAGTCCGCGACTCCCCGACTCCAACATCGAGACGTGTGCCTGCAGAATGCCGTCCATCGCGCGCTCGACGCCGCGTTGCTCGTACCCCGCGGCCACCCGGAGCAGTCGCCACGCGCGCGGCGACACCGCCGAGAGGTCTACGTCGTCCATCCGTATCGAGCGTCGCACACGTCCGCTAAATTCCTGTCGCCCTGCGGCGTCCCGCCGTCAGGCGACTTCGAAGTCGCCGCCACCGCCCTCGTTCGCGCCATCCGTCCACTCCAGTTCGAGTTCCAGGCTGGTCTCCGCGCCCTCGCGTTCGACCTTCACCTCGAACTCGACGGTCTCCGGCGGATTCACCGTGAACTCCTCGCCGCCCGAGCGGAGCGTCACCGCGCCGTCGTCGAGTCGGTCCGCGACCGACCGCAGGTAGTCCGCGACCGCCGCGCGCGATTCGTCCGTCTCGCTCTCGAACAGGACTTCCTCCATACCGGGTGAACGCACCGGGAACGCATAACCGTGGTGACGACACGCTTACGCCGCGGAGACGCGTCCGCTCGCGTGATGGGTTCGCGCACGCGCACCGCGCTCGTCGGTCTCGTCGCCAGCCTCGCCGTCAGCGTCCTCGTATATCACTACACGGGCTGGTTCGTCTTCTTCGTCGCGCTCCCGTTCGTCCCGCTCCTGTTCCGCGGCGACGACCGGCCGCCGGTCCGCGAGTGCCCGCAGTGCGGGTTTTCGACCCGCGACCCCGAGTACGACTACTGTCCCCGCGACGGCGCCCGGCTCGTCGAGCACTGACTACTCGCCGGACTCCGTCCCCCCGGCGCTCGCAGCGGACTCCTCCTCGTCGTCTCGCTCGTCCGCCGATTCGCCCTCGCTGTCCGCCGATTCGCCCGCGGTCGGTTCTTCTGCGGGCGCCGGGTTCTCGTCCGCCGCGACGAGGCCGCCGATGGCGTCGGCTTCAATGGGTCGGCCGGCGATGAGTTCCGGGAGCACGAGCTTCACGAAGTGCACGATGAGCACGAGGAGCATCGGCCCGAGGAAGAGGCCGTACCAGCCCCAGAGGAGCGGGCCGAAGATGTACGCGAGCATCACCATTCCGAGGTGGAGGCCGCGTCCGGAGACGTACGGGCGGAGGACGAGGTCGGGGATGACGTCGACGATGAGGAAGGAGACGACGAAGAAGAGGAGGGGGAACCAGAGGAGGGCGGTGCTGGTGGAGACAGCAATCCCGGCGAGGTAGGCGAGCACGGGGACGTAGATGAGTTTGATGCCGACGACGGGAATGAGGCTGGCGACGCCGGTGAGAACGCCGAGCAGAACGGGGTAGGGGATGCCGAGGCCCGCGGGCGCGACGTAGTCGAGCGCGCTGTACGAGATACCGCCGATGATACCGGTGAAGACGGCGTTGAGGATGTTCCCGAAGAAGATGTTGGAGAAGTCGTGGTCGACGCGCGCGAAGTACGTCTCGACGACGCCCTCCGAGTCGGAGAACCGGCGGCGGAACCACTGGGAGAGGCGGTGGTCGTCCCGCAGGAGGTAGAACGCCATCGTAATCATGACGAACAGGTGGAGGGCGGCGGTCCCGATGAACCCGAGGTAGCCCGAGGCGTTCGAGACGAACACCCGGACGGCCTCGACGAAGTTCGGGTCGTCGAGCAGCGACTGCGGGTCCTGCACGATGCCGGAGATGTCGATGTAGGGCTGGAGGATGGCTTCCAGTTGCGTGAGCTGGATGTCGCGCGCGGCGAGGAACTTATCGAGCTCCTGGAGGCCGACCGCGAGCGTGTACACGAGCAGGAGGAGCGCGGGGAGCGCGAGCGCGAGCAGGCTGATGGCGGCGGCGAGGCTCGGCGGCCGGACGCGTTTCTTCAGCCGGCGGTAGACGGGGCGGGTGGCGTAGTAGAGGAAGACGCCGAAGACGAACGTCCCGAGGAAGCGGTAGACGACGAGCGCGAGCGCCAGCGTGAGGAAGGCGCCGACCGCCCACCAGCCAGCGCGCGCCCGGTCGTAGTCGAACTCCATACGGGTGAGTACCGCGGGGGTGACAAAAACGTTCCACCCTGCCGCATCGCTTATGTCCCCCCGTCGGTAAGTCGCGGGAGTGCCGCTCGGAGCCGAGAACCTCGTCGCGTCGCCGCCCCTCGACACCAGCGTCGCCCGTATCGTCCTCGCGGTCGCGCTCGGGCTGTTCTTGGGGTTGGAGCGCGAGTGGTCGCAGAAGGCTGCGGGAATCCGGACGTTCGCCCTCAGTAGCGTGCTCGGCGCTATCTTCACGCTCCACGACTCCGCGCGCTGCGCGGGCGACGGCGTCTGCGTCCCCCTGCTCGTCCCCGTCGGTGGACTGTTCGTGACGGTGCTCGCGGGTATTCTAATGTACAACGGGATGGAGTCCGACGAGGGCCTCCACCTGACGACGGCGGTGAGCCTCGTCGTCGCGTACGGCGTCGGCGTGCTCGCGGCGCTCGGTGAGACGCTGCCCGCGACCGTGGTCGCGGTGACGAGCAGTCTCCTCCTCGTGTTGAAACGGGAACTCCACGGGTTCGCGTGGGGGCTGAACCGCGAGGAGATGCGGTCGGTGACGGAGTTCGCCATCCTCTCCTTTGTCGTCTACCCGCTCCTCCCGGCCGGAACGGTCCCGGTCTCGCTGGGTCCCGCGACGGTCGACATCGAACCACGCGTCGTCTGGCTGATGGTCGTGTTCGTCGCGGGCATCGGCATCGCGAACTACGTCGTCGTGAAGACGTACGGCTCGAAGGGAATCGCCGTCACGGGCTTCTTCGGCGGACTGGCGTCCTCGACGGCCGTCGTCGGGACGATGCTCGACCACGTCGGGGAGCGCGCGGAGGCCGCGGCGTACGCCGTCGCGGGCGTGTTGCTCGCGAACGCGGCGATGGCGCTCCGGAACCTCCTCATCGTGCTCGTGTTCACGCTCGGCAGTCGGCCGCTCTGGCCGGTCGTCCCGCCGCTCGCGGTCGTCGTGGTCGGGAGTATTGCGGTCGCCGCGTTCACCGCGGACTGGAGCGAGAGCGTGCCGATGGAGCTCGACAGTCCCTTTTCGACGCGGAACGCGCTGTCGTTCGGCGCGATGTTCGCTATCGTGCTCGCTGCGGGCGGGCTCGCGGAGGCGGAGTTCGGCGCGGTCGGATTCTACGCGACCGCGGTCTTCTCGGGGTTGGTGTCGAGCGCGGGCGCGACCACGTCGGCGGTCGTCCTCTACCGCACCGGCGGTCTCGACTCGCACACGGCGGTGGTGGCGGTGTTCCTCGCGACCGCGTCCAGTATCGGCGTGAAGGTCGCGCTCGCGGCGACGAGCACGAACCGCGCGTTCGCCCGCCGGGTCGCCGGGTGGAGCGTCGTTCTCCTCGTCGCCGGCGGCGTCGTCGCGGCCGTCTCCGTGATGTAATACTTGCCGGGGGCGAAACGGACACCTTTTATCTCGCGGGCGTGCCTTCTCCCCACATGAACCGGGAGACAGCAGAGCCGAGTGTCACCGAGATGCCCGGCGAACGCGCGAAGCAGTGGGCTGACCACCACGGCCAGCACGCCGCCCCGAGCACGTACGTCTACGACTTCGTCTGGGACACAACCGAGTGGGCCGAAGGCCCCTTCTGCACCGACGTGGACGGGAACGTCCTCCTCGACTTCACGAGCCACGTCGCGTCCGCCCCGCTCGGGTACAACAACCCGAAAATCATGGACGCACTCGAGGGGTTCGGTCTCGTCGACCCCCTGAAAATCGCCGGCCAGGACTTCTACGTCTCGAACGGCGGCACGCTCGACGACCCCGAGATTCCGGGGCCGACCCAGCTACTGGACCGGCTCACCGAGGCGACGAGCCACTACGGCCTCGACACCGCCTTCCTCTCGAACTCGGGCGCGGAAGCCGTCGAGAACGCTATCAAGATCTGTTACGCCGACGGCGGACACCGCGCGATAACGACCGAGGGCGCGTTCCACGGCCGAACCCTGGGGGCGCTCAGCCTCAACCGCTCGAAGTCCGTGCAGCGCCGCGGCTACCCCGAGATTCCGGGCGTCGTCAGCGTCCCCTACTGCTCGTGCGAGGGCGAGTGCACCTGTGGCTGGAAGACCGACGGCCCCGGCGGGAACGTTCTCGCCGACCGCCTCCACCCGACCCGCGGCAACATCCCCGCCGAGGAGGTGTCCTTCCTCATCATCGAACCCCAGCAGGGCGAGGGCGGCTACCGCGTCCCCAGCGACGAGTTCGCCCGGGACATCGCCGACCTCACGGCCGAACACGGGTTCAAACTCATCTCCGACGAGATTCAGGCCGGCCTCGGCCGCACGGGCGAGATGTGGGGTATCGACCACCTGCCGTTCGACCCCGACGTCATCACGTCCGCGAAAGGCCTCCGCGTCGGGGCGACCGTCGCCAGCGAGGACCTGTTCCCGGAGGAGAAGGGACGGCTCTCCTCGACGTGGGGCGCGGGCGACATCCTCGCGTCCGCGCAGGGCGTCGCCACTCTCGACGCTATCGAGGAACACGACCTCGTCGAGAACGCGCGCGAGCGCGGCCGCCAGCTCACCGAACTCGTCTCGGACTACGACTCCGAGTACGTCGTCGACGTGCGCGGCCGCGGCCTGATGTTCGCCATCGAACTCGACACCAAAGACCGCCGCGAAGCCCTCGTGAAAGCCGCGCTGGAGCGCGGCCTCCTCACGCTCGGCTGCGGGTACAAGGCGCTCCGCCTCCTCCCGCCGCTCGACGTGACCGAACGCGAAATCGAACTCGGCACGAGCGTCCTCTTCGACGCGCTCGAAAGCCCGCGCGTGAAACAGGCGAGTCCGAGCCTCGAACACTCAGAGGACGCGGTGTAGCTCCGAAAAAGCTCGATACGTGGGTCGGTCGCGCGATTACGCGGCGGTGGAGAGGTAGGCGGTGATGTCCGTCGTGGATATCATGCCGATGACGCCGGCGGTGTCGTCGACGACGGGGATGTGGTGGATGCCGTGGTCGATGAGGGTTTCCGCGACGTCCACGATGGGTTCGTCCGCGGTGACGGTGACGAGGTCGGTGCTCATGTACTTCGAGACTGGGTCGTCGCGCGTGATGGTGCCGTCGGCGGTGATGGCGACGAAGTCGGTGGCGGTGAGGATGCCGACGAGTTCGTCCTCCTCGTTCACGATGACGACGGAACTGATGTCGTGGTCCCGCATCACGGACGCGGCTTCCTCGACGGGCGTATCGGGGGTGACGGTCTGAATCGGCGCGGACATCAGACGGCCGACGAAAATGTCTTCCATACCTGTCGGTTGTGCCACCACCCACAAAGGTGCTTTCGCTTAGTACTGGTAGCGCCGGCCGTCCTCCTCCGTCTGCGGGAACTCCCGACCGCCCGTCATCTCCTCGAAGCTCATCCCGGAGAGGTACTCGTCGTAGGTCGCATCGTACTCGCTGCGGAGGTGGAAGTCGAGTTTCCCCGACTGCACGAGCGTGTCGAAGAACTGGTGGACGGCGCGCTGCACGATATCGTCCACGTCCTCGGCGTCGAGCGCCGCGCTCAACATCGCCAACTCCGTGCGGGTCTCGCGGTCGAGGGAGACCGCGTGGTCGGTGAGCTCCGCGTTCTCTTCCTCGACGGCGTCCTGCAGGTCGTCCAGACTCATGACGCGACGTTCTCACGGGCGCGGAAAACGCCTTTCGCCTCCGCGCGGGCCGTCCGCCCGCGCGGCCGGCCCTGAACCACAACCGAGTTACCCGGCGCGGCCCACGGTTCGCGTGATGAGTGAGGCCGCGGACTGCCTGCCCGAGGACACGGACGCCGTCCGGAACGCTCTCGTCACCTGGTACGAGGACGACCACCGCGACTTCCCGTGGCGGAACACCGACGACGCCTACGAGATTCTCGTCTCTGAGGTGATGAGCCAGCAGACCCAGCTCGAACGCGTCCGCGAGGCCTTCGACGAGTTCCTCGCGAAGTGGCCGACCGTCCACGACCTCGCCGCCGCGAGCCGGGGGGACGTGGTGGCGTTCTGGACCGGGCACTCCCTCGGGTACAACAACCGCGCGCGCTACCTCCACGAGGCCGCCGAGCAGGTCGTCGACGACTACGACGGCGCGTTCCCGGAGTCGCCCGAGGAACTCCAGGAGCTGATGGGGGTCGGGCCGTACACCGCGAACGCGGTCGCCTCTTTCGCGTTCAACAACGGGAACGCCGTCGTGGACACGAACGTCAAGCGCGTCCTCTACCGCGCGTTCTCCGTGCCGGACGACGACGCGGCGTTCGAGGACGTGGCGGGATTCCTGATGCCCGCGGACGAGTCTCGCGTTTGGAACAACGCCGTCATGGAACTCGGCGGCGTGGCCTGTGAGAAAGTCCCGTCCTGCGACGAAGCCGGGTGTCCGTGGCGCGAGTGGTGTGACGCCTACGAGTCGGGGGACTTCACCGCGCCCGACGTGCCGACCCAGCCGAGTTTCGAGGGGAGCCGGCGACAGAAACGCGGACGCGTCATCGCCGCGCTCTCCGAGCACGACGCACTCGCGCTCTCCCAGCTGGGGCCGAAGGTCCGCGTGGACTACGGCGGTGACACCGGCGCGGAGTGGCTGCGCGGCCTGCTCGCCGACCTCGAAGACGACGGTCTCGTCGCGGTCGAAGAACGCGACGGCGAGACGGTCGCCCGCCTCCGGGAGTGAGTGGCGCGGGACGCGGAGAACGGAACCGTTTTTCTCCTCGCCCACCCCGGCTTCTCGCATGCACGCCATCACGAACAGCGGGTGGGTGGAGGTCATCACCGGCTGTATGTTCTCGGGGAAGACGGAAGAACTCCTCCGTCGGCTCCGGCGCGCCGAAATCGCGGGTCAGGAGGTCGCGGCGTTCACCCCGGCTATCGACGACCGGTACGGCGAGGAGTCGCTCGGGTCGCACGCGGGCAACGAGTGGACGGCCACGGTGGTCGAGAACGACCCCGAGGGCGTCCGTTCGATTCCCGGTATGCTGAACGGGGAGCAGGTCGTCGCCATCGACGAGGCGAACTTCTTCCCCGCGGAACTCCTCGACATCTGCGAGGACCTCGCGGCGGACGGCCGCCGGGTCGTGGTGTCCGGAACCGACCAGACGTTCCGCGGCGACCCCTTCCACCCGCTCCCCGCGCTGATGGCGACGGCGGAGTACGTGGAGAAACTCCAGGCCATCTGTACGGTGTGTGGGGAGCCGGCGACCCGGAACCAGCGCCTCATCGACGGCGACCCCGCGCACGCCGACGACCCGACCATCATGGTCGGCGCGGCGGAGTCCTACGAGGCGCGGTGTCGGAACTGCCACGAACTCCGCGAGGACTAAGGACGCGCCCGGCGAGCACTCGGTATGCTCGCACTCCAGCTGGACGACTTCATCGTGGAACTGAAGGACGGCGCGCTGAAGAACGTCGGCCCGTCGAACAAGTCGGGGTCGGCGAAACTGTTCGACACCGCGGCGGTCGAGGCGCGCGAGTTCGGGGACAAACGCGTGAAGGTCGTCGCCGAGGACGACGAGGGGAACGAGGTGCAGGTGGCGTTGTTCCCCGAGCAGGTGCGGGCGCTGGCGGACGACATCGCCGAACTGGAAGCGGAGAGTCGCGTTCTGGAATAGGCTTTCGACAATCGTTTAGGGGAGGGATTACTTCAACTCACTAAATGGGTACGTGTATTATCTGCGGCTCGTCTGTCGACGGTCGTATCTGTCAGACCCACGAAGAGGACGTCGTCTTCGAGTTCCGCGGCGACGACGCGAACCAGCTCATCCCCGGCCGGTACTACGTCGGTTCCGTGGACGGGTTCGCCGAGTTCGGCGTGTTCGTCGACCTCGCGCCGTCCGTCACGGGTCTCCTGCACCGCAGCGAGATTCCCGGCCGCATCGAGTCCCTCGACTGGGAGGACGGCCAGACCGTGTACGTTCAGGTGGACGAGGTCCACGGGAACGGTAACGTCGACCTCTCGTGGTCGATTCGGCAGAGCGAACGCGACTTCCGCGGGAAGCTCATCCAGGACCCCGACGCGGAGACGACCGCCGAACTCCCCGACGACGAGGACGCCGCGCCCGCCGGCGCGGTCGAACAGGTCGAAACCGAACAGGAATCCGAGTCAGAGCCGGAACCCGACTCCGAGAGCGAACCCGAGCCGGAGCCCGAAGCGGAAGCAGCGTCCGAGCCCGAAGCGGAGCCGGAACCAGTCGAGGAGTCGGCGGAAGCCGAGTCCGAGAGCGAGGAGTCGGCCGAACCGGTGCACGTGTCGGCTGGCGAGCTGGAGGAGTTCGTCGGCGAGCTCGTCGCGCTGGAGGGCGAACTCACGTCGACTCGGCAGACGAGCGGTCCGACAGTGTTCGAGCTGACGGACGAGACGGGAGTCATCGAGTGCGCGGCGTTCGTGGAAGCAGGCGTTCGTGCGTACCCCGAAATCGAGACGGGTGACGTGGTTCGGCTGGTCGGCGAGGTCGAGCGACACCACGGGGAACTCCAGGTCGAGACGGAGGAATTGGACGAACTCACGGGGGACGCTCGGGAGACGGTGCTCGCGCGGCTGAACGACGCGCTGGACGAGCGCGCGCGGCCGGACGACACGAGCCTTCTCGTCGAGGACGACGATATCGGGGTCGTGCAGGACGGCCTCGTGACCGCCGCGACCGCGGTTCGTCGCGCCGTCGCGGAGGGCCGCCCGGTCATCGTGCGGCACACGGCGGACGTGGACGGCTACGTCGCCGGGGCCGCCATCGAGCGCGCCGTCCTCCCGCTCGTGCGGGAGGAGCACGCGGTCAGCAACGCCGAGTACCACTACATCGACCGTCGGCCGCTCGACGGCGACTTCTACGGCATGGAGGCCGCGACGAACGACGTGACCTCGATGCTCGAAGCCGAGCAGCGCCACGACGAGAAACACCCGCTGTTCGTGCTCGTCGGCACCGGGAGCACCCGGGAGTCCCTCGACGGCCTCGGCCTGCTCGACGCGTACGACGCGCGGAGCGTCGCAATCGACGGCGGGTACGCGGACGGCGAGGCCGCGGACGCCGCGACCGTGCTCGCCAGCCCGACTCAGGAGGGCGGTGACGCGGTCCGGACGGGCGTGCTCGGCGCGCACCTCGCGGCGCTCGTGAACGCCGACGCCCGCGACGACATCGCCCACCTCCCCGCCGCCGCGTTCTGGGAGGACACCCCGGACGTGTACGCGGACGCCGCGCGCGACGCCGGCTACGACGCCGGTGAGCTCGCGGACATCCGTGACGCCATCGCGCTCGAAGCGTTCTACCAGTCCTACGAGGACAAGCGCGAACTCATCGCGGACCTCCTCTGGGAGGAGAACGACTCGCTCGCCGCGCACGTCGCCGGCCAGTTCCGCTCGAAACTCGACACGGAACTGGAGACCGCGCGCCGCCACCTCTCCGCGCGCGGTGAGGACGGCGTGACGTTCGACGTGCTCGACGTGGGCGCGTTCACCCACAAGTACGACTTCCCGCCCGAGGACCTCCTGCTCGACGCGCTCTTCCGCGACCGGAAGGACGAGGTCGACGTGCTCGTCGGCGCGAACGAGGACGAGATTCGCCTCCGCAGCACCGAGCACGTCGACACCCGTGCGGTCGGCGAGGCGGTCGCCGAGGAACTCCCCGATGCGGGCGTGACGCCGCGCGGCGCTGACGACGGCCACATCGAGTTCCTCCGCGGCGAACGCGACGCCGTCATCGACGCCGTCGTGGACGCCGTCGCCGCGCAGCTCGACTAACGACATCCTTTTCCTCGCGTGTCCGCTTTCGTTTTCTAATGAGTTCAGGGTCGGAGAGCGCGTTCGAGGCCGCTTGCGACGAGCTCGTCGACCGACTCCTCGCGGGCGAGGTCGCGCAGGAGGACATCGAGCAGGCGAAGATGGACGTCTGCGGCGAGTACTCCGCGCCGAAAGTGCCGACGCACTCCGAACTGCTCGACTACGCGCCCCAGAGTCGCCGCGAGGAGCTGGAGGACCTCCTGCAGCGAAAGCCCGTGCGCACTGCGTCGGGCGTGACGCCGGTCGCGGTGATGACCAGTCCGCACATGTGTCCGCACGGGAAGTGCCTCTACTGTCCCGGCGGCCCGGCGTCCGAGTTCGATTCCTCGCAGTCGTACACGGGACACGAGCCCGCGGCCGCCCGCGGCGAGCAGAACGACTACGACCCCTACGGGCAGGTGATGCTTCGCCTGCACCAGCTCCGCGAAATCGGGCATCCCGTCGACAAGGTGGAGCTCATCATCATGGGTGGAACGATGACCGCGCGCAGTCACGACTACCAGGAGTGGTTCGTGAAGCGCGCGCTCGAAGCGCTCAACGACTTCGACCCCGGGCAGGAACCCGCGCCCGCGGAGGGCGTGTCGTTCGCGCAGGACCCCGAGGAGTACGACTTCTCGTACCTGGAGGACGTGAAGACGGCGAACGAGTTCGGGAACATCCGGAACATCGGGACGACGTTCGAGACGAAGCCGGACTGGTGTGACCCCGAGCAGATAGACCGGATGCTCGATTTGGGCGGGACGAAGGTCGAGGTCGGGGTGCAGACGACGTACGAGCGCATCAACCGCGAGATGCACCGCGGACACGGGATGCAGGCGTCGATGGACGCGAACCGCCGGCTCCGGAACGCGGCGTTCAAGGTCGGGTTCCACATGATGCCGGGGCAGCCCGGGATGACGGAGGAGATGATTCTGGAGGACTTCCGGCGGCTGTTCGAGGAGCCCGAGTGGCGGCCGGACTACCTCAAAATCTATCCGACGCTCGTCGTGCGCGGCACCCGCATCTACGACCAGTGGCGCCGCGACGAGTTCGACCCCCTCGGGAACGAGCAGGCCGCCGAGCTGGTCGCGCGCGTCATGAAGGACATCCCGCGGTACGTCCGATTGCAGCGCGTGCAGCGCGACATCCCCGCGGACTTCATCGACGCGGGCGTCTGGAAGTCGAACCTCCGCCAGCTCGCCTGGCAGAAGCTGGACGAGCACGGCTGGACGTGTAACTGCATTCGCTGTCGCGAGGTCGGGATGAACGACGAGGACCCCGAGAACATCGAACTCGACGTGCTGACCTACGAGGCCGGCGGCGGCACGGAGCACTTCATCAGCTTCGAGGACTTCGAGAAGGACCTCCTCGTCGGGTTCGCCCGCCTGCGCTTCCCGAACACTCCGGTGCGGCGAGAACTCGACAACGCCGCGTTGCTCCGCGAACTCCACGTCTACGGCGGCGAGACGGGCATCGGCGAGGAGAGCCGGGACGACCAGCACCAGCACCGGGGCTACGGCCGCCGCCTCATGGAACGCGCCGAGGACATGGCCGCCGACGCCGGCTACGACAAACTCTCCGTCATCTCGGGCATCGGCGCGCGCCAGTACTACAAGCAGAAACTCGGGTACGTACAGGACGGCCCGTACGTGAGTAAGAGCCTCTGAGGTCTCGAAGCGCTATCCAAACCCCTCAATTATACAATCTGTGGGTGTCCTGGTCCGTCGGTAAGCCGTCTTTGTCGAACTCCTATCGGTCGGTATTCTCGTCTTCGATAGCGATAGGGCTCGACGGGGGGTTTTCATCGTCGAAGTACGACCGTAGCGCGAGTTTCGTGCCAAGATACGACGACGCGACTAGCAGTGCAAATACGATAGGGCCCCAAAAAAGGATAACCTCAATGAGTGCCATACTTTAGTATATGAATCATCTGAGAATAATCTTTTTACTCTGACCGTATTCGATACTGGACAGTCAGAGTGGTCTGGCGATGTTGCAAGTGCGGCTGGCGGTCTCGTACCGGATCAGCGATTCTTCGCCGGTCAGACTTAGCGCCCCTGTAGAGTTATCCCGGTCGCGTGCGTGGTCTCGGTATGGATATTCGTGGTGAGCCGCGGGTGCCGTACGTCGAGTCGCGCGAGGAACTCCCGGAGTCGCAGCGCGAGTACTACGACCGAATCACGGCGAGCCGAGACGAGATAATTGGACCGTTCGGCGTGCTTCTCCACAGTCCGGTGTTGGCGGGCCGCGTGGCGGATTTGGGGACGTATCTCCGCTTCGAGAGCGCTCTCCCCGAGGGATTGCGGGAGTTGGCTATCGTGGTCTCCGGGCGTGAGTTCGACGCGGCGTTCGAGTGGGCGGTGCACGCGCCGCTCGCGCGCGAAGCGGGCGTGACCGAGGCCGCGCTGGACGCCGTACTGGACGATACGCCGGTGGACGCCCTCCCGGCGGCCGAGGGACTGGTGATTCGATACGGCCGCGAACTCTGGCGCGACCACGCGGTGTCGGACGAAACGTACCAGGCTGCAGAAAACGCGTTCGGCGTGCAGGGCGTCGTCGACCTCACCGCACTGCTGGGATACTACGGGCTGGTCGCGTGCGTGCTGAACGCGTTCCAGGTGTTGCCGGCGGCGGAGACGCCGTTATCTGTATATTAATAGTGTAAAAGAACATCTGGTTATAGTAGTATAGTATATATTTATAATTCCAATTTATAAATATAGGATATCTAACAAAATCTTCTTCCTATACCATCTATATTGTGTTGTGTATGAAGATAAATAATGTCGGACGAAGGAATTTCCTTATAGCTACAGCTTCTGGAATAGGCCTATCCGGGGTTTCAACTATATCCGGCGCACGCAGTAAAGACGCTTCAGAAAATCTAGAGCGTATAATAGAAACGTCCTTTAAAATACTCAAAACCAGCGGGCCGCAGGCCCAAAAACAATTCCTTATAAATAATGGGGTAGTCAGCACTTATAAAAAAAAAGTCTCATCAGTTTTTGGAAATAAATTTGGGCAGTATCAATCAAAGAGAATGGAAAATTCAACAAATAGTTCAAAAAGCTCCGTAACACTACAATCAGCACCGCCCGAATACTGTGTTGAGCCTAATACGTGCGACTATGAGCCAGATCTCGAGGCGTCTCTTTCCATCGTTAGTGACCCGGTGGTTTCAGATCGGTACTATGTTTCCCTTTCCTCACGATACCGGTATCGATATCGAGCACCAATCGGTCATCGAGGTGCGACGATGACATTTGGACCTGAGAGTCCTCAAGATGGCTGTGGACTTGCATGGGATCCGGATAGTTGGTCACTACCTACCTCCAGACCAGGTGATAATATTGACACCACTTCGAATGTAGTCTGGGACAACGGTAGTGAAAGTGGTGGGGACGGCATTGGATTTAGAATTGATAGCGAACAGGCTTGCTTAGATAGTGGTATAACAGATAACTCCCCGAACGATGGGGTTGATCAGACAGAGTGGACTGATTGGTCCTATGGGATGGTTGAACTCACAACGGATGCGGGACATCAAGTCGGAGATAAAATATGGGGTAAGTATATTTACACCTGGAATGACAGCTCACTCTCCTTCGGGATTAATGCGGGAGTAGGACTGAATGGTCCAAATATTGGGTTGGCCATTACTGGTTCGAGTAGCGTAAAGACAGAAGACGTTGGAACGAATCCAGATGGATACGAGTTGGTAGTGACAGAGCCATAGCCACCGGATCCCCTCAACTATGACACAAAACGAGGCCGACATGATTTCCCGTCGATCTCTCTTGGGTTCGGCTTGCGCTGGCGGCATAGCGGCTGTCTCGGGGTGTGTTCAGTTCCTTGAGGGCGACGATTCGTCCGACGAGGACTCAGCGGAGGTCGTTGTAATTAACGAGACTGACCGACCGCAGGCGTTCCGCGTTCGTCTCATTGTGCGGTCTGGTGCGACGGTTCTCGATCACGAGTACCGACTCGACGCGGGGATGGTTGACTCGACGCAGACGATCCCGCGACAGCCTCTAGTCGAAGACATCCGTGTACCGGACGCATCGTTCGAGATTACGCGGGACTTCGATGAGTTCCGCGTCGGCTGTATCGATGCGAACGTTCAGCTTCGCCTCACGACAGAGGGGTTGTTCGCGACGACGCAGTGTTCCGCGTGGGTGAACGGTCGATAGAACGTTCAGGAGGTTTGAGCTGGTTTTGTTCGTGCAGGACGCCGCGTTCGCGGACTACTTCTGGATGTCTACGAGTCCGCCGGCGGTCGCGCCGGGCGCGACGTCGTGCGGGGCGGTGAGGGGGCTGACGCTGATTTCGTCGTCCACGACGGCGCGGCGGTCCGTGCCCTCGGGGTCGGGGACATCGCGCTCGAACAGTTCGTTCCAGAACTTGTCGTTGACGTTCACGCCCTGTTCGGTGAACTCGGCTTCGAGTTCGTACTCCTGGGTGGGGCGGGTGACGCGGTAGACGTTGTTCTCGGTCTGTCCCGTGGCGGGGGCGTTGACGGTGAGGTAGTCCGCGGTCGGGAGGAAGTCGTCCTCGACGAACCCGGGGAGGAGGTCGTGGACGGCGTCGGCGGCGGTCTCGAACGTCGGGTACGTGGGTTCGTAGCGGTCGCCGGGCGTGTACTCCCAGTCGTACATGGAGACGGCGATGGCGGGGTAGTTGAGGAACGAGGCTTCCATCGCGGCGCCGATGGTGCCCGAGCGCGCGAGGATGTGCGCGCCGATGTTCGGGCCGTCGTTACAGCCGGACACCACGATGTCCGGGTCCACGTCGAGTGCGGCGACGCCGATGGCGACGCAGTCCGCGGGCGTGCCCTTCACGGCGTAGCCGTGGTGGCGTTCGTCGTACTCGACTTCGCCCCAGCTCCGGGTCTGGCCGGTGCCGGACTGGTTCTCCTCGGGCGCGACGACGGTCACGTCGTGCGTCTCGGAGAGGCGGTCGTAGACGGCTTCGAGGCCCGGGGCGTCGATACCGTCGTCGTTCGTGAGCAGGACGGAGAGACTGCCAGTCATTGGGAGGGGGTAGCGAGCGACCCCGGTAAGGGGTTGCGGTTACGCCGCGAGCGCCACGTCGAGGTAGAGCATGAGGACGACGCCAAGCATCGTGCCGAGCGTCGCGATTCGCTCGTGGCCGCGCGCGTGGGTCTCGGGGACGATTTCGTCCGAGATGACGAACAGCATTCCGCCGGCGGCGAACCCCATCGCGTACGGGAGGATGCCGGTGGAGAGCTGGATGGCGTACGCGCCGAGCACGGCGATGGGGATTTCGACGACGCCCGCGCGGATGCCGGTGAGCGCGGCGTACGTCGAGCGGTCGAACCCGGCGTTGATGGCGGCGACGGAGACGGCGAGGCCTTCGGGGATGTTCTGGAGGCCGATGGCGAGCATCAGCGCGAGCGCTTCCCCGATGTTCCCGGAGCCGAACCCGACGCCGACGGCGAGGCCCTCGGGCATGTTGTGGATGGTGATGGCGACGATGAACAGGACGACGGACGCGTACCGGGCGTTCTGCGTGGCCTGATCGGCGCGCTTGCGGCCGGTGATGAGGACGTGGACGTGCGGGACCCAGCGGTCGGCCTGGTCGAGCACGAGCACGCCGAGGAGGATGCCGGCGATGACCTGGAGCGCGCCCGTGCTCCCGCCGCCGGCGGCCTCGATGCCGGGGAGGATGAGGCTGGTGAAGCTCGCGGACAACATCACGCCCGCGGCGAACCCGAGGAGGGCGTCGAGCGAGCGCTCCGATGGGTCGCGCCACACCAGGACGAGCGACGCGCCGACGAGGTTCATTCCGGCGATGACGAGACCGCCGACGAGCGCCTGCATCACCGGGTCGGTTCCGGCGATGTCGAGGAAGGCGTCTTCGAGCACTATCTCGCCCTCCGGTCGTGAGTCATCGAGTGGGTCGTGGGCGCCCGGTCAGTTAAGCGTTCACGCCGCCGGGTCGTTACGTCTTTCCTGCCGCCCCCGCTAGACTGGGTATGAGCGAGAAACGCGAGATGACGAGCGTCGACCTCGTCGCCCTCACCGCGGAACTCAACACGTACGCGGGGGCGAAAGTCGACAAGGCCTACCTCTACGGGGACGACCTCGTCCGACTGAAGATGCGGGACTTCGACCGCGGGCGCGTCGAACTCCTCGTTGAGGTGGGGGACACGAAGCGCGCGCACGTCTCGGCGCCCGAGCACGTTCCGGACGCGCCGGGGCGGCCGCCGGACTTCGCGAAGATGCTGCGAAACCGCCTCTCGGGAGCTGACTTCCACGGCGTTCGCCAGCACGGCTTCGACCGCATTCTGGAGTTCGAGTTCCGCCGGGAGGACGCGGACACGAAAATCGTCGCGGAGCTGTTCGGGGACGGGAACGTCGCCGTTCTGGACGAGAACGACGAGGTCGTGGACTCCCTCGAAACCGTGCGGCTGTCGTCGCGGACGGTCGCGCCCGGCGCGCAGTACGGCTTCCCGTCGCAGCGCGTGAACCCCTTGGACCTCGACTACGAGGCGTTCGCGGCGCAGATGCGGGACTCCGACACCGACCTCGTGCGCACCGTCGCCACCCAGCTCAACTTCGGCGGGCTCTACGGCGAGGAACTCTGCACTCGCGCGGGCGTCGAGAAGACCATGGACATCGCGGACGCCGGGGAGGACGAGTATCGCGCGCTCTACGACGCGATGGAGCGCCTGTTCGACCCGATACAATCCGGCGACCTCGACCCCCGCGTGTACTACGACGAGGAGGAGGGCCCGGAGTCGCAAAGCGACTCCGAACGGGCGAGTGCGGAGCGAAGCGATGCGCGCGTGGACGTGACGCCGGTCCCGCTGGAGGAGTACGCGGGCCGGGAGTCGGAGGCGTTCGACTCCTTTAACGCGGCGCTCGACGACTACTTCACGAACCTCGGCGGCACCGAGGAAGAGGAGGGCGGCGCGGGCGCGTCGAAGCCCGATTTCGAGTCGGAAATAGAGAAGCAGGAGCGAATCATCGCCCAGCAGGAGTCCGCAATCGAGGACTTCGAGCGGGAGGCCGAGCGGGAGCGCGAGAAGGCCGAGTTGCTCTACGGGAACTACGACCTCGTGGACGACATCCTCTCGACGGTGCGGGACGCGCGCGCGGCCGGGCACTCCTGGGACGACATCGAGGAGCGGTTCGCGGCGGGTGAGGAGCGCGGCATCGAGGCCGCGGAGCACGTTCAGGGCGTGAACGAACAGCAGGGAAGCGTTCGCGTGCGACTGGACGGTCACACTATCAGTCTCGACCCCGAGTCGGGCGTTGAGAAGAACGCGGACGACCTCTACACGGAGGCAAAGCGCATCCAGGAGAAGAAGGAGGGCGCGCTGGAGGCCATCGAGAACACGCGCGAGGAGCTCGAAGCCGTTCGCGAGCGCAAGGAGAACTGGGAGGCCCCCGAGGAACCGGAGGAACCGGAGGAGGTCGATTGGCTCTCCCGGAGTTCGATTCCCGTCCGGAAGCCCGAGACGTGGTACGACCGCTTCCGGTGGTTCCGCACGAGCGACGGCTTCCTCGTGCTCGGCGGGCGGAACGCCGACCAGAACGAGGAACTCGTCTCTAAGTACATGGACGGCTACGACCGCTTCTTCCACACGCAGGCCCACGGCGGCCCCGTCACGGTATTGAAGACGACGGAGCCGAGCGAGCCGTCGAAGGACCTCGACGTGCCCGAGCAGAGCCTGGAGGAGGCGGCGCGGTTCGCGGTGACGTACTCCTCTGTCTGGAAGGACGGCCGGGGCGCGGGCGACGCCTACATGGTGATGCCGGACCAGGTGTCGAAGACCGCGGAATCCGGCGAGTACCTCTCGAAGGGCGGGTTCGCGATTCGCGGCGACCGCACGTACTTCCAGGATATCGCGGTCGGGTGCGTGGTCGGCATCCAGTGCGAGGGCGAGACGCGCGTCATCGGCGGGCCGCCGTCCGCCATCGAACCGCGCGCGGAGACGACGGTGGAACTCGAACCCGGCGAGTTCGCGCAGGGCGACGCCGCCAAACGCATCTACCGGGAGTTCCGCGAGCGGTTCGCGGACACGTCGTTCGTGCGGAAGGTCGCGAGCCCGGACGAGATTCAGAAGTTCATGCCGCCGGGCGGGAGTCGCCTCGTCGAGTAGATGGTGTCCGTGTCGCCGGTGCCGGAGGCGCGGCGTCGCCGCGAGTACTGGGCGTGGGCGGCGGTCGCGCTCTACGTCCTGCTCACGGTCGACCTGCTGACGACGATGGCTGCCGCCGAGGTCGCGGGCGTCGGCGCGGAGGCGAACCCCTACATGCGGTGGGCGCTCGCGCAGGGCGTGTGGACGCTCGTCGCGCTGAACCTCGCCGCGCTCGTCGTCCTCGCCGGCCTGTTCTGGGCGGTCATCGCGCTCACCACGCGCACCGGCGACCCCTACCGGGACGTGGTCGCGCTCGCGTACGAGGTCTGGGTGGGGCTGCTCATCGCCGCCGGCCTGCTGGTCGCGGCGAACAACCTCCTCGTCGTCGCCGTCGGCGTCGACCTGTTCATATAACAGGACACTTACCCCGAGAACTGGTAGTTCGAGGTATGCAAGTGAAGGAGTGGACGTCGGTCGAGGGTGGCCGCGAGCGGGTCACGCTCGTCCCGGAGTCCCTCGACGACCTCTGGCATCTCACGTACGTCGTCGAACCGGGCGACCTCGTCGGCGGCGACACCCATCGCCGCATCCAGCGCGCGGAGGACGACATGCGGGATACGGGCGGGGAGCGCGAACACATGCACGTCACGCTCGACGTGGAGGGCGTGGAGTTCCACAAGTTCTCGAACCGCCTCCGCATCTCGGGCGTCATCGAGCGGTGTAGCCGCGAGGACCAGCTGGGTCTCCACCACACCATCAACGTCGAGGAGTACGACGAACTCACGATAGAGAAACACTGGAAGCCCGACCAGCGCGAGCGCGTGGAGGAGGCGAGCGAGGCAACCGACCAGCCTGACGTGGCTATCGCGACCGTCGAGGAGGGCGAGGCGCACATCCACACGGTCGCGCAGTACGGCGTCGAGGAGCGCGGGACGTTCACGGGGACGACGGGGAAGGGCGAGTACGCCCGCGGCCGCGAGGAGCTGTTCGGGGAGGTCGCGGCCGCCCTGAATCGGATGGAGACGGACGCCATTATCCTCGCCGGCCCGGGATTCACGAAGCAGGACCTCCTGGATTTCGTCGCGGAGAACTACCCCGACCTCCCCGAGAAAATCACGACCGTGGACACGAGTTCCGTGGGTGGCCGCGGCGTCCACGAGGTCCTGAAGCGCGGCGCGGTCGAGGACGTGCAGGCCGAGACCCGCATCGCGGAGGAATCAGAGTTGATCGACGAACTCACCGAGCAGATAGCGACGGAGGGGAAGGCCGCGTACGGCATCGAGGAGGTGGAGAAGGCCGTCGAGTTCGGCGCGGTCGAACACCTGCTCGTGCTCGACGACCGCCTCCGCCGCGAGCGCGCCGGCGAGGGCGACTGGGACGTCGACATCAACGACCTCATTCAGTCCGTCGAGCGACAGGGCGGGAGCGTCACCGTGTTCAGCCACGAGTACGCGCCCGGCGACCAGCTCAAGAACCTCGGCGGCATCGCCGCCGTCCTGCGCTACCGCCTCGACTAACAGTCGAGTCCGCTTCGACCCCCCAGACTTTTTGTGCAATCGAGAATATATTCTTGATATGTCGCTTCGCGACCCGAACTCCGTCTTCGCGGTCGTCGTCCTCCCGGTAGTCTGCGCGGCGCTCGGGTTCGCGGCGTTCGGCCCGCTCGGCCTGCTGGTCGGCCTTACGCTCCCGCTCCTCCTCGTCGCGAACCTCCCTGATGCGGACGAGCGCGTCGCGGAACTCGAAGCGCGCGTCGAAGAACTCGAAGACTAGAACTCGACCGTCTCGCCCTCCCGCGCGAGTTCCACGTCGCCGCCGTAGTGCTCGCGAATCGAGTCGAGCAGCTCCTCTTCTTTGCCGTCGGTGTGCGGGTAGCGGTGGGTGAGGTAGACGGTGCCGTAGTCGTTGCCGGCGAGCGCGCGGCCGAGCGCGCTCGGCGTCGGGTGGTTCGACACGTCGACCTCGTCGGGGAACGAGCAGTCGTGCACGAACACTTCGGCGCCGTCCGCGAACGCGGCGAGGTCGTCGAAGGCCTCCGAGTCCCCGCTGTACGCGACGTCGCCGATACGATAGGCGAAGCACTGCATCGAGTGTCTGGTCTCCATCGAGTCCACGTCGAACCCGGCGACGGAGAACTCGCCCCCGATGTCGCGGAGCGTGAGGTCGACCCTGCCCCGGAGGTAGTCGTGCACTTCCAGTAAGCCCTCCACGAGGTCGGTGGTTCCGGGCGGCCCCGCGACGGTGAGGGATTCCTCGCCCGCGAGCCAGCGGGCTTTCAGGAGCGGGAGGAGGTCGCTCACGTGGTCGGTGTGATGGTGGGTCAGGAGGACGGTGTCGACGCCCTCGTAGCCCGCGGGAGTTGCGGCGAGGCGGTGGAGCACGCCGCTCCCGCAGTCCAGCAGCAGTCGTTGTTCGTCGTTTTCGAGGAGGATGCCGGACTGGACGCGCTTGCCGGTCGGCATCGCGCTCCCGGTTCCGAGAAACGTGACGCGCATACCCCGACTCGTGCGGGGAGGGAGAAAAGCGTCTAGAAGTCGCTCGCGAACTCGACGTGGCTGTACGTCAGGAGGTAGCCGTACGCGAGCGCCGCGACGCCCGCGACGGCCGCACACATCGCCACCTGGTCGGTGTTCAGGCAGTCGAGCACGACGAACCCGAGCCAGACGGGCACTGCGTTGATGAACCCGCCGGCGAGCACGCCGCCCTCCGGGAGGAACGCGAGCGAGTAGTGGTACGCGAGCGGGTAGAGAAGGCCGAGCACGAGGAGGTAGATGGAGAACGCGGCGAGCGCTCCCGTGATGCCCGCGATGTTCACGAACGGGTCCGCTTCGTACCCGATAGCCGGTGCCACTCCGTAGAGAACCAGGAAGTGCGCGATGACGCCGATGAGCCCGCCGAACACCGCGCTGGCTTCGCCTCGCATACCCGTGCCGTCACGGCGGCGAAACAAGAACGTATCGGGTTACAGGCTCGCCCAGTCCACCATTCGCCGGTACGTCTCGTCCGTCCGGAGCGCGGATTCGTCGCCGACGAGCACCATCGCCTTCTTCGCGCGGGAGAGCGCGACGTTCAGCCGCCGGTCGTCCTCGAAAATCGGGCTTTCCATGTCGTCGGACGCGACGAACGACACGACGATGACTTCCTTCGACGACCCCTGGAAGCGGTCCACGGTGTCCACGGCGACGCCGGCCGGGACGCACCGGCCGATCTCGGTGACTTGCGCGCGGAACGGCGCGATGACGCCGATGTCGGCGGGGTCGAGGCCGGCGTCGAGATAGGACTCGACGAGGCTGGTGACGCGCTCCGCTTCGGCTGCGTCCGTGTGCGCGGCGTCGGTTCCCGCGACGTGTTCGAACCGCACGCCCTCCGGAACGCCGGTGACGCCGATGTCCGCGAGCGACTGGCCCGCCACTTCGGCCGTCGCGGGCCGGAGCTGGCCGTCGTAGAACTCGGTCGAACTGAACGCCTGAATCCGCTGGCTCATCCGGTACTGCTGGTCGAGCATCACGCCCGCCTCCGGGTGTTGTTCGATGAGCCGCTCGAACAGGGACTCGGAGAGCCGGCCGCCCGACCGCACGACCGGCGGAAGCTGTTGGTGGTCGCCGACGAGCACGAACGTCTCGGCGCGGTTCGCGGCCGCGAGCGTGTCCGGCTCGGTGAGCTGGGATGCCTCGTCCACGAGCGCAACGTCGAACTCCTGCGAGCGCAGGATGCGCGACCCGCACGTCGCCGTTGTCGCCGCGACCACGTCCGCAGATTCGAGCTTCTCGGCCTGCTCGCGGGGATCGCCGGACTTCGACAACCGATACGTCTGCATATCCTCGCGGACGCCCGACTCCGTGCCGACGCGCACGATGTCGTCGAACCCCTGGTCCTCGATTGCTTCGAGCGCGTTGTCCACCGCGCGGTTCGTGAACGCCGACAAGAGCACGCGCTCGCCCCGCGCGACGAGTTCGCGGACGATGCGGGCGATAGTGTATGTCTTCCCCGTTCCCGGCGGGCCGTGCACGAGCGCGAAGTCCTCCGCGTTCAGCGCCCGATTGACGGCGTCGTTCTGCGCGTCGTTGTTGTCGATGAACGTCTCCGTCCCCGACTCGAACCCGGGGTCTTCCCGGCCGAACAGCACGTCGCGGCGGCGCTCGTCGGACTTGAGGACGAAGTCGTGGAGCGCCGAGAGCATCCGGCTCACGTTCAGGTCGCTCGGATACACGTCGAGTCGCCGGAGTTCGACGGGTTCGTCCGTCGACACCACCACCTCGTCCGCGTCGAGGCGTTCGACGCGCGCCATCTCCGCCGTCCCGTGCACGGGGTCGCCGTCGTTCGCCAGCACGCGGTCGCCCTCCCGAATCTTCGAAGTCGCCGCGGACGGCCGCTTCGCGGTGAGCCGCCACCGGCCGTCGGGGAGTTCCTCCCGGGAGTCGGGTTCGAGGCCGACGATGGCGCGGTCGTCGTCAGCGCGCTCCTCCGGGCTCTGCTTCCAGAGTTTCGCGTACTCCCGATGGACTTCGCGGCGCTCGGCCTCGATGGCGTCGTAGAGGTCGTCGAAGTACTCGCGCTCCGCCTCGGGGAGTTTCCTGCCGATTTGGCCGGCTTTCGACTCTTGGCCGAGTCGCCCGGAGACGACCATGCAGGCGTCCTGCTCGAAGCAGTACTCGCACGTCGCGTTCCCCTCGTAGCCCGTCGGCGTGGTGTCGGAGAATTCGAGCGCGGCGAGGTGGTTGCGGGTGCGGACGACGAATTCGAGGAGGCCCTTCCCGATGCTGAACTCCTTCGCGGGACTCAGGTCGCCGCTGGCCTCGTTGCGCGCCATCGCCGCGTTCTTCGTGTAGAGCAGAGTGCCCGTGTCCGCGGGGACGCCTCGTTCCGAGAGCAACAGCGCGTAGCACGCGGCCTGAATCTTGTCGTGGAAGCGGGGGTCGCGGTTCGTGTTCTTCCCCGTCTTCAATTCGACCGGCATCCCGCGGCGGATGGCGTCACAGCGGCCCTTGATGCCGAACGTGTCCGACACCAGCGTGTACTCCGAACGCCACTCGTCCTCCTCCGTCAGCAATCCCTGATTCAGCCAGCCCTCGATGGCGCTCGCGTTCTGCCGCACGTCCTCCCGCACCTCCGCGAACTCCTTGTCCAGCAATCCGAGTTCGAGGCCGGCCTCCCGCACGCGTTCGTCGATTGCGTCGTCCAGGTCGCGTCCGCGGAGGAGGTCGCCGAACACCTCGTGGACGATAGTTCCTTTCGTCACCGCGTACTTAAGCGGGAGCGCCTGCATCTTCGAGAGGTAGTACTGGCGCGGACACTGCACGAACTCCCGTACGTCCGTCACGTTCACCAGGAACTCCGGCTCCACCACCACGTACGACTCCTTCCCCGTCGCGTACTGCGTCTCTCCCGCGTACTCGCGCTCCTCCGCGTCCGTCACCAGCAACTCCATGCCCGGCGCGAGGTACTCCGCCGACTCCGTCCACTTCCCCCACAGCGACACCTCGCGGAACGAGGACTCCTCGCGGAGCGTCACGTCCAGCACGTCGCGCTCGCCGTACTGCGTGCTCACCGACCGGACCTCCCCCACCTCGGCGACCTCGCCCCGTACGTTCACACACGAGGTAACGGCGGCGCGAGAAAAACGCTGTCGCTCCCCGGAACAGTCTTCGCCTCCGCCAACTCACCCGACACCGCTTCCGCGTCCGCGAATTTCGAATTCCCACCCCGTGGTTGGTCGGTAGGGCGGGATGCGTGGAGTGGGTCGCGGTGCGAGTGGAACGGTCGGCGGAACGCGCGGTTGGTGGTCGGGGGATGATGTGGTTCGGATGGCGATACGCTTACCGTCGTCACGCCGTAACGTCGAGTGTATGCGAGTCCGTGACTGGAAGGACATCGTGGAGGACGTCGTGGATAGCGGCGCGGACCCGGACGGCTGGCGCGCGGTCGCGGGGGACCGGTCCGGCGGCGTCGGCGAGTACCTCTACCTCGGGCATCCGAGCGCGGGCGTCTATCAGCTCAAGACGTACGCGAAGAACCCCTACGAGGTGAAGGGCGCTGGCGCGCGGGTGGCGCGACGGCTGGACGACGAACTCGACTCCTTGTTCCCGGAGAAAACTGGGGGTGGGTTCGCGGTGCAGTCCCCACCGGAGGACACCGAGGACGCCGAGGAGAAGGCGCGGCGACTCGAGGAGGTCGTGAAGACGCACGCGGACGCGCCGACGACGTCCGACGCGCTGTTCGAGGACGTGATGGACGCCATCGACAGCCCCGCGTTCGGGCCGATGGAGTACGACCAGTACGGCCGGCCGAACGAACTCGACGGGCTGTCCGATACCTTCGAGGAGGCGGAGGAACTGTTGACGGAGGAACTCGACGACCTCATTGAGTCCGACGACGTGGGGCGGGGCTTCCAGTAGTCAGGCGGTCCCGTCGATGACGGCCGTGCACTCGTCGACGAACTCGCCGAGGCCCTGCGCCACGTCGCGGTCGAGCGAGACGAGCACGCCACCGTTCTCCGGGTCGTAGAAGTGAATGACTGCGGCGTTCTCGTACAGTTCGACGTTCGCTTGACTCGCGCCGAGCGCGCCGTACCGGTCGTCGTCGCTGATGGGCGCGTAGGCGCGGGCGTTCTCGACCAGGTCGTCGAGGAACGTCCGGAACTCCTCGGTCTTGAGGTCGTCCCGGAGGTAGAGGAGCGTCCAGTCGTCGCTGGTGTACCGGACCGCGCCGCGGAACGCGTCGCCGGCGCGTTCGCGCACCATCCCGAGGAGTCGCTTGTACCGCTCAGACATATTTTCAACCACGTGTCCAAGAGGAAAAACGTTCGGGTCTACGCGACACGCGCGAGCCACCGCCCGGGCGTGTCGAGTTCGTCGCTCCGCGGGAGGTTCTCCTCGGTGTTCCAGACGAGGCTGGCAGTCTCCATGCCGCGCGCGTCCACAACGGCGTCGAAGAACTCCCGGCCGCGTTCGTACTGCTGGCGCTTCAGTCCGAGACCGAGCAGGTGGCGGAAGAGCTTCGTGACGGGGCCGCCGCCGCGCCGGCGCGCGTCGAGTTTCCGGCGGAGGTCGCCGTACTCGCGGTCGAACGCGCGGTCCATCAGCAGTTCGGCGTAGCCCTCGACGGCGGTCATCGCGAGCAACACTTCTTCGAACTCGTCGGTGTCGAGGCGGTACTCGTCTTCGAGTTCGGTGATGCCCGCGCGAAGCCGGGATTCGAGGTAGTCCGTGAGCCACGGCGCGGCGCCGAACTCGGCGGCGTGCGTGACTTCGTGGAAGGCGATCCAGCGGCGGAAGCGCGCGAACGGCACGTCCAGCGAGTCGGCGGCCTCCACGATGTTCGGGTGGACGAAGTAGAGTTCGTGCGCGTCGGCGTCCGCGAGCAGGAGGGGGTCGTACTGGCCGAGGACGTTCCGCGCGAGGAAACCGAGCGCGGCCGACGCGCCGCCCGTGTTCAGGGCACGGGAGACGCCGGGGAACGCGGGTTGTACGTCGTTCAGCGGGCCGAACGCGCGCTCGAACGTCCCGGCGTTCGCGTCTATCCAGTGGTGGCGGTTCATCACGGAGACCGCCTCGGGGACGTCGAAGTCGAGCGTGGAGACCTCGCGGATGCGCTCGCGGGCGTCCCGAACGTCGCCCGCGTAGGCCTCGCGCTCGGCCGTGGTGAGCGTGAGGTCGCCGGGCGGCGTCCCGGCTTTCGCGGCGTCACGAACCGCGTCCCAGTCGACGAGCGAGTCGCCGGACGCGGACGCGACCGCGCGAACGCCCTCGAAAAGACTCATACCTGTCCTCGGTCACCCGACGAAATAGGTCTTGTGCGTCAGTTCAACAGTTTCTTCGCCGCGACCGCGACGCCCGCGAGCACGGCGAGCGCGACCAGTGCGGGAACGAGCGCGGACCCGCTCGAACCGGTCTCGGTCTCTTCGTCGGCGTCGAACGACGATTCCTCGCCGAATACGCTCCCGTCCTCGCCTTCCTCGGGACCGAAGTTCGCCGTGGGCTTGAACTCGCTGTCGTGGAAGTGAATCTCGAAGATTCCCATACCCAACAGTTCGTCGGGGACCGTGTTAGCCGTTATGGGACTGGGGCGCTCGGGTTCCGTGGCGTTCATAGTCACGGGCCTTCGAATCGAAGTATGGACAGAGACCGCCGCGAGTTCCTCGACGCACTCCTCGACACCGCGAGCCCGTCCGGGTTCGAAGCGCCCGCCCAGCGCGTCTGGGTGGACTACGTGGAGGCGTTCGCGGACGACGTTCGCACCGACGCGTACGGGAACGCGGTCGCCGTCTACGAGGGCGGCGACGGCCCCGAGTTCCTCTTCGGCGGCCACGCCGACGAAATCGGCTACATGGTCGCGAAGGTGGACGACGACGGCTTCATTCACCTCACGCCCGTCGGCGGCTCCGACAAATCCGTCTCGAAGGGCCGGCACGTCGTCGTGCACACGGACGACGGCCCCGTGAACGGCGTTATCGGCCAGACCGCCATCCACCTCCGCGACCCCTCGGACGAGGAGTACGACGACATCGGCGAGATGACCGTCGACGTCGGCGCCGAGGACGAGGCGGAGGCGCGCGAACTCGTCTCCGTCGGCGACCCGATCACCGTCGCCGAGGGCGTCCACGACCTCGCCGGGCATAGGGTCGCGGCGCGCGGCCTCGACAACCGCGTCGGCATCTGGGTCGCCGCCGAAGCCCTGCGCCGCGCCGCTGAACGCGGCGTCGACTCCACCGTCTACGCCGTCTCCACCGTTCAGGAGGAAGTCGGCCTGCAGGGCGCGAAGATGGTCGGGTACGACCTCGACCCGGACGCCGCCGTCGCCGTGGACGTGACGCACGCCTCCGACAGCCCCGAGTTCCCCGGCGACAAGCACAACGAAATCAGCCTCGGCGACGGGCCCGTGGTCGCACGCGGCTCCACGAACCACCGCGAACTCGTTGCGGCCGTCCGCGACGCCGCAGACGCCGAATCCATCGACGTGCAACTCCAGGCCGCCGGCGTCCGCACCGGCACCGACGCCGACGCCTTCTACACCAGCCGCAGCGGCGTCCCCTCTCTCAACGTCGGCCTCCCGAACCGCTACATGCACACGCCCGCCGAAGTCGTCGACCAGCGCGACCTCGACGCCGCCGCCGACCTCCTCGTCGCGCTCGCCGACCGCGAAGCCGGCCGCGACGCCTTCACGGTCGACATCTAGGTCCGATATATTTAAGCGTGCGACGGGCTGGTGTGTGGGTATGAGCGGCCGACCTCTCGACATCCTGGAGGACTCCCTCGACGAACCCGTCTCCGTCCACCTCAAGGACGGCGAAATCTTCGAGGGCGTTCTCACCGGCTACGACCAGCACATGAACCTCGTCCTCGAAGACGGCGAAGACACAACCGTTATCCGAGGCGACAACGTCGTTACCATCAAACCATGACCGGCTCCGGAACTCCCAGCCAGGGTAAGAAGAACACCACCACGCACGTCAAGTGCCGCCGGTGCGGCGAGAAATCCTATCACGTCAAGAAGGGCAAGTGCTCCTCGTGCGGCTTCGGCAAGTCCGCCAAACGCCGCGACTACGAGTGGCAGGGCAAGACCGGCGACAACTAACCACCTTTTTCCACCTCGGGTCGCGCAGAGCGCGACCGCTCGGTGCAAAAACCTGGAGGGAAAAAGCCGCGAGCCGGCGGCTCGCGGTAGGGAGTCGGTGTCACTACCGCCTCGCTCCGCCCACCTGACTCAGCTCCCCACCCTGTCCGCTGCGCCCGGCACAAAACTCATAGTAGGCGGATAAGAGCATTCTACGTATGGTCCCGCAAGACGGCGAGCGCGGCTGTCCGAAGTGCGGTCACACGGAGACCGACGTCGGAGAGATTTCGACCACCGGCGGCGGCCTGTCGAAGATGTTCGACATACAGACGAACAGTTTCAACGTGGTGTCGTGTGCGAACTGCGGGTACTCGGAACTCTACCGCGACACGACCTCCGGGACGAGCGACATCGTGGATATCTTCCTCGGATAGATGACCGGGGGCGCGCTCGTTCTCGCCGTCCTCGTGCTCGGCGTCGGCGGGGGGTTCGTCCTGTACGCGCTCGTTCGTGCTGAACACGACAAGCGCGAGCGGATGAACCGCGAGGACGCCGAACGGGAGGCGCGGCGGGACGCCGACGACGGTCAGCGGTCGCGGAGGTAGTCGCCGAGCGCGTTCGAGAGATTGTAGACCGTGTAGACGGCGTACAGCATCACGAGTGCTGCGAGCGCAGCGACGATATCGAACTGGTTGAACCCAAACATAGTGGTAGACTCCCGTGGAGTTTGCATAAACCTTCTGCGGGACGACGAACCCAATATTTACGCATGTTCGTGTATACTTTCTCTTTCAGTTGCGGCGTTGCGCGCACAATCACGGGTGTTTTTATCTGTGGGTGATTCAAGAACTAGCCATGGAAGATGGCGCTGGCGCGAGCCGCCCCGCGACCGGAATGACCGAGAAGTGCGGCGTCGTCGGCATCAGTCTCGCGGAGCGGGACGCGGCGCTCCCCACGTACTACGCGCTGTACGCGCTCCAGCACCGCGGCCAGGAGTCGGCGGGCATCGTCACCCACGACGGCTTCCAGCAACACCAGCACGTCGAGATGGGGCTCGTCGGCGACGCCTTCGACGAGTCCGACATCGACTCGCTCACCGGCAGCACCGGCCTCGGCCACGTCCGATACCCCACGGAGGGAAGCCTCGATAAGTCCTGCGCACAGCCGTTCTCCGTGTCGTTCCGCGGCGGCGCGCTCGGCCTCAGCCACAACGGCAACCTCGTGAACGCCGACGAAGTCAGGGACGAACTCGAAGCGACCGGACACGCGTTCACGAGCGACGGCGACACCGAAGTCATCGCGCACGACATCGCGCGAAACCTCCTCGAAGCCGACCTCGTGCGCGCCGTCAAGCGAACGATGGAGCGCATCCACGGCTCGTACGCGCTCACCATCATGCACGACGACACCGTGATGGGCGTCCGCGACCCCGAGGGGAACCGCCCGCTCTGCATCGGCGAACTCGACGACGGCTACATCATCACCTCGGAGTCCGCCGCCATCGACACGCTCGGCGGCGACCTGGTGCGGGACGTGCAGCCCGGCGAACTCGTCGTGCTCCACGAGGACGGCACGGGGTTCGAGTCCTATCAGCTGTTCGAGCGCGACCGGAGCGCGCACTGCTTCTTCGAGTACGTCTACTTCGCCCGCCCGGACTCCGTCATCGACGACGAACTCGTCTACGAAGTCCGACGCGACCTCGGCCGCGAACTCTGGGCGGAGTCCGGTGTTGACACGGACGTGGTGATGCCGGTACCCGACTCGGGGCGCGCGTTCGCGTCCGGGTACTCCGACGCCGCGCACGAGGACGGCGCGAGCGTCGAGTTCGCTGAGGGTCTGATGAAGAACCGGTACGTCGGCCGCACGTTCATTATGCCGACGCAGGAGGCGCGCGAGCGCGCGGTCCGCCTGAAACTCAACCCCATCAAGTCGACCGTCGAGGGGAAGTCCGTGACTATCATCGACGACAGCATCGTCCGCGGAACCACGTCGAATCAGCTCGTCGAACTCGTTCGGGACGCGGGCGCGGAGGAAGTCCACGTCCGCATCGGCGCGCCCGCCATCCTCGCACCCTGTTACATGGGCATCAACATGGCCACCCGGGACGAACTCATCGCCGCTGATAAGAGCACCGAAGAGATCCGGGACGAGATCGGCGCGGACAGCCTCTCCTACCTCTCCGTGGACGCCGTCGCGTCCGCTATCGGGAAGTCCCGTGACGACCTCTGCCTCGGCTGCGTCACTGGCGAGTACCCCTACGATATCGACGGGGAGACGACCGACCGCGAGGTCGAGCGGCCCGTGGTCGCGTCCGCCGACGACTAAGCCGAGTCGGCCGGTTTTTTCAGCCCAGTCGCACTACCGGCACGCGTGACACGCGCCCTCCCACTCGCCGCCGTCTGCATCGCGCTCCTTCTCGCCGGCTGTGGCGCACCCGTCGCCGATACGTCGACGGCGAGCACGTCACAGTCGACGACCGCCCACCCGACCGCGTCCACGACGACCGAAGCGACAACGACGACCGCAACAACGGCGACCGAGACGACGCCGAACGCGCCGTCCGATGCCGACTACCCGCCGGGCGTCACCGCTGCGGGAGTCGAGAACGCGGGCCGCCTCCTCGCCGCGCACGAGGCGTCGGTCCTCGACCGCGGCGTCCACACCATCGCTCAGACGACCATCGACGGTGTCGTTCGCGAGCAGGCGTTCGGCGTTGTCTCCCAGTCGGTTGTGCGGTTCGCGCCGAACGGGAGTCGCGTCCGCTGGACGAACGCGGGCGTGAACTCGATCAGGAACGAGACAACCGCGCAGGACACGCGATACTACGCGAACGAGACCGCGGTCGCGACGCGTGTCCGCCAGCAGGGGAACGTTACCGCCCGCGAACGCAATCGAAGCGACCTCTACGACGACATCCTCCTGAACGCCGCGAGCCAGCGCCGGGTGCTCCAGTCGTCGCTCGCGAACGCGGAGTACGCGGTGGCGAGCGTCGAGGAGCGCAACGGCACGACCGTGACGACACTCGTCGCGGAGAACGGCACGTACGACGGCGACCGTCCAGTGACGGCGTTCGACGCGACGCTCGAAGTCTCCGCGTCGGGGCGCGTGCTGTCGTTCACGCGGACGCGAACCCTCCGCACCGCCGCGTCGGTCGAACACCACCGGACGGCGGTGACGTGGCGTCCGGTCTCCCTCCCGGTGTCGCCGCCGGCGTGTACGCCGTGGCGTCAGTAGACGACGTAGAGGAGGAGGTAGACGACGATTCCCAGGAAGAAGGAGACGAGCCAGAGCGACGCCGCGACCCGGCCGACGCGCGAGTGCGGCGTCCCGGGAAGCTCCGCGACGGTGTGCGTGCCGGCGAGGACGAGCGCGTACACCACGAGGGGGACGCACACCATCGCGAGCGCCATGTGCACTATCAGTACCGGGAGGTAGAGGAACTGATACACCGCCTCGGGGCCGCCGAACTCGGTCGTGCCGTGGACGACGAGCCGGTAGAGGTAGAGCGCGAGGAACCCCGCGAACAGCAGGGTGCTCGTCGCCATCAGCGCGCGGTGGCGGTCGAACTCGCGGTTCCGCGCGGCCCGCCAGCCGAGCGCGATGGTGGCGATAGCGGTCGCACTGATGAGCGCGTTCAGCGTCGGAATCACGGACACCAACGGCTCGTAGGTCGGGAGGAGCGAGGCGGGAATCACGCCGCGGACCGCCGCGACCACTACCGCGAGCGCGAGGGCGCTCACGACGCCCGCAACCCCGACCGTGTGCCGACGGATGAACGACTGCATAACCCTGTCTTGCGCCGCCCGCGTCAAAACCCTACCGTGCGGCCGTCCCCCAGTCGGCCCGCGAATCGTAGGGGTTTTATTATGGCCGCGGCTACGGTGAAGTGCAGCGAGACACGCGCGAGCGTGGGTAGCCAAGCTAGGCCAAAGGCGCAGCGTTGAGGGCGCTGTCCTGTAGAGGTTCGCCGGTTCAAATCCGGTCCCACGCATCGCCAGCCACAGTGGATGTGTGGCGGATTTGAGCCACGCCGGATTCGTCCGGCGGAGGTTCAAATCCGGTCCCACGCATCGCACCGGACGGACACACCGTCCAACGCTGCGATGCACGGTGATCTCCCCTACCGGGACATCACCCACGCACAACCTTACTGACGAACCAACACCGACCAGCCACGGTGTTCCCCTACCGGGACACTACTCGACTCTGCAGAGTCGAGTCGGCAACTGGGCGGCTACGCCGTCCAGTCGAGCATCCCGAACCCGGAGGGTTCGGGTGGCAGCCGAACCGCCTCGCGGTTCGGCCCGCTCACCCACGCACAACCTTATTGACGCACTCACACCGATAGCAGCGACGGCGTTCGATGGTCGGTATCGCCGTGGTGTCCTTCTGTCCGCTCTCGTGCCGGTAAGCGAGGTGTTAAAATGGGTAGTCCGCCATAGGGGTGTGTATGGCCAAGTATTCGACCGGTGGGTCCTCCGGTGGTGGGTCCAGTGGGTCCTGTGAGCTCTGCGGGACCTCGTCGGAGTCGTTGACGACGGCGAGCGTTGCGGGCGCGGAGTTGCAGGTGTGTTCGGATTGTGCGAACCTCGACGAGTCGTCGAAGACGGAGCGCGAGGTGTCGGAGGAACAGCAGCGTCGGAAGCAGGCGGCGCAGAACACGGCGCAACAGTTCGACGCGGCGTCGGGCGATTCGAAGCGCTGGGAGGAGGAGGGGACGAACTACGAGGGCGACCAGCTCCCGTATCTCTCCTCCGATTACGGGCGGACGATTCAGAAGGCTCGGCAGGCCGAGGGACTGCAGTTGGCGGAGCTGGCGGACGAACTGGAGGTTAGTGAGAACGACCTGCTGGCGGTCGAGCAGGGGCGGGCGAACCGCGCGGGCGTGGGCGGGTCGCTTATCGCGAAATTGGAGGACCGACTCGGTGTGAGCGTGACGCAAGAGTAGTTCTCGCGGCGGTGCGGTGGATAGATCGACGGGGAGCGACCGCTGTGGAACCCGGCGTTTTTTCTCCTCTTCCGGCGAGTATTGCGTATGGAGCTCTCTGCGGAGCAGGAGGCGATTCGGGAGGTCGCACACGAGGTCGCGGTGGAGGAACTCGCGCCCGTGGCGGCCGAGGCGGACCGAACGGAGACGTTCCCGGAGGCCGTGTGGGACACGCTCGGCGACCTCGATTTGACGGCGATGACGGTGCCCGAGGCGTACGGCGGGCTGGACGTGGAGAAACTCACGTACAGCGTGGTGAACGAGGAGCTCGCGTACGGGATGCTGTCGGTGGCGACGGCGCTCTCCGTGCACTGTCTCGCCACGTCCTGTCTGGCGGAGTTCGGGAACGACGCCCAGAAGGAGCGCTGGCTGCCGGCGATGGCGGACGGGCGCCCGGTGGGGGCGTTCGCGCTCTCCGAACCGCAAGCGGGGTCGAACCCGGCGGGGATGGAGACGGAGGCGCGCCGCGAGGGCGACGAGTACGTCATCAACGGGACGAAGCAGTGGATAACGAACGGCGAGCGCTCGGGCGTCGTCATCCTCTTCGCGAAAACGGACCGTGACGACCCGGGGAGCATCACGCAGTTCGTCGTGCCGAAGGACACCGACGGGCTCTCGGTCGGCCCGCGCGAGGAGAAACTCGGTCTGCGCGCGAGCGACACGACGACGCTGACGTTCGACGACGCCCGCATCCCCGCGGAGTACCGTTTGACGCCGGAGGGCGAGGGGTTGTCGGCGGCGCTCCACATCCTCACCGGCGGCCGCGTCGGCATCGCGTCGCAGGCGGTCGGACTCGCGCAGGCCGCGCTCGACGACGCGGTCGCGTACGCGCAGGACCGCGAGCAGTTCGACCAGCCAATCGGGCAGTTCGGGAGTATCCGGGAGAAGGTGGCGGAGATGCGGACCGAACTTCAGGCGTCGCGACTGCTCTGCCGGGACGCGGCCGCGACGGCCGACCGCGGCGAAAACTACCAGGAGGCGGCGGCGATGGCGAAGTATCACGCGAGCGAGGCCGCCGTCGACATCACGAACGAGGCCGTCCAGATTCACGGCGGCTACGGTTACACGACGGATTTCGACGTGGAGCGATACTACCGGGACGCGAAGATTACGACCATCTACGAGGGCACCTCCGAGATTCAGAAGGAGGTCATCGCCCGGGGGCTCCTCGACTAATGGACGGCGTCGTCTACGACCTAGATGGGACGCTCGTCACTCTCCCCGTGGACTGGCGAGCGGTGACCGCCGACCTCCGCGCCCTCCTCGACGCCGAGGGCGTGAACGCCGCCGAGTACGCGACGTGGGGGTTGCTCGACGCCGCCGAATCCGCGGGCGTCGGCGACGAGGCCGAGCGAATCATCAGCGAATACGAGCGGGAGGGCGCGGCAGCCGCGACGCGGCTGCCGTTGGCGGACGAACTCGCGGCGAGCGACGCTCCGGTGGCGGTGTGTTCGCTGAACTGCGAGGCCGCCTGCCGGGTCGCCCTCGAACGCCACGACCTGCTCGACTGTGTCGAGGCGGTTGTCGGTCGGGACTCGGTCGCGGAGCGGAAACCGCATCCGGAGCCGTTGCGGGCGGCGGTGCGCGCGCTCGACGTACCCCCGGAGCGCGCGGTGTTCGTCGGCGACGCCGAACGCGACGAGAAAACTGCGAACCGCGCAGGCACGGACTTCCGTTACGTCGACGGCTGACGCGCGCGCTTTCGCGCGTAGAGGAAGACGGGGACGGCGGTGAGAATCCAGACGACAGCGCCGACGCGGATGGCGAACATCGCCATCGCCGCCCACGTTCTGAGGTCGGTGAACACGGAGAGCAGCGCGACGACGGGCGCGCCGACGACGATGGTGAGGACGAACGTCGTCTGCATCACCCACGCGTAGTCCACGCCCTCCGCCTCGTACGTCTCGACGCGCTCTGGCACACCAGACTACTGGGAGTGTGTCCGCATAAACCCCGCTCTTCCGGTTCGGAAACGCTTACCGGGTTCCTCGCGCATCTCGACGTATGCCGACCGTTCAGGACATCCGTCGGAAGGCGGGCGACGAGCCGATAACCATGCTCACGGCGTACGACGCGCCCACCGCGGCCGCCGTCGAGGCCGCTGGTATCGACATCGTGCTCGTCGGGGACAGCATGGGGAACGCCGTGATGGGCTACGAGTCGACAATTCCCGTGACGATGGACGACGTGGCGAGCCGAACGGGTGCGGTCGCGCGCGCGACGGACGAGACGCTCGTCGTCGCAGACATGCCCTTCCTCAGCTTCGGCGCGAGCGAGTCCGAGAGCGTCGAGAACGCGGGCCGCCTCCTCAAGGACGCGGGCGCGCAGGCCGTGAAACTAGAGTGCGGCGACCACACCGTCGAGCTGACCGACACCCTCACCTCGCTCGGCATCCCCGTGATGGCCCACCTCGGTCTCACCCCCCAGCACGTCAACCAGCTCGGCGGCTACACTCGTCAGGGAACCACCGAGGACACCGCGAGCGAAATCCTCCGTCTCGCCGAAGCCCACGCCGAGGCGGGCGCGTTCAGCCTCGTCCTCGAACACGTCCCCGCGAACGTCGCCGCCCAAATCACCGACGCCATCGACATCCCCACCATCGGCATCGGTGCCGGCCCCGACACCGACGGCCAAGTGCTCGTCGTCACCGACGTGCTCGGCATGACCGACTGGAGCCCGCCCTTCGCCAAGCAGTACGGAACCCTCAAGGAGGACATGGAGTCCGCCATCACCGAGTACAAGCAGGACGTCGAGAACGGCGACTTCCCCGCGAGCGAACACAGCCACACCGCAGAAGACCTCGACGAACTCTACTAACCCACCTTTTTACTGTGAGGGGTCGCTCCGCGACCCCTCCAGTAAAAACCTGGAGGGAAAAAGCCGGTCGCCGGAGGCGACCGGTGAACGGCGCATCGAAGATGCGCCGACAGGAAGTTTGTTTTTCGACACTGTCTCGATAAATTTCTCGGGCGAGTGCGCTCGGTGGGACTACGGACGTGACCGGTCCGCGTACTGAGTTTTCGCGCGGTTCGGTTGTTCCGTTCGTGTGTCCGCGGTACGTGCTGGTGCCAACGGTGTTTAGGTCGATGCGCGTGTACGTCGAAGTACGCAGTCGCCCCACGATAAGTGTGAACCGCAATTCTACCGTTAGTCGAAAGACGCCACCCGTACCACCCACGCTGAAGGAATCTTTAAATACTTAGCGGACTAACTATGAGTTAGCATGAAGGAACGAACCTCCGTCAGCGAGCACGGCGAGATGGTCCGTCAGTACGACTACGACGACCGGACCGTCGTCGCCGCCGACCTCGGTACGAGCGCCGACGACGTCTCCGTGGATATCGTCGACGACACGGCCATCCTCGTCGACGAAACCGGCGAGAGCCGGCAGCGCGAGTTCGACATCCCCACCGGCGACGTGGCGAAAGCAACTATTACGAACGGCGTCGTCACCATCGAGGTGGAACGATGAAACTCACGGTCAAACCGCTGAAACAGAAGGACGCCGGCCGTGGACTGGCCGCCATCGACCGCCAATCGATGCAGGAACTCGGCCTCGAGAACGGCGACTACATCGTCATCAGCGGGAAGGACTCGGGTCGCGCCGTCGCGCGCGTCTGGCCCGGCTACCCCGAGGACGACGGTCAGGGCGTCGCCCGCATCGACGGCCGCCTCCGCCAGGAGGCCGACGTGGGTATCGACGACAAGGTCGAGGTGGAGAAGGCGGACATCAAGCCCGCCGGCGCCATCACGGTCGCGCTCCCGCAGAACCTGCGCGTGCGCGGCGACATCTCCCCGATGGTGCGCGACCGCCTGAGCGGCCGCCCCGTCACCGCCGGGCAGACCGTCCACATCAGCTTCGGGTTCGGCGGCCTCGGGTCGTCGAGCGGCCAGCAGATTCCCGTGAAAATCGCGGACACGGAGCCGGACGGCACGGTCGTCGTCACGGACTCGAGCGAGATTCAGCTCTCCGAGCGGCCCGCAGAAGAGATTCAGACGGGCGGCGGCGAGAGCGGCGACGCAACGCCGAACGTCGCGTACGAGGACATCGGTGGCCTGGACGACGAACTCGAACAGGTCCGGGAGATGATCGAACTCCCGATGCGTCACCCCGAGCTCTTCCAGCAACTCGGCATCGAACCGCCGAAGGGCGTGCTCCTGCACGGCCCGCCCGGCACCGGGAAGACGCTCATCGCGAAGGCCGTCGCGAACGAAATCGACGCGCACTTCGAGACCATCTCGGGCCCCGAAATCATGTCGAAGTACTACGGGGAGTCCGAGGAGAAACTGCGAGAAGTGTTCGACGAGGCGGAGGAGAACACGCCCGCCATCATCTTCATCGACGAGATCGACAGCATCGCGCCGAAGCGCGGTGAGACGAGCGGGGACGTGGAACGCCGCGTCGTCGCGCAGCTCCTCAGCCTGATGGACGGCCTCGAAGAGCGCGGGGACGTGACGGTTATCGCCGCCACGAACCGCGTGGACGCCATCGACCCCGCGCTCCGCCGCGGCGGCCGGTTCGACCGCGAAATCGAAATCGGCGTCCCGGACAAGGACGGCCGCAAGGAAATCCTCCAGGTGCACACGCGCGGAATGCCGCTCGCCGACGGTATCGACATCGACGAGTACGCGGAGAACACGCACGGATTCGTCGGCGCCGACATCGAATCCCTGGCGAAGGAGTCCGCGATGAACGCGCTCCGCCGGGTGCGCCCGCAGATAGACCTCGAATCGGAGGAGATAGACGCGGAACTCCTCGAATCCATCCAGGTCACGGAGGGCGACATGAAGGACGCGCTGAAGGGCATCGAGCCGTCCGCGCTCCGCGAGGTGTTCGTCGAAGTCCCCGATGTCACGTGGGAGAGCGTCGGCGGCCTCGAAGACACGAAAGAGCGCCTGCGCGAGACCATCCAGTGGCCGCTCGACTACCCCGAAGTGTTCGAGTCGATGGACCTCGAATCCGCGAAGGGCGTCCTACTCTACGGCCCGCCAGGCACGGGGAAGACCCTGCTCGCGAAGGCCGTCGCGAACGAGGCGAACTCGAACTTCATCTCCGTGAAGGGCCCCGAGCTACTCAACAAGTACGTCGGGGAGTCCGAGAAGGGTGTCCGTGAGGTGTTCGAGAAAGCCCGGTCGAACGCGCCGACGGTGGTGTTCTTCGACGAAATCGACTCCATCGCGGGCCAGCGCGGCGGGAACATGAGCGATTCGGGCGTCGGCGAGCGCGTCGTCAGCCAGCTCCTCACCGAACTGGACGGCATCGAGGACTTGGAGGACGTGGTCGTGGTCGCGACGACGAACCGCCCCGACCTCATCGACTCCGCGCTCCTGCGGCCGGGTCGACTGGACCGCCACGTGCACGTTCCGGTGCCGGACGAGGACGCGCGGCGCGCCATCCTCTCCGTGCACACCCGGAACAAGCCCATCGCGGACGACGTGGACCTCGACGAGGTCGCGTCGCGCACGGACGGATTCGTCGGCGCTGACCTCGAGGCGCTCGTTCGGGAGGCGACGATGAACGCCACCCGCGAGTTCGTCAACTCCGTCGGCCCCGAGGAGGCCGCGGAGAGCGTCGGGAACGTCCGCGTCACGATGGACCACTTCGACGCCGCGCTCGACGAGGTCGGCGCGAGCGTGGACGAGGAGGTCCGCGAGCAGTACGAGGAGATCGAACAGCGCTTCGAGACGGCGGAGAGTCCCGAACAGGAGGCGTTCGAGACCGGGCACGCATTCCAGTAAGCCCCTCTCGATTTTTCGAAGGCCGTAAGGCGTCTCCCTCGCTAGAGCGTGGTATGATTCCTCCCGGTGCGGACACCGTGCTCGTGCGGCACGGGGACGTCGGTTCGAAGTCCGCGAAGGTGCAGTCCGACATGGAGCGCGTACTCCGGGAGAACCTCAAACGCACGCTCGAATCGCGGGACATCGAGGCGTCCGTGGACGTGCGGTGGGCGCGGATTTTCGCGAGAGGCGACGACGTGGACGCGATAGCGGACGCCGCGACGGACGCCTTCGGCGTCGTCTCCGCCAGCCCGTGTCTCGTGGTCGACCCGACGATGCGCGGCATCCGGCGCGCGCTCGCGAACACCGCCCGCGAACACTACGACGGCGGCGCGTTCGCCGTCGAGGCACGGCGCGCGGGCAGCCACGACTTCACGAGCCAGGACATCGGCCGGGACGGCGGCGAAGCCGTCTGGGAGGCCGTCGCGGACGAGTTCCAGCCCGAAGTCGACCTGGACGACCCCGACATCACCTTCTTCGTGGAGTGCCGGGACGACGCCGCGTACGTCTTCCTCGAAAAGCGCGACGGCCCCGGCGGCCTGCCGCTGGGAACCCAGCGCCCGCTCGTCGCGCTCGTTTCCGGCGGTATCGACTCGCCGGTCGCGGCGTACGAGGCGATGAAACGCGGCGCGCCCGTGATTCCGGTCTACCTCGACCTCGGGCCGTACGGCGGCCCCGACCACGAGGCGCGCGCCATCGAGACGGTGCGCCGGCTCTCCCCCTATGCGTCCGGCCGCGACCTCACCGTCCACAAGGTTCCCGCCGGCCCCGCGGTCGAGCGCGTCGTCGAGGAGACGGGCGCGGAGCGGATGCTCGTCTACCGCCGCCTGATGTACCGCATCGCGGAAGCCGTCGCCCAGGAGGCGGGCGCGGTCGGCGTCGTCACGGGCGAGGCGCTCGGCCAGAAGTCGAGTCAGACC